>NZ_CP065546.1:2760000-3400358 GCF_015999545.1 Lysinibacillus sp. JNUCC-52
GATAAACGGTTCATTGAATGTTTCAAACTTTTTTGGTTAAGTCCTCGATCGATTAGTATTCGTCAGCTCCATGTGTCACCACACTTCCACCTCGAACCTATCTACCTCATCGTCTTTGAGGGATCTTACTTACTTGCGTAATGGGAAATCTCATCTTGAGGGGGGCTTCATGCTTAGATGCTTTCAGCACTTATCCCGTCCACACATAGCTACCCAGCGATGCCTTTGGCAAGACAACTGGTACACCAGCGGTGTGTCCATCCCGGTCCTCTCGTACTAAGGACAGCTCCTCTCAAATTTCCTACGCCCACGACGGATAGGGACCGAACTGTCTCACGACGTTCTGAACCCAGCTCGCGTACCGCTTTAATGGGCGAACAGCCCAACCCTTGGGACCGACTACAGCCCCAGGATGCGATGAGCCGACATCGAGGTGCCAAACCTCCCCGTCGATGTGGACTCTTGGGGGAGATAAGCCTGTTATCCCCGGGGTAGCTTTTATCCGTTGAGCGATGGCCCTTCCATGCGGAACCACCGGATCACTAAGCCCGTCTTTCGACCCTGCTCGACTTGTAGGTCTCGCAGTCAAGCTCCCTTGTGCCTTTACACTCTACGAATGATTTCCAACCATTCTGAGGGAACCTTTGGGCGCCTCCGTTACCTTTTAGGAGGCGACCGCCCCAGTCAAACTGTCCGCCTGACACTGTCTCCTGCCCCGCTAAGGGGCATGGGTTAGAATTTCAATACAACCAGGGTAGTATCCCACCGACGCCTCCTTCGAAGCTGGCGCTCCGAGATCTCTGGCTCCTACCTATCCTGTACAAGTTGTACCAAAATTCAATATCAGGCTACAGTAAAGCTCCACGGGGTCTTTCCGTCCTGTCGCGGGTAACCTGCATCTTCACAGGTACTATAATTTCACCGAGTCTCTCGTTGAGACAGTGCCCAGATCGTTACGCCTTTCGTGCGGGTCGGAACTTACCCGACAAGGAATTTCGCTACCTTAGGACCGTTATAGTTACGGCCGCCGTTTACTGGGGCTTCAATTCGCAGCTTCGCTTGCGCTAACCACTCCTCTTAACCTTCCAGCACCGGGCAGGCGTCAGCCCCTATACGTCACCTTACGGTTTTGCAGAGACCTGTGTTTTTGCTAAACAGTCGCCTGGGCCTATTCACTGCGGCTCTCGTGCGCTTGCACGCTCAAGAGCACCCCTTCTCCCGAAGTTACGGGGTCATTTTGCCGAGTTCCTTAACGAGAGTTCTCTCGCACACCTTAGGATTCTCTCCTCGACTACCTGTGTCGGTTTGCGGTACGGGCACCTCTCACCTCGATAGAGGCTTTTCTTGGCAGTGTGAAATCAGGAACTTCGTCCATACGGACTCGCCATCACAGCTCAACGTTACAGTGTGCGGATTTGCCTACACACACGCCTTACTGCTTGGACGCGCACAACCAACGGCGCGCTTACCCTATCCTACTGCGTCCCCCCATTTCTCAAACGGTGAGGAGGTGGTACAGGAATATCAACCTGTTGTCCATCGCCTACGCCTATCGGCCTCGGCTTAGGTCCCGACTAACCCTGAGCGGACGAGCCTTCCTCAGGAAACCTTAGTCATACGGTGGACGGGATTCTCACCCGTCTTTCGCTACTCATACCGGCATTCTCACTTCTAAGCGCTCCACCAGTCCTTCCGGTCTGACTTCAACGCACTTAGAACGCTCTCCTACCACTGACATCGTAGATGTCAATCCACAGCTTCGGTGAATCGTTTAGCCCCGATACATTTTCGGCGCAGCGTCACTCGACCAGTGAGCTATTACGCACTCTTTAAATGATGGCTGCTTCTAAGCCAACATCCTGGTTGTCTGTGCAACGCCACATCCTTTTCCACTTAACGATTACTTTGGGACCTTAGCTGGTGGTCTGGGCTGTTTCCCTTTTGACTACGGATCTTATCACTCGCAGTCTGACTCCCGTGTATAAATATCTGGCATTCGGAGTTTGTCTGAATTCGGTAAACCGGGATGGCCCCCTAGTCCAAACAGTGCTCTACCTCCAGTATTCTCATCACGAGGCTAGCCCTAAAGCTATTTCGGAGAGAACCAGCTATCTCCAAGTTCGATTGGAATTTCTCCGCTACCCACACCTCATCCCCGCACTTTTCAACGTGCGTGGGTTCGGGCCTCCAGTAAGTGTTACCTCACCTTCACCCTGGACATGGGTAGATCACCTGGTTTCGGGTCTACGACCACGTACTAATTCGCCCTATTCAGACTCGCTTTCGCTGCGGCTCCGCCTTCTAAAGCTTAACCTCGCACGTAATCGTAACTCGCCGGTTCATTCTACAAAAGGCACGCTATCACCCATTAACGGGCTCTAACTACTTGTAGGCACACGGTTTCAGGATCTCTTTCACTCCCCTTCCGGGGTGCTTTTCACCTTTCCCTCACGGTACTGGTTCACTATCGGTCACTAGGTAGTATTTAGCCTTGGGAGATGGTCCTCCCGGATTCCGACGGAATTTCACGTGTTCCGCCGTACTCAGGATCCACTCTGGAGGGAACGAACTTTCGACTACAGGGCTTTTACCTGCTCTGGCGGACCTTTCCAAGTCGCTTCATCTAACTCATTCCTTTGTAACTCCGTATAGAGTGTCCTACAACCCCAAGAGGCAAGCCTCTTGGTTTGGGCTCTTCCCGTTTCGCTCGCCGCTACTCAGGGAATCGATTTTTCTTTCTCTTCCTCCAGGTACTTAGATGTTTCAGTTCCCTGGGTCTGCCTTCAAGACGCTATGTATTCACGTCAAGATACTACGCGATTAAACGTAGTGGGTTCCCCCATTCGGAAATCTCCGGATCAAAGCTCACTTACAGCTCCCCGAAGCATATCGGTGTTAGTGCCGTCCTTCTTCGGCTCCTAGTGCCAAGGCATTCGCCGTGCGCCCTTAATAACTTAACCTACAGCTTCCGATATACATCGTAATACAGCGTCAGCTTCATTCGTTCAATCAGTCACGTACGAAAGTACGCTCCTTCACTCACTCAATCGCTTCCTTGTCTTACTCGTATCTCGAAACCTTTTAATGTTATTAAGCCTATAAAAAAACTTAAAAAAATAAATGTGTTTGTTACAATTTCAATGTCGTTTTATCCAGTTTTCAAAGAACAAATAATAAATTGGTGGAGCCTAGCGGGATCGAACCGCTGACCTCCTGCGTGCAAGGCAGGCGCTCTCCCAGCTGAGCTAAGGCCCCAAGAGGTTATATATGGTGGGCCTAAATGGACTCGAACCATCGACCTCACGCTTATCAGGCGTGCGCTCTAACCAGCTGAGCTATAGGCCCTCTTGGAAGTTTTATAATATTGTTTATAAACCTTCAAAACTGAACGCAAAACGTAATCTTACAAACCCAAGGTTTGTATTCCGAAAATATCCTTAGAAAGGAGGTGATCCAGCCGCACCTTCCGATACGGCTACCTTGTTACGACTTCACCCCAATCATCTATCCCACCTTCGGCGGCTGGCTCCAAAAGGTTACCTCACCGACTTCGGGTGTTACAAACTCTCGTGGTGTGACGGGCGGTGTGTACAAGGCCCGGGAACGTATTCACCGCGGCATGCTGATCCGCGATTACTAGCGATTCCGGCTTCATGTAGGCGAGTTGCAGCCTACAATCCGAACTGAGAACGACTTTATCGGATTAGCTCCCTCTCGCGAGTTGGCAACCGTTTGTATCGTCCATTGTAGCACGTGTGTAGCCCAGGTCATAAGGGGCATGATGATTTGACGTCATCCCCACCTTCCTCCGGTTTGTCACCGGCAGTCACCTTAGAGTGCCCAACTAAATGATGGCAACTAAGATCAAGGGTTGCGCTCGTTGCGGGACTTAACCCAACATCTCACGACACGAGCTGACGACAACCATGCACCACCTGTCACCGTTGTCCCCGAAGGGAAAACTATATCTCTACAGTGGTCAACGGGATGTCAAGACCTGGTAAGGTTCTTCGCGTTGCTTCGAATTAAACCACATGCTCCACCGCTTGTGCGGGCCCCCGTCAATTCCTTTGAGTTTCAGTCTTGCGACCGTACTCCCCAGGCGGAGTGCTTAATGCGTTAGCTGCAGCACTAAGGGGCGGAAACCCCCTAACACTTAGCACTCATCGTTTACGGCGTGGACTACCAGGGTATCTAATCCTGTTTGCTCCCCACGCTTTCGCGCCTCAGTGTCAGTTACAGACCAGATAGTCGCCTTCGCCACTGGTGTTCCTCCAAATCTCTACGCATTTCACCGCTACACTTGGAATTCCACTATCCTCTTCTGCACTCAAGTCTCCCAGTTTCCAATGACCCTCCACGGTTGAGCCGTGGGCTTTCACATCAGACTTAAGAAACCACCTGCGCGCGCTTTACGCCCAATAATTCCGGACAACGCTTGCCACCTACGTATTACCGCGGCTGCTGGCACGTAGTTAGCCGTGGCTTTCTAATAAGGTACCGTCAAGGTACAGCCAGTTACTACTGTACTTATTCTTCCCTTACAACAGAGTTTTACGAACCGAAATCCTTCTTCACTCACGCGGCGTTGCTCCATCAGGCTTTCGCCCATTGTGGAAGATTCCCTACTGCTGCCTCCCGTAGGAGTCTGGGCCGTGTCTCAGTCCCAGTGTGGCCGATCACCCTCTCAGGTCGGCTACGCATCGTTGCCTTGGTGAGCCGTTACCTCACCAACTAGCTAATGCGCCGCGGGCCCATCCTATAGCGACAGCCGAAACCGTCTTTCAGAATTGTCTCATGAGAGACAAAAGATTATTCGGTATTAGCCCCGGTTTCCCGGAGTTATCCCAAACTATAGGGTAGGTTGCCCACGTGTTACTCACCCGTCCGCCGCTGACGTCAAAGGAGCAAGCTCCTTATCTGTCCGCTCGACTTGCATGTATTAGGCACGCCGCCAGCGTTCGTCCTGAGCCAGGATCAAACTCTCCATAAAAGAAATTTGATTAGCTCAAATTGTTTTGCTGGCATCAATTTTGATGTCCAAAATTTTGTTTCGTTCGCTAACGAAGTTAGCTACTAAAAACTATATTGATTACGTTTTGCTTGTTCAGTTTTCAAGGTTCATTTTGTTTCGTTTAGTGCGTCACCTCTTGGCGACTCATTAATAATATCAAGTTTCATAATCTATGTCAACACTTTCTCTAAAAAAATTAAAATAGTTTTTAATGACATGGATTTTCTCCTTATATTATGCAAATTAAAAAGGCAATCTAGATGCTTAATGACTGCCTTATTAATACTTTGTTCTATTATTCATTTGTAATTATTCGTGAAATATAGAAAGTGCGATTTTTACCTAAATCAAAAATCTCTCCTGTAATACTTAATTTAATAATTGGACGAGTTGGAGCAAATCTATTAACAAACATTACTTCTCCACGTTCAAGATTTGAAAGCTCAATAATTGTACCGATAGGTAAGTCTGCAACTAAATCAATTAGTGCTCTAACTACTTTAATATCAAACTTTCCAAACTCAGACTCATTAATCATTTCTATAACTTTAAACGAAGATTGTTTAGATCGATAGATGCGTTCACATGTCATAGCATGAAAAACATCTGCAACAGCAATAATCTGTGCAAAGATAGATATATTAGCGATTTTCTCACCTTTAGGATAGCCGCTTCCATTTAAGCGCTCATGATGCTGAAAAATTGCTTCTTTTATTGTATCTTTTAAGATTGTTAAATCCTTTACCATGTTGTAGCTATAAATAGGATGTTTATAAATCTCTGCAAATTCCTGTTCGGTTAATGACGTTTTTTTATCTCGAATACGTGGATGGATTTTAGCCATTCCGCAATCTGCTAATAAACCGCCAATTGCAATTTGAATTGTTAGCCCTTTATCATAACCTAATTTTTGAGCAATAACGGAAGAAATCAAAGCTGTACCTACACAATGATGGTATAAATAATCTTTAGGATTAGAATACTCGTTTAAATTGAAAATTATTGTACGATCTTCTAATACCATATCCAATAAAGGCAAAATAATTGTACGAGCTTTTGTAATATCTACTTTTGCACCAGCTTCCCAATTTTTGAACTCTCTTTTAAATTGTTCAACAGAATTGTCGTATACTCTTTTAAATGTTGGGATGGCTTCTGGTAGGATAGCAAAATCTATTTCTTGTTCGGTTTCTACTAAAACTTCCTTTACATTATCTTTATATACAGGAGCTCTTGAAATATTAAAAGCACTAAAAACTTGTAAATGTTCATGAGATACTACTGTATCTTTGAAGATAATAGGATATTGTGTATTAGCAAAAATATCTTCAGAAATAACTTTTCCTAAACGTAATTCTGAAATTGGGACATGTACCGTTTCCACGAAATTAAACACCTCTTTACTATTTCACTTACTTAAACTAAGGTCTAATAATATATTATCACGAATTTCTAAATTATTACTTATTTTTCATGATATATAATAAAAACCGATGAGCAGCAACAAGTGCTGTCTTCATCGGTCTTTTTTTATTCTTCTATTTGCTCATTTTCATTTTCAATTTCGTTTTCATCGGACACATCTTCGTCTTCTTTTTCTACTTTCGCAACAGTAGCAACAAGTTCGTCATCTCCTAAACGAATTAAACGAACGCCTTGCGTACTACGACCGATTAATGAAATATCATTTACATCCATACGTATAAGCATGCCGTTGATAGTAATAAGCATTAAATCTTCAGAACCATCGACGGTTTTAACAGCTACCATAGGACCATTTTTGTCGGTAATTTGAATTGTTTTTAAACCAACGCCACCACGACTCTGTAAACGATACTCCTCTTCGGTTGTACGTTTACCATAGCCTTTTGCGGTAACAACTAAAATTTCTTGCCCTGGTTCAACTATTTCCATACCAACTACTTCGTCACCATCACGTAGTTTAATACCACGGACACCGCCTGCTGTACGCCCCATTGAACGAATATCCTCTTCTTGGAAACGAACAAGCATCCCATCACGTGTACCAATAATAACTTGCTTAATACCATCCGTTAAACGAACAGCAATTAAATCATCATCTTCTCGTAAACTAATAGCAATTAAGCCATTTGTACGGATATTAGCAAATTGAGATACTGGCGTACGCTTCGTAATACCTGTTTTCGTCGTAAAGATAAAATAAGCATCCTTATCGAATGAATCTACGCGAATCATTGCTGTAACTTTTTCACCTTTATCGATGTTAAGTAAGTTAACGATAGGTAAACCTTTAGCTGTACGTCCATACTCAGGAATTTCGTAACCTTTTGCACGGAATACTTTCCCCTTAGATGTGAAGAATAAAATAGTATCATGCGTAGATGTATTCATAAGGTGTTCTACGAAATCATCATCGTTCGTACCCATTCCTTGTACACCGCGGCCACCACGCTTTTGACTGCGGTATGTATTGGCAGCTAAGCGCTTAATATAACCATTGTGCGTTAAAGTAACAACTGAATTTTCTACAGGAATTAAATCCTCATCTTCAATCATTTCCATACCGCCAGATGTTATTTCTGTACGACGAGCATCACTGAAGCGTTCTTTAAGCTCTAATATTTCGGTACGAATAATATCAACAATTTTAGCTTCATCAGCTAAGATTGCTTTTAATTCAGCAATTAGCACTTGCAGCTCTTGATATTCAGCTTCTATTTTTTCTCGCTCTAATCCACTCAAACGAACTAAACGCATATCTAAAATTGCTTGCGCCTGACGTTCAGATAAATTAAATCGCTCCATTAATTGTGGTTTTGCTTCTTCCCCACTACGAGAACCACGAATAATCGCGATAATTTCATCGATATGGTCAAGTGCAATACGTAAGCCTTCTAAAATGTGTGCACGATCTTCCGCTTTCTTTAAGTCAAATTCAGTACGGCGACGAATAATGACTTTTTGATGCTCTAAATAATGATAAAGCATCTCTTTTATACCCATTACTTTTGGCTGTCCATTTACTAACGACAACATATTAACACCGAAGCTTGATTGCATCGCTGTTTGTTTATATAGATTATTTAAAACGACGTTAGCATTTGCATCTTTTCGTATTTCAATAACCACTCGCATACCACGGCGGTCAGATTCATCACGTAAATTAGTAATGCCATCGATTTTTTTATCGCGTACGAGCTCAGCAATCTTTTCGATTAGTTTTGCTTTATTTACTTGATAAGGTAATTCATGAATTAGAATTGTTTCCTTACCATTTGATTTTTGCTCAATTTCTACTTTAGCTCGAATAATAATAGAGCCACGACCGCTTTCATAAGCACGGCGAATACCACTACGTCCTAAAATTATTCCACCAGTCGGGAAATCTGGTCCTGGAATAATTTCCATCAATTCTTCGGTTGTAATTGCAGGATTTTCAGATAGTGCTAACACCCCATCAATCGTTTCCCCAAGATTATGTGGAGGAATGTTTGTAGCCATACCAACGGCAATCCCTGCCGCACCATTTACTAATAAGTTTGGATAGCGACTTGGTAAAACAACTGGTTCTTTTTCAGAACCATCATAGTTATCCGTATAGTCAATTGTATTTTTATTAATGTCACGAAGCATTTCCATTGCAATGCGGGACATACGTGATTCTGTATAACGCATCGCCGCAGCTCCGTCACCATCGACAGAACCAAAGTTCCCGTGACCATCAACTAGCATATAACGATAACTAAAATCTTGCGCCATACGTACCATTGCATCATAAATAGAGGAGTCACCATGTGGATGGTACTTACCCATTACATCCCCAACGATACGTGCTGATTTTTTATACGCTTTATCTGCTGTATTACCTAGCTCCTGCATGCCGTATAAAATACGACGATGAACTGGTTTTAATCCATCACGTACATCTGGTAATGCACGCGAAACGATTACACTCATGGCATAATCGAGGAAGGATGTTTCTATTTCTTCTGTTATATTAACTCCTTTTACTCCGGAGCGTTCTTGTTCTGACAAAGTGTAGACCTCCCCTCAAGAAAAATTAAATATCTAAATTAGCGTATACCGCATTTTCTTCAATGAATTGACGACGAGGTTCTACTTCATCGCCCATTAAGCGTTCAAAAGCTTCATTTGCTTTAATTGCATCATCTAACTCTACTTGTAACAATGTGCGGTGCTCTGGATCCATCGTTGTATCCCATAGCTGCTCTGCGTTCATTTCCCCAAGACCTTTATAACGTTGAACAACAGGCTTTGGCATACTTGATAATCTTCCTAAAATCTCTTGTAGCGCAATATCATCATAGCAATATTCAACATGCTTACCTTGCTTCACTTGATATAGTGGTGGCTGTGCAATATAAATATAGCCAGCATCTACTAGCGGTCGTAGGAAACGGAAGAAGAATGTTAACAGTAACGTACGAATATGCGCTCCGTCTACGTCGGCATCCGTCATAATAATGATTTTATGATAACGGGCTTTTTCTAAATTAAATTCCTCGCCAATACCAGTACCGAATGCTGTAATCATTGCGCGAATTTCTGCATTCGATAAAATTTTATCTAATCGTGCTTTTTCTACGTTCAAAATTTTACCACGTAAAGGTAAAATCGCTTGGAAATGACGGTCACGTCCAGATTTTGCAGAACCACCAGCAGAGTCACCCTCTACAATGTAAATTTCACATTCAGCAGGATTTGTGGAAGAACAGTCTGCAAGTTTACCAGGCAAACTTGATACTTCAAGCGCTGACTTACGGCGTGTAAATTCACGGGCCTTTTTCGCTGCTACACGTGCACGAGCAGCCATTAAGCCTTTATCAATAATTTTACGTGCTACTGTTGGGTTTTCTAACATAAATCGTTCAAAACCATCTGAGAATAATGCATTCGTAATTTGGCTTACCTCTGAGTTACCAAGCTTTGTTTTCGTTTGTCCTTCAAATTGAGGATCAGGGTGCTTGATAGATATAATAGCCGTTAACCCTTCTCGAACGTCTTCACCTGTAAGGTTGGCATCAGCTTCTTTTAACAAACCATTTTTACGTGCGTAATCGTTGATAACACGAGTAAGTGCTGTTTTAAAGCCAGACTCATGTGTACCACCTTCGTACGTATTGATATTATTAGCGAATGAGAAAATATTCGATGAAAATCCTGCATTATATTGCATGGCTATTTCAATTGAAATACCATCCTTTTCACCAAGAACATCGATTGGTTCATGGATAGGCTCTTTAGATTTATTTAAGTGCTCTACATAAGAACGAATACCACCCTCATAATGATATGTAGTAGAACGTACCTCATCTTCACGCTCATCTGCAATTGTAATTCGAATACCGCGATTTAAATAAGCTAGTTCGCGAATACGGTGTGCTAAAATATCGAATTCATAAACTGTTGTTTCTTTGAAAATTTCAGGGTCTGCTTTAAAACGAGTTGTTGTTCCGTTATGATCTGTCTCACCAATAACAGTTAATGCTTGTTTCGTTTGACCACGTTCAAATTTAATTTCGTGAATATGTCCCTCACGATGAACTTGAACGATTGTCTCAACTGATAAAGCATTTACAACCGAGGCCCCTACACCATGAAGACCACCAGATACTTTATATCCTCCACCGCCGAATTTACCACCTGCATGGAGCACTGTCATAATTACTTCGACAGCTGGTTTACCCATTTTTTCTTGAATACTAACAGGAATTCCTCGACCATTATCCTCTACACGAATCCAGTTATCTTTTTCAATCGTAACAGAGATATCAGTACAAAATCCTGCAAGTGCTTCATCAATACTATTATCAACAATTTCCCACACCAAATGGTGGAGACCTTTAGAACTTGTTGAACCAATATACATCCCTGGTCTTTTACGAACCGCTTCTAAACCTTCTAATACCTGTATCTGATCGGCTTCATACGCTTGATCTTGTAAACCTTCGTTTTCTATAGCCACGGCTTCCATCTACTCCTTCATAACATCATTGTGTGTAAATGAATGAACAGTCAACCGAGCTGACTATTACCATTCTTTTATAATCTAAAAAACTCCCTGGCTAACTTTCTTCAATCGCACCTTGTTTCACGTGGAACAGCTGTGCATGTTCCATCGTCTCATGATGAATTCCATCAACACTTGTAGTCGTTACAAAGGTTTGGACTTCACCTTGAATGGTGTTTAATAAATGCGATTGGCGATAATCGTCGAGTTCCGACAATACATCATCTAAAAGTAGAATGGGTGTTTCATTTGTTTCTTGTTTAATTAACTCAATTTCGGCAAGCTTTAATGATAATGCAGTTGTACGTTGCTGCCCTTGAGAGCCATATGTTTGCACATCATAGTCGTTCACTAAAAATTGTAAATCGTCTCGATGTGGTCCAACCATAGTGACGCCACGATCGAATTCGCGGTCCTTAACCTCTATTAGCTTTTTAAGTAAAATATCTTCAATTTCACCCGTTGTCTGTCCCTTATCAATACCTGCTACGGTGCGGTATTTAATAACTAAAGTTTCTTTGCCTTGTGAAATTCCTGCATGTATTGGTTCTGCCCACTCTTGTAACAAATCCATAAATTGAAATCTTTTTCGAATAATTTGGGTAGCTGCGTGAATATACTGCTCATTATAAACATCATACATCACGTCATTAGTCATTAACTTGCCCTGATTCATTTTCAAATAATGATTTCGTTGTTTTAAAATCTTCTGAAAGGTTAATAAATCATGTAAGTAGACTGGCGAAATTTGACCAATCTCCATATCGATAAAACGTCGTCGTATTTGTGGACTTCCCTTTACAACATTTAAATCTTCTGGCGCAAACATCACTACATTCATTTGACCGATATAATGGCTCAGGCGACTTTGTTCAATATGATTAATCTTACCTTTTTTGCCTTTTTTCGTAATGGTAAGCTCAATCGGTAAAATACCATGCCTTTTTTGAACGGCCCCTTCTATTTTACCATAGTCTGAATCCCAACGTATCAATTCTTTATCGTTCGTCGTACGATGCGATTTTGCCATCGCTAATACGTAGATAGATTCCATGACATTTGTTTTCCCTTGGGCATTTTCACCAATAAATACATTTATTTTTGGAGAGAAATTTAACGCCAAAGCGTCATAATTACGGTAATTTGTAAGTTTTAACTGCTCTATATGCATAATTTATTGTCCAGTAGGCCCAACTATTCGGAATCGGCCACACCCAGGGATATTTACAACATCTCCGTTACGTAATTTGCGACCACGGCGATCGTCTACCTCGCCATTTACGTAAACATCATTTTCGTGTAAAAACCATTTTGCCATTCCGCCTGAGCTAATAGCATCGGTCATTTTTAATAGTTGCCCTAATGTGACAAACTCTACGTCGATTTCAATGTCTTTCATAGCTGTGTTACCCTCCAAATACAGAATGTCTATCTCTCTATCATACCTAAAAATGCATGATAAGTAAAAAAAGATAGCCGCATCTCGCGACTATCCTAAAGTTTATCCAAATAAAGTAAACATAACACAATTTCTTTACATTGCTCCACTAATATAAATTAGATGATCAATATGTTCGCACTGGTAAAATAAGTTGTAGAATCGCATCATCATGCACAGAACGTAAAATAAATGGTCTCATAGCGCCTGTAAATTGAATGACTACATCTTGGCCATCAATCGCTTTTAATGCTTCCATCATGTATTTTGCGCTAAAGGAAATTTTTAAGCCTTCCCCTTCTAATGCTTCTACAGGTATTTCTTCTTGTACTTTACCAATCTCAGGAGAATTCGATGAAACTTCAACAGCTTGACTATCTAAAATTTCAAATCGCACGACATTATTACGATCACCTCGTGCCACTAGTGATGCACGGTCGATTGCTTGTAACAATGCTTTACCGTTAATCGTTACATTTGTTTGATATTCTTCTGGAATTAAACGTGATGTATCTGGATAGTTCCCTTCAAGCAAGCGAGAGAAGAATAATACATCTCCTGTTTTAAATAAAACTTGCTGACTTGTAATAACAATTTGGACAAGGTTTGTAGAGTCTTCTAGTACTTTGTTTAACTCATTTAAACTTTTACCTGGAATAACAACACTATGTTCAACTTCTGGTAAATCTTCTAGTTGAACTTTACGTCTTGCTAAACGGTGGCTATCTGTTGCAACACAGATTAATGTTTCATTTTTTATCTGCCAGTTTACACCTGTCAACACGGGTCTGCTTTCAGAAGTAGCAACTGCAAACACTGTTTCACGGATAATTGATTTTAGTAGGTCAGCAGGTATAGTAAATTTTTGATCTTCCGTTAATTCGGGTAATAAAGGATATTCCGCTGCATCTGAGCCAATTAAATGGAATTCCGATTTACCTGAGCGAATATGCGTTTGGAAACCTGTTGTTACTTGTATTTCTACTTCATTTGTTGGCAATTTACGTACGATTTCATTGAACATACGAGCTTGTACGACAATAGAACCTGTTTCTGTAATATGAATAATTTGTTGTCCATCTTCTTCTACTGGAATAAATGTTTGAATTGTAATATCAGCATCACTACCAGTTAAACGAATTCCTTCGTTTGTTACATCGATTTTTATCCCCGTTAATATTGGAATAGTTGTTTTTGAACTTACAGCTTTCATGACATCATTTAAACCTTCTAGTAAACGGTCACGTAAAATATCAAATTTCATTTCTTTTCCCTCACATATTTATATTATTTATTTATTTAAATATAAAAGATATAGTAATAGGCCCTGTGGATTTGTGGATAAGTGCTTCTATGTGAATAAAATCAGTCTATCCACATGTAGATAGACTGTGTATAAGTTTGTGTTTAAATATTTGAGTTGTCCACAAGATTATTTTCCTAGCATGCTACGAATTTGTTTAATATCTTGTTGCAATTGAGTGTCATTTTTCAACAACGAAGATATTTTTTCATGAGCATGGATGACCGTAGTATGGTCACGACCACCAAACTCTTCGCCAATTTTCGGCAATGAGAAGTCTGTTAATTCGCGCGATAAAAACATCGCAATTTGTCGAGGAAACGCGATTAGTTTCGTTCGTTTTTTAGCTGAAAAGTCTTCTAAACGAATATTAAAGTGCTCCCCTACGGCATTTTGAATGTCTAATATCGTTACAGTTCTTGGCTTCGCATTAGGAATAATATCTTTTAACGCTTCAGCGGCTAATGTAGCAGTAATATCTTTGTTAACTAGAGATGAGTACGCTACGACACGAATAAGCGCACCTTCAAGCTCCCGAATATTGGAGTCAATCTGGTTCGCAATATAGAGCATTACCTCGTTCGGTACATCCAAACCGTCCGCTTTTGCTTTTTTTCGTAGAATGGCAATACGTGTTTCTAAATCTGGTGGTGCTATATCTGTGATAAGCCCCCATTCAAATCGAGAACGTAAGCGATCCTCTAAAGTCGGGATTTCCTTAGGTGGACGGTCACTAGAAATGACAATTTGTTTGGATTCCTCATGTAATGTGTTAAAAGTATGGAAAAATTCTTCTTGAGTAGATTCTTTTCCAGCAAGGAATTGAATATCATCAATTAGCAGTACATCTACATTACGATATTTATTGCGAAAATCGAGTGCTTTATTATCACGAATAGAGTTAATAAACTCATTCGTAAATTTTTCTGATGATAAGTACACGACTTTTGCATTTGGATTATGTTCTAACACATAATGGCCAATTGCGTGCATTAAATGCGTTTTGCCAAGCCCTACGCCCCCATAGATAAAGAATGGGTTATAGGCCTTTGCAGGGGCCTCAGCGACAGCTAATGATGCAGCATGAGCAAAGCGGTTTCCAGAGCCAATAACGAACGTATCAAATGTATATTTCGGATTTAACATTCCTGGTGAAATATCATGTTGGTCGTTATTTTTTGCTTGGATAATCGGCGCTGGTAAGTCAAAATCGTCCGAATCCTGGTTTTTTTGAACAACAAATTTAATAAGCAAGTCTTCGCCTGTTAGCTCCGTTAATATACCTGTAATCAAATGAATATAATGATTTTCAAGCCAGTCTCGAGCAAACGAATTTGGCGCGGCAATCGTCACTGTCGAACCACTTCCATTGTAAGAAAGTAATTTTGTAGACTTTAGCCACGTTTCAAAGCTTGGTTTAGAAATTTTTTGTTCAACTTGAGCCAGGACATTATTCCATAATTCTTCTAAATGTTCCAAGCTGCTATTCTCCTTTACAGTTCAATACATATACAGCAATAAAAAAAGATAGTGCATTTATGTGATAAGTAAATACGTTCATTTTACGACTAATCCACAAAATCACAAGCTGTGGATAAGACTTAACCAAAGGCTGTGATAAAAATTATCCACAGCATATCAACAGTTGTGGATAAAAGAATAGTTCGTTTTAGTTTTCAACAAAGTGAAGCACAGTAATCGTATCAGAAAAACAAAGCTATTTCAATAGTTTATGAAACTTATCCACATAACCTTGATTTACTCACTTTTGAGTTGTCCACAAGCACTGCTTATGTGAAAAAGCTGTAGATAACAGTTGTGGATAAAAAATGCGGCAAAAAATACTATACACAAGTCTGTGTAAAAAAAACAAGTATTCTGTGGATAATTTAAAAGAGGGAAATTAAAAATATAGATTATATGGTTTAAAAGAATTTTATAAAATTCATTGACAAAATAGCCGTTTACTTTATATAATATGCAGGTCTGTATGTTGAAAAATTCAACTTTCATTCAGGAGGTGTCTATATACAATGAAACGTACTTACCAACCAAAGAAACGTAAGCACAGCAAAGTTCACGGTTTCCGCGCACGTATGAGCACGAAAAACGGTCGCAAAGTTCTTGCTGCTCGTCGTCGTAAAGGAAGAAAAGTTTTATCAGCATAAAATAAGTCCACTGAGCCACATCAGTGGTCTTTTTTTTCTTTATTTTTTGAAGCCGATAAGGATCAAAAGTATAATTTAGTAGCAGGTGAAAGTAATGAAAAAACGCCAACGAGTGAAAAAGAATGAGGATTTTCAAAAGGTGTTTAAAAAGGGTAAATCTTTCGCGAATCGACAGTTTGTCGTTTATTTTTTACCGAAAGAGGGACAAGCAGAATTTCGCGTAGGTTTATCAGTTAGTAAAAAACTTGGTAATGCGGTAACACGCAACCAAATTAAACGTTATATTCGACAAAGCGTTCATGAATTAAAAGATGAACTAAAGCCGAATATGGACTATGTTATTATCGCCAGACATCCGGCGGCCACTATGGATTTTCATGAAGTGAAACAAAGTTTGCAGCATGTACTACGAATTGCTAGAGTTTTAAAGAAATCGTAATATATACGGCAACCAAAGTGGCGATAAAGTACACTTATAAAAGATTCCACGATAACTTATGTAAATTAAGTAAACACTTTACTGCATGAGCCTATAATAATTGGCATATTTAGTAGAGTGAAAGCTAATTTGCATGATAAAATAACTGATAACTTTATTCTTTCCATAATAAAATTGAATAAAGACAACGCATATAGATTTAAGAAAAGTGAATAGTAATTGTAGGGGGAAGACGGTTGAAGAAACAACTTTGGGTAATTTTGTCGCTAGTATCAGTAGCATTACTACTATCTGGATGTACAGAATTTAATGAACCAATATCCAAAGAAAGCCAAGGCTTCTGGAATGAATTCATTGTTTGGCCGCTAGTATCAGCAATTAAATATTTTGCTGATTTACTTGGTACTTATGCATGGGGGATTATTGCGGTAACAATTATTATTCGTTTAGCGATTCTTCCATTGATGATTAAACAAACGAAGAGCTCTAAAAAAATGCAAGAAATTCAGCCGAAATTGAAGGAATTGCAGAAGAAGTATGCTTCTAAGGATGCACAAACACAGAAACAATATCAGCAAGAAATGATGAAGCTGATGAGTGAATCCGGTGTAAACCCAGTTGCTGGATGTTTACCAGTAGTCATTCAAATGCCAATTTTAATTGGTTTCTACCATGCGATTAGCCGAATGAATGCTACACCTGCTTTTGATTTAGGAAATTTCTTTATCTTCCCATTAGCAGAATCTGCACCTGCTTTGGCAATAATTGCTGGTATCATGCAATTTTTCGTTTTACGTACGGGTCCAGCAATGGATAACCCTCAAATGAAAATAATGATGTATATTATGCCATTCATGATTATTGGTTTTGGTATGGCGTTACCAGCTGCATTATCACTATATTGGGTAATCGGGAACATTATCTCGATTCTTCAAAACCTGTATATTTATAAACCTTGGCAAAAAAATAAAACACAACCTGCTCAAAATGGAGGGGCTAAAAAGTGAAACAACTTACGCAAATAGGCGCAACAACACAAGAAGCGATCTCATTGGCGTTACAGAAACTTGGCAAAACCCGTGAACAAGTAGATGTTGAAGTTTTACAAGAAGGTAAAAAAGGATTTTTAGGTTTTGGAGCACGTTCTGCAGAAGTGCGTGTGACTGTAAAGGAAGTACAAGTTCGTCCAACTACGGAAATGCCCATCGTAGCTGAGCAAGGTGAGGCAGCTACTGAGCAATTGAACGAACAAAAGGTAGTGGATGACGTTGAAAAATTAATTTCACAAGTTTCAGAACAACCAATGGACATCGAAGCTATTCAACAAGTAGTTACAGAAGTAAAAAAAGAGGAAGAAGATCACTCTATAAATCCGATCGAAGAGGCAAAAGCTTACCTAGTATGTATAGCTGAGCAATTGGACATTCAAGATCTAAACATTGAAACAAAGCGCGAAGGCAAATATGTGCTGTTTCAATTGAATAGTGAGAAAGCAGCGCTGCTGATAGGGAAACGTGGTCAAACGTTAAATTCCTTACAGCAATTAACACAACTTGTATTAAATAAAACGGCTAAACAGTTCCTGATGGTTAAATTAGACGTTGAAAACTACCGAGAACGTCGCCAGGTAGCCTTAGAGCAACTGGCAGATCGTATGGCTGATAAGGCACTTCGTTTAAATCAACGTGTGGCATTTGAGCCGATGCAGTCATACGAAAGAAAAATTATTCATAATCAATTAGCGAATCGTCTCGATATTGAAACATATTCAGAAGGGACAGAACCGAATCGCTATTTAGTTATCGAACCAGTAAAGAAGGCTTAAGCTTTCTTTACGAAAAGGCATACAGACATATGCTATGAAAAAAACGGTCATTTTATCTATGATAAAGTGGCCGTTTTTTATGTCGTATAAACGAATCATTATGTGTGGCAATAAAACAAGTCATAACATGTCGTTTATTGCGTTTCACAGTGAAAAATGTTGAACGATAAATAAATGTTAGCTTATCCACAATTGGAAATGGTCCTTACTTTAGATTTTAACGAAAATATGTTAGTCTAAGATGTTAGAAAGTGTTGATCGGTTTTAATTATCCACATGTGGATAACGTTGAGGAGGTAGTAAAATGGAGTTCGATACAATTGCTGCGATATCCACACCTATGGGTGAAGGTGCTATTGCTATAGTTCGATTAAGTGGAGATGAAGCGGTAGCCATTGCAGATAAAATATTTAAATCGCCTGGTGGGAAAAGTTTAACGAAGCAGGCTTCACATACAATTCATTATGGACACTTAGTAGATCCTAAAACAAACGAGGTAGTAGAAGAAGTTATGCTATCGTTCATGCGAGGACCGAAAACGTTCACGCGTGAGGATGTAATAGAGATCAATTGTCACGGAGGACTTGTATCAGTTAATCGAGTATTAAAATTAGTATTAACGAATGGTGCAAGACTTGCAGAGCCAGGTGAATTTACAAAACGTGCATTTTTAAATGGTCGTATTGATTTATCGCAGGCCGAAGCGGTGATGGATTTAATTCGAGCAAAAACAGATCGAGCGATGAATGTAGCGCTTGGTCAAATGGATGGAAAATTATCTCGCCTCATCGGTGATTTACGCCAAGCATTGCTAGAGACATTAGCGCAAGTAGAGGTTAATATAGATTATCCAGAGTATGATGATGTAGAAGAAATGACAGTGCCCGTATTGCTTGAAAAATGTACATGGGTGCGCAATGAAATTATTAAACTTTTACAAACGTCATCTCAGGGCAAAATTTTACGTGAAGGCTTATCGACTGTTATTTTAGGACGACCGAATGTAGGGAAATCTTCACTTCTAAATAGTTTAGTGCAAGAAAATAAAGCGATTGTGACAGATATAGCAGGTACAACTCGTGATATTATAGAAGAGTACGTAAATGTCCGTGGTGTACCTCTTCGTTTAGTGGATACTGCTGGTATACGTGAAACAGAAGATATTGTGGAACGAATTGGTGTGGAACGTTCTCGTGAGGCGTTACAAAGCGCAGATTTAATTTTGTTCGTATTAAACTATGCGGATGAATTAACGATTGAGGATGAGCGCTTATTCGAAACAATTGAGGCGATGGATTATATCGTCATTGTCAATAAAACAGATTTACCGCAAAAAATCGATTTAGCTCGTGTAAAAGAATTAGCAGGTAGTCATCGTATTGTGACTACATCTCTTTTACAAGAAGAAGGAATAACAGAATTAGAGGAAGCAATTGCTGCATTATTCTTCGAGGGGCAAATTGAAGCGGGCGATTTAACATATGTATCAAATGCACGACATATTGCATTACTCCACCAAGCGCAAGCGACCGTAGAGGACGCATTAGCTGGAGCACAGGCTGGAATACCAGTTGATATGGTGCAAATAGATGTTACAAGAACTTGGGAAATACTTGGTGAAATTATTGGGGATACAGTGCAAGAAAGCTTAATAAATCAACTATTTTCGCAGTTCTGTTTAGGAAAATAAATCTACTAGAGAAGGGAAGATACGAGCATGCCAACACAATATGAGGCAGGCACGTTTGATGTGATTGTTATTGGAGCAGGTCATGCAGGCGCAGAAGCTGCGTATGCTGCTGCTAAAATGGGCGCTAACACGCTTATGTTAACAATCAACTTAGATATGATTGCATTTATGCCATGTAACCCATCCATTGGTGGTCCTGCAAAAGGGATTGTCGTACGTGAAATTGACGCACTAGGTGGAGTCATGGGGAAAGTTATTGATAAAACGCATATTCAAATGCGTATGTTAAATACAGGGAAAGGTCCAGCTGTACGTGCATTACGTGCACAAGCGGACAAAGTACTATATCAACACGAAATGAAACGCGTGTTAGAAGAAAATGAAAACTTAACGATTCACCAAGCTATGGTGGAAGAGTTAATTATCGAAGAAGGCGAAGTAAAAGGGGTTATTACACAAATTGGCGCCATTTATCGTGCCGACGCAGTAATCGTTACAACAGGTACTTTCCTACGTGGTGAAATTATTATTGGCGATATGAAATATTCAAGTGGCCCGAATAACCAACAGCCTTCCATTCGCTTAGCGGATAATTTAAAAGAATTAGGTTTTGACCTTGTACGTTTTAAAACAGGAACACCACCTCGTGTAAATAGCCGTACAATTGATTATTCTAAAACAGAAATACAACCAGGTGATGATGTCCCACGGGCATTTAGTTTTGAAACAACGGAATTCATCATGGATCAACTTCCATGTTGGTTAACATATACAAGCCTTCAAACACATGAAATTATTGAAGCCAATTTACATCTTTCACCGATGTACTCAGGTATGATTAAAGGAACTGGCCCGCGCTATTGTCCTTCAATTGAAGATAAAGTCGTGCGATTTAATGATAAACCGCGCCACCAAATCTTTTTAGAGCCAGAAGGTCGCAATACAAGAGAAGTTTATGTACAAGGTTTATCGACAAGCTTACCTGAGCATGTGCAACAACGTTTGCTAAAATCAATTCCAGGGTTAGAACAAGCTGAAATGATGCGAGCAGGCTATGCTATTGAGTACGATGCCATTGTGCCAACACAATTATGGCCAACTTTAGAAACAAAACGCATTAAAGGCTTATATACAGCAGGACAAATTAATGGAACATCTGGCTATGAAGAAGCAGCTGCTCAAGGTTTGATGGCAGGGATGAATGCTGCTGCCAACGTCCTTGGTAAAGAAGAACTGATTTTAAGCCGTTCAGAAGCTTATATAGGTGTATTAATCGATGATTTAGTAACGAAGGGTACGAATGAGCCTTATCGTCTTCTAACGTCTCGTGCCGAATATCGATTACTATTGCGTCATGATAATGCAGATTTACGCTTAGTCGAACACGGTTATAAAATGGGCATGTTATCACAGCAACGATATGAAAAATTCATGGAGAAAAAGGCATTAATAGAAAATGAAATTGCCCGCCTTCGTGAAGTCATTATTAAACCGAACGAAGCAACGCAATCTGCCATTCGCTCTGTAGGCGGTAGCGAGCTAAAAGATGGAATCCGTGGAGCAGATTTATTAAAACGTACGGAAATGCACTATGATTTAGTCTCTTCATTAATACCAACGGATATTGAACTTTCGGATGAAGTAAAAGAGCAAATCGAAATTCAGCTAAAATATGAAGGGTATATTGAAAAGGCATTGCAACAAGTTGAAAAGCTTCATAAAATGGAAAATAAAAAAATTCCAGAAAACATTGATTATGACGCCATTTCAGGTCTTGCAACAGAAGCACGCCAAAAATTAAAACAAGTTACACCACTTTCTATTGCACAGGCGTCTCGAATTTCTGGTGTAAACCCTGCAGACATTTCGATTTTACTTGTCTACATTGAACAAGGAAAAATCGCGCGTGTAAGTGGCGAATAATAGAGTAACAGCAAAGTGAATAAGAGGCGGGCATACCATTGTGCCCGCTTCCTATTTTTAGGCTATGTTATGACTCAAGGTTGATTGCCCCCTATTCGGCATGACAATCACCATTTAGACAATACTGAGCCATTTTTTAAAAGGAGACCTTACATGAACGAACAACAATTTATTGAGGCATTGAAGGACAAGGGCATTGAGCTTTCTGAAAAGCAAGTTGCACAGTTCAAAAAGTATTTCGAGCTGCTTGTCGAGTGGAATGAAAAGATGAACCTAACGGCTATTACAGATTTTGAAGGCGTCTATTTAAAACATTTCTATGATTCAATTAGTGCCTCGTTTTATTTTGATTTTACAAAGGTAACGACAGTTTGTGATGTAGGAGCAGGAGCGGGCTTCCCAAGTATTCCGATTAAAATCTGCTTCCCACATTTACAAGTAACAATTGTAGATTCTTTAAATAAACGAATTACATTTTTAAATCATTTAAGTGATGAATTACAGTTAGATCATATGCATTTTGTCCATGCTCGCGCAGAGGAATTCGGTCAAAATGTAAAATATCGTGAGCAATTTGATGTTGTGACAGCCCGTGCAGTAGCTCGCTTGTCTGTACTATCAGAATTATGTGTGCCATTGGCAAAACAGGGCGGTTATTTTGTTGCATTAAAGGCTTCCGCAGGTCCTGAAGAATTAAAAGATGCAAAAAAAGCATTGGTTACTTTAGGTGTTTCACTAAAAGAAGAATATTCTTTCTCTCTACCTGTTGAAGAAAGTGAACGTACTTTATATGTTTTTGATAAAATAAAAGGAACACCAAAAAAATACCCGCGTAAACCTGGTGTACCAAATAAAACACCTATTCAATAATTAGTGTTTCATGTGAAACTTCTCAAACTGGAAAAATATTTTCTCTAGTTTGAGCATACATACTAGTTATGGATGGTTCACGCAAATGACATCTATGAACTATATACATTTTAGGAAATATAATAAATAATAATAGAATGAGACAGAGCAAGATAGTTACTTAAAGGTGGTGCCAATTGGATGAAAAGTCCTTTTTCACGTTTTTTTGGAGGCGGAAATAAAGCAGAGCCTATTGTGGAAAATGAAGTAGAACAAGCAGAGGCGGTTCGTACAACAGAAGAGGTCATTAAGCTTCCAATCGATCAAATTGTACCAAACCGTTTTCAGCCACGTACTATTTTTGATGACGAAAAAATTGAAGAATTATCAAGAACCATTCATACTCATGGTGTAATTCAACCAATTGTTGTACGTAGCACAGCAAACAATCAATATGAAATCATTGCAGGTGAGCGTCGTTATCGAGCAATGAAAAAGCTACAATGGACGGAAGTTCCTGCGATTGTACGAAATTTAACGGATAAGGAAACAGCATCAATTGCATTAATTGAAAACCTTCAACGTGAAGAGTTAACGGCAATTGAAGAAGCGGTAGCCTACCAAAAATTATTAGAGCTTCATGAACTGACACAAGAAGCACTGGCTCAACGTTTAGGAAAAGGACAATCCACGGTAGCCAATAAATTACGTTTATTAAAGCTTCCTGAAGAAGTGCAGCAAGCTATTTTAAAGCGTCAAATTTCTGAAAGACATGCCCGTGCACTAATTGCAATTAAAGATCAACCGTTGCAATTAGAAATTTTACATGGAACAATTGAAAATGATTGGAATGTGCGCCAGTTAGAAGAGCACATTCATACATTGCTACATCCTGAAGTGGCAGATCAAGAAGAAGATATGCCTAAAAAGGTAAAGCCAAAAAGGAAAGCAATTAGTAAAGATGTTCGTATTGCTTTGAATACAATTAAGCAATCGCTATCAATGGTGACGAAAAGTGGAATAACGGTTAAAACAGAGGAAGAGGATACCGAGGAATATTATCAAATTACAGTGAAAATCCCTAAAAAGAAGAAATCTTAATGAATATTTAATTATACTAAAAAAGTATTTTTCACTGTACTATATCTTCTGTAGAGAGGAGGATCTTAGAATTATTTCTAAGATGCCTCCTTTTTTGTATATATTCTTAATATTTTATACAACTCTATTCGTTTTTTTTGATAGAATGATAATTAAGATAGCGGTATTGAACAATGATTTTACAAATGGATTTGTCAAAGCAAACTTTGATGGATGAAAGCAGGTGCTTTTAAATGGGTAGAATTATAGCAATCGCCAATCAAAAGGGTGGCGTAGGGAAAACAACGACATCGGTCAATTTGAGCGCTTGTCTGGCATACTTAGGGAAAAAAGTGCTATTAATTGATACAGATCCACAGGGCAATACAACAAGTGGACTTGGCATTAATAAAGGTGAAATACAAAGTTGTATTTATGATGTCCTAATTGATGACGAAAATGTTGAAAATGTTGTTCAACAAACAAATGTAGAAAATCTATCAATCGTTCCTGCTACCATTTCACTAGCGGGGGCAGAGATTGAATTAGTATCAACGATTTCTAGGGAAGTACGTTTAAAGCATGCACTTCAAGATGTGAAAGAGGACTATGACTATATTATTATTGATTGTCCACCATCACTTGGGCTTTTAACGATTAATGCATTAACGGCATCAGACGCATTAATTATTCCTGTGCAATGCGAATATTATGCATTAGAAGGTTTAAGTCAATTATTGTCAACTGTACGTTTAGTGCAAAAACATTTGAATCAGCAACTATATATTGATGGTGTATTATTAACAATGCTTGATGCAAGAACTAATTTAGGTTTACAAGTAATTGATGAAGTAAAAAAATATTTTCAAGATAAAGTATATAAAACAATCATTCCTCGTAATGTACGATTAAGTGAGGCTCCGAGTCATGGACAGCCTATTATCATTTACGATGCAAAATCAAGAGGAGCTGAAGTTTATTTAGAGATGGCGAGGGAAGTGATAAAAAATGGCTAAAGGTTTAGGAAAAGGTATTGGTGCTCTATTTCCAGGAGAATCGTTAGAACAAAGCGGACAAGTAGAAGAAATACAGCTACAGCTAATCGTCGCAAATCCATTTCAGCCTCGTAAAATATTTGATGAAGAAGCATTGCAAGAATTAGCAGATTCGATTCATGAACATGGTATTTTACAACCAATTGCTGTACGAAAAAAAGCTAGGAAATATGAAATTGTTGCGGGCGAGCGTCGTTTTAGAGCAGCGCAAATGGCTGGGCTAGATATAATACCAGCGATTGTGAAAGAGCTAACAGACTCACAAATGATGGAACTGGCAATATTAGAAAACCTTCAGCGTGAAGATTTAACAGTTATTGAAGAGGCTGAAGCATATCAAAGTTTAATGGAAAACTTGCACTTAACACAAGAGGAGCTATCCAAGCGATTAGGTAAAAGTAGGCCACACATTGCCAATCACGTTCGATTATTAGCATTGCCAGAGGATGTTCGTGCATTAATGAATGACGGTACATTATCAATGGGGCAAGGACGTGCATTACTTGGGTTGAAAAATAAAAGAAGAATTCCCGAAATTGCGCTCAAGATTATAAAGCAAGGCTTGAACGTTCGCCAAGTTGAAATTTTAGTGCAAAATTTAAATGAAGAAGTTTCACGTGAAACATCGCAGCCGAAGAAGAAGGATATTTTTGTTGTAGCGAAGGAATCTCAATTGAGAGATTATTTTGGTACTAATGTCCAAATTAAAAAAGCAAATAATAAAGGTAAAATTGAAATCGAATTTTACTCAGAAGATGACTTAGAACGTATTTTGGAAATATTAAACATTCAAGAAGATGATTAATGGACCATTAATGTAAATTAGAGCGCCAACATACTAGGCGCTCTCTATTTTTTAGAGAGAAGGAAGGCCTTTTTGTGGTTATTTTAGGAGCATTAATTAATGCACTACTGATCGTAGTAGGCGCATTGGTAGGACGCATTTTTAAAAATATTCCTGAGTCAATGAAAGCTTCTGTATTATCAATTATTGGCTTATCTGTCGCGCTATTAGGGATAAAAATGGGCTTTGAGAGTAATAATTTTATAATTTTAGTGGTAAGTTTAGTAGTAGGAACAGTAATAGGTGAATGGCTAGATTTAGATAAGCAAATGAATCGACTTGGACAGTGGGTAGAATCCCTTTTTAGTAAAAAGCGTAAAAGCGACAATCAAATTAATATTGCAGAAGGGTTTGTCACAGCTTCATTAATATTTGTTGTTGGATCAATGGCGATAATAGGTGCACTCGATAGCGGTCTGCGTCAGGACCATAACGTCCTCATAACAAAAGGCATTATTGATGGATTTACATCTATTATTTTAGCTTCTACTTTAGGTATTGGCGTACTATTATCAGCCGTTCCAGTATTTATTTATCAAGGGATTATTGCTATTTTTGCAGGTGTTATCAGCGTTTATATTCCAGATGATGCATTACAAATGTTTATTACAGAAATGACTTCTGTAGGTGGTGTGATGATTTTAGCAATCGGTTTAAATATAGCTGGCTTAACAAAGATCAAGGCTGCCAACTTGTTGCCGGGTATCGTCGTTGTCGGTATTATGGTTGCCATCATCTATCCTTTTCAATGAGTAACGATGTGCAGCAAGCAGTAAGGCTCTTGAAAGCTTTTCAGCCATTGCGTAAGATATATGCAACCTAGTATTTTGTAAAACAAGCATCTCCATAAAGCCTCCAATATTGACGATTCCTTTAACGGAAATGTCACCGATTGGGGGCAATTCTTTTTTTACAGCTTTTCCAGGCAATATTGGTCCATCTTGCACAGCAATATGACCAACATTTTGTTCACTACCTAGACATGCGTCAATCGCAATAATAAAAGGTTTCGTAGTATGATGATGTAACTGCTGTATTCTCGTATCTAAGTTGAGCGCATGCAATGGATCTTCTAAAGTTCCAACAACTTCATAGGGAAAACTAACAGACTTATTCAAAAAGCTACCTGTTAAAGGTCCAAGTGTATCGCCAGTACAACGGTCACTTCCGATACAGCAAAAAACAAGACGTTCATGATGGAAAGGGATATACTCTAAAAATAATGTACTCAATTGCCATACGGCATTTTTACTTTCATGATGAAGAGAATAGGGTAGTACTAAATTAGATATAGTATTCATAAAAAAACTCACTTTCATTTTTATTTGGAGGAAGTGCTCAATTTTTATGCAGTATACGCAAATTTTTAACAAGTTATTCAAGAGGTGGTAATAATGGATTTTAACGCTAGATTTATTAAGAAAAAATGGGAAACACTGACGTCCGAAACATTTTGGGATCAAGTCATAGATGCAACCTTTGAGATTACGATAATCCTTATTGCATCGTGGTTAGCAGTACGATTAGGTAAAAAATTTATTAAAAAAGTATTCTTAATACGCATGCGCTCACCATTAAATCACTCAGAGCGTCGGCAACGAACAATTGCAAGATTATTACAAAGTGTTATTTCCTACGTTGTCTATTTTTCAGCTATTATAGCTATCCTTTCTTCGCTGAATATTAAAGTCGCTGGTTTACTTGCAGGAGCAGGGATTGTCGGCTTAGCAATTGGTTTTGGTGCACAAAGCTTAGTGAAGGATGTCATTACAGGATTCTTTATTATTTTTGAAGACCAATTTGGTGTAGGGGATTATATTAAAATAAATGCAGCAGAAGGAACAGTTGTAGAAATAGGGTTACGTACTACGAAAATTAAAGGTTCTACTGGTGAGCAATTTATAATTCCAAATGGTTCAATAGGAGAAGTGATCAATTACTCTATCAATAACTCGAAAATTTTTATAGATTTACAAATGACTATCGATGCAGATTTTGAAAAAGCGGAAATGCTCATTAAGCAATATTTAAAATCTCTTCAAGAAAATCATAAAGAGCTTGTGGCAGTACCTACCTTTTTAGGTGTACAAAATGTAAAAGGTAAAGAGGTAACGATTCGCATCGCCGCAGAGACATTACCACAACAACAATATGGCGTGGCACGTACTATTCGTCGTGACGTTACAAAACTATTTGAAGAACATAATATTCCTATGGCATAACCTAAAATGATGTTATATGGTGGAAGTGGAAAAGAAGATGGGAGTAGTGAATAAGATGGAAGCGAAAAAGTTCGATTTAAATGATATTGTCGAAATGAAAAAACAACATCCTTGCGGCACAAATGAGTGGAAAATTATTCGTATGGGAGCGGATGTGCGCATTAAATGTGAAGGATGTCAACACAGTGTAATGATTCCACGTAGAGAATTTGAGAAAAAAATGAAAAAGGTTCTGAAGCATGCAAATGAAGCCTAGCTTTTTGCGTATTAGACTTTTTATGGGCGAATCAATATAATAGATAGGGTTATACAGAAATCTCTAACTTGCTTCACACGTCCTTAAAGGGATGAATATTACCTATGCACTTACATTCATTGAGGAATCTAACCTCGCTTGAATCATGTTCAATGCCCTAAGCGAATGTTACAGATTTTTAGAAATAATTTTCGAGCAGGTTCGCAAAAATCTGGACGCCATTACGTGGGGGCGTAATGAATTGTGTGTAGTTACTTCCATCTTACTGATTTATGGACGGAATTTAGACTAAGAGCGTCACATCGGCTAAGACGAAGTAATGAATGTTGGTCTGTAACTGCTTATACAGCTTACACGGACTTACTGTTGGAAGTAAGAATTTTAGCACCTAAAATACGGGATAAAAACAACAAAATTGAACTGATTATAGAAAGGTTGTGTCCATTTATGGCATTAACAGCTGGAATTGTTGGATTACCTAACGTCGGTAAATCAACACTATTTAACGCAATTACAAAAGCGGGCGCTTTAGCTGCAAACTATCCATTCGCAACAATCGATCCAAACGTAGGAATCGTTGAAGTACCAGATGCACGTTTAGATAAACTTACAGAATTAGTAGTACCGAAAAAGACAGTCCCTACAGCATTCGAATTTACTGATATTGCAGGGATTGTAAAAGGCGCTTCTAAAGGTGAAGGTCTAGGGAACAAATTCCTTGCACATATCCGTGAAGTTGATGCAATTTGCCAAGTAGTACGCTGCTTTGTAGACGAAAATATTACACACGTATCAGGTGCAGTAGATCCGATTGATGATATTGAAGTCATTAATTTAGAGCTTGCGCTTGCTGATTTAGAATCAGTTGAAAAACGTATACAACGTGTAAGCAAAATGGCGAAGCAAAAAGATAAAGAAGCGATGGTTGAAGAACCGATTCTTCTTAAAATCAAAGCTGAATTAGAAAACGGCCGTCCTGCTCGTGCAGCCGAGCTATCAGAAGACGAGTTAAAAGTTATTAAAGGTCTTCACCTATTAACAATTAAACCAATGCTGTATGTTGCAAATGTGTCTGAAGACGAAGTTGCAGATGCAGATAATAATGAATATGTTCAAAAGGTACGTGAATATGCAGCGGCTGAGGGTGCTCAAGTCATTACAATTTGTGCAAAAATCGAAGAAGAAATTTCAGAGCTTGACGATGAAGAAAAAGCAATGTTCCTAGAGGAATTAGGCATTAAAGAATCAGGATTAGATCAGCTAATCCGTACTTCTTATGATTTACTAGGTCTTGCTACTTACTTCACTGCTGGGGTACAAGAAGTACGTGCATGGACATTCCGTAAAGGCATGAAAGCACCACAATGTGCTGGTGTCATTCATACTGACTTTGAGCGTGGATTTATTCGAGCAGAAACGGTTGCTTTCAATGATTTAGTAGAGGCAGGCTCCCAAGCTGCTGCGAAAGAAGCGGGTAAAGTACGTCTTGAAGGGAAAGAATATATTGTACAAGACGGCGATATTATGTTATTCCGCTTTAACGTCTAAATAGAATTCGCTGTGCTACCATAGGTAATGTGAAAGTTGCATCGTAAACGAGTGCTGTTCTATTGACTTACCTGTGAGAGGATTAAGCAGTTTTACGCTAATAAATAAACAAACATAATAGGCTTCTCCTAGCGTAGTATTGTGACGTTTGGAAAAGCCTATTTTTGGTTATATAATATCAGAATTTTCAATTTCCACAGGGGGATATTATGAACATATTAGAAATAAAAGAACGTGCTTTAGAAATCGAACAGTTAGGGAAGTTACCACAAGATATATTAGAGGTTATTTACGAGCAACAACTATTTAAACTGTTTATTGCCAAGGAATTAGGTGGGAAAGATTTAGATTTAATCGAAGGGATCAAAGTGTTTCAGCGTATGTCTGCTATTGATGGGAACTTTGGATGGCTTGTGACCATTGGAACAGGCGGTAATCTGTTTATTCCTACGTTAAATCAAGAAATAGGAGAAAAGATTTTTTCACCAAGTGATGCTGTAATAGCGGGCAGTGGCTATCCTAACGGTACGGCCATAAAAAAGGATGGAGGCTATATCGTAACAGGGCAATGGAAGTTTTGCAGTGGTGCTGACTATGCTACAACCTTTACAATGAATTGTTTTATTAAAGAAGATGGCAAGATGACAGATAAAATCATTAGTTGCGCGGTCAACCGTGAGCAAGTGGAAATCATAAATGACTGGCAAGCAATGGGTTTAAAGGCTACAGCAAGCCATACGATTCGTGTTCAAGATGTATGGATACCGTTTGATAAAACATTCCAATTAGGCATTAGTAAAAATAGTTATAATAATGTCGTCCATAGTTTTCCGTTCACTGCTTTTGCAGAAGCGTCTTTTTTAAGTGTTTGTCTAGGGATTACAGAAAATTTTTTAGATGAAGCCTTTTCCCTAATGGAGCAAAAAAATAAGAAGTCTACTTATAGTGAACGTGTGGGTGCACTTCAATTTTTATTTATGCAGCAAAAAAAGCGCTTTTTACAGGTGGAAGAACAATTTTATTCTATGCTAACGGACTATTGGCAAAAACATAAGCTTGGGGTTGTACTGACAGAACAAGAACTTCAGCAATTTACCCAAATGAGCAAGGAAAGTGCAGCTGTATGTGTGGATATTGCAAACAATATCATTCGGAGTCTTGGAATGGACGCTATTATTGAAACAGCGACCATTAATCGAATTTGGAGAAATTTATGTACAGCTGCACAACATGGATTTTTAACACCATAAGGATAGAAAGAAGCGTTTATTTTTGAGATAGTTTCTTTTTTGGTGGAGAATAAACATAAAGCTTTGGTAACTGAGGATCGTCCTGTATAAGGGCGTTTTTTGGATATTTCCTTAATTCCTTATACATGGCAAAATCTCCGACTGCTCCAGCTATTAAAAAGGCACCAGCAAGTAATAAAACAGTGCTGTTAAAGTAAAAACCTGCAATGGTTGGTACAATACCAGTTGTCCAAAATGGTAATAGCAACGCTTTTTTCATAGCATGATTAGGGAGGAGCTGGTCAGTGGTTGCGTAGGCAATACCAAGCTCTAAATTAACACCGTATTTTAATGATTTGTAGGGCACACCCCCAAAAATCATAAACCCTATTAAATGAAAAGCCTCATGCAAAACGATAAGCACAATATAGAGTATGACAAAAAGGACAAATCCACTTAGCATACTCCATAACGAAAATTGAAAATCTTTTAGACAAATATATTGTATGGCAATAAATAATATAGAGAGACCACTAGTAATAACGACACTATCCATCATTAGCTTTTTCATATCTAATTCAATTACATTAGGTTCTTGATCTGGTAGCATAGAAATAGTTCTCCTTTATAAAATTAATTATGGTCTTTATTATATCGAATGAATTATTTGATTGCGACTTGAAAGAAAGATGCCAATGTGTTACAATTCATTGATGTGAGTAATATTTATTGCTTACTCCTTGCTCCCTGTAAACAGGAGAGCCTGAGTCCATAAGGAGGTGTAAACAGATGAGAAAATACGAATTAATGTACATTGTACGTCCAAACATTGAAGACGAAGCGAAGAAAGCTTTAGTTGAACGTTTCAACGAAATCTTAACTTCTAACGGTGCTGAAGTCATCGAAGCAAAAGAGTGGGGCAAACGCCGCTTAGCTTACGAGATTCAAGACTTCCGCGAAGGTTACTACCAAATCGTAAAAGTAAACGCTCCTTCAGAAGCAATCAACGAATACACACGTCTTGCTAACATCAGCGAAGATATCATTCGTCACATTGCAGTACGCGAAGAAGCAAAATAATTTTAAACAAAATGCTGAAAAGGAGGTTGCATTCTGATGATAAATCGTGTCGTATTAGTTGGAAGACTAACAAAAGACCCTGAGCTGCGCTACACACCGAATGGTATTGCGTCTACTCGATTTACAGTAGCTGTAAATCGTACATTCTCAAACCAACAAGGTGAAAAAGAAGCAGATTTCATTAGCTGCGTTGCTTGGCGTAAACAGGCTGAAAACTTAGCGAACTTCATGAAAAAAGGAAGTTTGATTGGAGTAGAAGGTCGTATCCAAACAGGTAGCTTTGAAGGACAAGATGGTAAGCGTGTATATACAACTGATGTTGTGGCAGATAGCGTACAGTTTTTAGAGCCTCGTAGTGGTGGAGGTGCTCCTGCATCAAACCAATACGGTGGACAATCTTACGCAAATAGCCAACCGTCATATGGCGGTGGTCAACCACAGCAACAGTATGGTGGCGCGATGCCTCAGCAAGGTTCATTTGGCGGCGGTAATTCTTATCAGCAAAATCAACCACCAATGAATCAGCCGAACTATACACGAGTAGATGAAGATCCATTTGCTAACAGCAAGGGACCAATTGAAGTATCAGAAGACGATCTTCCATTCTAATCTTCCATCTACAAAAACTATAAACTTATAAGGAGGAGACATCACTATGGCACCACGTCGCGGAGGCCGCAAACGCCGTAAAGTTTGCTATTTTACATCTAATAACATTACGCATATCGATTATAAAGATGTGGATTTACTTAAAAAATTCATCTCTGAACGCGGTAAAATCTTACCACGTCGCGTAACTGGCACTAGCGCTAAGTACCAACGTAAATTAACTTCAGCTATCAAAGTTTCTCGTATTATGGGATTACTTCCATTCGTATCTGAAGATAAATAAGATTGCTAAGCACAACTAGGTATTAAACCTTGTTGTGCTTTTTTATTTTGTTTGAAAATAGAGGTTACTTTTGCAGGACAAATCGGAGAAGCAGTAACGGATTTACATAAATGCTTGAACAAATATCTTAGTGTAAAACTATCAATTTTTATTTAATTTTGAATATTGACAAATAAATATATCAAGATTTATTATATTATTGAAAATTATCAAATTTATTTTGTGAATCAAGGGGTGTTTACTTTGAAAACTACAAAATGGATGTTGGTAGGTGCACTTACATTAAGTTTAAGCGGCACAATTTTATCTTCTGCAAATGCAGTAACACTAGATGACCCAACGGTTTATGGTGGGTGGAGTGAAGATACGGGCTATTTTACTGTACGACAAGATAGCGATATTTCTTCATTCGCTGCTAGTAACCCGATACATAGGGCAACGAAAGAGTATACAAGAAGAGGTTCAGTAATTTATGAGCGGGTCATTGCAGACACGACGTGGCCTGGTGTATACCATTATTCTAGAGCTCGTAACGAATCGGCAATTACTGGTCGTGAAGAAGCTGATAGCGGCCGTGTATGGGCTATTGGTACAACACAAGCAATTAGCGGTTGGCACCCTGGCGACTTAGACTGGGTTGCGAAAACGTACTATGGAAAATAACATATATGAAGAGATAATCAATTGATTATCTCTTTCTTGCAATAAAGGTATAACGTGATGAAAAAATATTTAGTATCCAGCAAATTTGTGCTACTAACTTCACTATTGTTTGCTAGTGCTGCTGCCTTGCTTTATAGTATGGACTCTGTTAGCTATACCAATATGATTAACAATGGCTATATCAATAAAAACGCTGTTGAATTCATTATCAATACAGATGAGTCTTCCCTCGACATCAACTTAGAAGAGCCCTATTTGTTAATGCAATATAAACTAGACGATCCGAAATTAAAATATATCTATATTAACAAATCGGTAAAGTTGCCACCTATAAACTATAACAAACCACCACTAGCAACAGACTATATCATTACAGGTACTGTTTTTCCTGAAGGGGCCCTTTCAAAAAATATGAGAAGCCTCGTTATTGGCCAATTTGCCACACCTGGCTCTTATTTGAATAGGGAGGCGTGGTATATATCAGAGTCTCAACAAATCAACTTGCAAAATGGAACAAAGTTTATTCTCAATGTAGAAAGTGGAAATCCACATAAACTAATGCAAAAAATGTTCCCTAATACGAGTTATAAGCTTCTTGAAAATGAGGATAGAGGAACTGCCATATTGAAGTCAAATGTTCTTTTAAAAGGGTTCTTACTCATTTCTTTACTGTTTGTTATTATTGCTCAAGCTGTTACAATCCATTATTCAATTCAAAGTAAAAAATCAATTGTTCAAATATTGTATTTAGCAGGCGGGAAATGGCAAATCATATTTGTTAAAGTTTTTAAATCAGAATTTATTGCGCTATTCGTAATAATGTTATTGGAATCTATATTATTAATAGCGGTTAACCACGTCACTTCGATTTGGGGGAATCATTGGTACTACGTATCTGTTTTCTATATGTTCATTACATGTATAGGATATTTTTTTGCCTGTCTACTTGTAACAAAGTCCTTGATTAAAAAAGGAGTAAGATCACTTTGAATACAACTAGACTATTAATGAAAAATAAAAAATTGTTTGTGGTGTTAACAGGGCTTCTTTCATTTCTATTTTCTGTCGTTTTATTTGTGCTGTTAGTGAATCTAAACATTTCAAAAATAGAAATACGTTCAGCAAGTAAATTTCATAACTACAACATCTATCAGATTTCGGATGATTTAATAGGTGAAAGAGAAATTGAATTTTTCAAAGATGTAAAAAACTATGATATTCTCAATGATTTTAATAATGGGGTATTTAAAAATAATAAAGTGGTCTTTTATAATGCCGTATATCAGCCAATAGGCCTAAAACAATATCCCCCTGATGAGAAGTTCTCCGCTTATTATGAAAGTGGCTTTAATAATATATATGAGCACGAAGGTGCGTTTTATCAAACCACTAAATCGATGCAAGTGACTAAATCTGTATTCGATTATAATGTCGTTGAACTAATCGAAGGACAGTACTTTGATGATTCCGCTTATGTCTATGTAGCAGGAAGAAAGGAAATACCTGTTATTCTTGGCTCTGATTATCGTCAATACTATAAGCTGCATGATCAATTAGAGATTCATCATTATTTTGAAAAATTTGTAGGGCGAGTAGTAGGCTTTGCAAAGGAAAATTCATTTATTTTCACTGATAATGAACCGCAGCAAGTACTCAATCGTTATATTCTATTACCTTCCATGTCGCTTTCTGAACAGCCTTCTGAATTGTTACGAAAAACGCAGGTAGATGAAGTATTCTTTAGGGCACTTCTTTTAAGTAAAATGGGTGGTCATTTAATGACCAACTTAAACGCGCTTGAAGTAAGAAAGGAAATTGGAGAGATAGGAAAAGTTACGAATTTCACTAATTATCAAATTATTGGTGCAAATTCGTTATCAGTTGATCTCTTATATAAAATGATTGATACCAATCAAACACTTATTTTTACAATATCGGGCGTTGTATTTATTTTTATTTTGTGTGCTTTCTATTTGTTCGTGAAAAGCTTTATAAAAAGACAATTCGATACGTATTTAGTGTTCATTATGAGTGGTGTTACAAATTATAAAATCAAAAAAAATATCCAACTTGAATTTTCAATCCTCAATGGCATGAGTATAGGATTGGCATTGTTGTGCACCGTTCTATTTATGCAAGACATTTCGATTATATCCATTTTAATAATTGCGGGGTTCTTGGTTTGGTTGTTATTCAATGTCGTTGTTTATAGGTTAGTGAATAACTTATTAGCAACAACGAAAGTCATTGAAAAGTTAAAGGGTGATTAAAATTATAAACTTTATCTCATTAGTTAACATAGTAAAAGCGTATAAAGAAAAAATGGTATTAAACAACATTCATTTAGAAGTTGCCAACAATCAATTCATCTCTATAAAAGGGCCAAGCGGTGTCGGTAAAAGCACGCTTCTAAATATATTAGCTGGACTTGAAAAAGCAGATAGTGGTCAGTATGTTATGGATAGTATAAAAATGCATGAGCAAAATCTTAACGAACTTTCGAATATAAGAGGCAGTCAAATCGGATACATTTCACAATACAATCCAATGATACGCAACCTCACAGTTCGAGAAAATATAGTAGCTCCGTTATTATTAGGTAAATATGATAAAAAGCAAACCATGGCGTATAGTGATGAGCTGAGTGCGTGTTTAAAAATTAATCATTTACTTGATAAGAAAATCGACAAGCTATCTGGGGGAGAAAGGCAACGGGTAGGGGTCATTAGAGCACTTATTAAAAAGCCTCAATTGTTAATAGCAGATGAGCCCACTGGATCATTGGATGACGATACAACGATGTTAGTGTTTAACCTTTTTAAAAGGCTATGTGAGAATGAAACGACTATTATCATGGCTACTCATAGTCACTTAAGCTCTCAGTTTGCTGATCAAGAGTATGTTATGAGTTCAGAGGGTATTTTTTTAATTTCCCAAACTGTGCCGCGAGTATAATGAGTTCGGTATTGCACCGAACTCATTTTTAATTTTTCCTTCGTCCATGTTCTTTTTGCTGTTCAAAGCCGTAATATATGATACGATTTACCTTTTTCGATTAAGAAACTTTACTTTTGACATCAATTTATCATAAAGCATACAGACGTTCTTAGCGTTTTTTGTTCAATAAGGTGAAAAAATGGTACAATAAAGTTTAGTAAGTTTGACTGACAAAAAGGAAGGTTTTCAATGCCGAATAATCAAACAAAGGCGCTTGTACAAGGCTCAATGATGGTTGCAATTTTTACAATTTTAATGATTGCTTCAGCGTATGTACCAATCATTTCTATGGTAGCCTTATTATTTACTCCATTACCGATTGCTTGGTATAGCGCAAGTTACAAGCGTTCCTCATCAATACTCGTTGCAGTAGTTGGCTGTATTTTAACAGTGCTAACGAGTGGACTATTTATGCTGCCATTTGCTTTTATTATGGCGTTGCTTGGGATAGTCATAGGTAATGGAATTCAATTAAAGAAAAGCAAACTTTTTTTATTCATGTCATCAGGTATCGCGGTACTTTTATCGTCAGCACTTGTGTATTTAGCCTATGTGCAATTAGCGGGAATTAACGTGATTGAAATGAGTTTGGAACTTGCTCGTAACAGTTATGAGCAATCCAATGAGCTTGCTAAAAGTGTAACGGGCCAAGTGGCAATTCAACCTGAACAAATGGAGGTTCTGCTTAAAACGATTGAGCTAACAATACCTTCAACCGTAACAATCTTTGCATTTTCAATAGCTTTTATTGTCATTACATTGAATTTACCGATTTTAAAGCGATTAGGTTTAAATGTTCCTAAATTCTCACCGTTTGAAAATATGCGATTACCACGCTCTGTGTTATGGTACTACATGATTATATTGTGTATTAATCTATTTATACGTCCAGAAGCAGGCTCTATGCTAGATGTTATCGTATTAAATGTGTCTTATATATTGTGGTTGTTATTAATCCTTCAAGGGATCTCATTTATACATTATTTCATTACGGCTAAAGGGATGCCGAGTGTTGTAAAATGGATAGCTACAATTTTAGCCATTCCACTTGCATCATTCATTATTTTACTCGGTATTATCGATTTAGGTTTCGACGTACGTTCACTTGTGAAAGGGAAGACTAAGGAATAAGGGGCTGATGTAATGGGGACTTTTAGAAAACGACCGATCCGCTATCCGCTTTTTGTTCTTTCCATTTTTGGCATTGTGACGTTCATGCTTCTGTGTATATGGAATATTGGGATTGGTATTGGCTATGGGATAGGCTTTGCTATATTAATGGTCTATACATGGAAAATTGAAAAAGCTACTTATGAAGAGACAGAAAAGCATATTGAATCTATATCCTTCCGTATGAAAAAGGTTGGAGAAGAGGCATTGCTCGAAATGCCAATTGGGATATTGCTGGTTAATGAGGAATATGAAATAGAATGGTCCAATCCATATATGCAAAATATTTTAGATAATGAGGCATTAGTGGGTGAGGGTATAGTTAATATATCCGATGACATCTATGTACTGATGAAGACTGAGGAGACAAAGGAAGCTACGATTACGCTTCGTGATAGGAAATATCGTGTCTTTTACAAAGAAGAGGAGCGTTTACTATACTTCTTCGATATTACGGAACAAATTGCTATTGAAAAGCAATATTTTGCAGATCGCACAGTCATTGCAATTTTATTTGTTGATAACTATGATGAAATTACGCAAGCAATGGACGATCAACCGCGTAGCTTAACAAATACGATGGTAACATCTATTGTCAACGAATGGGCAGCGGAGCATGGAATTTTTGTAAAACGAATTTCATCGGACCGTTTTTTAGCAGTTTTAAATGAGTCCATTTTAACGGAACTAGAAAAGAAGAAATTTGCTATTTTAGATACAATCCGTGAAAAGACAGCACAAAAAAACCTTTCTTTAACGCTTAGTATTGGCGTTGGAGCAGGCTCTTCTTCATTAGTAGAACTTGGTGAGTTAGCTCAATCTAGCTTGGACCTTGTATTAGGTCGTGGTGGAGATCAGGTAGCCATCAAGCAGCCTACTGGAAAGCTTAAATTTTACGGCGGTAAAACTAACCCTGTAGAAAAACGTACGCGTGTAAGAGCACGAGTTATCTCACATGCATTACGTGACTTAATACAAGACAGTGACCAAGTGTTTGTCATGGGACATAAAAACCCTGATATGGACTCCATAGGGGCATCTGTCGGGGTCCGCAAAATGGCCCAAATGAATGATGTAAAGGGCTATGTAGTTATTAATTTTGATGAATTAAATGGTAGCGTTACTCGTTTAATGAATGAAATTGAAAGTAAATCCGACTTCTATGAGCATTTCTTAACGCCAGAAGAAGTTGCAGCGAAAATGACTGAAAAATCGTTACTAATTATTGTGGATACACATAAGCCTAATTTAGTAATTGATCCATACTTATTAAAGCTTGCGGAAAAGGTTGTAGTTATCGACCATCACCGCCGTAGCGAAGACTTTATTGAAAATCCTACACTCGTTTATATGGAGCCTTATGCTTCGTCTACAGCAGAGCTTGTAACTGAATTGCTAGAGTATCAGCCAAAGCGAGCAAAAATTAATATGTTAGAGGCGACAGCATTATTAGCGGGCATCATTGTTGATACAAAAAGTTTTACACTTCGTACAGGTGCACGTACTTTTGAGGCTGCTTCGTATTTACGAACAAATGGTGCCGATACAGTGTTAGTGCAGCGGCTATTAAAAGAAGACATCATTACGTACATCGAACGATCAAGAATTGTGCAAACGGTAAAATTCGTGAAGCCAGGCATTGCGGTAGCTGTTGGTGAAGAATCGAAAATTTATGATTCCGTATTAATCGCACAAACAGCTGATATATTACTTACGATGAAAGACGTTAACGCATCCTTCGTCATAGCGCATCGAGCTGATGGTAAAATCGGTATTAGTGCAAGGTCGCTAGGGGAAGTAAATGTACAGCTTATCATGGAAAGGCTTGGCGGTGGCGGGCATTTAACGAATGCAGCTTGCCAAATAGAAGCACTTTCCATAGATGAAGTGAAAAAATATTTAGAAGAGGCCATATATGAGGTACTCGAAGGGAGTTCTGAATTATGAAAGTAGTATTTTTAAAAGACGTTAAAGGTAAAGGAAAAAAAGGGGAAGTAAAAAATGTAGCAGATGGCTATGCACAAAACTTCCTAATTAAAAACGGTTATGCTGCGGAAGCGAATGCTCAAGCAATGAGCCAGTTAGAAGGTCAAAAGAAATTAGAACAAAAAAATGCAGCTGCAGAATTAGCAGAAGCAAAAGCTTTAAAAGAAAAGCTAGAAGCACTAACTGTTGAGCTAAAAGCTAAATCAGGTGATGGCGGTCGCCTATTTGGTTCAGTTTCAACTAAGCAAATCGCTGAAGCACTTCAAAAAGTACATGGCATTAAAATAGATAAACGTAAAATGACATTACCTGAAGGAATCCGTGCACTAGGCTTTACAAATGTACCTGTAAAACTACATCACGAAGTATCAGCAACATTAAAAGTACAAGTAACGGAAGAATAAGGGGCGACTATCCATGAACGAACCGATGATAGACCGCGTTCCACCGCATAACCGGGAAGCGGAGCAATCGGTTATCGGTGCGATTTTTCTAGAACCACAGGCACTAATCACGGCATCTGAAATATTGCTAGCCGATGATTTTTACCAAAACGCACATAAGAAGATTTTTGAAACGATGCTGCGTTTAAGTGATCTAGGAAAAGCGATAGATGTTGTAACAGTTACTGAGGAATTATCAGCAAAAAAAGAGATTGAGGATGTTGGCGGGCTATCGTATTTACTAGAGCTCGCCAATGCTGTCCCTACGGCAGCAAACGTTGCTCACTATGCGAAAATCGTTGAGGAAAAAGCGCTCTTACGGCGTTTAATCCGTGTCGCTACAAAAATTGTAGAAGATGGCTACACTCGTGAGGATGAGGTAGAGGCATTACTTGGCGAGGCAGAGAAGAAAATGATGGAGGTCGCCAACCGCAAAAATGCTGGCGACTTTAAACATGTAAAAGACGTTTTAGTAGAGACATTCGATAATATTGAACAGCTTCAATCACGTAAAGGTGATGTAACGGGTATTCCAACAGGATTCCGAGATTTAGACCATATTACAGCTGGCTTCCAACGCAATGACTTAATTATAGTCGCGGCACGACCTTCTGTAGGGAAAACAGCTTTTGCGCTAAATGTTGCACAAAGTGTTGCTGTACAAGCACGTGAAAATGTTGCCATTTTCTCATTAGAGATGGGTGCAGAGCAACTAATCATGCGTATGCTATGTGCGGAAGGAAATATTGATGCACAAGTTTTACGTACAGGTGCTTTAACAACCGAAGATTGGGGTAAACTAACGATGGCAATGGGAAGTTTATCGAATTCGGGTATTTTTATTGATGACACACCAGGAGTACGTATCAATGAAATTCGAGCAAAGTGTAGACGTTTAGCACAAGAGCATGGACTTGGAATGATTCTAATCGATTACTTACAGCTTATTCAAGGTAGTGGTAAGCCAGGTGAAAACCGTCAGCAAGAAGTATCAGAAATCTCACGTTCGTTAAAACAATTAGCGCGTGAATTAAAGGTACCTGTTATTGCATTATCACAGTTATCACGTGGCGTGGAACAACGTCAGGATAAGCGACCAATGATGAGTGACTTGCGTGAATCAGGAAGTATTGAGCAGGATGCCGATATTGTTGCCTTCTTATATCGTGATGATTATTACGACAAAGAGTCCGAGAGTAAAAATATGATTGAAATTATAATTGCTAAACAACGTAACGGTCCAACAGGAACAGTTACACTTGCTTTTAAAAAGGAATTCAATAAATTTATAAACGTGGATTGGTCACAAATGCCACCACCACCACCACGCGATTAGTAATATTTATCTAAAATAGAGATAATATTCATACCATTCCGTCATTAAACACGAACGTTAAATCATAGTAATTGATTTTATGTTCGTGTTTTTAACTGTTTTTTGTTGACGAGTCGTTTCTATCATTGTTACAATAATTTACGGCTTGATTAATGAGATACAATACGTATCTAACGGAGGTGCTGATTATGACATCAGTTGTAGTTGTAGGAACACAGTGGGGAGACGAAGGAAAAGGTAAAATTACAGATTTTCTTTCACAAAAGGCAGATGCAATCGCTCGCTTTGCAGGTGGCGATAATGCAGGACATACCATTAAAATTGATGGAGAAACATATAAACTCCATTTAATCCCATCAGGTATTTTCTACAAAGAAAAAACTTCTGTAATGGGAAATGGGATGGTTATTAATCCGAAGTCGCTTGTAACAGAGCTAAAAGGACTTCAAGAGCGAGGCATTAATACGGACAATCTTCGTATTTCAAATCGTGCCCATGTCATTTTGCCATATCATATTAAGCAAGATATTGCGGATGAAGAAAGCCGTGGCGAAAATAAAATCGGTACAACATGTAAAGGAATCGGTCCTTGCTATCAAGATAAAGTAGCACGTATCGGTATCCGTATGGCTGATTTATTAGATAAAGAAGTATTTGAAGAAAAACTACGTCATAATTTAGCAATTAAAAATAAATTGTTTGAGAAGTTTTATGAAGTTGAAGGTGTAACATTCGAAGAAATTTTCGAAGAATTTTATGGTTATGGTCAAGAAATTGCAAAATATGTTACCGATACTTCAAAAATTTTAAATGATGTGTTAGATGAGGGTGGCAAAGTATTATTTGAAGGCGCACAAGGTATTTTACTTGATGTCGATCAAGGGACATATCCATTTGTTACTTCTTCAAACCCTGTTGCTGGTGGTGTAGCGATTGGTGCAGGTATTGGCCCATCTAAAGTAACAAGTGTTATTGGTGTATGTAAAGCCTATACTTCACGTGTAGGAGATGGCCCGTTCCCAACTGAATTATTTGATGAGGTTGGTCAACAAATCCGTGAAGTTGGTCGTGAATACGGCACAACGACTGGACGTCCTCGTCGTGTAGGTTGGTTTGATACGGTTGTCGTTCGCCATTCACGCCGTGTAAGTGGTATTACGCATTTATCTCTAAACTCAATTGATGTATTATCTGGCTTAGAGACAGTAAAAATCTGTACAGCTTATAAATATAAAGATGAAATAATTACGGAGTACCCAGCGAATCTTCATATTATTGAACAATGTCAACCAATTTATGAAGAGCTTCCAGGCTGGTCAGAAGATATTACAAGCTGCCGTACATTAGAAGAGCTACCAGAGAACGCACGCCGTTACGTTGAACGTGTAAGTGAATTAACGGGCATTGAAATTGCTACTTTCTCTGTCGGCCCTGGTCGTGAACAAACAAATGTGTTAGTAGACATTTGGGAAGCATAAAAAATAGTAAAAGCTACTGCCGTTGATTTCCGTTGCGTGCGGCGCTTTCCGCGGGCACAACGTAAGCCGCAACCCTCGCTAACGCGCGGTTTGTTGCGTCTTACGTTCTGTGCGTTCCCGCAGGAGTCGCCGCTCTCCACTCCAATCAACAAGTGTTGTTTCTTATTTATTGTTTCCTAAACGTAATAATTAATAAAGCGCGTGCCATAATAGGTACGCGCTCTTTCGTTTACTATTTTAGTGAATGTCCTTCTTCTTGAAGCGGCCACCTTTTACTTCTGCAATATTCCCTATTGCAAGGAAAGCATGGGCGTCAATTTCAGCGACAATCGATTTTAATTTTGATTCTTCTAATCGCGTAATAACTGTAAAAATAACCTTTTTGTCATTCCCAGTATAGGCTCCTTCACCATGTAGAAAAGTGACCCCACGACCGAGGCGATCCATAATGGTTTGCCCGATTTCATCAATTTCATCACTAATAATATAAACAGATTTTGATTCTTCCATCCCTTGTATTACAATATCGATCATTTTGTAGGCTATATAATAGGCCATGATAGAGTACATTGCCTGCTCCCACGTAAAAACAAAACCTGCAATTGTAAAGATAAGAAGGTTAAAGAACATAATAATCTCTCCGACAGAGAAGGGGGATTTTCGGTTAAATAAAATGGCTAAAATTTCAGTTCCATCTAAAGAACCACCATAACGTATAACGATACCAACACCAATGCCCAAAATAATACCACCAAATACTGTGGCGAGTAATGTGTCTGTTGTAAATGGTTGAAGATTATGTAAGAAGATCGTTGTTACGGAGAGCACTGTAATGCCAAGCCCTGTAGAAAGTGCAAATGTTTTACCGATCTGTTTATAGCCTAAAAAGATAAAAGGTAAGTTCAAAACGAAGATGAATATGCCTAGGGGTAAGCTCAATAAATGCGAGGCGATAATGGATACACCGACGATTCCACCATCCATAATGTGGTTGGGTACTAGAAATAGCTCTAATCCTACGGCCATAATGATAGCACCTATTGCAACCATAATCGTTCTGGTGGTAATTTTCCGAACTGTATTCTTTTTTTGTTGTTTTGCTTTAGATACCTTCAATGAGGTCTGTGAATCACTCAATTCAATCGCTCCAATCAACTAGTCTCTCACTCTATTTTATCGAAATATTTAAAAAGTAAAAAGTAATAAGTTCTAAGACCTTTTTAAAATAAAATAAAAAGGATAATATTTCTTTATTTTGAGAAAAGAGGATTTGAGAAGGTGCTGTAAATGATAGGGATTATGTAACAATTAGTAGAGAAATAATACATTTTCATTACAAAAAGGATAAATTATTCAAACAACATTTTCTTTATGGTACATTATAGTGGTGCAAAATTCTTTGTGGGTAATTAAACCTATGTTAGGTTAAAGTTGGAAGGGGCTTTATTGAATGAGTTCGTCTTGGAATAAAAAAGAAGAAAGCAATCGATTCACCTACAATTTTTCTTCTTTTAAAAAAGTATCAATTATTGCAGTGTTAATGGCAAGTTTTGCAATAAACGTGGGCTTTACAAAGGAAAATAATCATAAAGAAGCATTAAATAAAATCTATCATATATATGTTGATAATGAATATATGGGTGCTGTATCTAATGACAAAGCTGTTCGCGAAATTATTGCATCAAAAGAACAACAAGCTAGCAATCAGTATAAAGACTTATTGATTGATGCAAACTCAGCGGTGAAAATAATACCAGAGCAAGTGTTTAGCAATGAAACAAAGGATGCAGAAACATTAGCGAAGCTTGAGCAATCCTTAGTAGCTCAATCACCAGCTTTTGCATTATTAGTAGATGATAAGCCCATTGCTTATTTAAAAGATGCGGATGCCTACGAAGAAACAATTCGTATGCTAAAGCTACAATATGTTTCACAACAAGAGTTAGACGCACTAGCGAACCAGCAAACTATAAATAATTTACCAGCTTTACAGTCTGGAGAATCGCGCCTTTTAAATATTACGTTTAAACAAGGTATTTCAGGTGTAACACAAAAGGTAGATCCAAATGCCATTGTATCACCTCAAGAGGCAGTTAAATATTTAATGATGGGCTCACTGGAGCAAGAGGAATATAAAATTCAATCTGGCGATGTATTAGGAGCAGTTGCTAAAAAACATGATTTAACAACGGCTGAATTAATCGCATTAAATCCAGGTCTTACAGTGGATACAGTGTTACAAATTGGACAGGCATTAAATGTAACAGTTGCAAAACCATTTGTAGCGTTAGAAGTAAAACAAGAAAAGAAAATTACGGATACAATTCCATTTGAAAAAATAATTGAAGAAGACTCTTCGATGTACAAAGGTGAAACAGTTGTAAAACAGCAAGGTGTTAACGGCAAGAAAGAAACCTCTTACTTAATTACTGCTGAAAATGGAACAAGAACGTCAAAAGTCGCTTTAGAAGAAAAGATTCTACAACAACCAGTAAATGAAATTGAAGTGGTAGGAACAAAAGTCGTTTCATCTCGTGGAACGGGAGAATTTACTTGGCCAACAGTAGGGGGCTATATTTCAAGTGGAATGGGGCAACGTTGGGGTACGACTCATCGTGGAATTGATATTGCTCGTCCTAGTAACTACAATATACTAGCTTCAGATAATGGTGTAGTAGTATCAGCTGGTGTTTCGGGCAGCTATGGTAATCGCATTGTTATTAATCATAATAATGGCTATACAACGCTTTATGGACATTTATCTTCAATAAAAGTTAGCGTTGGACAAGTAGTTGAAAAAGGTTCTGTTATTGGGATTATGGGCTCTACAGGAAATTCAACAGGTACACATTTACACTTTGAAGTTGAGAAAAATGGAGAGCTTGTCAATCCATTATCGTATGTAGGTCAGTAATTAAATTGCTTCAACAAACATCCTCCCTTTTCTCTAAATGGGGGATGCAGAAGATGCATTGACTTCAGTGGGGATTTGCCCCTAAGCTGTATCAAGTTAAATGTCCCGTCAGATGCTACAGATTTTAAGAGAGCTTTTGAAGTAGCTCAAATCTGAATGCAAATACGTTGAGGCGTAATTGATCTTTAGTAAATGGCAGTCCAAATAGTGGGCTGCCTTTTTGTATAGAAAGCATAAAATGGTCAGTTATTTCCCGAGCAATAATTGTCGAAAGAGGGAAACTGTACGTCAATAATGCATGGAAGCTAAAAGCATGTTAGAGTTAAGAGTAGTAACTTTACAAATACACATTGTTTAGAATAGATGAATAGCGAAAGGGAGATAATGTATGAGCAAAACAATTTTAGTTGTTGACGATGAGAAACCAATCGCAGATATTTTACAGTTTAATTTAATTAAAGAGGGCTACAAAGTAATTTGTGCTTATGATGGAGATGAAGCATTAGAAAAGGTTGAGGAAGAGCAACCAGATTTAATGCTATTAGATATAATGCTACCAAAAAGAGATGGTATGGAAGTTTGTAGAGAAATCCGAAAAAAATATGATTTCCCTATTATTATGTTAACCGCAAAAGGTTCTGAGATTGATAAAGTATTAGGCTTAGAAATGGGCGCTGATGACTATGTAACAAAGCCGTTTAGTACGCGAGAACTTATTGCACGTGTAAAGGCTAATATGCGCCGCCTTCAAGTAGTAGCTCCTGCAGCTGAAGAGGAAGAAGAAGCATCAAATGAAATTGTAGTAGGCTCTCTAGTTATTCAGCCTGACGCTTATCAGGTAATGAAGCGTGATGAAGCAATTGAACTGACACATCGAGAATTTGAATTGCTACATTACTTAGGTAAACATATTGGTCAAGTGATGACTCGCGAGCATCTTTTACAAACGGTATGGGGCTACGATTATTTCGGAGACGTACGTACAGTCGATGTAACGATTCGCCGCCTTCGTGAAAAAATAGAGGATAATCCAAGTCATCCAGCATGGATTGTCACGCGACGTGGTGTAGGGTATTATTTACGAAATCCTGAACAGGAGTAAAAGAAATGCAGAAAGTAAGCTTCTTTAAATCAATTCATGTCAAGCTTGTATTAATTTATATTTTGTTGATCATGTTAGCATTACAAATTATAGGCATCTATTTCGCAAAGGAATTAGAGCGGAATTTGAAAAGTAATTTTCAAGAGTCTATTTTTCAGCGTGTAGATTTGATGCAATATAGCATTCGTGAAGAAATTTTGAAAGAGCGCGATGAAAGCATGCCTTCACTTGAGGAAAGTCTGAAATCCATCGTAAAAGAATTTTCAACAGGATTGAAGGATGTATCGACGGGTGATATTTTAGAGATTCGCGTAATTGATAGTAGACAGCGTATACTTGCAACTTCAGAGGTAGATAATCAAAGTTTAATTGGACAGCGTTCAAATACAGACCTTGTTCGGCGAGCAATATCAGCAGAAACATTATTTGATATTATAAAACTCGATAATAAAACTAGAAATCGAGTATGGGTGTTAGCAACGCCAATTCGTGATGGAGCTGGCCCAGATGATGAAATTATCGGTGTGCTTTATATTGAAGCAAATATCGAATCTGTTTTTGAACAAATGAATGATATTAACCGAATTTTCTTAGGCGGTACTGCTGTATCATTAGTAGTTACTATTTTCTTAGGAATATTAGTAGCACGCACCATTACACAACCTATTGCTGATATGCGTAAGCAAGCGCAAGCAATGGCGAAAGGAAACTTTTCTCGCAAAGTACGGGTTTATGGAACAGATGAGATTGGGCAGCTTGCTACTACCTTTAACCATTTGACCAATCGTTTGCAAGAGTCTCAATCAACGACAGAGGCGGAACGGCGTAAACTCGATTCTGTTCTTAGTAATATGACCGATGGCGTTATTGCAACCGATCGTAAAGGACGTATTATCCTTATTAATGATCCAGCATTAGAGTTATTGCATATTTCAAGAGATATTACATTAGGACGTCCAATCGCTTCTGTTTTAGGAATCGATCAGGAATATAGCTTTGAAGATTTAATTCATATGAATGATGCAATCAACTTGGATTTTAGTACGTCAGAGGCGCCATATATTTTACGTGCTAATTTTTCTGTTATTCAAAAGGAAACAGGGTTTATTAATGGTTTAATTACAGTGCTACATGATATTACAGAGCAGGAAAAGATTGAAATGGAGCGAAGAGAATTTGTATCGAATGTATCACATGAGCTTCGCACACCATTAACAACGATGCGTAGTTATTTGGAGGCATTAATGGATGGTGCATGGAAGGATGACAACATTGCGCCGACCTTTTTAAATGTTACTCAAACTGAAACTGAGCGTATGATTCGTCTAGTGAATGACCTACTTCAATTATCACGAATGGATAGTAGTAATTATAAATTGAATAAGGATATTGTGTTATTTAATTCATTCTTTAATCGAATTATTGATCGCTTTGAAATGTCTAAATCCGAAAATGTAACATTTGAACGATTACTTCCAGAAACATCGTATTACGTTGAAATTGATACCGATAAGGTGACGCAAGTAATTGATAATGTTATATCGAACGCCATTAAATATTCTCCAGATGGCGGTAATGTCCGTTTTGGTTTTACCGTACAAGGAAATATGCTCAAGGTAATGATTTCAGATGATGGAATGGGTATTCCAAAAGAAAATGTAGGTCGTATTTTTGATCGTTTTTATCGCGTCGATCGCGCGCGTGCACGCTCTATGGGTGGTACAGGTCTTGGTTTAGCTATTGCACGGGAAATGATTGAAGCGCATGGTGGGAAGATTTGGGCCGAGAGTGAAGAAGGATATGGTACAACCGTCTTCTTCACACTACCATTTGAATTAGATGATTTTGACGAGGCAGGTGAGTGGGGATGAAATATATAGAGCCAGTTAAATCCGTTGTTTTATTTCTACTCGTCATGCTAAGTGTTGTGCTAACCTTTATTATTTGGACCTATACGCCTGATTACAAAGTAATTGAGCAAACAGAAGGTAAAGAAATATTAATTGGCACACAAAAGAAAGTGGAAGACGTCATAAAGCCATATAAAGCAATTTATAGCAGTGACGATGACTTAACAGGTACAGTATCGAATGGTGCAATGAAAGATATTATGAACATCTTTGAAGGCTGGAATATTCTTGACCTCGTTCGAGTGAATAATAATATTTCACCAACTTATATTAATGAGATGATCCGCGCCAATCATCGTATGACTGTATTTTTCGCTGGAGAAATACCTTTCTCAGAGCTCGGAACTATTTTCAACTTCGACGAAAAAGAGTTACCTGAGACGACTTTCAATCGGATTATTATAGATTGGAGCAATTACTCGAATAAAGAAGTACAGATGTATTTCGTTAGTAGCTCGAACAAATCATTGTTACGTTCACATGTAAGCATTACGAATGCCAATGAATTTGTCAAAGATATTATTGAACCGTCTAAACTGCAAAGTGCGTATAAAGAAGTAGAGCGTGATGGCTATACTTCACTTTACGTTCCTAGCGATAAAATTGAATCTGTAAAATATACGTATTATATGAATGAACTATCACCAGAATTATTTAAAAATGTCTTATTCTCAGAGCCAAACGTTGTTCAGCGTAATGTTGAAAGTGCGACATTCGAAAAATATACAGATGGATTATCTCTTATGACTGTCGATACAAGATCGAAATCATTAACATATGTATATCCTGCTGCAGAAAGTAGTATCCGAATAGAGCCATCGAAGCTCTTCAAAGATAGCTTTGATTTTATTAATGAGCATGGAGGCTTCACAGCAGATTATCGATATGTATCGAGCAATCCGAGTAAAAATCAAATAGATTATCAGCTTTATTTACAAGGCTTCCCTGTTTATAGTGATCAAGCAACAACCCGTATTACAACAGTATGGGGAGATAACCGTATTTTCCGCTATAGACGTCCTTATTTTTCTTTAGACATATCAGAAAAAGAGATTAAAGAACTGCCATCTGGCACGGAAATAGTTGAAAAAATTCATAAGCTAAATAATATCGTATTGTCAGATATCGATGAAATTGCCGTAGGGTATTATTTAACGCAAGATGAAAATTTAAGATTATTTACTTTAGAACCGAGCTGGTTTATCATTCGTAATGGTTCATGGATTTTAGTGACACCTGAAATGCTTGGGGGTGTAAAAAATGGATTGGAATAGAACAAAATCCATTTTTATCGTCGTCTTTTTAATTTTAAATATTTTCTTATACTCATTGTATGTGAATCGCTACAATGAAGCACAAAGTGTAGAGGTTCCAGGGGAGAAAACGATTGATGCTCGTTTAAAAGAGGATAATATTACGTACGGTGTCCTGCCGAATGCCGTCGAATCAGCTACGTATATTTCAGGGAAAGTCCATACTTTTACGGCAGCGGATTTTACCGATCCAAACCATCAAGTTAATCTTGTTGACCCTAAAGAGGCGCGGGTAATTATAGTCAGTCCTGTGAAATTGCGAAATGTAAATGATGATGCAAGCTTCACAGAATTTGTGCAGGCAAATATTAAAGAAGGTGGTTCCTACGGATTATGGAAGGTCGATCGTGATGAGCGTATAGCCATCTTCTTTCAAAAAACAAATAATCGAATGCTCTATTACAATAAATCTGGGTTGTTAAAAATACAGTGGAATGCGGACAATGAAGTAACGATGTATGAGCAAACGATGCTTGATAATATTGAGGAAGTAGAGCAACAAGAAAGTGTACTTCCACCGATTCAAGTTATTCAAGCATTATACGCAAAAGGGCTGTTAAAGCCAGATTCACGTATTGAGCATATGCAGCTGGGCTATTCAACACTTGTTTATTTAACACAAACACAAGTATTATTGCCAACATGGGAAGTCCGAGTGAAATTATCCGACGGGGCAATTGAAGAGTATTTTGTCGATGCAGTGGAAGGTAAAATCATTGAAATACAAGAGGAAAAGCAAGAGGTTGAAGAAGAAGACTGGGGAGTTTAATCATGCGATTTAGTGTTTTAGCAAGTGGCAGTACAGGCAATTCGATTTATGTAGAGAACGATAATCATGCATTTATTGTCGATGCTGGCTTAAGTGGTAAAAAGATGGAGCAGCTCTTCGCAAAAATCGATCGCAATATGAAACAGCTAAGTGGCATTTTAGTTACGCACGAGCATAGTGATCATATTAAAGGAATTGGTGTATTAGCACGTAAATATAACTTACCGATCTATGCAAATGCAAAAACGTGGCAGGCAATGGATGGACTCGTAGGAGAAATTCCTGTAGAGCAACGCTTCGAGTTTGAAATGGAGACTGTGAAGCATTTTGGCACATTAGCAATTGAATCTTTTGCCGTTTCCCACGATGCAGCAGATCCGATGTTTTATACATTTCATGAGAATGGTCGTAAACTCGTGATTATTACCGATACGGGCTATGTTAGCGATCGGATGAAAGGTATTATTCGTGGAGCAGATTCCTTTGTGTTCGAAAGTAATCATGATGTTAATATGCTACAAATGGGTCGATATCCGTGGTCCATAAAGCGTCGTATTTTAAGTGATGTAGGACATGTATCTAATGAAGATGCAGCCATTGCAATGAGCGAGGTTGTGTTTGAAAAGCCAACGAATATTTATTTATCGCATTTAAGTAAAGATAATAATATGAAAGAGCTTGCGCGCATGAGTGTTTCACAAACGCTACAATCTTGTGGAATTATTGCAGGTGAGTATGTCCATTTATTAGATACAGATGCTGAGGAGCCAACAAAGCTAGTAACGGTTTAAAATAGGACAAGTAATTATGAAAGATTTTCTTGCCTATTTCTATAGTTAAAAATATAAGCTGTTCAATTGCATTTTTTTATTAATGCATTGAACAGCTATTTTTTATATCCATTTTATTTATTTTTCATGTAATTTTAATGTTTGAATCGTATGATAAAGGCAAGAATTAATAGATAGAGCAGTCGCACGAAAGGATGAGGAACATGAGTTATTTTAACGAAGATGATAAAAACAGTGATTTTCTAAATAATGATGAAATACAGAAATCACCTCTACAAGAGAGACTTGAACGTGAGGAAAAGGAAATGCAAGAGAAGCGTTCCAAAAAGAAAGGTGGAGGCAGTGGAGGTGGAGGCGGTAAAGGTGGCTATTTCTTTAGTGGACTAGTTGGTGTAATCATTGGTGCTTTACTCGTTTGGCTAATGCTTCCTGGACTTGTCAATCAAATGCCAGGGACAACAACAGGCAGTTCTGGCAAAAATGATGAGACAACCATCAACCAAGTAGCTACAGAAGTAACGACCGATGTCACAAGTGCAGTTGATAAAGCTTCAGGTGCTGTTGTAGGGATAACTAATATTCAAGAAGTGACAAGCGGCGGTTTTTGGAATCAGCAAACAACACAAGATACAGAAACAGGAAGCGGCTCAGGTGTTATTTATAAAGTAGATGGTGATAAAGCCTTCATCGTAACAAATAATCACGTAATTGAAGGGGCAAAACAATTAGAAGTAACAATGCAAGATGGCTCAAAAGAAGAGGCACAATTAGTCGGAAGCGACGTTTGGACAGACTTAGCAGTTATTTCAATCAGCTCGAAAAATGTTAAAACAGTTGCGACATTTGGTAACTCAGATGTACTAAAACAAGGTGAAACAGTTATTGCTATCGGGAATCCACTAGGATTAGAATTTTATGGCTCTGTTACAACAGGTGTTGTTTCAGGTAAAGATCGTTCTGTACCAGTTGATTTAAATGGCGACAAAGTAGCTGACTGGCAACAAGAAGTATTACAAACAGATGCAGCTATAAACCCAGGTAATAGTGGTGGTGCCCTAGTGAACCTAGCTGGTGAATTAGTAGGTATTAACTCCATGAAAATTGCTGAATCCTCTGTGGAAGGTTTAGGCTTCTCAATTCCGATTAACTCAGCAATTCCAATTATTGAAGAACTAGAACGCAACGGTGAAATGAAACGTCCAACAATGGGTATTTCACTAGTTGATTTAACAGACGTACCAGCATTCTATCAACAACAAACATTAAAATTACCTCAAGACATTACAACAGGTGTTGTCATTACAGATGTTGTTGGCAACTCACCTGCTTCAAAAGCGGGCGTACAACAATATGATGTTATTGTTGAAATGGATGGCGATAAGATTGAAACATCAATTGATTTACGTAAACACTTGTATAACGACAAAAAAATTGGTGATGAATTAACAATGAAAGTATATCGCCAAGGTAAATTAGTTGAAGTGACATTAACATTAACAAATAGCGATTCATTGTAGGAATAGTAACGAGACGAAACAAAAGATAAAAGTGTTAGATTGATGAAAAGTCAATCTAACACTTTTTTCGCTATCATCAACAAGTGCTTTTTTCTAATTAAATATGTCTTAACATTCGAAGGGTATATCCAAATGAGGGAAGCTAGCCTCAATTTCATTGAAATTAAGTTAGGATAAAATGTTGCGTTTTGTTAATGCCAATTAATAAATACAGGTGTGGATAACTAGGAATTTGTGAATAACAACTTTACACAGCAAATAGTGGGACAAAGCCTTCCTTCCCTACTCGCTATTCCTTTGTTACAATAGATTGTGGATAACATAGACCGAATTGTGAATAAGTTTGTGGAAATTTCGGAAAATAAGGAGAGACTATGAAATGGAAAAATACAGTTGTGAAAAGCATATAGAGCACGCTTTAGACATGTTTGTCGCGGAGCAAAAAGTATTCCCAATTATGGATAAAGTACAAGAGGAAAAAAAGTTATCCACAAAATGTAGTTACTGTGAACTGCCAGCAGAATATATTGTATCAAGTAAATAACTTTACACAATATATAGAAAACGCTTGTGGATATGTTGATAACTTTTGTGGATAATTTGTTTGTAAATGAAATGTAAAGGTGGATAACGTGTGAATATTACAATTGTATCAGTCGGAAAACTAAAAGAAAAGTACTTAAAAATGGGAATCGACGAATACGTAAAACGCCTAGGTGGCTACGCAAAAATGGACGTAATTGAAGTGCCTGATGAAAAAGCACCTGAGCAGCTAAGTGATGCAGAAATGGAAATTGTGAAGAAAAAAGAAGGTGAGCGCATCCTCGCCAAAATTGGCCCAGACACATACGTTATCGCCCTTGCCATAAACGGCAAAATGAAAACCTCTGAAGAAATGGCATCCGATATCGAGTCATTAATGACCTATGGAAAAAGTAAAATTGCCTTTGTTATCGGTGGTTCTCTCGGTTTGCACGAAGATGTCCTCAAACGTGCCGACGAGAAACAATCATTTGGCAAGATGACCTTGCCTCACCAATTAATGAAGCTTGTCCTGATCGAACAAATTTACCGAAGCTTTAGAATTATGAAGGGTGAACCTTATCATAAGTAAGTGCGGTTTTTAATAAACCATCGATTACAGTTATTTTAATGTAGTTGGTGGTTTGTTTTTTTGTTTGTTGGGATTTGAGAATTTGCAGATACATTGGGGTAGGACGTAACGTATTCGTTCTAAAATAAAAATAGAAGATGTAATAGAGATATTATTATTAAATTTAAAATTGAATGAAGTATATTAATTCTTATTTTTACTTTTTTTGTATTTTTTATTGATTGTATATATAATATTTTAAAAGATAATTTAGGTGTGATTTCATAGGAAGGTGTGAATTAATTTGGCTAAGGATTTAACTAGTTAAAATATTCAAAGACAAAATATATAAAATAATGAAGGAATAAAGCTAAAAATTCTAGAAGCAATAGAACAGGGAGAGCTATTAAAAAAACTACAATTAGCCGCATTACGGAAAACCGTATCATAATTAAGTAAGGTTTTTCAATAATACCAATATTGGTTATCTCATTGTAAATCTTTAGGGGTAATCTATTAATTTATTTATAAATAAAGGAGTGTAAAATCGAAAATGTTTAATTTATCGAAAATAACAACACAGGACTTAATTCAATGCGTCGGAATATTATTAACACTTGTTGTAATTGGTGTTTCGATTAGTCAATTTAGTAAAAATGTAAGTAATTCAATTAGTCAAGCCAAAAAGCAAATGGCATTAGAACAAACAAGTGAATTGCCACTACAAGTTTCAGAGTTTTGTAGCAATGCAAGTAAGGTGGCTACTGGGGTTTGGCTTACAGAGAATGGTATTAATATGGATGTTGCAATGGAAACAGAATACAAAGCATCTAAAGAAAAACAAGATGCTTTGTTACCAATAATAAAAAATAATATTTTAGCATATGGCTCAAATGATGCATTACAATTATTTATTGAGTTTGAGAAAGGGATATCAAATCCTGATAAAAATCAAATTGATATTAATGTTTACTACTTGTTGCCTCTCCTCCTTTCGCAAGTAAAAATGGATGTAACGGGAGAAGTAGTAGATCCAATGATTTTTTTAAATTCATTAATGCCTCAATTTAAAGAACATAATCCCAGGGCTAAGGAATATATTAACGAGTTAATCGTTGATTTAAACTTAGATAAAGAACTTAGTTCGAAATAATTGTTTGGGTCGAAGGGACAGCTTTTAACAATCACCTTAAATCAATACTAGCCTCACAAGCGCGTTGAATATTTAAAATGATACTATCTTGCTTTGTATAATCTTTTAAATTAATGGGATTTCCCGCATAAACCTCGTGAATCCGATTCACACAGCGTTCGATAGTGGCTGTTTTACTTAATATCACATCATTCATCGCCGAAAACACTTCCTCTTTTTTTAATTGCTTCAATTATCGGGGCGCGCTGCTCGCTTAATGTGGCATACATACTATAGGCACGCATTTTTTGACGAGTATATTCATTTTCATCATGTATATAAATCGGTATACCTTGCTTGAAAATTTGCATTGTAAAAACGGTATCAATTTGTTTTAAATCAATTAAATCTACTTCCCGATTTGCGACCAATGCCAAATCGCCAGACAGTAAAAAACGTTCATAAGATGATAGAGGTTGTTTACTAAAATAGGCAAGATCAATATCACTTTCGGCACGCACAGTACCTTTTGCGAAGGAACCAAACAATATAATAAAATCGGGATTAATCTGCTGCTTAATCGTATCAATCAATTGTTGCTGTAAATCTTTCGTTAACATCCTTATCACCGTCCTTTTCTTTATTATAAACGTTGGCGAAAAAAACCGCACTTATACTTATTACAGAGAACCGTATCATAAGTAAGTGCGGTTTTTGAAGGGAACTTCTCCTAAGTCAAACGCTATTTATCTGCGTTTTTTGATGTCTTTCATTGAGAAATCGTTGGTTATTCAATTTCTAAAAGTCCGAACTTAGATTTAATCATACAATATTTGGAAAATCCATACGATTAAAGCAATTAAATGATTACATTGGATACTATAATAAAAAAAGAATAAAAGAAAAACTGGATGGTTTAAGACCAGTTGAGTATAGAAAAAACTGCCTTCGCTACAATCCATCACCAACTAAAATAGTGATTTACTAAAAAAGTAGACAAAAAAATAGGTATAGAAAAAGTTCTCTTTTTCTATACCTGTTTCCATTTAAGAATTTGTTGGATAGTCCTTTTTCTCCAAACTGAGTTTAAGAATAAAATGGGAATATAGTAGATTTATGAATCAAAATGTTTCTTATATTTTTAAATTTGTCTTGGTGCGAGTGTTAAATATTGCAGCTGAACGGGAACAAATGACAATAAAAATCATTCGGAGAATGTAGCTCATGCAAACAGAATCAACAATCAGTTCTTATTCATCGGTATCATATGTATGGTCTATTGAGGGGATAGAGTTATTGAAGGTGACTGGCAATGGAATAATAGCAGGAACAAATAAAAGCGAATTGGAGTTATTAGAAGCCTTATGGTCGTTCCTATCATCGGGTCGAAACAGACTAGCGCTATCACGGTAAACCGTATCATAAGTAATAGAGGTTTTCCATGTATAATAGGATACAGATATAATATAAACTAATTTAGAACTAGACTGTTAGCTAGAAATTATACTTTTACTTTTAGTAGGTTTTGATTGGAGACATTGTGAATGTTAAGTGAACAGACGAGATATTCTAGGCTCGCGAGTATAACCAAAGTAATTAATACAAAGTTAGAACTACGTGAAGTTTTACAGCGTGTAACGCAGGCAATTTCCGAGGAAATCGTGCAATGTAACTCGGTGGGTATTTATTTACCAGAAAAAGATGGCACATTTAGAGGATTTGTGGGAAAGCCAGAAGATATGAATGGCATAACCCTCGATACACAGGTAATTGATGTTGAAACAGACTTACTGGCCAAAGAGGTTATTGAAACTAAAAAAACCATCTATATCTCTGATACCTCAAAGGATAATCGGCCGGACCCGAGATCGGTAGAAGCCTTCAAAATTAAATCCTTATTAGCACTGCCTATCTCATATGAGCAAGAGATATTTGGTTTAGTTTTTTTATTTGATTATGGAACACCGATGAATTTAACAGAATCAGAAATTCAGAGTGTTGAAGCATATGTAAATATGGCTGCAGTTGCAATTCAAAACGCAAATAATTTAAAGCAAAAGGAAAACCTTATTGCAGAAAAACAATTGTTACTCAATGTTACACGTGATTTGTCGATGTGTTCCTCCGTGCAGAAAAGTCTTGATAAATGTTTTTACTACTTAGGAAAGGTTTTAGGTAGCGAAAAAAGTGCAGCCCACCTCCTGGATCCATTGGGAAAAAACACAATGACATTCATGAAATTTAATACAGACTGTGATTGGACAGAAGCCGATTGGATGGAGAATCTAAAAAGCATAGGAATGAACCAAAGCTACGAAGCTATGATTCAACAGATTATTGAAACAAAAAGTATAATTCTCACTCCAAATATAGATAGTATGAGTCTTTTTATGATGCCACTGATTTCAATGGGGGAAGTATTAGGGGTTATAACAGTTGTCAATTTAGGAGGGGAAACATGTAATTTCCATGAATCTCAAATTCAATTAGCAAAATCGATAGTCGAAGCCACAGCGCCTACAATTTCAAACTTGTTATATATGGACCAACTTGAAAATATGGTAGAAGAGCGAACAAGGGAACTAGCTGCTGCTAATGAAAAGGTTACAAGTGTTATTGAAAGTATAACGGATGGATTCTTTGCATTGAACAAAGAGTGGGAATTTCTTTACATGAATAAACATCAATATTTGCCGCAAAGGAAAACGGCAAAGGATGTATTAGGACAAAATATATGGGAAATTTTCCCTAAGTGTGTAGATACGGTCATGTATAAAGAATTTCATCGTGCGATGTCAGAGCGAATAGCAGTACATTTCGAAATGACCTCAGCTTATGGTGATTATTGGTACGAAGCAGTTGCGTACCCATATGATGAGGGAATCTGTTGCCTTTTAAAAAACATAACTGAAAAAAAGAAATATGAGAAGGAATTGAAAAGATTATCAAACCTAGACTTAATAGGTCAGATGGCAGCAGGTATTAGCCATGAGATTAGAAATCCTATGACAACAGTACGAGGATTTTTGCAGCTATTAAAAAAAGAGAGCGAATTCGAAAAACATAATGATTACTTTAATGTCATGATCGAAGAGCTTGACCGTGCTAATTCTATTATTACTGAATTTCTTTCTATAGGTAATACTAAGACATCCGATTTACAGATGTTAGATTTAAATTCTATTATTCGCGATATTACGCCTTTAATAGAGATAGATGCATTTAATCAAAATAAAATTATTCAATTTAATCTGAATGACATTCCAGATTTACTTTTAAATCGTAACGAAATACGACAATTGATAATAAATCTTTACCGTAATGGCTTAGAATCAATGAACATAGGTAAGGTTCTATCCATCAGTACCTACAAAGGGGATGGGAATTGTGTAATTCTTGCAGTACAGGATCAAGGAGAAGGTATCAGTCCTGCGATAGTAGAGAAATTGGGTACTCCATTTTACACGACCAAAGATAATGGCACTGGCTTAGGTCTAGGTATCTGCTATGCAATTGCTGCCCGTCATAACGCAAAAATTGAATTTCAAACAGGATCTGAAGGAACTACTTTTTTTATAAAATTTACTTATATATGAAAAGATGAAACGCTTCTTTAGTGTTGTAAGGTATTGACATTTGATGCTCTGAATAAATAAATTTATAAGTCCAAATTTCAATAAACTATTTTGATAATTATTAATAGCTATGATGAAATCTGCGCTATATTGATATGCTATTTCGAAGGAGATGTAGAATGAAGCAACTTTATATAAAGCAAAAGGTATTCAGTCTAAGTGGTAAATTCACTATAAAGGATCAGCAGGAAAAGGATGTTTATTACGTAGAAGGTAGTTTTATGCAAATTCCAAAGACTTTCTCCATTATGAATAAAACAAGAGATGAAGTAGCCCTTATTACGAAAAAGGTGTTCAGCTTTTTACCGAAGTTTTTTATTGAGGTAAATGGTCGAGAGGTGTTAACGATTAAGAAGGAGTTTTCTTTCTTTAAAGCACGCTATACGATTGATGGGGCAGACATGGAGATACACGGTAACTGGTGGGATATGGAGTTTCAGGTTTTACAGCATGGTGAAGTCATCGGTAAAGTGAACAAGGAGTGGTTCACTTGGGGAGATAGCTATAAAGTTCAAATATTGGATGAGGAGATGGAGGAAATCATTATTGCATTCGTTGTTGCAATTGATTGTGTAAAGGCTGACGCAGCTGCTTCCTCAGCAGCGACTTAGAAAATTAATAACCTCCATTAAAGGTGCAACGGTGAACCATATCACAAGTAAGTGCGGTTAATTAAGGCAGTATCAATTTTATATTGGTGCTGTTTTTTTAGTAGACAATTGTAGAGAAGAAGGTTTAACGATTCAAAGACATATTTGTACCACACCATTTGCTTATAAATTGTCTTCCATAGTGAGTATTAAAGCATTTGGACAATTATATAAACAAAGTATTTGAACAGTCAGTTTATATTGATGAGAAATGTTATATTAAATTCACCAATGAATAATATTTTTTTAACGTCTAAAAAGCATCAATATTTGAGGAGAGAGAACACTTGAAAGAGATGTATATAAATTAAAAATGTTTCAAAAGTGTCGGGTACTATTAACAGTGCCTGACACTTTTTTGTTTTATCGGGAGTAGATAGGGTATTAACCATCATAAGCAAGTTATTTAGCAAGAAGCATTGTAGGAATAATCGAAAGGGAAAAGGAGTCATAGCCAACATGTTGTTGAATAAAAAATTACTATTGGTCTTTAGTATAATCGTAGTCTGCTTTTTGTCTGGTTGTACAGAGAAGAAGAAGCTTGAGGATGGTTCTGAACTGATAAATAAAAACCAATTTGTTTTTGCTACTTCTGGTGAATTTAAGCCATTTAGTTATATGAATGACGATCTCACAATGTCGGGCTTTGATATTGAGGTTGGGGAAGCAATTGCAAAGGAAATGGGCCTTGAGCCGGTTCAGAAACGAATCAAGTTCAAAGGGATTGTAGAAGGGGTAAAAACAGGCCGAGCGGATGCAGCGGTTGCGAGCCACACGATTAACCCGCAACGAAGTAAACATGTTTCTTTCTCTACCCCGTATTATTATTCTGGACCGAAAATTTTTACCAGACCAGATAGTAAAATTAAGACTGTCGAAGATTTAAAGGGAAAGGAAGTAGCTGTTGCAAAAGGATCGACATATGCCGATACTGCTTCCGAGTATACAGACAAAGTCAAAACTTATGACAGCGATATTACAGCTTTAAAGGCGCTGAGCACAGGACGTCATGATGCGGTCATTACTGATTTTGTTACAGGAAAAACAGCTGAAAAGGAAGGATTTAAGATTAAAGGACAGCAATTAATTAATCGCAGTGAACAAGCGATTGTGCTGCCCCAGGATAATCCAAAACTATTGAAGCGAGTAAATGAAGCTTTGGAACAACTCCGAGAAAATGGGACACTGACTCAAATCAGTATCAAGTATTTTGGTGAGGACATTACCAAAAAACCAGAATAAATCAATGCTATAGAAAGAAAGGAAGTAGTACTTTGCCAAGTTTTTCGCATTTTTTTAACATACTAATGGAAACAAAAGGTGTATTCTTTAAAGCTATGCTATTAACATTAGAGCTGACGGTGGTTTCTATCATACTAGGAATTGTCATTGGACTTGTCTTTGCTCTATTAAAAATTTCTAATATAAAAATTTTAAAACTTATTTCAGATATATATGTCTATTTGGTCCGCGGAACACCGCTGATTGTCCAAATATTTATCCTTTACTTCGGAATAAGTGGGATTTTCCTTATTCCTGATTTTTGGGCTGCTTCACTTGCTCTAGCGTTACATAATGGAGCTTATATTTCTGAAATCCTTCGAGGCGCAATTCAGGCAGTCGATAAAGGTCAGGTTGAGGCAGGCCGCTCTTTGGGAATGACAAAGATACTGACATTAAGAAGAATTATTCTTCCACAGGCATTTCGTCGAGCGTTGCCGCCTTTAGGCAATCAATTTATCATCAGTTTAAAAGATTCTTCGTTGGCCGCATTTATCTCCATGAATGAGCTGTTTAATGTGGCGACAACACTAGGATCGAATAATTTTGATGAAATGACCTATTTACTCATCGTAGCAGTCTACTATTTATTACTAGTAGCGTTGATGACATTTGTAGTGAACCGAACTGAACTGAAATTAGCAATAAGCGACAGATAGGAGCTGAAGAAATTGGACACCAAGGAAATGATTAAAATAAATCAATTGAATAAATCGTTTGGAGATTTACATGTATTAAAAAATATCGACATGACAGTTTACGAGAGTGATGTTGTTTGTCTAATAGGATCGAGTGGGTCAGGGAAAAGTACCCTCCTGCGCTGTTTGAACTTTTTAGAAAGAAAGGATAACGGCAATATTATAATTGAAGGAAATGAAGTCAATCCACGGACAGATGACCTTAACAAGATTAGAGAAAAGGTAGGGATGGTGTTTCAAAATTTCAACTTATTCCCTCACAAAACAGTTTTGGAAAATATTATTGAAGCGCCTATCATGGTAAAGGGTGTAGACAAAGAAAAGGCCATTAACACAGCAGAAGAATTACTGAAAAAAGTAGGTTTGGAAGATAAGGCGGATGTCTATCCTAGTAAACTATCTGGGGGACAAAAGCAACGGGTGGCAATTGCAAGAGCCCTAGCGATGGAACCAGACATTATGCTTTTTGATGAACCAACATCGGCACTCGATCCCGAGCTTGTGGGAGAGGTATTAACAACCATGAAAGACTTGGCTGAAGAAGGAATGACAATGGTTGTTGTAACCCATGAAATGGGATTTGCAAGAGAAGTAGCTGATTGGATTGTGTATATGCACGATGGAACCATTATTGAACGCGGCACACCTGATCAATTTTTTAACCATCCGAAAGAGGAAAGAACACGGGAATTTTTAACTGCAACGATGCTTAAATAACGCTAAGAGGTCCTGAAAAATAAGCAAAAAAGAACCCAAATTGGGTTCTTTTTTGCTTCGTATAAGGAGTCAAGTTACCTTGTTGTTCATCTATATATTAAATCCTAAGAATAGGATGGAAATAGCTAATAGTCTAGTTTAATATTGTTACTTTTAATTGTTTTACGCCAAAGTTAATGGCATCCTGTTGCGAAGGGAAAAAGACATCGATTCGATTGCCTTTAATGGCTCCGCCCGTATCGCCTGCAATTGCTTCCCCATAGCCTTCTACATAAACTTTACTACCAAGTGGAATAACAGTTGGGTCAACTGAGATGACTTTAGCATTTGGGTTTGCTTTAAGGTTAATACCAGTAGCGGTAATACCGGAACATCCCTCACATGATGCTGTATAGGCTGAAGCTTCCACTATAATTTCCTTAGCAGTATTACTTGTTGATGGAGCGTTTGCTTCAGGTTTACTCTCTGTTGAAGTAGTATTACTTGTTGATGGAACAGTTGCTTCAGGTTTGCTTTCATTTGAAGCAGTATTGCTTGTCGATGGAACAGTCGCTTCAGGTTTGCTCTCCGTTGAAGTAGTATTATTTGTTGATGGAGTGCTTGCTTCAGGCGTATTGTCCACTGAAGTTGCAGGTTCCTTTGCTTCATGGGTTGCAGACATTGTTGGTTTTTCAGTTACAGCCGTACTAGATTTCATACCAACAAAGATGGATAGTTGTAAACCAGGGTGAATGAGATCAGTATGTAATTGGTTCCATTCTTTAATTTGTGAAACGGTTACTTGATGATCTAAGGCTATATCCCATAATGTATCATCTTGCTTAACGGTATATTGCTTTTGCTGTGCAATGGTAAGAACATCTCCAGGGTGAATAAGGTTAGTATTAATATGATTCAACGTTTGAATATTTTCTACTGATGTATTATGTGCACGTGATAAATCCCAAAGGGTATCACCTTTTTGTACGGTAATCGTTGCAGCTTGAGCATTAGCACCTAAAGTTGCAGAGAGCATTGCAACTGGTACAATTGATATAATTTTTTTAAGCATTCATGTATCCTCCATGTTCGTTCTTGGTTGTTAATATAAAATAATCGTATCATAGATTTTTCTGAGAAAAAGAACAAGGAGGTGTTAATTTGTTTACGTCTATGGCATTTATATTGCAATAATATTGCAAACATCAAACGATTAACTATTATTTCCTAAGAAATTTAATATAAAATCTAGCAGAGGAAGCAATTACTTGTTACGTATTGAATGCCCCTTTGGCGCTTAAAATGCAATCAATAACTTTATAATAAATAGCAAAAAGAGAAATTGCATAACGCAATTTCTCTTTTTTATGTGAACTGCAATGAATTATAACTGAACCTCTGTAACGTCGTTATTACCATTACCATTGCCATTGCCATTGCCATTGCCGTTACCATTGCCATTGCCATTGCCATTGCCATTGCCGTTACCATTGCCATTGCCATTGCCATTGCCATTGCCATTGCCGTTACCATTGCCATTGCCATTGCCATTGCCGTTACCATTGCCATTGCCATTGCCATTGCCGTTACCATTACCATTGCCATTGCCGTTACCATTACCATTGCCATTGCCGTTGCCGTTGCCGTTGCCATTACCTGGCTTTACAACTAACACATCAAATGTTAGTTTGTGCTCACCATACGTTACCGTAATAGTAGTATTACCTTGACCTTTTCCTTTTACGACCCCTGCTTTTACAGTAGCTATTTTATTATTTGCTACTTCGTAGGTTGCCAGCTTCGTAACATCTTTTTCTGTTGTTTTACCATCAAACGTTGTTACTTCAGTAATCTTAACTGTAACTTCTTTACCTATTCTCGTTTCAACCTGAGCCTGGTCGATTTCTAATGTTACTGTTGGTTCCTCGATAACCGTTGCTTTAACCGTAACATTTATTGTAACTTCGTTATTACCATATGAAATTGTAATTGTAGTCGTACCTGCACCTACTGCCGTTACTAATCCATTTACTATTGTTGCAACAGTTTCATCTCCAACTACGTAAGTAGCTTTTGAAGTTACGTCTTCCTCTGTTGCATCACCTTCTGCAGGCGTTGACGTTTCTGTCACCGTAAGTTGTGCAGTTTCGCCAGTTGTTAGGTTTAACTCAGTTGGATTAACCGAAAGTGTTACTACTGGTTCTACAACTGCTTTTTCATATATCTTTTCTTCGCCAATATTGCCAGCAGCATCAGTAATTTTTACTGACACAGCATTCGTTTCTGCTGTTACTGGGAATGTAAAGCTACCGTCCTGATTTAATTCAAAAGCAACTGGTGCTTGTACTTCGCCATTTACTGTAGAAATATAAGAAGCTTTTAATTTATCATTTAAATTGTAATTTAAACCGTATAAATATAACTCATCATTGTAGTCGATATACTTATCTGTTACCTGACCTGTAGCGACACCTTCAGCTACTGAACCAGTAATTTCTGGTTTCGTCGTTTTTACAATAATAGGGCCGACATAATCGGAAACTACTCCTGATGCTGCAAGACCAGTGAAGTCAATTGTATAAAGACCATCTGGAATCGTTGTGGCAGGTGCTGATCCCCATGGTTTGTACTGCCCGCCAACATTCAGCGTATAAGAGCCTTTTCCTAGAGCAGTCCCTGCATGCAGATAACCGATGTAGCCATCTCCATATTCTCCACCTTCTGGATTCATAATATCCCAAAGCTCGATATAGTTAGTTGTTACATCACCCGTTAATGTGAATGAAAGTACAGCTGAATCTTTCACGCCATCGCCATTAAAGGATAGATCTGTTTCAGTAATTTTATAATCTTTAATTTCAGTTACTGCCGCACCGCTAAAGTCAGCTGCGAATGGTAAGGAAATTTCTGTATCGCCACTACTGATGTAAATATACCCTAGTATTTCAGAGCCGTTAGGTGCTGTAGCTTGTGAAGCGGTTAATGTAACATTTAAAACTTGCTCACCAACTAGGTTAAAGGTCGGCTGATCTACTGTAACAGTTGCATCACCAAATGTTTTTGTCACATCCACTGCTACATTGTAATTGCCGCCGTTTCCTTTCATATCTTTTACTAAAACTTGCTTTGTTACAGAAATATCACGATCTTTAACTGATTGTGGACCGAAAGTAACTGTACCTTTTAAGTTTTCAGCAACAGCCCCAGTTCCATCTATTATTGCGCTATCAAGTGCATAGGCAAGAATTTCAGGATGAGCGGCTGCATAAGCATTTACGCGCCCAGCACCTTGAGAAAACACATCGTATTTTGTTGTATCTAAAACCTTTGCTGTATTAGAAATTGCCACTTTAACGTCGAATGCGTTCCAATCAGGATTTGCTTGTTTAACTAATGCAACAATACCTGCAATATGCGGTGTTGCCATAGAAGTTCCTGTTTTACGCGCATATGCTTCTGCATAAGAGGCATCAGGGAAATCTTTTTTATACATTGGAATAGATGACATAATGTTTGTCCCAGGTGCACTTACATCTGGTTTAATATCAAAGTTTGGTGTAGATGGTCCACGTGAACTTGAAGTGTTTACATCATCCCCAAGTGTCTGTGTGGAAGCAAATTTACTAAAGCTTACTTTTCCAGTTCCGCCTGCTAATGCAGTGCGAATTGCATCGCCGTCCGTTTGGGACATATCAAATGACGGTAGAAACTCAAATGAATCACCTAGGAATGTACCTGAAATGTTTGGTGCATTTGTTCCACCAGCAAAGTTATGAATAATGGTTGCCACTGCTCCATTTGCCTTTGCATTCGCAATTTTATCAACAAAGGCAATACCTCCACGAGCAATCAACGCCACTTTGCCTTCGACATTAATTCCTTCAAAATCTTTTACTTCCCCGTTTCCAGGAACAGCAACTAGGTCAAACTCACCTTGAAGCTGTGTAGCTAAATTTTTTCCAAAAGTCGTCCCCATTAATGGAAGCTGTTTCGTTAAGTTGTAGTTGCCAATTGTAACATTCACTTCCCCGTTAAACATTGTTTCAGGATATGATGTGTTACCAACAGCTATTCCTAAACGAGCGGTTGCAGGCGTGCCCATTGTTCCGCGATTTGGCCCAGAGTTCCCTGTTGCAATTACTCCGATTGTTCCAGCCATCATGGCATTATTAATAGCAAATGAACCAGCATCTGTTTCAGAGTTAGCTCCACCGCCAAGTGATAGATTGATAATGTCCATTTTTTCTATTACAGCAGTTTCAATAGCTTTCACAATACCAGATGTAGCACCACTGCCGTATGCCCCAAGAACTCGGTAAGCATAAAGGTCTACTTTTGGCGCAATTCCTTTAATACCGAATTCGTTAGCACCGATTGCTGCAATTGTTCCAGCAACATGTGTACCGTGAGATGTATAGAACGAGCTTCCCTTTTCATTAAATTCAGGTGTCCCAGCTGGACGCTCTGAAGGTAATGTTTCTGATGCATCGTCATCTGCACGAGGCTTCGTATAAGTTGCTGAATTTGGAATAAAGTTTTTCCCACCTTTATAAACCCCAGCGAACTCAGGGTGATCTGCATCAATACCAGTATCTAATACTGCTACTTTTATTCCTTGTCCTTCAAAACCTTCATTCCAAAGCTGTTCGATGCCAAGGAAAGAAATACTTGTATTCATTTGCGCTTCTAATTGGTCTTCCTTTATTAGTTCCGATGGTTGTATCGGTGTATCTTCTGATGCATAAACGGTTGCATCAGGTTCGATTAATGTAATTCCTTCTATTGTAAGCAATTTCGGGAGATCATTTGCTTTTACCGTTGCCGCAAAACCGTTTAAAACAGTATCAAATGTGTATCCTTGAGTCATCTGAACTTTTTTAGTAGCTAATTCTTTTTTTACTTTTGCTTGTTGAGCTTTTACATTTGAACGTACTTCATTTGCTCGGGCATTAGAGAATTTTTTGCCTTTCACTTGGCTCATTCCTTGCTCTAGTGCTACAGGCATTTCAGATAAATGAACGATGACTGCAACATCTTGATTGCCTGATACATTTTGTAAGCTTTCGTGAAGAGTAGGGCCTTCTTTAGACAAGCTTTGCTGTTCAGCGATAGCCGCCTTTAATTGAATAATACTTTCACTTTGGCTATCCTGCTTTAATGGTTTCGGTTCTTCAGCACTAGCACTCGACAATGGAACAAATAGCGAAAGCACCATAACGATAGCAAGAAGACTACTTAGAAACTTCGTAAACTTAAACTCTTTCAAATCACATTTCCCCCTTCAGCTTTAATTGTCACACTTTTCAGTTAAGTGTGGTAATTTAAATTTATCACAATAGAACTAATTCGAATATCCTAATATAAAAATATTGATAATTAGTATTAGTTTATTAATTGAAAACTGAATCTATCTACCTGGTAATTTAATGAAAAAGTAGAACTTTCGGAAGTGAAATGACATACTAAAAGTTTCAATCAAACCAAATAAGGAAGCAATTTAAAGACAAGTGGTATTTAGAACAATAAGAGGGGTAATTGAAGGAAAATCGTTAAGGAAATAAAAATAGCTGGCGATTATTTTAAAATATCGCCAGCTATTTTATAGGGTGGAAAGCATACTTTTCTATCATTATATATAATAAATTAATATTATAAGAAAACGTATATTTCATTAAAAATTTACACTTAAGTTAGCCGTTACTATTCTTCATATTTAACTGTAGTGAACATACCACCTAAGCCAACTACACCGTTATTTGTAACATGATGGGGCATGTGGCAATGCATTGGCCAAATACCTGTATTATTGGCTTGGAAGCTAATATCCCAAGTTTCACCAGATGCGACGAGTATAGTATTTTTACAAATTTGCGTATGAGGAGCAATTGGGAAACCATCAGCGCCGACCACTTTAAACTGATGTCCATGTAAATGGATGGGGTGGTGGTTCATTTGAATATTACCAAAGCGTACTTTAACCATATCTCCGTATCTTACGCGTAAAGGTTCGGTTAACGGGTAGCATCGTCCATTTATTGTGAAAAAATTAAAATCAGGTTTAATAAAAGTAAGATCATACGTACCCTTTGTTAAATCGCCCCATGGCAAAGCATTTATTGCCCATTCTTGAAGTAAACAAAGGTAATCCTTATGGTTTGGGAGGTTCTCCATTGTCGGATCTTCTACAATAAAGCCTCCTAATAATCCCGCATTATCTTGTATAGAAACATCTACATGGGAATGATACATATACGTACCTGGGGGATTAACTATTGTAAAATGATAATCAAAATAATATCCAGGTTCGATAAATGGAGAGGGCTCAATTGGGGGGACACCATCCATCACATTAGGTACGATTAATCCATGCCAATGCACGCTTGTATGGACAGGTAATTGATTAATGACTCTAATACATACTTTATCTCCAGGAAAAACACGAATAGTTGGCCCAGGTGTAGAGCCGTTATATCCCCAAGCTTTAATAAAGATACCATCTACTAACTCCCACGTTATTTCTTCCGCAACTAAAGTAAAAAACTTTACCCCATTTTTTTGAAGTACATAAGGTAAATCTTCAATACCTGGTGTAATAACTATGATAAAACCCCCTATAAATTCACTTCTTAAAAAAATATATGTTTCGAAGGGGGACTTATTCTTTGGCAGTGTCATACAAATCGATTCCATGAATTCTACTTTTGCTTTATTGTCGTTCTCTCTGCTGGTATATAATAAATTGGATGCAAAATGGCGAATATCTAAATATAGCCTACGTTGCATTGGAAGTTGTGCTTCGGTAAATGTATATTTAGATCTTGTATTATAAGTATTATTTTTATTTATTAAATATTTTATAAAATCACTTCTTTATAGAAAAATATTGATTATAAAAGACATAATAATAAAAAGATGTTAAGGAGAAAGTTAAAATGAAAAATAATGAATTAAAAGAAACCCCACATATTAAGCCAAATGGAGTAGAAATAGCAGAAACAATACTTTTACCAGGAGATCCACTTCGTGCTAAGTTTATTGCAGAAAATTTTTTAGAGAACCCTGTACTTTTTAATGAAATTAGAGGCATGCTTGGGTATACAGGTGAATATAAAGGAAAGAAAGTTTCCGTAATGGGTACTGGTATGGGGGCGCCAAGTATGGCGATCTATTCATGGGAATTAATTAATGTTTTTGGCGTGAAAAATTTAATTCGTATAGGTTCATGCGGGGCAATGCAAAATGATATTAAATTATATGATATTATTTTGGCTATGGGAGCAGCAACAAATTCCAATTATGCACATCAATTTAATCTGCCAGGTCAGTTTCCAATTACAGCATCTTATGATTTATTAGAGAAAGCTAAGAAAGTTGCTGATGAAAAGAATTGTAACGTGCATGTCGGGAATGTACTATCTAGTGATGTTTTCTATAATGCTGATGTAACTGCAACAGAAAAGTGGGCAAAGATGGGCATATTAGCAGAGGAAATGGAAACGACAAGTTTATATTTAAATGCTGCTAGTGCTGGAGCTAAAGCATTAACCATTTTAACAGTAAGTGACCATATGATTACACATGAACAAACAACACAAGAAGAGAGACAAACTTCATTTACACAGATGGTAGAAATAGCTTTAGATTTAATATAAATAATGGCAGCTAATTGAGTTATTATTTTTAAAGAAGTAACAAGGAAACTAAATGTCCTTGTTACTTCTTTTTTTATTTTAGAAGAATTGGATGCTTACATTTATAGGATATAAAAACCAATAATATAGAATTGAGTAAAAGTAAAAAAATGTTGTAAATTACTTTATATGTAATTATAATAATGAAGGGTCTTATAAATATTAATAAATTTAACGGAGGTATTTACATGTCAGACAAAAATTTTGTAGCAACATTATTACTTTGTTTCTTTTTAGGCGGTCTGGGAATTCACCGTTTTTATGTTGGAAAAATCGGTACAGGTATTTTAATGTTTATTACAATAGGTGGATTCGGTATTTGGACAATAGTCGACTTGATTATGATTATCGTTGGTAAATTTACAGACAAAGATGGTCATTTTATAAAATCTTAAATGATTGAAATAAAAAAACGATAGGCTCATACATATATTTTTAAGCTTGTTGCTTTTATTTATAGCGATACGATAAAAAGAAGGGAGACTGTTCTACATGTCTACCCTTCTTTATTGTTTATGATTGTTACGATATAAACGCAGTAGCTATATTAATTAGTAATAATAGCTATCCGTCATCATTTCTGTAGCAACCCCTATTACAAACGAAATAATTGCTAAAATAATTGAAATCACAAAGCCAAACAAAGCAAATATTAAAGCAGACTTTGCGGCTTTTGGTTGTGAGTCTTTCCATATAAAATAGAGAATAATGCCAAGTAGTGGGAAGCAGCATAAGCTGAGTATGTTAACCCAAATATTTGGTTTATCATCTTTTGCTACAGTTGCTTGGTTATTAAATTTTAAGACGTTGACACCACACTTGATACAAATTTCGGCATTCTCGTTAATGGTAGAACCACAATTAGGACAATACATATTAAAACCCCCTACATACTACAAAAATTCCTATTTCCCAACTTGTTCACTGTAGACCTATGTAATCCATATTTTTAGTAACTTAATAAACCAATCATGAACATTGCAATATAGAATAATACGATAATTCCTATGTTTATAAAGAAGAACATTAAAGCGGATTTAGCCGCAACTGGTTTTTCATTTTTCCAAACAAAGAACATAATTAACCCAACAAGTGGCACACAACAAAGCGTAATAATGTTAACGCCCCAGTTTGGTTTGTCTTCTCCTCCAGCGTTTTTTACGCGGACCCCACAATGGATACAAATTTCAGCATGTTCCGAAATATGTTCGCCACAGTTTTTACAATACATAATAGTACCTCCAATAGTTTGTTATAGATTTCTTCCAACATATTGACCAAGTAAGAAAAATTGATGACCAATAGTGAAAAAAATATAAATAATACCGATTCCACCCATTAATCCAGTAAGGAACCGTCTATTATTATTACTTGTCCATTTACCAAATAATTGACCTGTACCGTCTATAGCCATTGGTAAAATTAATAAGGCGATAATCCATAAATCAAATATGCCTAAAAGTATGACTAAAAATATGGATAAAAGATAACCTACAGCCATACCTGTACATCTTGCACATAGGGGAAATTTCTTCCCTTTATAATGGAAGGAACGGTCCGGTCTTTGATGGCAAAAGAAAAAAACTCGCAATACAAAATTAAAAGTATTTGCCAAATTTGTAAACTCCCTTTATTATTCTAGCGTATAGTATATAACATAAATAGTATTTTTGGAATATACTTCATAATTTAGTTTTTACTATAAAAAATTGGGTGAATAGAGATAGAAAGAAATATGACGGAGGATGATAGGGACTTTTAAAGTCCACGGTGAGTTTCATAAATAACTGTGGAATATAAAAAAAACCACCTAAGATGTTCGTATAACAACGATTTAGGTAGTTTTGTTATGTTTAAAACTTTTAATTAGTGACTTCTATTATGATTGATATCGTTTTGTTAGTTTATCTTTATGGCTTTCCATAATTTCTGTTAAATCAATTTCGTACTTATCAGCTAATATAAATAAATTATCAAGAACATCGCCTAATTCTTCCTTTAAATTCTCCATTTGTTGTTCTTTTGATAGAGCTTTTTCATCTGGACGATCTCGCCCAATTTCAATTGTTCGGATGGCTTTTGAAACTTCACCAACTTCTTCCGTTAAAAAATTGACACGAATAAAGGGGTTTAACTCATACCAGCCTCGCTTTTTGTAAAATTCAGTTATCCACTTTTGGTATTCAAAAATATTCAATGAAAATCACTCCTTATACTTCTATAATGATAGCATAAAGGAGGAATTGAATTTGAATATTGCAGTTTATTGTGGCGCAAGTCTAGGTAACAATGATTTATTTGTAGAGGCAGCAAAATCACTTGGAAAATGGATTGCGGAAAATGGTCATACTTTAGTATATGGTGGAGGAAAAGCTGGTCTAATGGGGATCATTGCAGACGAAGTTTTATTACATAATGGTAAAGTAATCGGCATTATTCCGACATTTTTAGTAGATCGAGAGCTAAGTCATCCTAATTTAACTCGTTTAGAAGTTGTGCATTCTATGTCTGAACGGAAAAATAGAATGATTGAATTAGGAGACTGCTATATTGCACTGCCTGGGGGTCCTGGAACTTTAGAAGAAATCTCTGAAGTAATTTCATGGGCAAGAATTGGCCAACACCAAAATCCATGTATTTTATTTAATGTAGATGGCTACTATGATAAATTAAAAGAATTTTATGATGATATGGTAACAAACGGTTTTTTAACTGAAGCAGATAAAAAAGCAATGTTATTTTCCAACTCATTTATCGAAATTGAACAATTTATTACAAACCATACACCACTATTAGTACGAACATATTAATTTTTTTAAAAAAAGTCTCTGATATACTGAATGTTATCTTCTGAAACAGAAATGGGGATTTATATGGAAAGAGAACGTAATGTTATTTTGTATATAGGTACTTCAATTGATGGTTTTATTGCAAATGATGATGGTACATTAGAGTGGTTGGAGACTACGGAAGTAGAAGGCGATTCGGGTTACAATTCCCTTCTTAATAGAATAGATACTGTTGTGATGGGAAAGGGAACATATGATACCATTCGAGGATTTGACATAGACTATCCTTATAGTGATTATAAAAACTATGTGTTTTCTAAATCTGTCAGCGATTCTGATGAATATGCTTCATTTATAAATAAAGATGTAGAGGCGTTCATTAACAATTTAAAACAACAGCCTGGTAAAGATATATGGTTAATTGGCGGAGGAAAATTAGCACGTGAATTTTTTAAAGGAAATTTAATTGACGAATTCCAACTAGCCATCGCCCCTATTATTTTAGGGAAGGGCATCTCTCTTTATAATGGTGATGATATTACCCAAAAATATAGTTTAATGAAAACAGAAAAGTTAGGTCAACTTGCTGTGCTTCATTATAAAAAAATTAAATAAATAACAAACAAACTCGCCAATTTTTGTGGCGAGTTTTGTTTATTGTATAAGCAGGATACAAGAAATCCGCTTTTTTTCTCGAATTTATAATTTGTTTATATTTGCGATATATGCAGTTTAGAACTGGGCTTCATAATTACGTATAAGCAAATGATAAGGGAGAGAACATTAAATGAATAACAAATTAAAATTCGCAACACTCGCTATTTTTAGTTCAGTGACAATATTAACTGCATGCTCGGATTCAGGGTCAGAGAAAAACGAGGCAGACAATGCAGTCGTGCAAAATGATCAAGCGGAGGCTAATAAAGCTGAGCAACAACTGACAAAGGGACAAACATTAGCGAATATTTTAAGCAGTACAAATTGGCAAGGTACGCGTGTTTATGACAAAGATAACAATGATTTAACTGAGGAGAATGCTGGGTTTATCGGCTTAGCAAAATACGATTCTGAAACAGGTCGCTATGAATTCTTTGATGCGAAAACAGGGAAGACGCGAGGCGATGAGGGTACATTCTTTATGACAAACGATGGTATAAAGCGTATTTTAATTTCAGATACAATGAAATATCAAGCAGTTGTTGAAATAACGGCGTTAGATGAAGAAGTCTTTACATACAAACGTATGGGGAAAGATATAAACGGTAATGACGTAGAAGTATTTGTAGAGCATATACCATATGAAAATGATTTAGCGTTTACTAACGAGGGCAAAACATTAACTACTTCTACAGGAGATATTAATACTAGTGTAGATGGAGATGAAATCCTTGGCAAAACATTATGGCAAGGAACAAAGGTACTTGATGAAAAAGGAAATGATGTCACAGAGTTTAATGGGAATTTTTTAAGTGTCGCTAAGTTTGAAGCGGACACAAATAAATACGAATTTTTTAATAGAGAGACAGGAGAGAGTCGTGGAGATTACGGTTACTTTGATGTCATTGACGACAATAAAATTCGCGCACATGTAGCGATTGGCGAAAATAAATATGGTGCTGCATTGGAACTTACGGAATTAAATGACGACAAGTTTACGTATAAGCGTGTAGGTAAGGATGCAGATGACAATGAGATTACAATCTTCGTAGAGCATGAGCCATATAAGGGAGATTTCAAACCTACATTCAGTTTTTAAAATTACCATAAAGTCCATTACTTGAAAAAGTAAGGAATCTCCTTTATAAATTGAGGAAAGGAGATCAATATGACAATTAAGAATAGATTTTTAACTTCTTATATCGGCGGTATTATGATTGCAAGTGTTTCTATTCTATCCATTTTATGCATTGTTTTTTATGTGACGACAGGGTCTGTTCCAACACCTAAAACATTGTATCAAACTTTTACAAAGCAACGCTCCTTGAGCCCTGAAGAGGAGCTTGCTTATGTAAAGCTACGTAATATTGCCAAAGAGGATCCAGACAGGCTTTTAGTGCAAGATATGCAAAAAAGTTTTCAACAGATTGAGAACAGGTCACTTGGAGTTGTCATTCGTCATGAAGAGGAAATTGTATATTATTCACAAGGGTTAGTAGAAAGATCGCTTGTCGTGCATTTTCCGACGTTTGATACGAATAATATTGAAACAAAGGGCACCATCGATAATGCTGGAGGATTGTACCGTTATATTAAGTTCGACTTTTATTATAGCGACAAGTCCAAGGGAAGCGTTTTAGTGTTGAAAAAAGAAAACAGTTTTTTAGATTTCCTTACTAAATGGGGAATTATTATTATTTTCATCATCCTTCTAGTCTCGTTTGCCGCAATGCTTTTTTTAAATCAACTTTTACACAAGACCATTATTAAACCTCTCGAAAATTTAGGACAGACCATGTCTGAAATACGAGAGGGTGATTTAATGATTGAAGCACCGACACTCCCTGCTAATACAGCAAGGGAAGTACATGAGCTGACAGCTAATTTTGAGAGTATGCGCTCAGCACTTTTTGATTCTATTCAGGAGCAACGCAATCTTGAAAAAAACCGTAAAGACCTAATAGCAAGTATTTCTCATGATTTAAAAACACCGATTACAACGATTATTGGGTATGTTGAAGGTTTACAGGAAGGCGTTGCAGAAACGCCTGAAAAGCGTGAAAAGTATTTAAAGACCATTCATTCTAAATCACTTGCATTAAACCGATTAATTGAAGAACTTTTTCTTTATTCTAAGTTTGATGCTGAGGCTGTTCAGCTACATTTTGAGCGTATACAGATTGGCAAGTTTCTTACACATATAGTGGAGGAGTTTCAATTATACAATCGAGAAGTACAGTTAGCATTAAATGTAGTGGAAGATGTCTATGTTTATATTGATCGTATGCAGATGAATCGAGCAATCGCTAACTTAATTGAAAATAGTATGAAGTTTAAAAAGCCAAATGAACCTTTATGTATGATATTAGAAGTAGTGGCAGTTAATCAACTTGTTGAAATTGTTGTAAAGGATAATGGGCAAGGCATTTCAGAGCACCAACTCCCATATGTATTCGATCATTTTTATCGTGGTGAGGAAGCCCGTACTTCGACGACAGGTGGTAGCGGTCTGGGGCTTGCAATTGTAAAGCAAATCGTTGAAAAGCATAATGGACAAGTAAAAATTCAAAGTAAGCTACATTTTGGTACAACGGTAACAATAATCTTGGAAAAGGCTTAAAGGAAGTGTCGATGACTGATGCCATCACGAATATTAATCATTGAAGATGATATTAGCATTGCAGAATTGCAAAGAGATTATTTAGAAATTCATGAAATAGAGGCGGAAATTGTAACAGACGGTTTTGAAGGATTGAATCGAGCATTAAATGAGCCTTTTGATTTAATTGTCGTTGATTTAATGCTCCCTTCAATGAACGGTTTTGACATTTGTCGACGCATTCGTGAAAAGAAAAACATTCCACTCATAATTGTTTCTGCAAAAAAAGAGGATATTGATAAGATAAGAGGGCTTGGCTTAGGCGCGGATGATTATATAACAAAGCCATTTAGTCCTAGTGAGTTCGTCGCTCGTGTACAAGCGCATAGTAAACGTTACAAGCAGCTGACAGGTAGTGAACAAGCACAGGATTATTTGGAGATGAAAAATATTATTGTTGATAAAGCCGCTCGCAAAGTATTCGTTTTAGGTCAGGAAGTTATTTTTACAACGAAGGAATTTGACCTACTCGTGTTTTTTATGGAGCATCCAAATCGTGTATGGACAAAGGAGCAACTTTTCCGTCAATTATGGTATATGGATGACTTAGATGGAGATGTTTTTACAGTTGTTGTCCATGTTGGGCGCATTCGGGATAAGTTAAAAAAGGGAAAACTATCAGAGCTGCCTATCGAGACAATTTGGGGAAGCGGATATCGATTTAATAATTGACAATCTCCTTGTGAAAGGACGGTTTTACATGAAATATTTTATAAGTATTGTAAGTGTATTATTCATACTCACAGGGTGTAACGAGAAGGGGGAGGAAAACCATATGGCACAACAATCAGGTAAGCTGATTCAAGCGGTTGAAAACAATGATGTAGAAAAAGTGCAAAAAATTTTACAGGATTCAACTTATCCAATTAATGAAACAAATGATAAAGGGGAAACGCCTTTATTAATTGCTACACATGAAAATTATATAGAGGTGGCAAAATTATTAATTGATGTGGGTGCTGATATTAATCAACAGGATCATATTCAGGATAGCGCTTATTTATATGCAGGTGCACAAGGAAAAACAGAGATTTTAAAATATATGATTGAGCATGCGGAACCAAATCAAAATATTGTCAATCGCTATGGAGGAAATGCTTTAATCCCTGCAGCTGAAAAAGGACATTTACACAATGTGAAGCTGCTTTTACAAGATGGTAAAGTAGATATCGATCATCAAAATAATTTTGGCTATACGGCATTAATTGAAGCAGTCGCATTGACTGACGGCTCCGTAGTGTATCAGCAAATTGTTCAAGAATTATTAGCATACAACGCCAATAAGGAACTTCGAGACAATTCGGGAAAGACAGCGCTGGATTATGCCAAAGAGATGGGCTATACAAAAATGATCGAGATGTTAGAAGAATAGTCGAAAGATAACAAGATTAAAAAGAACACCTAGGACGTTTTTATTACAACGTTCTAGGTGTTTTTTTAAAAGGAATTAGCTAAAAATGTGGAATAAAAACTTGTATTTTAAGGGCTAATAAGCTACACGGTGCCCCGTGCAAACACACTGGTAGCATGGTGTATACATAAGTTCAACTATTATAGCGCCCGTTTTTGGGCTAAAATAACAAAGTTCATATATTTGACACATTATAAGTATCGGGTTACTATTGCGAAGGTAGTTTAATTTTAAACTAAATTATATATCAAAAGAACTAGGAGGGAATTGGAAATAAAATTGGCAGTATTCATTTAGTACATTCTAAGTATATTAATATAAAAAAATTCTATTTGACCAATGATGTTTTATATCTTTTTCAAACTAGAGAAAGATTTTAATGATTATTAAAAAATAGAATGAAATTTTTGTGTAAAAGTAAAATCCAATATACGAATCGGGGACAGCATTATGAGTCAGTCAAAGAAAAAAATCCACTATGCTTGGTGGGTGTTATTAGGGTTAGTTGTTATGGTCGGAGCTGCAAAAGGTGGCATTGCGACTACAGGCGGATTATTTTTAACCCCAGTTACTGAAGATTTGGGTATTGGTATGGGCAGTTTAACATTGTACTTTAGTATAGCTTCAATTGTCACAATGCTCTCCTTACCAGTTGCAGGTAAGATGATAGCTAAATACAATATTAGAATACTGTTAGTAGTAGCTGTTACGTTAGAGGCAGGAGCCTATGCAATGTTTGGATTCATGAATTCCGTATGGGGTTGGTATTTGTTTGCTATCCCTATGGCAATGGGATCTGTAGTCGTAACACAATTAGCAGGTCCTGTACTTATTAATAATTGGTTTAAAAAACATAAAGGTTTAGCTTTAGGTATTATGGTTGGCGCTGGTGGTTTAATAGGTGCTTTCCTTCAACCAGTTGCAGGCAACTTAATTGCTAGTGCAGGTTGGAGAAATACGTATATTTTCTTAGGTGTAGGAGTAATGGCGATTGTTATCCCAATTGTCTTATTAACGATTAGAAAAGCTCCACAACACATGGGTTTACAGCCATATGGTATGGATGAAGTGAAGGAAGATAAGAACGATACGGTTCATACGATAACAAACAGTGGCGTTGCAGCAACTATAGCTAAAAAATCCAGTGCGTTTTATTTTTTAGTATTTTTCTTCTTCTGTGAAACTTCTATAGCCGCATTTAACCAACATGTTGCGCCATTTGCGATGGGATTAGGTTATGATGTGAAGTTTGCGGGTAATGCTATGGGTACTTGGTCGGTAGGAGTTGTAATAGGGGCATTATTTTTCGGCTTCCTAAGCGATAAAATAGGCGTGAAGAACACAGCAATTTCTGCTATGCTTTTAGGATTAGTTCCAGTAGGACTTCTTTTATTAGTGCCTGAAAATCCATTGGTTTTTAAAACAGCTACTGGTTTATATGGATTTGTTGTGGCATCTCTAGGAACATTAGGGCCACTGTTAACAACAGCTTTATTTGGTAATAGAGAGTTCAGTCAAATTTATGGACTTGCCATAACAGGCTTAGCAGTTGCAGGCATTGTTGCGTTACCTATCTATGGATTTATTTTTGAATTTACAGGTAGTTACACGTATGTTTTGGATACTATTTTTATCATGTTGTTGTTAAATGTGGGTGCAATTTTAATGGCCTTTAAAGGTAAAAAGAAATTAGAAAAAGCAGGATTGTGGAATTAACAATAAGAAAGCATCCTCTATCTAATTGACGATAATGAACGAGTTAAAATTATATTATATGTATATACAGGTAAAATACCCCTAAATTATTAGACACGACAGTTAACAATTTAGGGGTATTTTTTCCTTTAGAAATCATAATCGATAGGGTCAAATTTATATTGATAGTGCTTTAAGTTAAGCGTAAAGGTAGGCGAGACAACAATCCCCTCATCTTCTAATAGTGCTTTCTGACGCACTGCATCCTGAATCGTTATTTCCCCTTTCATATTTACAATACGATGCCAGGGAAGATGATATTTTTCACTCATCGTATGGAGTATTCTTACAACTTGTCTTGCCCCTCTTGGGCTACCTGCACAGGCTGCAACTTGGCCATACGTCATAACCTTACCATTTGGGATGCGCTGTATTACAGTGATCACATTTTTAGTAAATGGCTGCATATTATTCAGCTCCTTTAAGCATGGCTTTCCCCTCATTATGTGCCATCCCCTTCATTTACTCAAGATTTTTAAAAAACACATAAAAAAAGAGCCTGTTTAAAGGCAGGCTCTTTTTCCGTTTCTTACATGTTACATAAACATCCTTTAAGTTTTACCGTTAAAAAATGCCAGGCTTCGTTTGATCTCCACCTATTTAGTCGTTAGCGAGCTGTAAATTCTTTCACTAAAGAGATTTCATGAAGCATGACCTTACCCGTTACACCTTGCACTGTACACTCTCCCCAATCAGGATGCTCAGCTAAATAATTTAAATCAAATATCGTTTTCCAACTTTCTTCTATCGCTTGTCGCGATAAATCAAGTTCAAAGTCTTCTTTTGCTTCAATATCACAATAGCAATCCATTAAAACAAAATGCCAGGCTTGAAATTCTGAGCATAGAATGCGCGTATCTTCGATGTCAATTTTTAATAACACCCCACGAGTTCCTTTCTCTAAATGCCCCATTCTTCGTAGATCAGGTCTTTCCGTCCATACCCATACCGGATATTCCCCTTGATAGTTAGGCAGTCGTTCAGCCATTTGACGCATCATCCAATGATAAGGCTCACTAAAATCTGGCCATATATGCTCCCGGTGACCGATAAGGAAGCCTAAATTTTTGGCTACCTGCCATTTTTCCATTGTTTGTATCGTCCAATAGATTCCCATAATTGATATTGCCCCCTAATGAATGGAGTTGCCCTGTGTTATGTATACTTTCAGAATTTTAGGAAGGAGTTTTTCTATTGGTGGTCTTCAACTTAGAACAGCTCTCTTATATGCGTGTTAGCTTCACTTATGTTAACTATTATAGTACATTGTGGTTAACTAAAATTGCAACTGTTAAACTTTCTGTCAATCGCATTTAATTATCCCGAAACGATTGATTATAAAGACTTATTGATATATAAGGTTGCAAAAATTAAATGACTCAAAAAGGAGGCAAAGAATCACCAGAAATATAAATTTGTTCTTTCAAATGTTGGAATAGTGTGTTATCAAACATATTTTCTCTTAAAGAATGCTTCCTTTGCTTTCAAATTAATGTAGCTGCAGTTGTTTGTGTTTTATAGAATGGATGATTGCGAATGAACAAAGGAGTAGCCTTTTCTGTCAATGATGCCCTCATTATGTGCCATCCCCTTCATTTACTCAAGATTTTTAAAAAACACATAAAAAAAGAGCCTGTCTAAGGCTCTTTTCCTGTTTGAATTAGCCCTTACTTTAACGTAAAGAGCATATAAAGTGAAGACAATATAGTGATAACACCAATCATTATTTTTAACATGTTCATAGGTACTTTATTTGCAATGCGAGTGCCCGTGAGAATTCCAATCGTTACACCGATTAAACTCGCAATGACTAAACTAGACATACTATCTACATTGGCATATGCAAAGTATCCAAATATAGATGGTATGGCAATAAAGACTGAATTTAAAAGACTCACACCTACAGCGACGCGAATATTGACGCCAAGGTTAACTAGTACTGGTACTAATAAAATCGGGCCACCTGCACCTGTTAAAGCACAAATCGTTGCCGTTAAAAAACCGATGATTATCACAATAAATGGGTTATTCAGTGCTTTCGATTTATTGATAAGTGCATTTTCATTGTTTTTCTTAAAAATAATCGACAAGCCAGCTAGTAAGATAAATAGGTACAGCAATAACTTTGCCAGAAAATCAGAAATAAGCACATTGATTTGCACACCTAAAAATGCACCAGGAAGACTACCGATGCTTAAAAATAGGGCTAATTTCAAATCCATATTTTTCGATTTCCAATAGGAATAAGCTCCGAGAATGCCTGAAACAGCAAATGCTAAAAAACTCAATGCAAGTGCATCATGGACAGGTATTTCTAAAAAACCTACATAAATTAACGGGAGAAGAAATCCCGCAATTCCAGACATCCCTAAAAGAATACCAATAACTAAATTGGAACATAAAACAATACTTAAAAGCAGTGAGTTTGTTAACATATTTTAGACCTCAATTATTATAACCCTTAACAAGAGTTAGATGTTTGCGCGAATAGCAAGTTCCTTCATTGCAAGCTTACTTTCGTATTTTATTTTTTCTTCATCCAGTGTCAGAACTTCTCTGTTTTTCATTAATATTTTACCATTAACAATGGAATCTGTTACATCATTGCTGTTAACGGATTCAATTAACGTATTTATTAAATTATGTGAAGGAGTAATATGGGGTTGATCAATGTTAATTAAGATCATATCTGCCTTTTTGCCAACTTCCAATGTTCCTAGCTGGTTTTCTTGCATCATAGCCTTTGCTCCACCTAATGTAGCCATTTCTAAAATACTTTTTGAAGGCATAATTACCGGGTCAAAAATTGGAACGCCAGAAAATGCCCGTATTAATGATTTAAACACTTTCATTTGATCGAATAAGCTTAATCCCGAATGACCAGCCCCATCTGTACCTAAACCAACAGCAATTCCTTTATGCAATAAGCTAGGTGTTTTGGGCACGCCTTTACCAGAATTACTAATAGGACAGTGGACAACTTTACTATTAGTATTTTGTATAACTTCCATTTCATTTTCAGAAAGTAAAATGCTATGGGCTCCTAAGAAATTTTCATTAAGGACACCTAAGGAAGCAAGATATTCAAATGGGCGCATTTTAAATTTTTCTAGGCAATAGCTAATTTCGTTTGGATATTCGTTCATATGAGATTGCACACTAGTAGAGCATTCTTTAGCTGCTGCGAAAACTTCTTGTATTAATTCTGGTGTGCAAGTAATGATAGATCTAAGAGAAAATGATACATTTATTCGCTCGTCACCAGCTCCATGGAATTCATTAAACAATGCACGATTGTTACGGATATTTTCTTCGATACTAAATTTCATCGTTTGAGGAATGTCTAAGCCACTATCCATAGTGGAACATGTAAGAACACCACGTAGACCTGATTCTAATACGGATTTTGCGACTTGCTGCATATGTCTGCCACCAGCATCAATAAAGGCTGTAGTGCCAGACTTAATCATTTCGAGACAGCTTAACTGTGAGCTAATATAAACATCTCGCTGCTGTAAATTACTTTCAAACGGCACCATTATGCGCGTCCAAATCATAGGGTATTCATCTGTAATTCTTCCACGGAGAAGTTGTTGACATGTATGCGTATGGGCATCAATTAAACCTGGTAGTACTAGTTTGCCTTGTCCATTTAAAATGTCTCTTGATTGATATTTCGTAGCAAGTGATGCAGTAGCACCAATAGCGACGATGCTATTATTTTTAATGACTATTGATTGATTATGCTCGATGTGAAAGTCAGGGGTTAAGATGGAACAATTTTTAACTATTAAATCAGCGTTATACGCTATATCCTGCATAATATGCCTCCATTAATGAATTGAGTAAAACTAGAGAGGAGTGAGCCTCTCTAGTTCGTTTTAGAATGAATCTAATGCATTCGTTAAGTTTAAAAATATTTGAGCAAAAACTGCTTGTGTAATGAACGTACCTGTAAAAACTAATAAGGCGATAATTACCATTTTCCAGCTTTGACTAATAAAAGATTTAAAATTAAGTCCAATTCCAGCGAGGGTACCAACAATTGTTATTGGCGCCATAAAGGAAATTTTAGCTGTATAATCAATCACTGGTTGAGAGATAGGTGAAATAGGGCTTGCAACAAGCAAGCCTGTTAGCACAACATAAATAATTGCAGGAATTTTTAAAGGAATAATTTTTCCTAAAAAAATACCGACGAAGGCGATAGCGGATAAAATCAGTACACCAGGAATAGATTCTGCAATAGATACATGGGAACCAATTAGGTTAGCCATAAGCGTTGTAATAACAGATGTTAATAAAAGAGAAATTGTCCAATCTCGCATGCTCATAGTCAACTTAATCACCAACCTTCATGCTTTTCATTTGTTTTGGATCACGTGTATGTTTTGGACTGATTCTTGGCTCTAACAAGTAATATAATTTCCTAGTAAGAGGAAGAGAGATAAATAAAGTGAAGTAGATACCTATAATGGCCGCTAACGTATCACTTGCACCTGCTAGCATAATAATTTGATCACCGTATTCTGGATAAATGGTTGCCAATGTGCTAGATGCTGCCGCCATCATGACACCGCTACCTATTCCACAAGCCATCGCTAATGCTAAAGGATGAAAAATATCCGTAGAAGCTACGATACTTGCTAAAAAACCAATATAAATAGTACCGATTAAAAATCCAATGATGTAAATAGATAAAGCGCCTCTTGCTTCAGGAGAATTGGCACCATATAGATGACAAATCAAACCGTAATCCTTATCGCGGCAAGTAGAGCTTGTTGCGCCAATCGCTTCCTTTTTAATTCCTAGCAATAATGCAATTGGTAAAGCTAGAAAAATGGTTCCGACATGTCCAAGCTCTTGAAAGGCTAATGCAGGACCTACATCGACAAGCTTAGGAAGATTAGAACCTGCAAGTACGCCAATTTTCGCCATAAAAGGTGTGATTGCTACAAGAACAAGAGATGAGGCCTTTGTGGATGCCTTTTCTTTAAAAAATCGAAAAATATCTGGGCCAAGTAAAACACTAATTACGATTGCAAATAGCATTGGATAAATAACGATTAAAGCAGATCCTACTTGGAATTTCTTTACTCCAATTAGTTCGGCAATGATAACGATAACAAGAGCCCCTAAATATAATCTGTAATTTTGTTTAATTACTTGCCAAACGGATTGATGTTGTTCTGTGTTTTCCATGCTCTTTTTCCTCTCTTGGTGATGGACTTTTTAAAATAATTACGTATAGAAGAGTGAAAAAAGAAAAAACCCTAGTTAATAAACTAGAGTTTGACATACAGAAAAACAAAAAACGTAAATAGACCGAATAAACAAACCGTTTTTTCAGTACGAGAATAATATATCGTTTTTTGTCATTCCTCATAGTCAAACTATTTACGGTAGTTTGGTAGAGACTTTTGGACCGTATTTCCAACTTTATACGAAGAATTTTAAAATGCGAACATTGTTAATTAATATATCAGTATATGTTCGTGTATTTAACAATTTACCTCAATGTTTTTGGAAAGTCAAAGTTTTTTTAGGGGTTTTACGGAATGGAGAGGATGTTTAAGTGAAAAGTGTATGCGAGCAAATGAGGCAATCCAATAAATAAAGCCTATTCAAAAACTGAGTTTTGAATAGGCCATCTTTCATTTTAACGATTCCAGAATCGACCTTGGGCTATGCCTTCAATAAAGGCTTCAATTGTGGAGTCTTTTAAATTGTAGACCCCAGCTCCCCCTAGTTTGATTCTGCAAGAATCTAAAGCTTGTGGGTCATGAATGTCAAAGGCTAAAGGTTTATAGTGTTTAAAGGTTGTTTCCATAAACTCTAGCACAGGAGTTTGAATAGGTGATTCACTGCTAATGACTAAAACCGCGTCAAAAAGGGTTGGGTCTGCTGTGTCATAAGTATCGGTTACGTTAAGGGAATCGTCGATTTGAGATACCTTTTTATCGATAATACTATAATTGACATGTTGTTTAGCGAAAGTTTGAAGCCATTTTGTTAGAAGTGTTGCATTAGGTTGTCCATTCAATACAATCGCGACATTTTTTGTGTCGGGTTTAGAGATAGTATTCGCCATGCTGAGTGCGGGCGATTTTTTATTTGATTGTATTTCAAGATTTGTTTTAGGTAATGCTACGCCAATATTGTTAGCTACTTCTTGTGCTAATTCATGGTCTATATGATTGATAAGGTCGATTGCCTTTGTTTTCACAGCATTTGATTTACATTTGCCAAGCTCGAAACTGAATGCTTTTTTAATATGTTGTTTCTCATAAGGAGCCATACTATTATAGAAAAGCTTTGCTTGCGAATAAAAGTCTAAAAAGCTTTCACTTCGGCCTCGAATTTTATTGCCATCAATTTTCTCCTGGTAATGTTCGTAGCCGCCTTCTTCTGCAGGAACAGGAGCTGGTTGATTGTCATTTAAACCGTTGCGATGATAACTCGTTTGTCCTCGATAAATCGCCATTTGGTGCATGCCGTCACGTTGATTGTTTTGATAAGGACAGACAGGTTGATTAATCGGAATTTGATGGAAGTTAGGTCCTCCTAATCTAGACAGTTGTGTATCGGTATAAGAAAATAATCGTCCTTGTAAAAGAGGGTCGTTTGAGAAATCGATACCAGGTACAACATGCCCAGGATGGAAAGCAACCTGCTCTGTTTCAGAAAAGAAATTATCTACATTTCGATTTAAAGTCATTTTGCCCACTATTTTTACAGGGACTTCTTCCTCTGGCCATAATTTAGTTGGATCTAATATATCAAAATCAAAGGCATGCTCATCTTCTTCCGAAATTAACTGTAAACCAAGCTCCCATTCTGGAAAATCTCCCTTTTCAATTGCTTCATACAAGTCAAGTCGATGGAAATCAGGATTTTTCCCTGCAATTTTTTGAGCCTCATCCCAAACTAATGAATGAACACCTAGCGTAGGCTTCCAGTGAAATTTCACAAAATGAGCTTGTCCTTTAGCATTAATAAGACGGAAAGTATGAACTCCGAAGCCTTCCATCATGCGCAAGCTACGTGGAATCGCACGATCACTCATATGCCACATAATCATATGGGCTGTTTCAGGATTTTGTCCGATGAAATCCCAAAAAGTATCATGCGCACTAGCACCTTGTGGTATTTCATTGTGTGGCTCTGGTTTAACGGCATGCACAAAATCAGGGAACTTAATGGCATCTTGAATAAAGAAAACGGGCATATTATTACCGACTAAATCATAATTACCTTCGTCTGTATAAAATTTAGTAGAGAATCCTCGTACGTCCCTCACTGTATCATTCGATCCTCTAGAACCCTGTACCGTCGAAAATCGTACAAATACAGGAGTGATTTTAGAGGTATTTGTAAGAAAATCTGCCTTTGTATAATCTTCTAATGATTCGTAAAGCTGAAAAACACCATGTGCACCAACACCGCGTGCATGAACAATACGTTCAGGAATACGTTCATGGTCGAAATGAGTCATTTTCTCACGGAAATGAAAGTCCTCCATAAGGGTAGGACCTCTTAAACCAGCTTTTAAAGAAAATTCATCCTCTGCCATTTTTAATCCTTGATTGGTCGTTAAGGCATGTTTACCTTGGTTATCAATGATATGTTTCTTTAATTGTTCAGTTTTTTTATTGTCCATTTGAATCCTCCTCAAAGTAATCTTATTTAATGCATTCCCTTTTAGTTGAAATAAAAACATTATGAAGTGATTCCGAAGATGCTAAATAAGGGGGATAATAGGACATTAGCGCGCTCATAAAAAAGCCCGATTTTCTTTAAAAGAAAATCGGGCTTTTTATTATCATGTATTATTGTGCAGTTAATCCGCCATCGATAACGAATTCTGAACCTGTTGAGTAGCTAGAATCATCAGAAGCTAGGAATAATACCATATTAGAAACTTCTTCTGGTTGAGCTACACGTTTTAATGGAATATGTTTAGAGAATTCTTCTACTGCTGCTTTTGTATCCTCTTGTACAACCATAGGTGTTGCGATAACGCCTGGGTGTACAGAGTTTACGCGAATGCCCATAGGTGCTAGATTGATTGCAGCTGCTTTTGTCATACCACGAACAGCAAATTTTGTATCTGTATAACCGATAGCACCAGCAACTAAGCCGTTCATTGAAGAAATGTTGACGATTGAACCGCCACCAGCTTTCGCCATTGAACCTGCTACAGTTTTCATCCCTAAAAATACAGACACTTGGTTAATGTCAACGATGCGTTTGTATTCTTCTAATGTCACTTCTAGCATATTTTTCGCCATAGTAATACCAGCATTGTTTACTAATACGTTTACTGGACCAAAAGCTTCTTCTGCTTTCGCAATTACTGTAGCCCAATCTTCTTCAGAAGTAACGTTTTGTTTAACGAAAATAGCATTTTCGCCTAATTCAGCTGCGAATGCATTTCCTTTTTCCTCATTTAAATCTGTTAAAATAACTTTTGCTCCGTTTTCTACGAATAATTTTGCGTGTGCAGCGCCCATACCTTGTGCAGCACCTGTAATTATTGCGACTTTACCTGCTAAACGACTCATTTAGAAAGCCCCCTAAAATTTTAAATTTGATAGTTAACTATCACTTTTATACTTCCTAGTTAACAACTTTCGCGTTCGAATGTCAATTCAAAACGTTCGTCATTTATTGTGGTCGAATATAAGATAAAAATACATCCTTCATCAACTCCAGTTGCTTGTCCGTAGATAACAACTGGGAAAGGTTTGGATCGTGGGTTGTTAGGCTTGATTTAAATGTGAATAAACTAAAGTTTTGTACCATCGTCATGATAAACAAATCTAAATTAATATCCTGTCTTAGAGAGCCGTCTTGTTTACCATAATCGGCTAATGTGAATAAAATACCAGCTAATTTTCTTCGTGCAAAAAAGTATTCAGCATATTGCTCAGTCGAAGATTCCGTAGCAATTTTCTCATGTAAATCAAAGGACTCGAAAAACTTAGCTAAACGTAGATTAGGATCCTTTGTTCCACTTATATAATATTCCAAAATTTGTTTGATTTTTTCGTAAGCAGGAATTGTTTGCGCAACAATCTGCTCTATATCCGTTGCCATATCATTTGTAATAGTATTTGAGGCTGCAATTACTAAAAACTCTTTTTTAGGGAAATAACGAAATATTGTCGCAATCCCAACACCAGAAGCGTCCGCCACATCCTGCATTTGTATATTTTGAACGCCATGTTCCAAAAATAAATCCTTGGCAATTTGGATAATATGTTGACGGCGTTGTTGTTTTTGTTGTTCTCTTTTACTCATTTTCGTCACTCCAACTGTTCTTCTTACATTAATTGTAGCATGCATATTACATACAAACTTATACAGCTACTTTTGTATATTTATTATGTTTTATACATAAGGTGAATTTGTTCTGCTATGTAATCAGAACTTAAATGTAGCCCATTTTTTAACCACCACATTATAACGCCAACTATTGAAGCTGTTTTGATTTGAGCATCGACATAGACCTTTTTAGTTGTTTTACTATTTTTGTTTCTGCGAACATCAATTAACTTTTTTAATAATTGGAATAGATGATTTTCAAATTGTTCGAGTTGAAAAAGGATGAGTAGATGATGCCGTTGTGTATAAAGATAATCGAGTAATTGAATCAATTGTTTTTTTTCATCGATGTCCTGAACTTGGATAAGTACTTCAATTTTTTCAGTTAGCTCATGTAAAATTTCCTGCGTTAATTGTGTAATGAGGCCATCGATATCTTGATAATGCAAATAGAAAGTTGTTCGATTTAATAACGCCTTTTGTGTCACCTTTTGAACAGATAATTGATTAATGGACAGACCCTCATTTAAGAGGGATAAGGCAGCTGTTTTAAGCATTTCCTGTGTTCTAAGGGCACGTGGATCCTCTTTTTTAGTCATTTTTCTCATTCCTGTCTATCATAGTAGATTTTATATACAGTTTGTTTTGAATTGTCTAGTAGTCGACAGTAAATTCAATATTGTTCATGGTCAACTTAGTCAAATTCTTGTTAAGATATTTTTTAGACAATGTGTCGATAAAATTATGATAGCGTTAGGAGTTCTATTATGCAAAATGAAATGTCTGCTGGAACGAAAAAGCTTTTGCTTTTTGTAATGATTGCAGGATGCTTCTTTTCTACTTTAAATCAAACATTACTAAATGTGGCGCTTAGTGATTTAATGGTTATTTTTAATGTAACCCCGACAACCATTCAATGGTTAGCTACAGGCTTTATGTTAGTGAATGGCGTGCTAGTTCCTATTACAGCCTTTTTAATGAAGCGATTTTCAACTCGCCAGTTGTTTATAAGTTCTATGCTTTTTTTATTAATAGGTTCTATTGTTGCAGCAAGTGCAATGAACTTCGGTATGTTATTGACGGGGCGTATGATTCAGGCAGTTGGAGCAGGAATTATCATTCCATTAATGATGACAGTCATTGTTTTTTTATATCCAATGGAAGAGCGTGGAGCCGTTATGGGGAAGGTTGGATTTGCTATTATATTCGCGCCAGCAATTGCACCAACTGTTTCAGGATTTTTGGTTGAATATATGTCATGGAGATGGCTATTTATCGGTTTGATTCCATTTGTTTTGCTAATTATTTTGTTTGCCTATAAATATTTATTTAATATAGTTGAGGGAACAAAAGTAAAATTAGATGGACTAAGTGTCGGGTATTCAACAATTGGGTTTGGATTTTTACTTTTTGGGTTTAGTATTGCAGGAAGTAGAGGGTGGGCCGATTGGCTCGTTATTACATCTCTTCTTTTAGGAATTATTGTGACGTTTCTATTTTGTCAGCGTCAAATGACTTCTGCGGACCCATTATTAAATTTAACAGTATTTAAATATAAAATGTTTTCCATGACAACGCTTGTTAATATAGCCATTACAATATTAATGTATGCGGATTTAATTTTACTACCGATTTATTTACAAGATGGACGTGGTTTTACGGCTTTTGAAGCTGGTCTTTTATTATTACCAGGGGCATTAATAAACGCAAGCTTATCGCCAATAACTGGGAAAATGTATGACAGATATGGGGCAAAGCCATTATTTATAGTGGGCATGTGTTTTATTGTTGTATCGATGTGGGCCGTGGTTGATTTATCTGCTTCTACGTCGTATATGTATTTACTTGTCCGCACAATTATATTACGAATTGGGCTAGCTTTTATTACTATGCCTCTAAATACAGCAGCTTTAAATGCGCTACCAAAAGAATTAGCTTCACATGGTTCAGCAGTTAATAATACGATTCGTCAATTAGCTGGAGCAATAGGTACAGCAGTGATTGTGACGATTTATACAATTCAATTAACGAAGGTTTCGATTGGCACAAGTGAAGGTTATGCTAACGCAGCCAACACAACTTATTTCTATATGCTCATCTTAGCAATTATTGCCTTTATTGTTGTTTGGTTTGTACCAAAAACTAAAAATGTACGTAACTAAAACAATAATTGTTTGCAGTGAGCGAACTATTAAGCAAAAGCACCGTTCTAAATTTTAGACGGTGCTTTTGCATTAAAAAAACACTTCTGCAATGTGAAGTGTTATTACGCTATTTTTAATATTTATTTAAATGGAAAAAGAAATCATGTTGAATCCATTGATAAATACATGACCATGTGTTAAATTTATATAGATAGGCACTTATTTATTAAAAGTATATATTATCCCTACTTTAATTATAAGGCATTGTTTTTCAGAAGTCAACCCCTATACTTACATTTTTAAGGAGTGAATGCGATGAAATCGGAGTTTCAGCAAGAGCAAAAACGTTTGGTTAATGTAATGGAGACTATTTCTGAGCAAATGAGTAGGTTGGAGCAAGAAACTTTACAGCGTAAAAACGAAGTTGTAAATATTCGCAAACACTTTTGGGATGAAATTAAGGTGAATATGGATACCTTCGACGATTATCTTGAGACGATTATTGGCTTAAGACAAGAAACGCAAGCATTGTCCGTAAGCCAAAGTACCCACAAACATGCATCGAAAAGATTAGCAACATTACGCCGTATGCAGAAGAATCCTTATTTCGGTCGAATTGATTTCTTAGAGGAAGGCATGGCAGCTCAAGAACAGATCTATATCGGTATCTCTTCACTAATGGATAAAAGCGGCGAGGATTTTCTTATTTATGACTGGCGAACACCCATCGCAAGCGTTTACTACGATTACATGCCAGGTCCTGCCCAGTACACGACACCTGGTGGCATTATATATGGAGAATTGGAGAAGAAATGGCAATATCTTATCCGCGACGGTGTGCTGCAATCAATGTTTGATACAAGTCTAACGATCGGGGATGAAATTTTACAGCAAGTTCTAGGTCAAGGTACAAATAAACATATGCAAAGTATAGTTGCAACAATTCAGCAGGAGCAAAACCGTATTATCCGTCATGATCATGGAAGATTGCTTATTGTACATGGTGCAGCTGGTAGTGGCAAAACATCAGCTGCATTACAAAGAATTGCATATTTACTTTACAAATATCGGGACAGATTGAATGCGGATCAAATTATATTATTTTCACCTAATGCAATGTTCAATAGTTATGTCTCTAATGTGCTACCTGAACTTGGTGAAGAAAATATGCAGCAAGTTACATTTCAGGAGTACTTACATCATCGATTAAGTAAAGAGTTCGATGTGGAAAATCCATATGAGCAATTGGAATACGTTTTAACAGCAGCCGACAGCCCCGCTTATCGATCTAGGGTGGCGAGCATCCAATTTAAAGCATCTACGCGCTTCTTTGAAGTGATTAAGGCATACAGAAAGTCACTAGAGTACTCCAGTATGATCTTTAAGGTTATTAACTTTAGAGGGCAACCGATACTTAGCGCCGAACAAATTGCTGAGCAGTTTTATAGCAGCGACACGTCGATGAACTTTCATAATCGACTGGAAAAATTAAAAGATTGGATTTTAAAAGAAGTAAAAGAAATCGAAAGAGTCGAATGGAAGAAAGAATGGGTGCAAGATGAAATAGAGTTGCTTAGCAACGAGGAATATCAAAAGGCACGCGTTTATTTAGCTAAAAAGCAAGGCTTTGCAAGAGAGACGATAGCCGATTATGAAATGGATACAAAAAAACTTGCGCAATTAATTGTATCTAGAAAATTAAAGACATTGCGGAAACGAATTCGAGCGTTGCAATTTATCGACGTTAAGGAAATATATAAGCAATTGTTTGTAGACCCTCTGCAAATGAAGCAATGGGTAGAGGGGGAAACACCAGCAGAGTGGGAGGCTATTTGCCAAGATACGCTACAAATGCTGGAAGAAGATAAATTATGTTACGAAGACGCTACACCGTTTTTACTGATAAAGGAATTGATTCAAGGTTTTAAAACAAATAGTTCAATCAGGCACATTCTTGTTGATGAGGCACAGGACTATTCACCATTTCAATTCGAGTTTTTAAAGCGATTGTTTCCTTTTGCGAAAATGACGGTATTAGGTGATTTTAATCAGGCAATCTTCGCACATGCGAGTGAAATGATTGATTTTCATATTCTTAGTAGCTTGTATGGAGCGGACGAAACAGAAGTTATCAATATGACGCGTAGTTATCGCTCTACAAAACAGATTGTCGAGTTTACACGCAAACTAGTCCCTAATGGCGAACGGATTATTCCTTTTGAACGCAATGGTGAACTACCTGTGCTGACCCAACTATCTGAACGTAGCGCTTTGCATCGCTGTATTACGACAAAAGTCGAAGCTTTGCGAAATGAGGGCTATAATAGTATCGCCATCATCTGTAAATCAGCGGAGGAAAGCAAACAAGCGTATGAAGCTCTGTCCGAAATTGAGGATGTGAAGCTTATAAAAAATGGCACACCAGAGTATGAACAAGGCGTTGTCATTATCCCGTCCTATTTATCCAAAGGAATCGAGTTTGAAGCTGTTATTATCTATAATGCTTCTGAGCAAATATATGGCGATGACAGTTTACGTAGAGTTTTCTACACAGCCTGCACGCGCGCCATGCACCATTTGCAGTTATATAGCGTAGGTCAACCAAGCCCGCTTTTAAGCGATGCTATACAGGAAAATCTCATTTCAGTACAGTGATAGAAAATAATGTGAAAAAGCCGATTCTAGATTGTCATTAGAATCGGCTTTTCTATAGGTGTAGTAGTTAGCTTACTACCAATTAGTGTGGAAAGTGCCTTCTGAATCAATACGTTGATACGTATGCGCACCAAAATAATCACGTTGTGCCTGCAATAGATTGGCATTCGATGAGCCAGTTCGGTAACTGTCAAAATATGTTAAAGATGTGCTTAAACATGGGAAGGCATTACCTGCTTGAATACCTTCGCACACTATTTTTCGTAAGCTGTTTTGATATGCTTTTGTCTTTTCTGCAAAATAAGGAGCAATTAATAAATTATCTAGAGCTGATTGTTTTTGATAAGCGTCGCTGATGACATTTAAAAATTCTGCCCGAATAATACAGCCACTACGGAAAATTAACGCTATATCATGCAATTGTAAGTTCCAGCTATAAAGCTCAGAAGTCATTTTATATTGAGTAAATCCTTGTGCATAGGCGCAAATTTTCCCCATATATAGAGCTTGTCTTACGTACTCTACCCACACATCCTTATCTAAATTTTGCTCATTTTGTTCAGGTCCTGCCAAAATGGCTTCTGCACGAACTCGCTCCTCTTTTAACGATGAGATATAACGTGCAAATAAGGCTTCTGTAATAATTGATGTAGGGATGCTATTATCAATGGATTGTATACTCGTCCATTTTCCAGTTCCTTTTTGATTAGCTTTATCAAGAATAATATCAATCAGTGGTAATCCTGTTAAATCGTCTTTTTTTCTCAAAATTTCAGCGGTAATTTCAATTAAATAGCTTTTCAATTCCCCTTGATTCCATGTTTCAAAAATATCGGCAATTTCCTCAACTGCTAATCCTACATTTTTTCTTAAAAATGTGTAGGCCTCTGCGATTAGCTGCATATCCGCGTATTCAATGCCGTTATGAACCATTTTAACGAAGTGGCCAGCACCTTTAGGGCCAATATACGTACAGCATGGTGTTCCATCCACTTGTGCTGCTATCTTTGTAAAAATAGGAGCAACTTTTTCATAGACTTCAAGATCACCGCCAGGCATGATAGAAGGTCCTGTCAACGCACCGACTTCACCGCCAGAAATGCCGATTCCTAAATAGCCAATGCCAAAAGCCTTCAGTTCATCATATCTCCGCTCTGTATCTTTATAGTGGGAATTACCACCATCCATAATAATATCGCCTTTCTTAAGTAAAGGTATTAAAGATTGAATAACGGAATCTATCGCATTTCCAGCTGTCACCATCAAGAAAACTTTTCTTGGTTTTTCTAAAGATTGGATAAATTCTTCTATTTTATAATATGGATTTAATTTTTGCGCTTCTTCTTTTTGTAAAAGCTTGTCGGTTAAATCCTGTGTATAATTATAGACTGCTACTTGCTCGCCTTTATTGGCCATGTTTAAAGCAATGTTGCTGCCCATAACACCTAAACCAATAACGCCTATTGTATTTAACATTGTGTTCGCTCCTTTTTCACATTTCTACACGAATATATTAAGTAATAAAATAAACACTAAACCTGCAACAGAGACAACTGTTTCTAGCAATGTCCATGTAGCAAAAGTTTCTTTCATGCTTAACCCAAAGTATTCTTTAAACATCCAGAATCCTGCATCATTGACATGGGAAGCAATTAAACTACCTGCACCAGTTGCTAGTACCATTAAAGCTGGATTTACATCATTTTGACCTAACAGTGGGATGACTAGCCCTGCTGTTGTTAAGGCGGCAACTGTTGCTGAGCCTAATGAAATACGTAAAATAGCCGCAATAATCCAAGCTAATAAAATCGGTGATAACGATGTACTATGGAATAAATTTGCTACATAATCACCAACTCCGCCATCAATTAAAACTTGTTTGAAGGCGCCCCCGCCCCCGATAATTAACAGCATCATACCTATATGCGTAATCGCTACTGTACAAGATTCCATTACCTGTTTAATAGGGATATTTCTCGCAATTCCCATTGTGTAAACGGCAACTAATAAGGAAATCAACATCGATGTTCCAGCTTCTCCGATAAAACGGATAACTGCTAAAATGCTGTTATCTTCAAAGCCCATTGTTTTTTGGAGCAGTGTAATAATCGTCGCGATGGACATTAAAATAACAGGCAATAATGCAGTGAATACACTAATAGCGAAGCTAGGCGTTTCTTCCAGCTTAAATGTTTTTTGTTCACCTAGAGATGCGATATTACCCGTTTTGTTGAATGAATCTGGAACTAACTTTTTAGTCACTTTAGTTAGAACTGGTCCTGCTAAAATAACAGTTGGAATGGCGATAATAAAACCATAAAGCAATACTTCACCGATGTTTGCCCCAAACTCTCCAGCGATAACAGTAGGCCCTGGATGCGGAGGCAAAAATCCATGTGTGACAGATAAAGCTGCTGCCATTGGAATACCTAGATACAAAATGGATATTTTTAATTGTCTTGAAATTGCAAAGACAATCGGAATTAATAACACGAGTCCTACTTCAAAGAACAGTGCGACACCGATAATAAAGGAAGCTACTACAACTGCCCATTGGATGTTCTTTTCTCCAAATTTGTTAACAAGCGTCATGGCAATGCGTTGCGCACCACCAGAATCGGCGATTAACTTGCCTAGCATTGCTCCTAGACCAAATATTAATGCTAAGTGCCCTAGCGTACCGCCTAACCCTGCTTCAATTGTCTTGACAATGCTATCTAAAGGCATCCCTAGAGCCAAAGCTACACCAAATGACACGATAATTAATGAGATAAATGTATTTAATTTAAAACCCATTATTAAAATTAGCAGAGCAATAATCCCAATACATACAATAACTAATGGCATATATTCTCCTCCTTTAATTCGAGCTTAATAAGCTTCTTTGATAATTAGATATAGATGAATACTCGTCTGTTAAGACTCTAGATAAACGAATGAAAATAGGGAGTAGTTGTCTATATTCTTTTGCAGCTTCTTCTATTGGTGTGTGTGTATAGGTGTCACCAACCATATCTGCAGCAATCTCAAAGGAATGAATTTTTCCGAGAGCATATAAACCTAAAATACAAGCGCCAAGGCATGAGCTTTCATAGCTTTCGGGTACTGTTACTTCGGATTCAAAAATATCGGCCATCATTTGTCTCCAAATGACAGAACGAGAAAATCCACCTGTGGCTTGAATGCGTGTGACAGGGCTTTCCATATATTCGAGTAATGCTAAATACACCGTATATAAGTTATAGATAACCCCCTCAAGAGCGGCTCGTATCATATGTTCCTTTTTATGAGATAGTGTTAAACCAAAAAACGAGCCACGTGCATTAGGATTCCATAAAGGCGCACGTTCTCCTGATAAATAGGGATGAAATAGTAAGCCATCCGCGCCAGGTCTTACACGTTCAGCAATTTTTGTTAACACTTCATATGAATCAACACCAAGTCTTTTGGCTGTTTCCACTTCAGAAGAGGCAAATTCATCACGAATCCAACGAAGAACCATACCACCATTGTTTACAGGTCCACCAATAACCCAATGGTTTTCTGTTAAGGCATAGCAAAAAATTCTACCTTTCACATCTGTTTTAGGTTTATCAATAATGGTACGGATGGCACCGCTTGTTCCAATTGTGACAGCAATTTCACCTTTTCTAATGGCATTAACACCTAAGTTTGAAAGTACGCCATCACTGGCACCTATGACAAAGGGTGTTTGCGGGTCAATGCCCATTTGTTTTGCTAAATCAACATGGCAGTTCTTAAACAATGTTGTTGTTGGTACAAGTGTCGATAATTGTGCTCTTGTTATTCCTGCGATTTTTAAAGCTTCTTCATCCCAATCTAAAGTATGAAGATTCATCATGCCCATAGCTGAGGCTAGTGAATGATCCACAACATACTGATTGAAAAACTTTTTAAAAATATATTCTTTTATACCAATATATTTTTTTGTTTTACGAGCGATTTCAGGATGGTCATTTACAATCCAAGTAATTTTACTTAAAGGGGACATTGGATGAATAGGTGTACCTGTTCTTTTATAAACCTCGAGTCCATTCCATTCATCTTTAATTTTAAGTGCCCATGCTTCACTGCGATTATCTGCCCAAGTGATGACGGGTGTTAACGGTATGTCGTTTTCATCTACAGCGATAATACTATGCATAGCACTGCTAAATGACACAAATAATAGGGGCTTATCCGAGTGGTGTTTCATAATATTCTTTATTACTTGAAGCACTGCTTGGAAAATCTCTTCAGGATTTTGTTCAGCTGTCGCAATATCGGGTGTGTTTAGTGGATACCCGATACTATCCTGTTGAATAACTTTTCCGTGTTCACTGAATAATACGGCTTTTGTGGTCGTAGTACCTATATCAACACCTAACATATAGTTAGTCATGTTCTAGTTCAACTCCCTTAGATAGTAATTGTTGTGACCGCCATAAGTCATCCACTTTCCCTTGAACATCATGGAAATTTTCGTGTAAGGATTTAATCATGAGATCTCGATTTTTTTCTCGAATGGCCTCAATATACAGTTCGTGATTTTTTATAATACGAGTGAAATCTTCGTACTTTTCTTTGAAACGCATACGCATTGATAGCAAAATAAAGCCTTCCATTACTGGCTTTAAATTAGTCCAAATCATCGTGATATAGGAATGACCAATAGATTGAATTATAGTCTCGTGAAAAATAACATCCTGATAAGAAAATTCGTCCGCATCATTGTATTTAACTGCAATTTTCATCATTTCTAATATTTTGCTAAGTTCCATCGCTAAAGTAGTTGTATCCATTTTGATAAGACGTTCAAAGACAAATGTTTCAATTAGCAAACGAACATCATAAATTTCTTCAATTTCTTTTTCTGGTAAACCGATGACAACAGCACCCATTCTTTCTAATCGAATGATATTCTCGGATGCTAGTATTTTCAGGGCTTCACGAATAGGTGAACGGCTTACTTCAAAATCGGCTGCTAATTTGTTTTCAGACAGAATGGTACCGCTTTCAATTAAGCCTGAGAGAATGCGCATTCTAAGCTCGTAAGCGACGCGATCTCCTGTCGAAGCCTTAGAGAGCCATTTTTGTGGATATAAGTAATCCTTAGAATCATTCATAATTTCACCCTTTTTATAGTTTTAGTATACTTGTATACAAGTATTATAATCTGAAAGAAAATAAGATTGCAAGCGTCTTAATAGGAACGGAATTAGTAGGGGATACTTTAACTTTGGAATTTAGAAAGCAAACAAAGCCAGTGAATTTTTACGATAAGTAAAATTCACTGGCTCTCTATAGTAATATTATTTAAGTTCTAACTGGATTCGCCCAACACCATTTAAATATTGTTCATAGCGAGCGATCTCAAGCTTTACAGGGTTAACAGGAAGCTTTTCGACATTATCCATATCGAATCGCTGTCCAATGACCATATGGTTTTCATTCTCTGAAATCCACGTGCTGTTTGCATAATAAATTTCTCCATTAGCGTCAATTAATTGATTAAACACGCCTTTAAATTCATTTTTTTTATAGGTTAAAACTTTATATTCAATTTCAAAGTTATCTTTTATTTCAAGCTCGATATTAATATTCTTAGGCTGAGTAATGATTTCTTTCTTGTCAAAATCAATTACTACTATATCATCAGTCTTATCAATGGCTTCAATTTCTCGAAATTCAATTGTAATACTTTTTGGGATACGGAAATAATTGCTCTCGAGCATGATGCTAAATTGTTTATCTTCATAATTACCAAATCCAGAATAACCGTTTCGAATTTTGCCCCATTGCTCTTGATGTTCATCATATATGCGAATATCATCAAAGTTTAATATTTTCTTGGAATTCGATGAATCAATCGACATTTTCAATTCAGTTCTAATCGGAGAAATTATAAGCTCATGAATAGTAAAGCCTTGCCCATCAACAGTTAAATGTTTATTAATAGGGTATTTTTTCGATGCTTTAACTTCATTTTTTAATGTAAAGGGTATGTCAAAGACTATTTCTGGATGCTCTCTAAGAGACAAAGTAATTTCAAAATCTTGCGATGAATAATCCATACCTTGGCTTGCGGCCACTTCAATTGTATTTTCCACTTCAAACGTTCCTTCTTGCTGTGCTGACCAACTAGTTCCTACAGATGCATAGATTTGTTCACCTTGCTGTGTAACCTCTGTATTGATGCCAGTGATATTCGCTAAGTCTTCATCTGATTGAAGTTTATAGGAAATGATCATTCCTGATTCATCTGCCACAACACTTGTAATCGTAAGCGTTTTTCCATCGATTGTTTGGCTAACATTTATAGGTTCGTAATAGTCATTGTTAATAATATCTTTAATGCCTTTATCTAAAGCAATCATTTCAACAAGTGGTTTTAATACTGGAATTTGTGCCATCGTATAAGCAAGAGCGGGCGATACCCTAATGGAACTAATAAGGGCAATCATGAGAATCGCAGCAGTAATCACAACTTGTAAAAGTCGCTTATGACGAGTTCTTTTTTTCAATTGCTTGTATGCCGTGAACTGTTTATTTGACTGTAATGATTCCATAGGGACCGATTCAAGTAACTCTAAATATCTTTGTTGCTGTTCATTGTCCAGCTGGCTCATGTAATGCCCCCCTCTCCTAATAAATGGCGAAGTTTTTTTAATGTTTTATGTAATCTTGATTTAACTGTGCCTTCAGGTATTTTTTGTATCGTGGCAATTTCGCTGTTTTTTAAATCTTTAAAGTACTTCAAATGAATAAGCTCCTGTTGTTCAATAGGTAGCTTTGTAATAACCTCATTAAGTTCAAATAGTTCCTCCATTTGCTGAGGTTGTTCTCCTATATCATCTGTTACGACAATGCGTTTTTGCTGACGTTTCATCATTAAACATGTATTGATAACAATGCGTACGAGCCACGTTTTAAAATACTGAGGAGACTGCACTTTATGAATGTTTTTTAAGCATTGATACGTCATTTCTTGTAGCGCATCATTTGCATCATGTTCATTTTGCATATAACTATACGCAACGCGATACATAGGTTCTTTATATATTTGTAAAAGGCTTAGCTGTGCTGCTTCATTTCCATTAATCGCTTGTTTGGCAAGTTCGATTTCGTCCATCTCCATGCCTCCTTTAATGATTAGATGCACCAAGTAAATCATTCGTTCATTTTATTTTAATAATTTTATAAAACACTTTTTAGTGGGGAAATTTTGGGTCAGCAGTAGTCGGGAAAATCGGGGGAGTTGTTGAACGTTAGAGATGTCGTGTTACATAAAGAAATCCCTTCCATGAAAAACCGTATCACAAGTAAATAGAGTATGCCAAATAGAAAAAAGGAGCCTTTCGATTAAGAAAGGCTCCTTTTATTTTCTTGTTAGTGAGGAATCGCTTTATTTAGCGATTTCTAAAGTAGGTTGATCTTTATGCTGGATGTGACTTGAAATCCAAGCAATGATGAAAGCGATTAAAAGATAGATGAGTAAAAGCGATCCTTGTGTGACTAAGTTTGACCAGCCACCGAGGGTAATCACTTCTTGGAAACCTTGTAGTGAGTGCGCCATCGGCAAAAATGCGCCAATCTTAGCTAGTATAGGATTTCCAAGCTCACCAGGGAAAGTTCCGCCACATGTTGCTAATTGGAATACTAATAACGTAACAGCAATAAATTTACCGACATTTCCTAATAAAATAATGAGCATTAGGATGAGGGTCATGAAAGTGAGGGATACAATCATACTTGAAAGGAAGAACAGAGGTACACTTGCTACTTCTAATTTAAATCCTAACAATATAACGATATCTACAATAATAGATTGAATGAAACCAACTACGTAAACTAATCCTAGTTTATTAATAAAGTGAACGGTACCAGTCACTTTAAGAAGTTCTCTGCGTCCTAGTGGCAGAATATTAGAGGCCATAATGCCCCCAACGAATAGTGCAAGTGACAAGAAATAAGGTGCGATGCCTACACCATAGTTTGGAACGTCAGATAAATCAGATTCTACTAATTCGATTGGTTGCGCAAACATCGATGTCGTTGCATCGCCAGATGGAAGCGTAGATGTTTTTGCTGAAGCACTATTTAGTTTGGATGCTAGCTCGTTAGACCCCACTACTAAAGAGGAAAGCCCTTGCTGTAGTTTTGGGAATCCGCCTGATACTTCATTGATGCCATTAGATAGAGCTGTAATGCCCGTATTAAGCGTAGTAAAGCCTGTAGACCATTTTGCGAAACCATTTGCAAATTCAGTCGCTCCTTGGTGAAGTTGTTTTGCCCCAGTGGTAGCTTGAGTCATGTTTGTGCCAAACGATTGCATGCTAGTTTGAAGAGTAGTTTGACCAGTAACGATTTTTTTTGCAGCTGTGCCTACTTGTTGTTGCCCATCTGCTAAAGTGGTTTCTGTTGCAGATAATGTCTCTGCTAAAGCAATGATTTGTTGAAATGCTGAATCTTGCTTCGCTTCGGGATGGTCTTTTATATATTGAACTAATTGCCCATTTAAATCACTTGCAGCTTTAGCTGCTTGTTGTTGTCCTTGAACTAGCTCTGTATTTTTTGTAGACCAGTCTGTCATACTTTGGCTAATTTGACCCATTCCTGATTGAAGGGATTGTTCAGCTCCAGTTAGTTGCTGTAGTCCACTATATAGAGAGTCAGAACCACTAATAAGTCCTTGTGCGCCATTAGATAAGTTTTCCTGCCCAGCTGAAAGGCTTGTACTTCCCGTTTGAAGTTTTTGAGCGCCTTCATCTAAACTGTGAATGCCGTCTGCTAACTTATCACTTCCACTTTGTATGGCAGTCGCTCCTTTATAAAGCTGTTCAGCTCCAGTTCCAGCCGTAGCAAAACCAGTAGAAGCATCCTGGAATTTAGTGAGAATAGATTCAGAATAAAACTTCGTAATGCTAGTGTTAATTTTCGTTTTCATTTTTTCCACGGCTGTTGTAGTAATCTGTGAAGCGACAAAGTTTTTCCCAGGGTTAATTTCATATGAAAGCTTAGCTGTTTTTGGAGTTTCTTCCATTAAAGTGGTTACACTTTTGGAGAAATCCTTTGGAATGGTGATGACCATATAATAGTCGCCTGCTTTAAGTCCCTTATCAGCAGTTTTTGCAGAGACAAAATGGAAGTTTAATTCTTTACCTTCCTTCAGTTCGGTAATAAAGTCATCACCAACATGTAAAGATTCATCATCTATAGTAGCTCCTTCGTCAAGATTTACGACAGCGACGGGGAGTTTGTCTAATTGACCATATGGATCCCAATATCCTGCTAAAAAGAATCCAACGTAAATTAAAGGAACAAGAATAAGAAAAATAAAGGCTGTTCGTCCATGCTTATGTTTCCAAATAGCCACTAAGTCTTGCAATATTAATTGAAATCCTTTCATGAAATAATCCTACCTTCCTATTTTTAAAAGATTATTTCATAATAATCTATTATATATATGTTGTATAATACATAAATCGTTATTACATAATAGATTTAAATCTATGCAATAGGGGGAGTAATATGGAACTTTTACAGTTAAAGTACTTTCAAACGGTTGCTCGGCTTGAACATATGACAAAGGCAGCAGAGCAACTTCAAATTGCACAGCCGTCACTCAGTAAAACCATTGCTCGCTTGGAAGAGGATTTGGGTGTGGCGTTGTTTGACCGAGAACACCGTAAAATTAGCTTAAATGAAGCGGGAAAAATCTTTTTAAACCGAGTGGAAAGAGCATTTGCAGAATTAAATGAAGGTCAAAGGGAACTGGCTCAATTCTCTGAGCAAGATCAAAAGAGCATTACATTGGCAGTAACGATCCCAAGAGTATTGCCTGCATTATTAGGTTCGTTTTTATCGAAGTATCCAGATGCTCGTTTTCAACAGTTTCTAAAGTCTGTGTCGTCTATGAAAAAATTGTTGATGGAAGGGGAATTAGATTATTGTATTTCTTCCGTCCCTATTGAGGGTGAGGGTATTAGATGGGAGCCACTCATTACAGAAGAAATTTTTATTATTGTGCCTCCTAATCATCGGTTAGCCAATAGGGATAGTATTCAACTGGCAGAAGTGAAGGATGAGGCGTTTATTAGTATGAATACAGGGTTTGGCTTCCGCAACTTGACGGATCAGTTTTGTCGGGAAGCAGGGTTTGTTCAAAATATTGCTTTTGAGGGGGATGAGCCTTCAGTTATATCTGATTTAGTAAGGCAGGGATTAGGGGTTGCTTTCGTTTCTGAATTATCTTGGGTACCCAAGTCAGAGGAATTTCCGCATAAACTGCGAATTGTTGAACCAGCTTGTCAACGAACAATTGGGCTAGCGTGGTCCGAAAAACGCTATTTAACGCCTATGGCTAAACAATTTCGTCAATTTGTGTTTGAATACTTTTCCACTCTTGCTTAATAATTTAAAATTCAAGGTTGCATCTAATAGATGACCCATTTAGTAAGTAGGGTCATCTAATAGTAGGCTTTTGTCCCCTAACTAATTATTACTTAGGGGTCGAAACATCTTAGACATTGAACTATAAAAGTCTTGTAAAATTGGATTGCTTAGGTTTTTGGTTAAAGCAATGAGTTTGACTGGAATGTTCGACGTATAGGTTTCTAAAACGGTTGCCGTGCCATCCTCGATTTCCTTTTTTATTCTGTTTGTCCCAATCACTCCGAGATACGGATGATTGAGGACGGCATTTTTTATGCTCTCATCACTATTACAGTGAATCGTATTGGGGAAATGAATTCCTTTGTTTAATATTTCAAATTTTATAAAGGGAGCTCTTAGGTCGACCAATACAGGATATTTTGCTAAGTTGCTTTCCATTTGAGAAGTGTCATTCGCCACTTTCCTTGAAGAGAATAGCACTAGGCTTTCATAATCAATGCATTGATTGGAAATATCCGAGTTTAACGTTCTTCCATTTACAATAGCAAAGTCCATCTCATTTTGGGTTACCTTTTTTAAAGCCTCATCACTACTATCTACAGAAAAAACCTCTATTAAAATATCTTGGTTCCTTTTCTGGAAATTCACTATATGTGGTAGAAAAAAGCGGTCACAATGTTCATCTAATGCACAAACGCGAATAACTTGCTTTTCTCCTTGGAATTCTTCGATTTTTCTTTGCAACGTAAACATCTCATTTAAGATATTTTTTGCATGTTCATAAAGAATTTCTCCAGCTTTAGTTAACTTCCTTTTATTATCTACTTTTTCAAAAAGGGGTACGCCAATCTCATCTTCTAAATGCTGTAAATGCTTTGTAACAGTAGGTTGTGAATAATTAAGACGCATTGCTGCTTGGATTAGTCTTTTTTCTTCTGCTACGATCTGAAATGTCTGAAGGTGTCTAATTTCCAATTAAGTAACAACCTTTCCTGTTAATTTCTGAAGCTATAAAGTAAATAAAAATGATTATATATTGCTGATTTAATTTTTGAAATATAATTATAACGCGAAATATTTAAAATAGTAATATTGAATATTCACTATTAGAATATCAACGACCTGTAATGCATTATAAAATGAAATCTATGAAAGCGTTAGCAATATTGGGTATTTTCTAAATTTTTCTAATTTTATTTTTAGCCGAGAGGATGATTAAAACTCGACCGTTTTTTAGAGTTCATTCATAGTATGACAGATTGCTTTTTACACAAATCACAAAGGGGTGTTATGTTTGAGTACTGCCAAACCATTAAAGATAGAAGAGGGTACTGAAAAGAAGAAAAAGAAAAAGGGCGGGTTAAATGCCTATGTCTTGATGTTTTTAATTATTACTGTTCTTACAGTATTAACCTATGTTATTCCTGCTGGACAATACGATAGATATGAGGAAAATGGCAGAACGATTATTGATCCTACTAAATTTGAATATATCGACAATACACCTGTAGGGTTGCTAGACATGTTTAATGCTTTCCACCAAGGGATGGTCAAAGGTGCACCAATTATATTATTTGTTTTGCTAATTGGTGGTGCGCTTGGGATTATGCAAGCTACAGGATCTATCGATGCGTTAATTCGATTTACTGCTCAAAAATTTGGTAAAAAGAAGAAATTAATTATTCCAGTGATGGTACTGCTGTTCTCATTACTAGGGACCCTTATCGGAGCGGCTGAAGACTCACTGGTTTACATTACGATTGTTGCTCCAATGACCATTGCTTTAGGTTTTGATGCGCTAACAGGCGTTGCGATAGTATTTCTCGGTATGATAGGTGCCGGATTCACTGCTGGCATAACAAATCCATTTACAATCGGTGTTGCGCAAACAGTTGCCGAGCTCCCAATGTACTCAGGTATGGGCTTACGTATCGCGATTTACGTAATCTTCTATATTTTATCGGTTGCCTTTATTTTACGACATGTCAATAAAATCGAGAAAAATCCTGAACTAGCTGAATACGGCAAATTTAACCCGAATGAAAGAATTACGTTTGATGATGATTTCAAGTTGAGTAAAAGACATGCACTTTCTCTTTTAGTGTTCTTAGGATGCTTTATCGCGTTGATTTATGGCGTTATTAGTCTTGGCTGGTACATCAGTGAAATTGTAGGGATTTTCTTATTAGGTGCAATTATTATGGGTCTTATCGGAAGACTTTCTGGAAATGAAATGACAGATGCATTTTTAAAAGGATGTTCTGAAATGATTTCAGGTGCGATGATTATTGGGATTGCTAATACAATTCTTGTCGTACTTACTTCAGGCAACTTATTAGATACGATATTACATGTTACTTCTAATTTACTAAATGGCCTTTCACCAAGCGTGACAGCGGTAGGGATGGCAGTTGTCAATTTCTTTATTCATTTCTTAGTACCATCTGGCAGTGGACATGCATCATTAGTAATGCCAATTATGGCACCGTTAGCAGATCTAGTTGGAGTATCAAGACAAACTGCTGCATTCGCTACTGTAATGGGTGGCGGTGTCTCTAGTTTAATTATCCCGACAGGTGGCTTATTGTTAGCAGCTTTAGGTATGATGGGCATTCCTTATTCAAAATGGGCTAAATGGGTATTCCCATATGTTGCTATTCAAATTGTCATTGTTGTGATCTTTTTAATTATTGCCCAGGCAATTAATTATGGGCCGTTTTAATAGCGAAGATAGATCAGTATAGAGCGTTGACTCTTTTCTTTATTCGCCATTTTGCTGAGGTGAAATGGCGAAATAATAGGGAAGTATGATGCATTTGTTAGGATTTTGAGCTTAATGAAGTTCTAACAAAAATATTATTCTAACGGGGTGAATGAAATGGATTATCGTACTATTTTATCAAAGGTTATTGAAGAAAAAAGACAAAAATTAATTTCTGTAAGTGATCAAATTTGGGGTTATGCAGAAACAGGATTTGAAGAGTTCCAATCAGCACAATTATTATGTAACACTTTAGAAGAAGAAGGCTTTACTGTAGAAAAGGGAGTAGGCAATATCGATACTGCCTTTATTGGTAGTTATGGGACAGGGAAGCCGATTATTGCTGTATTAGGTGAATTTGATGCACTAACGGGCTTAAGTCAAGTTGGTGGAGATATTCAGTACAATCCAGAAGTAACGAATGGTAATGGACATGGGTGTGGACATAATTTACTTGGTACAGGGGCATTAGCTGCGGCCATCGCAATTCGTTCATATTTAAAAGAAAACAATCTTGAAGGCACTGTTCGATACTATGGATGCCCTGGCGAGGAAATCGGTAGTGGTAAAACCTTTATGGTAAGAGAGGGGCTATTTGATGATGTAGACTTTGCTGTATGCTGGCATCCTTGGTCTCGCAATTCTGTCTGGTCCATGTCATCACTTGCTTGCTATGAAGTTTCCTTTAGATTTAAAGGGAAAAGCTCTCATGCTGCTAGTACCCCTCATCTTGGTAGAAGTGCACTCGATGCAGTTGAACTTATGAATGTCGGAGTTAACTATTTACGAGAACATATTATTCCTGAAGCAAGGGTTCATTATGCTGTAACAAATACAGGTGGTGTTTCACCTAATGTTGTACAAGAAAAGGCGGATGTATTGTATTTCATTCGTGCACCACGCGTAGCTCAGGCAGAAGAAATTTATCAACGTATTTGTGATGTCGCAAGAGGAGCGGCTCTTATGACTGGTACGCAAGTTGAAATTGATTTTGCTTCTGCAGCTTCTGATATATTGCCGAATAATACATTGGAAAAAGTGATGCATGAGAACTTTGTTGCCCTAGGTGTTCCACAGTATGATGAAAAGGAACAACAATTCGCGAAGGACATCCGTGCAACTTTATCGGAGGCGGATAAAAAAGAAGATATTAAGGCGAATAAAGAACTAGAAGGCAAAGATTTGGCACATGTTATCGATCCATTTATTCCATCTAACGGAATATTACCAGGTACGAGTGATGTTGGCGATGTTAGTTGGGTTGTCCCAACCGTACAATGTATGGTGGCATGTGAACCGATAGGAACACCGCTTCATACTTGGCAGATTGTTTCAACAGGTAAAACGTCAATTGCACATAAAGGCATGCTACATGCTGGTAAAGTTATGGCGGCAACTGCTATTGAAGTACTACAAAACCCAGAAATTCTTGAAAAGGCGAAACTAGAATTAATTGAACAACGAAACGGGGAGGAATATGTATGTCCGATTCCTCCTGAAGTAAAAAAGTATAAACTTCAAACTGTTTAAAATAGATAAAATCCACTGTGCTTCTATACAGCGCAGTGGATTTTTACTATTGAGGAGCAATTAGAAAGGAACACCCTTTTAGGTGCTTAACACCAAACAATGACTTCATGTGGCGTAGTTTGTGCAGGAATGCTTCTTGTCGTAGGTCCATACACAACAATGAGAGTACGATTTGCAGGGCTCTTTGAAAAAGGCTGCCCATTTCTAAGCAAAATCGGCGTGTATGGAGCAAGGTTTAATTGTAATTGACCATCACTACTTAATAATTGGGAGTTAAAAAAGTCTACTTTTACATTTTGATAGCTATTTTCTTTAGCAATGATCAGTGCTTGATATTGTGGAGGATAGATTAACGGGGCAGGTGCATTCGCATCATAATAGCCAACAATACGATCACCACGGCTTACGACCTCTTGATTTACAAAATAAGTAGAAGGCGAAATAACAAAATTAACAATGCCGCCTGCACCATTTTCTACTGTCATTAACGTATAACATCCTTCACTTTCACCGTTTTGCCCGACTGCAAAATCATTTATCTGTGTAACTGTGCCCTGAAAAAAATTAAAATTTACCATAGCCATTCCTCTCTTAAAAAAGTTTAATCAATTATTGAAGGTGACTTTTTGTGTCATTAGCGAAGTAACCTTCTTTTAATACCATGTCATTTTAATCTATGTCACAAAACATTTATGGGTGACAGTATATGTTTTAGCTTAATGTCATTATAAAAAGGAATAATATATTTTTTTCACAAATCACTATATACTAAACATGGACTAAAACGTAATTTTTCTAAGGAGGGGAGCCTTTTGAATTGGATTTCTAAAAATAAGAAACCCTTTTTAGCATTCATCGTTATTATCATAATTATTGCGGGTCTGCTCGATATTAAATATGAGGGACTATTCTTTCAAATGTTACCTAAATCTTTGCAATCTTATTTAGCTAACATGTTTTAAAAACGTTTCAGCTTACATGAATCTTTTTATAAATAAAAACGCATGAGCTTGGCCAAACTTTATATGAAAAGTATTTGAACAGAGATTATCTGTTTTATTACTTTTCAATAAAATCAATGGGGGATGGCTATGTCAAATATAAACACAAATTGTAACAATGCAAAAGTTCGGGACAAGCATAGTGCGAAAAAACGAGAAGTAAATCAAAACGGTAAAAAGCTCTATAAAGAGGAGTTTGGATCTGATTTCGATATTGATGCAACATCCGCTCAAGCAAATAACTTTCCTGAAGCACGGGGGAAAACCGATACCCAGCAACCAGTAAGTGAGCGAACTGCATGGCACTAGTTTGTATTTGACATCTATTCAATTCATTGAGTTAAAGGACTAAGGTGGAAGCCTTAGTTCTTTTTTTATAATGAATACAGATTACTGCTTTTGCGATTTTCCTGTAGAAGTTGCCCTATAATAATAGGCATCAAGCGTATGACCTTCTTGATGCCTAATAAAAACTGTTTAGCCATTTTAATTTATTTCCTGTGGAATTTTAATTGTGACAGTCGTACCGATTGTTGGGCTTGAATTAATTGTAATTCCATAGTTAGAACCATAGTATAGCTTAATACGTTGATCTACATTTTGAATGCCAACCCCACCAAGCTTAGTTCGCTTCTCGGTAGTATCCGTACTTAGTTGTTTAACGTTAAAGCCTTGTCCGTTGTCTCGGACTATTAGCTCCACATCTTTACCACTCGCTATTGCACTAATATGAATATGTCCATTATGAGGGATACTTCGAATACCATGATATAAAGCATTTTCAACAATTGGTTGTAAAAGAATTTTGGGCATTCGTACATTTCGGATGGATTGATCACAGACAATGTTGTAATTTAACTTATCTCCGTAACGCTCTTTTTGTATAAACAAATATTGACGAACATGATGCAATTCATTTTCTACGGTTGTCATTTCATTCCCGCCACTAAGCGATAAGCGGAAAAATTGAGCAAGTGCTTTTGTGATTTCTATGACCTTCTCACTGTCATTAAATTCTGCCATCCAAACGATTGTATCTAAAGTATTGTATAAGAAATGAGGGTTGATTTGACTGTGAAGCGCACTAATTTCTGTTACTCTTAAGTGTTTTTCCTTTTCCGTGATTTCCTGCATTAATTTTTCAATTTGCACAATCATACTATTGAAATGTTTTGCCAAACTTTGTGCCTCAAAGCATCCTTTTTCATCGATTGGTATTTCTTTTAAGCCATGCTCGATATTTTGCATTGCTTTTTCTAGACGTTGGAAAGGTATCGTGATTCGTCCTGCAAATAAAGCAACACTAAAAGCAGCTATAATAAAAAGAATCATGCCTACTAATAAAAAGATTTCGAGCAGTTGCCTTTTAATCATTAATAGCCCGTCTTGGGAAGAGACTCCAACAAAGGTCCAGTCGGCATTGTTCAGCATATAGGTGTGCGTCAACGTATTTTTTTCTTTATCATAGCCCGCTTGATTGGTGATAATTTGCTGTAATTGTTGTTGTTTCAAATGATTTTCAAAATACGCGGTATCCTTATGATATACGACTTCGCCGTTGTCATTCATAATAAAAGAAAAACCATTCTTCCCTAAATCTAAGTTAGCTAAAAAGTCTTCGATAACTTTATATTGAATATCGATAAGCAAAACACCAATATTTTGACCTTCAGCATTTTTAATTTCGCGGCTAATTGAGATTACCCAGTTATCTTTATCCATTGAAAAGTGTTGCATGCGTGCAGATGTCAGTACAGGCTTACTGCCATTATTAACAGCTGCCACATACCATTGTTCCTTCATCATATTGCTCGACATACTCATAATTAGGCCCTTTTCATTGGATAGGACTTGCCCGTCTTTACTAACAATAACTACCGATTGAATGAATCGATCCGTTGCCATCGTTGTTTGAATCAAGGACAATACATTCTGTTTAATAGTAGGGTCTCGCTCTGCACTTGAAAAATACGTTACAAGCTGAGGATTTTCAGCGAGTAAACCAGATACTGCTTTGAGCCGATCGATATAGAGGTCAATATACATACCGCTCTTTTCAACGGCCGTTTTCGTGCTAGAGGTTGCTTCACTTAACACGACAGAAGAAATACTGTAATACAAAATAATGCCCATTAATAATAAAATAAGTGCACTCGCTTTTAAATAATGAAGGGCAATTTGCATGCGTAAAGTTTTTAATATATTTGATTTCTTCATCGCTACTCTCTCATTTTCTCTCTAAATTGATTTGGAGAAATACCAAATTTCCTCTTGAATGTGGCGCTGAAATAATTGGGGTCCTCAAAGCCTACTGCCGCTGCAACTTCGTACACTTTCATATCTGTACTAAGCAAAAAAATTTTTGCTCTATCTAAGCGGATTGATAGCATATAATCTTGAAAGTTTTTACCGTATAGGCTCTTAAATAAGCTACTTAAATAAGAATTGCTGAGTGCCATTTTTTTTGCTAAATAACTTAATGAAAAATCGACGTTTGCAATATTGCGGTCAATTTCTTTTTGTATTTTCGCTTTATAGCCCATGTCATTATTTATATTTGTTTCATTCAAAATGCCTTCCACAAGCCGAGATAGCTCATGTTGACTTTGTGTTGCTTGAATCTTTGCTATCAGATTTTTTAACGTTTCTTGAATGTCTTTTTTAGAAACGGGTTTTAAGACGTAATCATCAATGCCCGCCTTTAATGCCGTTACGGCATAATCAAAATAATCATAACCAGTAATAATAGCGATTTTTACATTCGGTTTAATTGTTTTTGCTGAAATGGCAAAATCGAGGCCATTCATCTTCGGCATATTAATGTCAGCTAAAACGAGATCAGGATGGTGGAGTTTGAAAATTTCAAGTGCGGTCTCTCCATTTGATGCCTCAAATACTTCCGAAATGGAAAGCTCCTCAAAGTTAACAAATGAGCGAATTCCTTTTATAATAATCGCTTCATCATCGACCACTAATAATTTGTACATCATATCACCTCTTTGAGAACAAATACATAAAGGGACTGTTCGATTAGTAACTCCAAGCACGCAAAAAAATAATATCTAAATCGTAAAAATCCACTGCGCTTTCCGCGGGCACAGGGTAAGCCGCAACCCTCGCTGTCGCGCGGATTGTTGCGTCTTACATCGTGTGCTGTTCCCGCAGGAGTCTACGTGGATTTTTACTTGGCTAGTAATAAATAGGGCTGCATGCAGCGCTAGGATTTTTAATTGTGTCAGTGCCTGGCACTTTCGTAAAAATCCACTGCGCTTTCCGCGGGCACAGCGTAAGCCGCAACCCTCGCTGTCGCGCGGATTGTTGCGTCTTACGTCGTGTGCTGTTCCCGCAGGAGTCTACGTGGATTTTTACTTGGCTAGTAATAAATAGGACTGCATGCAGCGCTAGGATTTTTAATTGTGTCAGTGCCTGGCACTTTCGTAAAAATCCACTGTGCTTTTTCGCGGGCACAGCGTAAGCCGCAACCGTCGCTATTGCGCGGATTGTTGCGGCTTACGTCGTGTATTGTTCCCACAGAAATTTTTTAGATTTTTACTTGTGCCGCTCGTCATAAATAGGACTACTTGTTGAGCTATAAAGATTCAGAATTGTGTCAGTGCCTGGCACTAGTTATTTAGTTAGCTGTACTAAGTAACCATAACCAGCAGATTCCATTTCAGCTTGTGGAATAAACTTAATTGCAGCACTATTGATACAGTAACGCAAACCACCGCGATCAATAGGTCCATCATTAAACACATGTCCTAAATGACTATCGCCAGTACGGCTTCTCACTTCAATACGGATCATATTATAGCTAGTATCTACGAACTCTCGCACTACTGCTGGATCGATTGGCTTAGTAAAGCTTGGCCAACCACATCTAGAGTCGTATTTATCCGCTGATGAAAATAGTGGCTCACCTGTGACAATATCAACGTAAATACCTGGGTCGTAGTTGTCCCAATATTCATTAGAATAAGCCATTTCCGTACCATTACCTTGTGTTACTCGATATTGCTCTTTTGTTAACATTTTTTTAATTTCCTCATCACTTGGCTTTGGATATAGCGCTGGGTCGATAAGGGATGGCATTTCTTGATCTTTCAATGAATCAAACTCTACATGGCAATAGCCATCTGGATTTTTTTCTAGATAATCTTGGTGATATTCTTCTGCAAGTGTAAAGTTTTTAAGTGGCTCGACTTCAGTAACAATCGGGTCATCATAGCGTTCTTGTTCTTTTGCAACTACCTGATCAATAATGGGTCTATCTGCTTCATCTGTATAGTAAATACCTGTACGATATTGTATACCGCGGTCATTTCCTTGCTGATTCAATAAGGTAGGGTCAATAATTTGGAAGAAATGTGTTAAAAGCTTTTCTAAATTAACTCGTTCGGGATCATAACGAACATGAACGGTTTCCGCATGTCCTGTGTTCCGCCAAATAACATCTTCATATGTTGGATTTTCTGTATTGCCATTTGCGTAACCTGACGCTGCATCATAAACACCATATACACGCGCCATATATGCTTCTACACCCCAGAAACAACCACCTGCAAGCCAAATATCTTTTAAATTATTTGTATCAAAATTTAAGTTAACGTTTGGGTTTGGTGGATATTTCGATTCTGCTTGGGCTGTACTTGCACGACTAGTTAACAAAGAATTGTTGACCGAGCATGCTGATAAAAATAATAAAATACTAAATAATACGCCGAATAGTTTAATATTCATTAAATTTACCTCCTTTTATTATTGGATACTTTTAAATTTCTCAATAATTTGTGGATTGCTTACATGGCCAGGGAGCGTTTGAATGAGTTTACCATCTGAGCCAATATAGGACGACGTTGGATAGGCTCGTATATTGTATTGTTTCGCGATTGCACCATCTTCATCTAATAGCACTTTAATATTGGATGTACCTTCAACACCATTAAACCATTTAATAAATGCATCACGCTTTTTTTCATTATTGAAATTGGGTGATACGATGCTTAAAACAACAAAATCCTGCTCTTCACTAGCCAGTGTATTTAATTCCTCTAATCCTGCTAAGCAAATAGAGCACCAAGAAGCCCAAAATTTCACATATACTTTTTTGCCTTTATAGTCAGCAAGATTGTAAGTGTCACCTTTTGTATCAACTAATTCAAAAGATGGAGCGATAGTCCCTTCGTTTTTCGCTGCCGCTTTCGTAGAGGATGTAGAATCCCCCGCACATGCACCCAAAAGAAACACTGCTGCTAACATAATAACGAGCAGTTTAAAATTGTACATGTTAAGTCTCCTTTCTTATTGTGGAATGAACGTAAGTAACAGATTTAAATTATTTGTCATTAAGACAATGCCCATAAAAATAATGATAAGCCCACCGATAACTTTGATTTTCTCCGTATGTTTATTCAATTTTTTTACATGTCGTAATAGGAAATCAGAGAAAATAGCGAGAAGTAAAAAGGGGATTAATAGCCCGAGTGCATAGAAAAACATCATAAGTGCCCCGTAAGCTGCTTGCCCCTCACTTGCTGATAATCCTAATACCGCCCCTAAAATAGGTCCGATGCAAGGTGTCCAGCCCATACTAAACGTGAGCCCTAATAAATAGGTACCAAGTAAATCACGTTTATCGCTTCTACTCAGTCGTACTTTTGTTTCTTTATGAAGCACAGCTACTTTCAATAGACCTATTTGATGTAGGCCGAGTAACACTACGACTGCACCGCATATGGCGATAAACCAGTCTGTATTAATAAATGCACCAAGAAAACCAGCGCCAAATCCTAAGATGACAAAGCTTGTAGAAAGACCAAAAACAAAAATGATTGTCTTAAAAACTAAATGTAGATTCACTTGCCATTTAAATAGAGGCAAGCTGTGTTTTATAGTGACACCACTTGCATTGGTTGAAAGTACTGAAAAGTAAACAGGTAGTAAAGGGACAATACAAGGAGAAAGGAAAGACAGAATCCCTGCAATAAACACCGTACTGAATAAAAGCTGTTCGTCCACGATTGAAGCACCACCTTTCTTGTATAGTTTTATAGTAAGAAAAGTGAAGGAAAAGCAACATAGAATGATTTTATGTAACTCTTAGATATGATCTTGTAATGAATTTATAGAGAGTTTGCAAGGATGAGTAAAAAATTCGAATGGCTTTATTCCATAATATTTAGAAGTAAATGGTAAAATATTAAAAAGGAGGGATCGCGGTGGGGATGATTCGGAAATATGGAATGTTATTAGGGGGATTTGGCTTTTCTTATCTTGGAAATTGGATTTATCTCGTTGCATTAAATTTAATGGTTTGGCATTTAACATATTCTGCAACAGCAGTTGCAGGTATCTTTATTGTTGGCCCGATTGCACGCATATTGACCAATTTTGTGGCAGGCTCAATCATTGATCGGTCGAATAAGAGAAATATTATGATAGCAATGGATATTATACGTGGGATCATCGTTTTCCTTATGCCATTTATGACGTCTATTTGGCTTATTTATAGCTTGTTATTTTTAGCGAATATTGCAAGTAGTTTTTTCGGGCCAAGTAGTACATATTATATTGCAAAATACGTAAGCGATGAGGATAAGCAACGTTTTAATGCATTGTTAGGCACATTAAATTCTGGTTCTTTTATGTTAGGTCCTGCAATCGCAGGTGTCCTTATTGCTGTTTTTAATATAAGTATCGCTATATGGATTAACAGTGTGACCTTTTTTGTTTGTGCGTGGGTTATTGCACGTTTGCCGAATATAGAAGAGGAAGTAAAAGAGAAGCGTGTAGTGCTAACACTCAACGTGATTATAGCTGATTTTAAAGTAGTTTGGGCTTTTATATTGCAGCAACGGAATTTCCTGAAATTTTTTATGTCCTATCAAATTGCGCTAATGGTTGCTTTTGCATTAGATTCTCAGGAAATGACTTTTATAAAGAAAGTTTTATCTGCTTCGGATAGTCTTTACGGTGTATTAGTGAGTATTGCGGGGGTTGGTGCTATTGTTGGTGGCTTATTGGCGATGGTTTTAGTACATAAATTTTCGATCGCTACCTATGTAGGGGTAGGACTTACTTGCACGATGTTATCCTATACGGGCTTCTATGCTTCAAGCAATATTTGGGTTGCTACGTGTTGCTTTATCACGTTAGGCATTTTTATGGCATTCAGCAATACTGGGTACGATACGGTCTATCAAAAAAATATCCCGCCCAATTTAATGGGGCGATTCGGCAGTTCTGTTAGCCTTGTTCAAAGTGTTATACAAATTGTGCTGACCTTTAGTTTAGGTATATTAGCAGACTGGTTTTCTTTACAGCTAGTTGCAGTTATTTTTGGTGTAGTCGGACTTGTATTTGCACTCTTTATGTCTTTCCATATAGTAACAAATAAGCAAGCATTGCAAATCAGGGGAAATAAAAATTAGGAATTAGTTATAAAGGAAAAAAAGTGATAGAAGAGGTTCGAACAATAGGGTGTTAAATTTGAACCTCTTTATCATTTATAGCTCTAGATTTTTAGCATTGAGAAACAAAATGTTATGGAACGTTTTACATAAAGCGAACAATAAAACAGTAAGACCGACACAGCAAGTGCTAAAGGGATACTGAAAATGACTGGGACCTCAACGCCAGGCCAAATACTCATATTTATTTGATCCACACCTACAGTCCGTAAAATGCCAGCAAGTATTGCTATTAAAGCACTGACAACTAGCCCTACGTAGAGCACAGCGAGAACCAAAAGTGCTAACGAGCAAAAAAATCCACGTATTATTATCATCGTTGCTCCCTCCGAATAACCTGCTGCACTTTCGCATTAGGGGAAATAGAATAACTTTTTGTGTAATAAAGCGTTTGTATTGTACAATGACTGCCCACTACAACAACATCTCCTTCCACGACCTCCGCATTTGTATAGGTAAGACGCAAATGTTTTCCTGTTATCGAGTGACAATGAAGTTTTTTTCTAAGGATTGAAATTGAAAAGGTATCCTTCTCTATCGTTAGTTCATCTGCAATTAAGCGGTCAATCTCGCTTGCTCCTGATAACTTTAAATGAAAATGTGCTGCATGTATTTCTTGTGCTTTAATAAAGCCAATTGCTTGAAACTGTTGCACTTGTAGCTGTTGCTCAATTGTTAGTTTTCCTGAGCTATTAATAGTCGAAAATTGACCATTACGTATTTTTAAATTCCCTGCATTTGTGACCTCAGCAATTTCACAATAATCCTTCATCACACAAGAGCCTGTATTTTTTAAAACATGCGCAATTACACTCGAATGGAATGAGCTGTGCCCATGGGTAGAGATTGTTTTTAATCGAATTTCTTGATGAAAAGAAACAGCTCCGCGAATCTTTAAATGTTGACAAGTAGGTGCTAAATCATTAATAGTGCCGCTCGTAATCGTCATACTATGTTGCTTTTGTATAGGTTCCTTAGACATAGTAATCACCTCTTTGGTTTAATTAATATATATTTTAATTATTAAAACATATATTAATTAAAATATATGTCGCTTTAATTTGTCAAGAACAAAAAATGTTTATGGTGAATGAAGGAAAAAAGGATTTTCATTTTTTTAACTTCTATGGGAATGTGGACATAGGTTCAAGAAAGGGGATTTTAGAAATGAAAAAGACTGTAGACAAGATTCGAAGCTTTTCGAATTTGTTTACAGTCTGTAGTTAATTTGCTTGAAATCTTAAAAAATCTTTTGCATTAATTGATTCACTTCAATTAACACTTTTGCTATATCGGCTAATTTTTCTTGTGGGAATTTCAAAAATATATCATGGACTTTTGTTTCTCCATCAGTTGTTAATACCATGTTTACGACACGTCTATCCTCATTTTCTCGAACTCGTTGTAATAAATTTAATTTTTCTAGTTTATCGCACATAGACGTAACAGCACCAGGAGTTACGCTAAAGAAATCTGCAATTTCCGTTGCTTTCATACCACCGTTAATTTTTAGCTGAAGGAGTAGGATTAGCTGATTTTGCGATAATGATTCACCTTCTGATAGCAGATTAACAAACATCATCGACTTTTGTTGTATTTCAAGCATTTCTCGCATTATCACTTCTACATTTTGCATTGGATTATTTTTTAACAATTGATCACAGCCTATTAAAATATTTACTAATTAAATTATATAGTAAGTATATGAAGTATGTTAAGTGAATAACATCAAGGCAACGCATTTACATCTGCGTTAGGTTTCTTTAACAGTAGTTTTCCGAATAAGATGACACCCACCATTAAAAGAAGTATAGGTATTATAAATAATAAATGTCCTATTCCAGGCGCAAATAATGTTACCGTAGATAGTGGACCAAATAATTGGGGGAATCCAATTAAGATAAATAAAGGAATTAGAAAGTTAAATACAATGAGAGAGAACCAATTAACAACTGTTCGGAAAATTGATGTTTTATGATTGTTATGTTTAAAAATTATATAAATAGAATGTGTAATTAATACAATGATAAGTACAAAAATTAAATCAAAAATTATATATTTCATAAAAGGGTTACTTTTGGTGTTAGAAGGTTGTTCATGATGGACAAGTTTGTTAAGGCCACTAACTATGGCATCATATTCATTTAAATTAAAATAATCCATAGCATTGATTTGAAGACTAATACCGTAATCCCCATCTAACAACACTTTTGAATAAGTGTTTTCTGTCCATCCATTGTGGGAGATGGCATCATTCGTTACTTCCCAGCCCATAGCATAATAGGTATCATGCGCAACGAGTGAGGAAGGTTGATGCAGAGCATTCATGGCATTTGCTGATAAAATATTTTTTCCATTAAAGTGACCTTCATTCAATTGTGCCACCATGTAATTAGCCATATCTTCTGCGCTAGAAATAATGTAACCAGAAGGAACGGTGCCGTCATGGATTAATTGCTCTGTTGGTACCTTAATGCCGAATACGGTTTGATAGCCGTGTGCGATCGTATTGTTAATATCATCTTTTGGATCAGCATAGCTATTGTTCATTTCGAGCGGCTTGAAAATAAATTCATTCATATACTCTTTATAGGGTGTATTTGTTACTTGCTCTATGACTGCACCTAAAATGCTGTAATTTAAATTCGAATATTCGTAGTGTTCGCCTACAGGTGATGTCACATTGATATTTTCTAAGCTTTGTACATGTTCTTTTAATGTTTTATCTCCGTGCGATATCGCTACTTGACCATCATATGTAGAAAGACCGCTCGTTTGGTTTAGTAAGTGTTGAATCGTTATTTTGTTAGATTGCTCTTTATTTGCAAGTTGAAATCCTGGTAGCACGATGTATACTAAATCGTCTAAATGAATTTTCCCTTGCTCTACAAGCTGCATAATGGCAAGTGCTGTAAATGACTTACTTACTGATCCTATAACAATAGGTGTTTGCGGTGTCATTTGTGTGCCATCTGGGCTAGAGACGCCATATCCTTGCAAATATGCAACTTGGTCTTTCTTAACGATAGCAAGCGAAGCACCTGGGATGTTCAATCTCTCGATTTCTTTTGCCATAAATGCATCGATAGCAGAAATATCAAGAGCTTTATCTGTAACATCCTCACTGTTTGCAAAAACAACGTCGTTACAGGTTGTGAATAGCATCAACAAGGTCATGGCGAAAATTTTTAGAATGGCTAACTGTTTATACATAACGTACATTCCCTTTAATCGTATTTTGTTAAATAGGGACAGGCTACTACGAGAGTGGTTGCATAATGCCTTACATTGTAGAGCTTTTATAAAGCCTTCTTTTATAAACATAAAAATACATACTTAGTGGCCACCACAGAACTAGGAAGATTGGATAGATAGCCCAAATGACGCCTGGTGAGGAAACGATGTTGACGATAATAAAAAAGATACTGATGTGTATGCTAGCGTAAACTGAGAATGCAACAAATGACTTTTTCTTAGCGTGATATAGAGATAAAGGCCACCATATAATTAAAAAGGCAGGGTAGATTGCCCAAGGATATTGAGGGGACATAATGAAATTAGTTATTGAATAATAAATGATTGTGCTTGCACAGCCAATAAGTGCAATGTTCATAGATTTAGCTTTTTCCTCTAAAAACATAAGAATAGGCCACCATATGATCGGGTAAATGGCGTATATGAACCATAAATGCTGCGGTGTATATAAAAGATTTTCAATAATAAGGAAGGCAATGACCATGGCACTGCAAATGACAGCATACTGTTTATATAGTTTTTTTGACATGAAATATAGAGTGATAGGCCATAGTAATAACAATAAGCAAGGGTAAATAAACCATATTGTGTTAGGCGTTGTTGAATAATTGACAATTCCTAAAAACAGCATAGTCATCAAGCTACCGACAACTGAAAAGCTAATGTAATGCTTCATTTTACTCACTCCATTTCTTACGGGACCATACGAAATACATTGAAAGCGGCCACCATAATATTGCGAAAATCGGATAGATTGCCCAGATTGTATTTGGTGTGTAATATAGATTGATAAAAATAAAGAACGCTGATATTAAGCCACTTCCCCATAAGGAAAATTCTAAGTTTAACTTCGCCATACTTTTCTTTGCTGGTGCTTTAACGCCTAATTCCTTTTTTAAATCGTCAATATCTCCAAATTCAACGATTGCTTTATTAATGGCATCCTCTTCATCTTTTCCTTGCTCCATTAAATAAAATACTTTTTCCTCTAGATTTTCGATGATTTCTTGTTTTACCATTTCGGTTTCATTATTGCGTGGCATGTCTTTAAATAGCTCATCAATATGATGTTTGATTTTTTTCATTCTAAGCCCTCCATAAATAAGTCAATAATTTCCTTCACTTCCGTCCACTCTTTAACAAGCTCGCTTAAATAAGCTTTGCCTAATGTGGTAATGCGATAATATTTCCGTTTGCCTCCATGAGAGACATCGCCGTAATAGGCTTCAATTACTTCTTTTTTTTCTAAACGTTGAAACACTGCGTATAAAGTTGCTTCTTTAATTTGAAAACGATTATTTGTACGGACGCTTATTTCTTGGGAAATTTCATACCCATAACGATCCTTCTCTAAAATTAGCCGTAAAATAATGGAGTCCAAATGTCCACGAATAATGTCACTTCGAACCATAAGTCACCTACTTAACTTTTATTGCTCTATCTGATGGAGTAATATTAGCAAATATTACTCTGTCTGTCAAAGTAATATTTGTTTGCTTTTTAGAAAAATTTTTACAAAATACAAAAGCCGAAAATGAAGGACAAGTATCCCGCATGATCGGCTTTTGATGTTTAGAAGTATTTGATTGTCACAAATACAGGCCAGCTAGGAAAATCCCTAAAGCTTCCTCGTAAATCTCATCTAACTGACTGATTGGGAGCGGGTTCGTGCCGCTACCTAGTTCCACGGTAAACCCAGGTCTGCGCCAATCCTGTATGAACCAATCTTTATAGCCAGCGTAGCTATTGGCTGATTTAACAGGCTCATAGCCACTTACACGACTAAATTCCTCCACCATCGTTTGTGATTCAGGTGGTTCGAGATTTTCAAAACCCCAATAGATGACTTTACCTTGTGTATGGAAAGCTAAAACCCAAGCAAAATTGCTTTTCCTCGTTAAATCGGCCATGGCGATAGCTTCAGGCTGGGTTAACGGTGCTTCTCCTCCATAGTCTCGTGGTCCAGGTGATTGAGGATTACGGGCACTTTCTAGCTCCCATTTTGCAGGGAATTGGTCGTTTAAATCGACACCATTAATATTCGCCTTCCATCCAGAAAAATCTGTACTGTCATTGTTCCAAGTAATAAGTTTATTTTTAATTGCTTCATTATCTGGTGGGCCATTGAGAACTAAATTAACTCCATCGGGATTAACCATCGGTACGATAGAAAGTGTTGTTTGCTCGTAAAGGGGCCATGTGGAGAGCCCTCGAATGGTCGTTTGATTTGTTAGTGAGAGTAGATAATCGTTTAGGAATGTCATAATAATCGGTGTAGTAATCCATTCATTGGCATGAAATGAACCGTTGTAATGTATGCGCTTTGAGCCTTTACCAATAAGAATCTCGGGTATTGGACGCTCTAAAACGGAGTTGCCAATGGAGGCATTTTGAAGAAATGGGTAGGCAGCTAGTAGCTTTTCAATATCATTTATCATAATGTTGTAGTCGTAGTTTTGTTTACCGTTAACGAGCCGCCAAGTAAGCCTTTGAGGGACTTGGATTGTTTGGCCAATTTGCAGTCGATTTGGATGAACATCAGGATTTGCAAGCAAAATGGCATCGAGCTGCAGATTTTGACTTTGGGCAATTTGCCACAAAGAGTCTCCTTGTTTAATTGTATAGCCAGTTGTAACAAAACCAGGAATTCGAACGCGTTGTCCAACTTGAAGTCGTTGTGGGTTGATGTTTTGGTTGGAGTCTATAATTAGTTGAAGTGGTATCTTGTATAACTCGCTGAAATACCACAGTGAATCACCAGGCCTTACAAATATGTCCACAGTTATTCTCCCCTTATATTAAAATCGTGCGCTATAAGAGTATATGAAATATATAAAAATAAATAAGTGACAGGCACGGAAACAATTATGAAAATAAACGCACTGCGCGCGTAGGGAAATTTCGATTAATTAGATTAGCTGAAACTTCCTCTCTGTGGGGTTTTATGTATGGTTGTTCTAGGGAAAACAACTAGAGTTGGACTAAGTAAATTTAATCTGTTAATTTCAATTCCACCATTATACTGTTAATATAACAATATGACAGTAAAAAAAGTAGGGGGATTAAATGTATAAAAAGATAAAAATCGGTATACGTACCAAGATTATCCTCGGTTATGTAGTTATTATTCTTTGTTTACTTGCATCTGTGATTATATTAAATAATCAAATTACTTCCCTACAACAGGAAAGAAATCACATTATTAAATATGATTCACAAGTACAAACACTTACTAATCGTATTGAAAAATATATTTTAGATATGGAATCGAGCCAACGAGGCTATATGATTACCGGTGATTCGAGCTACTTAGAACCTTACAATAATGCCGAGGAAAATTGGAAGCTTGATTTTAATGAACTATATCAGCTATTAGAAGATAGGGGGAACCAACAGGAGAAGTTAGATGCTATTAAAGTAACGATTGAGCATTGGATTGCAACTTCTGGGGAACCGACAATAAGACTGAAAAAAGAAAATAATACGGAAGCATTAAATGAATTTTTCAAAGTAGACGTTGGTCGTAAAGATATGGAAACGATGCGCAATCAGTTTGATTCTTTCCGTTTAGACGAGAATACGTTAACACAAAGTAAGGCCAAGCAGCTGGATAAGAAAAATAGTAATTTAACATCTGGCTTGTTCGGCATACTAGTACTTGTATCTCTTATCTCAATCGTCATTGCTAGTGGGATTTCACGGTCAATTGTTAAAACAATGAAGGAAGTCACACAAACAATTAAAGTAATGGCGGCTTCTAAGGGAGACTATAAAACTAGAATTTATGTGAAAACTAACGATGAAATCAGTGATCTTGCAGACGCTACAAATGAGTTGCTGGATACATTTGAACGAAGAGAATGGTTGCAAGCCAATCTTGCTGAAATTGTGACTAAATATCAAGGTATTTCAGCTATTACGAAATTGGCGGAAACTTTCCTTTCCGAAATGTCGCACAAGACAGGGTCTTCATTTGGAGCATTTTATGTTAGGGAAATGCATAATGGCGATGTCCATTTTGTAAAGAAAGCAGCCTTTGCAGATGCTGGAGATAATGTTGGGATAGAGAAATTTAAAATTGGACAAGGTTTAATTGGCCAATGTGCACAGGAAAAACGAGTTTTCATAAACAGTGATATTTCTCAGGATTATCGTTTAATAGGCACAGGCTTAGGAGAAGCGCCACCGAAGAGCATTTTTGTCTTCCCGATTATATTCGAGGATGAAGTGATAGCTGTCGTAGAATTAGCGACAATGACTAGCTACACAGCGCTACAGAAAGAATTAGTAAATCAAGTAATTGAAACATTTGGTCTAACGGTTAATAGCATTTTAGGCCGCATGGAAATTGTACGTTTACTAAATGAATCGAGAGCTATGACAGAGGAGTTACAAGTTCAATCTGAAGAGCTACAAACGCAATCGGAAGAATTACAAATGCAAACAGAAGAACTAACAATGATTAATGAACAGCTAGAGGAAAGAACAAAAGATGCTGAAATTAAAACACAAGAGTTAGAAAAAGCTAAAAAAGAATTAGAAGATAGTTCTGAGCAACTTGTATTACATTCTAATTATAAATCTCAATTTTTAGCTAATATGTCTCACGAATTACGAACACCATTGAATAGCATTTTAATATTATCTGAAATGTTATCTGAGAATGGTAATAATAATTTAACAGAAGAAGAAATGGAATTTGCGAGAGTTATTCATTCATCTGGTGAGGATTTACTCGTATTAATTAATGATATTTTAGATATATCAAAAGTCGAGGCTGGGAAAATTGAAATTATTTTCGACGAAGTGAACATGAGTGAAATGCCGACACAAATAGAGCAAATCTTTGCTCCAGTAGCAAAGAAAAAAAATCTAGATTTGCAAATATCGAAGGCAGCAAATGTTTCTGACATTTTCTATACAGATGAAAAGAGATTCCAGCAAGTTGTAAAAAATTTATTATCAAATGCATTAAAATTTACAGAACAAGGCTATGTGCATGTAGATATCAAGCAACTTGACCTTGAACAGTTATCAACGAATATGCAAGATGTAAGCTCGGAATGGCTTGAAATTACAGTAACTGACACAGGAATAGGTATTCCAAAGGACAAACATCAGTTAATCTTTGAATCATTCCAGCAAGCAGATGGTGCTACTGTAAGAAAATATGGTGGAACAGGGCTAGGTTTATCCATTTGTAGAGAGTTTGCAAAATTACTAGGTGGTTGGGTTTCATTACAAAGTGAAGAAGGAAAGGGCAGTAGCTTCTCGCTTACTATTCCAAGTTTACCGAATGGCTTAAATAATACGCCGACGATTGATTCTGCTATTGTCGAAGTAGTGGCTACTCTAGAAGCTCCTGAAGTAGTAGAAGAGCTACAGGAGCAAGAGGGTGAAAACGATCTTGTCTCTACACAGGAAGTTGATGTGTTCCAAGGGAAAAATATATTAATTGTAGATGATGATTATCGAAATATTTATGCTTTGAAAGCAGCTCTTGAAAAGAGGGGCATGAATATTCTCGTTGCAAAAGATGGATTAGAATGTTTAGAGATTATGGAAACGAATAATAAAATAGATCTTATTCTCATGGATATCATGATGCCAAATATGGATGGATATGAAACGATGTCTATCATTCGAACAAAAATGAAGCTTACAGATTTACCTATTGTCGCTTTGACGGCGAAAGCAATGAAAACGGATCGTGATAAATCTTTAGAGGCGGGAGCTTCTGATTATATTAGTAAGCCATTAAATTTAGATCAATTAGAATCGGTATTACGCGTATGGCTAGTTTCTAAAGGGAGTTAGAACAGTATGGATAATCAATTCCAAAATTTTGAGCTAAAGCAGCAAATGAATAAGCATGCGAATATGGAAATTGAGTTACTACTCGAAGCAGTCTATCGTTTATCAGGTTTTGACTTTCGACAATATAATCAATCTTCTATTTCTCGTAGAATATACAATCGAATGAGGGTTAGTAATATTCCAACGATTTCTCGTGTACTGGAAAAGGTTATACACGAAGAAGATTTTTTGGAGCAGCTATTAAATGATTTTTCAATTAACGTTACGGAAATGTTTCGAAACCCTAGCTTCTTTAAAGCTTTCCGTAAAGAAGTTGTTCCTTATTTAAAGCAGTACCCAGAAATCCGAATATGGCATGCGGGATGTGCAACAGGTGAGGAAGTCTATTCAATGGCGATTTTACTTCAGGAAGAGGGACTAATAGATAGAGCGGTGATTTACGCAACAGATATGAATGAGCATGTGCTTGAGAAGGCAAAGAGGGGCGCATTCTCCATTAAGAAAATGCAAGCATATACAACAAATTATATGCTTGCAGGCGGGAGCCATGCTTTTTCAGAATACTATAAGACGGATTATCAATATGCCTATTTCCATCCTGAACTATTAAAAAACATTATTTTTGCACAACACAATTTAGTGACGGATCAATCATTTAATGAATTCCATGTAATTATATGTCGCAATGTATTAATTTACTTTTCTCCTGTATTACAAAGCCAAGTACATCATTTGTTTTACGAGAGCCTAAGTCCAAATGGCTTTTTATGCTTAGGAGATAAGGAGACGCTTCGCTGTGAAGCCATTATTTCGAACTATAAAGAGACTGTAGCCATTGAGAAAATTTATCAAAAGTTAGATTAATAAGTGAAAATAAAAAATCCGCTATACTTTCTACTTTGACATTGCTTTAATGCATGTCATTGGCAGAAGTGTATGCGGATTTTTGTATTTGTCGCTATCTAATTTAACGCCTGTGCTTGAATCATTAATACACACATATCGTCTGGTTGGTTTGTTTGTTTTTCTTTCGGAAGCAGGTTATCAATAAGACATTGCGTATAATTCCATTTACTGGATGTTAGCGTTTGCAAATGTTTTTCAGACTCTATTTCGCAAGGACCCATCGCCTCTAAAACACCATCAGTATATAAAACAATTTGTACATCTTTTTGATATTGGATAAATTGCTTTTCTACCTTAATTTCCTCAAAGAAACCGACAGCACAGCTTCCTTGATTTAAAGGAACTAATGTTTTTTCATCAACAAGAGCGTAGCCAGAAGGATGACCCGCATTTACGTATTCAATCATTTTTTGTTCAGTGTCAATCACTATGTAAATAGCTGTGAAGTAATGAATATTTTCTTCCTTAGCATTCTGTAACAGTGTCATATAACGGTTTAGTTCCTTTATAACCAGCTCAGGCTCCACGAGCTGTTTAACAGCTTCTCGTAGGACGGATGAAATAAACATACAAACAAGTGCAGCTGATATACCGTGACCCATCATATCAAGCAAAATGATGGCGTAGCGGTGATCATTAATTTTATACCAATAATACATATCGCCTGCTAAATTAGAGGATGGTAGATAGGAAACCTCTATTTGAATGTTATCTTCATGTAAAGGTGCACTTAACAAACTGCGTTGTACATGTGTAGCTAAATCTAATTCATATTTGATTTTTGCTTCTTGTTTTGTATGCCAATCTAATTCAGCCTTCAATCGTAGGGCAACGCGAATTCTTGCAAGAAGTTCCGTCTTATTGATGGGTTTTGTAATATAATCGACCCCTCCGATATCGAGTGCTTCAGCCAGCTTGGTTTTATCTTCTAATGCTGTAACGAAAATAATTTGAATGTCTTTTAATTTTTCATTTTGTTTAATTCGTTTACAAGCTTCAATACCATCCACTTCAGGCATCATAATATCTAAAAGTATTAACTCTACTGAACTACCTGCTGGATTTTTAGCATCTAATTGAAGATAGTCAAAAAGTTCATAAGCTGATGAAAGAGAAACACAGTTTTCATAGCCTGCATTCTTTAAAATTTTTTCAATTACGAATAGATTGACTTGATTGTCATCTACAAGAAGAATTGTCATAGTTTATTTCCCCTTATTCTGCTTGAACGTTGATGAAGTGCAGATTATAAATTGTATTAAAAATACTCTTAATATCATTATTATACAAAACATTAGATAATAACGGTATTTTAATGAAATTAAGGTATATATTACTAGGTATTAAGTTTGCGTTATTATGTTATAGAGGGGACTATGTTTTTCATAGGTGAAAGTCGTCAATGGAAGAGAAATAATAACAACTAAACTTATACCCTATTTCATCGATTCTCTAACCTATTTTTTAAAAAAAGTTTCATTTTTATTTGATTTAGCCCTCTTAAAACCACTATAAATATCAAAAGCACTTGCTAGAATGGTAATAACAATACAAACGAACAGTATACGGTCTAATGTTACCATAATCTTTGTAGATGTGGTTTCCATAATAGCTGCCATATATGGTATAGCTGCACTATGAATAAGGTCAGGCTGGTTTGCCATGACTATAAAAACAATGGTGCCGAAACATTGAAGAAGTGCACTTGTGACGGCAATTGGCATGGTCCATTGCCGAATCTTCCATCTATATAGAGTTAAGGCAAAACTTAATACAATCCAACATAAAATAATGGGTTTAAAGGACAAAAGGGTATCTTGATTAAAAATGGGCATGACAAATTTTAAGCCAATTCTGTCATCAGATGAGTAAATTCCGATAAGACGAGAAGCGTTAAAATATATGAAAGAAAAAAAGGCTATACCTAAAAAGCTAAATATAATATCACTTAGGGGTATGTTATTGCTTTTGGAGCTTACGATAACTTTGTTTAAATCTTCAGGTGTCCATTCTTTGCTCCCTGTAATAAATGGAATTTGAATATTAGTGGCACTATAGCGCTCGGCTATAATAAATGTAATCGTAACCCAAAAAAGTACGTGTAACACTACGCCAATAACGCTGACAATTGTTGTAGTAAATGCTTTGATAATTGTAGTCAAAAATATTCCTTGTTCTGGAAATGAAAAAACACTACTTACAAGGTGAACAATTAATGTAATAAGGATTGCCCAGGGAATAATCAATTTCATTGTCTGAATGTAAGTATTGTATAATTCAGGGCCAATTAAATATTTTGGGCCATGTTGATAGTTCACAGCAAGTTTTGCAGGGTCTCCAAGCTTCATTAGCACTTCTTTAACTTCTAATTCTGAATAATGATCTGGTAACATATCCTCAATTGTCGATTTTAGCTCAAGCTCAATCGCATTTCGCTTATTTTTCGCAATCCTTCTCGTCACTTCATAAATATAGGCATCAATCAGATTCAGCATTTTCATCCTCCTCAAGTAATGTATATAGCTCTTACAACATCGTTAGAAGTTAAATAAAGACAGAGCTATACATACTGTTACATAATCTTTTGGGGCAAACTTCGATACTGTGCTTGTTTTACAGCGTAATGTATAGAGAGTGATAATTTGTCGTTAAAGAATGCATGCAGCTTGAGAGGCAAGCGCATTATTTATGGTACTTTCCTTTTATCATACAGTATTAAAAGTCCTGTGGTAATATATGTTATTAATAGATGCGTAAAATAATGTAAAAGCAAAGGGACTAAACCAAAATTATTTTGGAAAACAGGAGGGGGTAAATGCGAATGGTAACGAAATTACTTCAGGAAGATGACATTTTAAAGGATGTAAATATGTGATGGGCACCTATCCAGGGCGAGAGAAAGCGTCCCAGAACGATTAATATCAGCAATGAGCTGCTATTGACTACTATGGTCTACGGGATCATTAGGTGGTGTAGGCAAGTTGCCGTTGACTTATTACATAGCCGTTGCACAACCGTATTTTGTCGCTGATAATTGACAGCCTTTTAATAATAGGAGAGGAACTTTCTACTCCTTTTTAAAAAGAATCGATGATCGAACAGGTCTTTCTAATGGAGTAATATTGATAATGAAATAGCTAATAATTAAAATTAAAATAATAAGCGAATAGATTAAAGTATTAATAGGATGATCATGCTCCACAATAATCAATCGAATCATGGCAGTTATGCCAATATAAATAAAGTATCTTAAAGGGAAATGATAGTCCTCTTTAAAGTACTTAATAATCATCGTAATAAATTCAAAATACAAGAAGAAAATTAAAATATTTGCGAGGAAAAGTTTATAATCACCAGTACCATCTGCTAATAAGATGTGTAGAAATTCAATTAGTTCTTTCATAAGCAGGAAGGCTAATATAAGAGCTAATAATACAAGGCATACGTTAAGAAATAATTGTAAAGTTTTTGGCACAGCTTTCACAAGTTGCATATACGTATAATGCTTTTGGTTCATGCTATTCCTCCATTTTCTTATTTAAAAATAATATTTATTTTATAGAATATGAAAAAAACATTATAAAGAGAATGGTGACTGTCAGAATAATTGTTACTATTTCGTGTATTTTGTTCATACTATAAAATATAACATGACAACGTAAACATGGAATGTGTAAACTGTAAATTACTGTATAGTATTGTAAAAGAAAGTTTTTAAAAAAATTAGGCGGTATGCTAAAATAGATGTGCATGAATATAAAATAAAAGGGGTTTTTTTAAATGGCAAATGCAGCAAAAAATGATGCGAAAATTACACCAGAGCGTTTAGAAGAAGCGTTAGATGTTCGTGACCGTCTTATTATTGAATTATTAGTAAAAGTACTTGACGAGAAATTAGTCATTGAGCGTCCTGTATTACGTGAGCGCTTAGGTAACCTTGTTGACCTTTCTAAGTATGATGCAGAGTTAAAAGAAACTTTGCATGCAGTAATCAACAAGCTGTAAAAATTATTTCTGACTGTAGACAAATTCAAAGCAATTTGAGTTTGCCTATAGTCTTTTTTTATCCTAATGGTGAACCACCGTTCCTCTATAAAAAAAACAAAATACCTCGAAAGTAGAGCTTCCGAGATATTTTGTCTATTTAAGTGTTTTTGCAAAACAGATGTTTAAAAAATCTTAATATACTTTATCGCCGTTAAAAATTGAATTCTTGACGATGACATAATCTACATTTCGAATAGCTTCTAGCTTAGTACCACCTGCATAAGAAATAGAAGATTGAAGGTCTTGTTGCATTTCAGTTAACGTATCTTGTAGGCTACCTTTATGTTCTACAAACATTTTTTTACCTTCAACATTTTTCTTCTCACCTTTTTGGAATTCAGAAGCAGAGCCAAAGTATTCTTTTACTAATTTACCATCGATTTCGATTGTTTCACCTGGTGATTCTTCGTGACCTGCAAATAAAGAGCCAATCATAACCATTGAAGCACCGAAACGAACAGATTTAGCAATATCACCATTTGTGCGGATACCACCGTCAGCAATAATCGGTTTAGTTGCCGCTTTTGCACACCAGCGTAATGCTGCTAGCTGCCAGCCACCAGTACCGAAGCCTGTTTTGATTTTTGTAATACAAACTTTACCTGGTCCAATACCGACTTTAGTAGCGTCAGCACCAGCGTTTTCAAGTTCACGCACAGCTTCAGGTGTACCAACATTACCAGCAATAACAAAGCTGTTTGGTAAATGTTTTTTAATATGCTGAATCATACGAATGACAGCGTTTGAATGACCATGTGCAATATCAATTGTAATAAATTCAGGAACTAAACCAGCAGTTGCTAACTCTTCTACAAATGCATATTCCTCTTCTTTTACACCAACACTGATCGAAGCGATTAAACCACGATTTTGCATATCCTTAATGAATTGAATACGTGTTTCTGGATTAAAGCGGTGCATGATATAGAAGTAACCGTTTTCAGCTAGTTTAGCTGCAATATTTTCATCAATAATAGTCTGCATATTTGCAGGAACTACAGGTAATTTAAATTTATGTCCACCTAAAGTAACAGATGTATCACATTGTGATCTACTTTCTACAATACATTTTGCGGGAATTAGTTGAATATCCTCATAGTCAAATACGTTATCCATTATATACACTCCTAAAATACGAATATTTTTAAATGTTTAATTTAAATTGTTCGCCATTTGGTAATTTACATGATTTTTAAGTAAAAGTCAAAGATTTTATCAAAATAAATAAAAAATATGTAGGAGGAGACAAGAAAGTGTCAAAAACATAGAAAATCGCAAACATTTTAATAAGTATAATATGTAATTGAAAAAGTAAAACTATACAGGATTTCACATGATAGGACTAGCTTATCGTTCGTAATCTAAGTACAATAGAATTGTTTCAGAAAATTCAAAGGAGTGGTGGAATTGGCGGTAGAGGTGTATTTAATTTTTAATGGCAATTGTCGTGAGGCTGTATCATTTTATGAAAATGTGTTTAATACGGACAAGGCTGAAATTATGACATTTGGCGATTCACCAAGTGATCCAAGTTATCCATTACCAGAAGAAGCAAAAAATCTCGTTATGCATACGCGATTATCCATTTTAGGAAGCACGGTAATGTTTTCTGATACATTCCCAGGTTCACCATTTACAATAGGCAACAACGTCACATTAGCTGTTGTGTCTGATGATGAAGCTCAATTACGACAAGCATTTGAGGGCCTTAAAGAAGGTGGCAAAGTAACGATGGAACTACAAGAAACATTTTGGAGTAAATGTTATGGGTCTCTAACTGATAAATATGGAATTGAATGGCAGATTAGCCATGAAGAAAAAGCTAAATCATGATATAAAAAGCACGATGAACAGAGGGTAACCTTTGATCATCGTGCTATTTTTTAATATTTAAAACGGTTTACATAGCTTTGCAATTCGTCTGCCATATCGAGTAAAGCTTTTGCAGCTGCAGTCATTTCCTGCATTGAGGATAATGTTTGCTCAGTTGAGGCGGCAACTTCCTCTGAAGCCGCAGCATTAAGTTTAGCATGGTCGGTTAACTCAATAGCCGTTGCTGAAACTTCCTCCACTACGGCAGAAATTTCTTGCGTGGAAGCTGAGATACCCTCCATTTTTGGTGCAATATTACGTAAACTGTCAGTAATGCTAGCGAATTTTTTGCTTGTGTCTTCGGATAACTGTAACCCTTCTTGTACATCTGAAGATGCTTTAACCATCGTTTCCACAGATTTAGCAGTATCTTGCTGAATACCAGTAATAAGCGAAGAAATTTGCTCTGCTGATTGATGTGATTGCTCTGCTAATTTTCTTACTTCATCGGCCACTACAGCAAAGCCTTTACCCTGTTCACCTGCTCTAGCAGCTTCAATAGCAGCATTAAGAGCTAGTAAATTCGTTTGGTCAGAAATAGCACTTATAATTTCTAAAATGGAACCAATCTCTTTCGAACGATCGTAAAGTGACTTAATCATTCTGTCTGATTGTGCAACCGATTCATTAATGGAATTCATTTGGTTGACAGTGCGTTCAACAGATTGACCACCTTCTTCTGCCTGTACAATAGCGGTGCTAGACAGATCTGTCACTTGCATAGCGCTATCGGCCACTTCCACAATGCCTTGTGCAATTTCCTCAATAGAAATAGCATTTTGGTCACTACCTGTTGTCTGGCTTTCTGCACTAATTGCTACTTGTTGCATTGCCTGTGCAACTTGCTCTGAAGAAGCAATATTTTGCTCTGCATGCGCAGATAATCCGTGTGCAGATGCTTGCACATGTTGGACGCTTCGATCAACATTGCGAATAAGCTTTTTCAAATTAACTTTCATTGAAACGAAAGCCTCTCCAAGCTGTCCAATTTCATCCTTAGAATGTATTTCGATAAATTCTGTTAAATCGCCTTCGCTAATTTTAATCGCGCTATGCTTTAGTCGATTAATCGGATTCACAATGGATTTAATCATCAGAAGCATAAACACAACGCCGACAATAATTGAAATAACAATAATGATTAAGTTGATATTAAAGGTTGAAGCGGCAGCTTTTGTTGCTTCAGCTGAAAACATTGTACCAACAAGCTTCCAACCTGTTAGTTCATTGGTAATAAATTGTAGCTGACGATCCTTTTCAACAATTGTGCCACTATCTTGCTCATAAATTTTTGAAATATAGCTTTCGTTAGCTTGTGAACCACTTTCTTTATCATGTTGAGAAATATATGTTTTGTTGTTATCTAAAAGTGAGGCAAAGCCTGTTTTCCCGATGTGAATATCATTAGTAATATCACTAAGTGTCGATATATTGAGATCTAATCCAATAACACCGGAGCCATCTGGTAAAGCTTGTGTAATCGTAATAACCATAGCACCTGATGCTTGAGAAATATAAGGTGGTGTAATGGCGATTTGCCCCTTATTACTTAATGCTTGGGTATACCAAGGTCTTGTACGTGGGTCAAAGTCACTTTGATATTGTTGTGCAGGCTCATCTATAATGTTTCCTTCACTCGTGCCGAGGTAGACAAGCTCGACCTCAGGGTGCATATTTACGTATTCTTGTAATAGCGATTTAAGCTCTGGAACTTTACTTTCTTGTAAAAAAGATTGGTTAATTTTCTTAGTGAAATATTGGATGTCTTCAATCTTTGGTTTAATCGTACCTGTAATATTCGTATCAAGCATTCGAATACTTTCGGTTGCACTTGCTTGCTGTTCCTTAGAAATTTGCTTCTCCGCACTTTGGTATGAAATGATACCAATGATTAATGTAGGGATGAGAAGTATTGCTAAGAATGAAAAAATGAGCTTTTTTCGTAAACTTAGTTTTGTCACGTTTGTTATCCTCACTATAATATTATTGTTCTATACATTTCCCAAGAAGGTAAATAATAGATGACTAGCTCATTTTAACAAAAAAAAAACAAAAGTTAAGTCTTTATCAGTATTTATTTTATTAAGATAATTAAGAAAATCTCAAAAATTCATTAAAAATCATGGCTACTAAAGACATATAAATTATCATTTGATGTATACTATTGTTCAAAAGGGAGGGTTTTGTCATGATTCAACAAATTGGACAAGTAATGCTATATGTAAATGATCAAGATGCAGCGGTAGCGTTTTGGACTGAGAAAATTGGCTTTGTAGTAGTAGCGGACAATAAGGAGGGAGAAATGCGCTGGATTGAAATTGCTCCAAAAAAAGGCGTACAAACGACCTTCGTTCTACACAACAAAGAAATGATTGCTAAAATGGAACCCGAATTAAATTTAGGAACACCTTCTATAATGTTTTACGCCGACAATATAACGGAGATGTATCAAGATTTCCAAACGAAAGGCATTAAAGTGGGGGACTTAGTTATGATGCCAATGGGGAGAGTCTTTAACTTCGCCGATAACGAAAATAATTACTTCGCTTTAGTTGAAAAATAATATTTAGAGCAATTAAAATGTTCTATAAAAATAAAAATCCGCTTTGCTTTCTGTTGAACATAGCGTAAGACTGCCTTTGTTTTTCTCAAAAGGCTTTTGTTTTATGCTTTGTTCGCAGAAATGTATGCGGACTTTTTAGTTTATAGCGCTATTCACTTTTTATGCTAAATCTTCGCCAAATATGGAAACCGTTTGACGATCAACTACAAATTCTTGACCGTTCCATTTTAAGATGTTTTCAACATAGCCTAATCCATCTGCATGATATCTGCCTGCAATTTCCTGATAGGCTAATAGTTGATATGTTCCATCACGAGCATAATCAACAGGGTATAAACCACTAATAGGATCAACCCAGCCTTCAATCGGTTGCTTTAACGTGCCATCTTTATTATAAATTTCCGCTAAATAATCAGGTCCTTTATAACTTAAATCAAGAATATATCGTTTTTTAGGATTTGTGCTACTGACAGATGCTTTATAGTTATTTAAATAATTGACGGAGTAAGTTAGCTTATTATTAAATGACTCGGTATCAAATATTGAAAGTAATGTTCCGTTTCTCGAGGAAAAAATTTCGCCATTAATTATCCCACCACTGCCACCAGTATCAGAAATAACAAGAATATCTTCTATATGATCCCCTGTAAGATCGCCTAGAAAAATCGTAGGGTTATATCCAACGTTTTGTTTCAGCGCAATTTGTTGGAATTGTCTTGTTTGTCCGTAAAAAACAACAAGTGTCACATTACGCCATAACGGACTGTCTGTCGTCTTAGTACCCATTAAAAAAACCGTATCAAAAAAGCCATCACCATTTATATCTCCAAATTTCGTTTGAATAATTTGAGGAGCTATATGTGTAATGTTTACAGTACTTGGAGACGGATTAATATTTCTGGTCATTTATACACCTCTTTCTTAGTGTTAGCATATGTTTTAAATACAGCTTGGTGCATAAAATAAAGGGCTGAAATAAGGAGAAAGCAAAACCCTATAATTCTTACAAAAAAACTTGCAATTAACCATTGACAATTAAAGATGTTGAACGTATCATAATGTCAATGAATCAGAAAATTCAGTACTAAAGTGGTCTCACTACAAATGTAGGTGGAGATTTTTTTTCAACATTAATCCTTAGTAAATATATATGTTTTATATAATTTAGGAAGAAGGAGATTTTCTTGAAAGAGTTATTTATTAAAACTGAGCGCCAGCATTACTGGTTGGAGCAGCTTGCAACAATTGCGGAGCCAATTAAATCTGAGGCTGTAGCAGTCGATGAGCAATCGCGCTTTCCATTTGAGGCACATAAGCTACTATTACAGATCGGCTATCCAAAACTAACATTACCGAAAGAATATGGCGGAGAGGGATTATCTGTTTACGATATGATACTCGTTCAAGAAACGCTAGCTAGCTACGACGAAAACGCCTCTCTTTCACTAGGATGGACACTTGGCGTTGTTGGTGAAATATATGACAAGAAACTATGGACAGACGATATTCTCCAAGCGTTTGCCTTGGAAGTACAAAAAGGTGCCATCATAAATCGAGCGGTCAGTGAATTAGCAACTGGTAGTCCGACACGAGGTGGTCGCCCTGGTACTACAGCTGTATCTACAGATAATGGCTGGTTATTAAATGGCCGTAAAATATTTACGACTGCTTCACCTGTACTCGATTATTTTTTAACTTCTGCTTGGATTGAAGAAAAGGGACAAATCGGCTTCTTCCTTATTCATAAAGATGTAACGGGGCTATCCATTGTAGAAAACTGGGAAATGTCTGCAATGCGTGGCACAAGCAGTCATGATTTAGTGTTAGAGAATGTCGTTGTCCCTAAAAACTATTTAGTAGAATTGCCGAATCATCCAAGTGGCGGCAAAATTAATGGCTGGATTTTACATATTCCAGCAACTTATTTAGGGATTGCACAGGCCGCTCGTGACTATGCGTTACATTTTGCTAATCATCATCAACCAAATAGCTTAAATGCCCCAATTAGTACATTACCTAATGTACAGCAGCTATTAGGTGATATTGAATTAAAGCTTCATCAGGCACGCTTTGTACTTTATGGAGTAGCAGAGGCTTATGATGATCCAGCTAGACGCGCTACTTTAACGAATGAGATGGCGGTTGCAAAGCACACGGTGACAAATCTCGCGATTGATATTGTAGATAAAGCGATGCGTGTCGTCGGAGCTAAAAGTTTGCAGCTTACGAATCCACTACAGCGCTATTATCGCAATGTGCGTGCAGGGTTACATAACCCACCAATGGATGATATGACAATTATAAAACTAGCAACAGCTGCTATTGAGCAGCAGAAACTAAAGGAACAATAATAAAATTACTTGAGATTAAGGGGAAATGACATATGTTCAAACAAAAGAAAAAATTATTTCAATTTGCCGCAGTCGGGTTAGCTTCTCTTGCTATTTTAGCAGGTTGCAGTTCTGGCGAAGCATCTAAAAATGAAACAGAAGATGGGGTTAAAGTTCGTACTGTAAAAGTAGCTTACGATCAAGCTTCTAAGCCAATTAGCTATATTGACGATAAAGGCAATCCAACTGGATATGATGTGGAAGTAATGAAGCTAGTAGATGAATTATTACCTGAATACAAGTTTGAATACGTAGGAACTACAAGTGATGATTTACTAATTGGTGTAGAGCAAGGGAAATACCAAGTAGGTGTAAAAAATGCATTCTTTACACAGGAGCGAACTGAAAAGTTTATTTTCCCAAAAGAGTTTTTAGGGTTAAGTAGTGCAGGTTTGGTGCTACGTAAAGAAGATGAAGGTATAAAAACATTGTCAGATTTTGCAACGAAGGGCTATTCACTAGCGCCAATCGCTGCTAACAATGCACAGTATACAATTATTGATGAGTACAACAAAGCCAATCCAACTAACGAAGTTAAATTACAAGCTGGTGATGCATTCACTGTTGATGTTGTGCAATGGGTAAATGAAGGTCGCGTTGATGGTGGCGTCATGATTGAAGGGCCATTTAAACAGCAAGTATTAGCCGATGATGGGGCTTATCATAACTTAAAAGATGAAGTTGTTTACAACGAATTTGCAGTGATTAAAACATGGCCACTGTTCAATAAAAAAGAGCAAGAATTTGCAGATGCTTACGATAAAGCGGTTGCCCAAATTAAGGAGCAAAAGAAAACAAGTGAATTAAGTAAAGAATTTTATGGCCGTGATTTATTTGAAGTGTTAGAAAACGTTAATCGATAACTTTTTTAAAGGCTGCCTGAGTCAACATACTCAGCAGTCTTTCTTAATAAACGGAGAATGAAGGTGTTGTTTCATAGCAGCCTTTAGTGAAGACATTTTATAAAGTTGGTGAGGAAATGGAGAAGTATTTTGATGCATCGTACATTTGGAACGCTATTCCCTTATTATTGCCGTTTTTAAAAATCACCTTTTTAGTTGCTGGTTCTTCTATTGTATTAGGTACATTTTTCGGCTTAATATTAGCTGCTGCAAAGTTAAGTTCAAAGAAAGTGTTACAAAAAATAGCGAATTTGTATACAACGATTATGCGTTGTACGCCGTCTATCGTTCTATTATTTCTTGTATATTACGGCGTACCTGCATTAGCGGAAAATATCGGTTTAAATCTTCATTCGATAGAAACAGCGTTCTTTGTAGTCGTAACATTCACATTGCAGTTTGCTGCAATTATGTCAGAAGTCATTAGATCAGCATATTTGGCAATTAACAAGGGGCAGTATGAAGCGGCTGTCAGCGTAGGGTTAACACCATTCCAAGCATATCGCCGTATTATTTTCCCACAAGCACTTGTTATTGCATTGCCGAACTTTGGGAATGGGATGATTGCGTTATTACAAGAGGGCGCATTAGCTTACACAATCGGGTTAATCGATATTGTCGGGAAAGCGAATTTAATTATAGCGAGTAATATCAATGCGCATGCACTAGAAATATATATTGCACTTGCGATTGTCTATTGGGTACTATCGATTGTTATTGAAAAATTCTTTGCTATGTTGGAAAAGTTTTTTGGCAAGGGAAAAAGAACGTTAGAAACGACGTAAGGAGGCGTAATCATGAACTATCAATTTTTAGTTGAAACCTTTTTTGTGGCATTATCTGGTGTACCGATCGCACTCCTTGTAACAGTCGTTGCGTTGCTCGTTGCCCTACCACTGGGATTTTTATTAGCGCTAACACGCATTAACAAAATTCCAATCATTCATCATCTAGCAAAAATTTATGTATCCTTTGTTCGAGGTACTCCGATTATTATTCAGATTTTCATTATTTATAGTAGCATTCCACTCTTACTAAAAATGATTTTTGAAAAATATCATATTACTTACGATATTTATAAAATCAATCCGATTTGGTATGCGTTCATTGTCTTTGCTTTTAGTACAACAGCAATTTTAATAGAGGTATTCCGCTCGGCGTTAAGTACTATTGAAAAGGGCCAGTTGGAGGCAGCGCATGCGGTCGGTTTAACGACATTTCAAGCCTATCGGCGAATTATTATTCCACAAGCTCTAGTAGTAGCAATGCCGAATATTTGTACAGCCACAGTGAATTTAATAAAAGCGACGTCATTGGGCTATGCCATGTCATTGCCCGAAATAACACTGAAGGCTAAAGTTGCTGCCAATGTTGGCTACAATTATGTGGAAGCATATCTTGATATTTTCATAGTGTATTTAATTTTATGTAGTACGGTTGAATACTTATTTAAGCGGTATGAGAAACATTTGAGCAAATACAAAATGGCAAATGCCTAAGGGGTGATATTCATGTTACAAATCAAAAATATTCATAAATCATTTGGCAACAATGAAATTTTAAAAGGTGTAGACTTATCGATTGATAAAGGGGATGTAGTCGTAATTTTGGGTCCGAGTGGCTCAGGTAAAACGACATTACTGCGGTGCATTAACTTTTTGGAAAAGGCCGATCAAGGGCATGCGACATTTGGAAATATTGATGTGGATTTTCAAAATGTAAAGAAGAAGGATGTTCATGCTATTCGACAACGTGTCGCTTTTGTATTCCAAAATTACAACCTTTTTACGAATAAAACAGCTTTAGAAAATGTTACAGAAGGGCTTGTTATTGGTCGGAAAATAGCAAAGGCAGAGGCCATTGAAATCGGCAAAAAAGCGCTCGATAAAGTGGGGTTATCGGAAAAATATGATGCTTATCCAAGTCAGTTATCAGGTGGTCAACAGCAGCGTGTTGGTATAGCCCGTGCAGTTGCCTTGAATCCAGATATTATTTTGTTTGATGAACCGACATCTGCGCTTGATCCAGAGTTAGTAGGAGAAGTCTTGGCCGTTATGAAAAACATTGCAAAAGAGGGCACGACAATGCTTGTTGTAACGCATGAGATGGGCTTTGCAAAGGATGTAGCAAACCGCGTTATTTTTATGGACGGCGGTGTTGTTGTGGAAGAGGGAAGCCCACATGATATATTCGTTAGTCCGAAAGAGGAGCGCACGAAAAAGTTTTTAAAGCGTGTAACACCAGAGGACTATACGTTTTATATTTAAGGTTCTGTACTAGGGAGTCTAGTTAAACGTCTTATAGTGGCAGAGATGTGGCTCCCATCGTTGTATATCTCTTTTCGACCGATTATTGAGTTTTTTGATTGTCAATGCTCAATATAGAATTTATACTTTTACTTGAAAAAAGGGGTTCAATCATAGTATGCCTATACTATATTGTCTTCACCTATTGTAGGCATAACATGGAGTTGAACTTCACAGTTTATCGAAAAAATTTAGAGAACTTACAGCAAAAGATAAATTTACAAAAGGGGTTTAAAACAATGCCACTCACTTTTGCACATCCTGCTGCCGTCTTGCTGTTCTCCAGAAAAAGCAAATACATTAATTTCTCTGCAATGGTTTTCGGTAGCATGTCTCCAGACTTTGAATATTTTTTAAGAGGTCAACCTCAGGGTGAAATAGGGCATACTTTTATAGGTTTTATTACTTTAAATCTACCATTAGTAGCTTTAATCTACTTTATATATCATTTCTTTATTCACCAAACCTTAGTTAGTCATTTGCCTATTTTACTTCAAGATACTTATACCAAAAAAGTAGATTCTAATATAATGGTGAATTTAGTAGTCTTTATTTATTCTGCACTGTTTGGCATGTTTACTCATGTAGTGTGGGATTCCTTTACTCATATAAATGGGTATATGGTGCTTAATTTCCCTGCAGTTTTTACCAAAATCTATAGGATTTATGATTTTGAAATACCTTTGTATAAGTTATTACAACATGGTAGTACTTTAATTGGAATAATTTTTATAATTGGTTATTTGTATTTTAGAGCTTTATCGCAAAGGCATGAAAATACCAATGTTTGTATTAAGCGTAAACTCATATATTGGTCAACATTATTTCTAGTGACATCAGTATTAGTTATTGTTTGGTATGTTATAGACTATGTTTCAATTTTAAATTACGGAATATTTGTTGTCAGAATAATAGATTCTTTTTTTATAAGTTTATTACTAATATCAAGCTACTTAAAATATAGCCCATTGCAATTAGATTGAATGGGAGCTTGGCTGTCTTTCTGTGATAAATGAGAGACTTAAGACTTTATCACATAGTTGGTTCTTCTAAAGAGGCTGTTCCGAAAATGGAACAGTCTTTTTTAGATGATAGAAAGTTACTGAAAATAAAGTAATGTCGTGTATTCAAAAAAGGGAAATATTAGTACTCAGACAATTTTCTCAATGCGTAGAATTACGGTTTTCTAAAATAAAACACATATAATTTACAATGCTTTAATTAGTTAAAGTAGTAAATTTGTGCTGTATTGTGAATAAAACATTCACGCCTTATTAAACAGAATTATCAAAAAATATTGACATTTAAGTTTTATTTTTTTATATTTTTACTAATATATTTCCGTTTATCGGAATATATTTCCGTACAATGGAAAAGGGGGTGGAGTAGTTTCTTGTTAATGTAGCAAGTTTCTACTTTTGAAAGAATTTCATATTACGAATGTAAAGGGGAGAGAAAATGGCAAATCTACAGGAAGATAATAATTTAGAAGAGCCTAAAATTAAAGGAATCAATGCATTTGTTTTAATGTTTATCATTATTTTAGTAATGAGTGCTCTTACGTATATTATTCCAGCAGGTCAGTACGACCGTGTGGAGAGTAATGGTCGAATGGTAGTGGATCCAGAATCATTTCACTATATTGATTCAAGTCCAGTTGGCTTTCTTCAAATATTTAATAGTGTCCATTTAGGGTTGCTAGAAGGTGCCTCCATTATTTTATTTGTATTTTTATTTGGTGGAGCACTTGGTATCATGCAAAAAACGGGAGCTATTGATTCATTTATTAAAGTAATGGCTTCGAAGTTTGGCAAGAAGGAATATGTACTGATTCCTATACTGATTTTAATCTTTGGTAGTTTAGGAACTTTAATCGGTTCAGCAGAGGATACGCTCGTATACATTGCGATTATTATTCCGCTAACGATGGCTCTTGGAATGGACGCCATAACAGGATTTGCAATCGTGATGCTAGGGACGTTAGCCACTGGCTTTACATCGGGGATTACGAATCCATTTAACATCGGAGTTGCCCAAACAATAGCTGAATTGCCAATGTATTCGGGTATGTCCTATAGAATTATTGTATTTTTTGTTTTTTATCTTTTAACAGTAATTTATATTATACGACATGCAAAAAAAGTGAAAAAAGATCCGTCTAAAGGAATTTACGGGAAATTTAAGCCAGAAGAAAGTGTTGAAATATCTTTAGACTTTAAAATGAGTGGACGCCACTTATTAGCATTGCTTGTGTTATTAGCGAATTTTGTCGCATTAATCGTTGGTGTTATTAAATTCCAATGGTATATCAGTGAAATTGGTGGCGTGTTCCTACTAAGCAGTATCATTATGTCAGTTATTTGTAAAATGAGTCCGAATCAAATGGCTGAAGGCTTTATTTCTGGAGCTAGAGATATGGTAGAGGGTGCACTTATCATAGGATTTGCTCAAACTATTTTAGTAATTACTACGGCTGGTGGCTTAATTGATACGATTTTACATTTTGTAGCGAACGCAGTAAGTGTATTACCTGCTTCTATTAATGCGGTTGGCATGTTCTTATTACAGCTTTGCTTAAACTTCTTAGTCCCATCAGGAAGTGGACAAGCTGCTTTAACAATGCCAATTATGACACCGTTAGCAGATTTAATTGGGGTATCAAGACAGACAGCAGTATTGGCTTTCCAATTTGGAGATGGCATTTCAAACATGGTCATTCCTACGAGTGGTGTATTATTAGCAGGTCTAGCAATTGCGGGTATTCCATTCTCTAAATGGTTTAAATGGGTATTCCCATACTTCGCAATTCAAACTACTTTAGCAATAATATTACTAATAATCGCACATGCTATGAATTATGGACCGTTTTAACTTAGTAGTTTGATAGGAGGATTTGAAAATGATAGAAACAACAGATTTAAAACAACAAGTCATTGCCTGGAGACAGCATTTACATATGCATCCAGAGTTATCACATCAAGAATATGAAACAGCAAGCTATATTTATAATCAATTAATAACATTCCCACATTTAGAAGTGAATCGCTTAACGGAAACGAGTGTTTGTGCAATTTTAAAAGGCACAAAGACAGATGGTAATGGTCATACTATTTTATTGCGTGCTGACATCGATGCTTTGCCTATTGAGGAAGAGACTGATTTGCCGTTTAAATCAAAAAATCCAGGTGTTATGCATGCATGTGGGCATGATGCACATCCATCTATGTTAATGGGAGCTGCAAAAGCATTAGCCGAGCGCGGAACAGATTTTAATGGTGAAATTCGCTTTGTTTTCCAACATGCAGAGGAAGTAACACCAGGGGGAGCTGCTCAACTTGTTTCCTTAGGGATTACGGAAAACGTAGATTATGCATTTGCATTACATGTTAGCCCTGATTATAAAGTAGGTCAGTTTGCCATGAAGGATGGGAAGTTTACAGCAGCCGCAGATGATTTTGAGATTAAGATTTATGGACGTGGTAGCCATGCATCAATGCCTGAAGTAGCTATTGATCCGTTATTAATTGGTTCGGAAATTGTCGTTGCACTACAAACAATCGTGTCGCGTAAAGTACCAAGCATCCATGCACCTGTCTTAACGGTAGCACAATTCCATTGTGGCACAGCATTAAATATTATCGCTGATACTGCTGAGCTAGGCGGTACAATACGTTCTCTAGATGCGACAGTACGTGTCGATGCGCGTCGTCATTTAGAAAAGATTGTAAATGGTATAGCATCCATGCACGGAGCGACAGTAGAGATTAAGTGGGAGCTTGGCTGTCCTTCTGTAACAAACGATAAGGAGCTAACGGCTTTGTCACGTCGCATAGCGGGTGATATTGTTGGAGCGGATGTACAAGAATTACCTGCACCCATGTTTGGTACAGAAGATTTTGCAGACTTTTCAGAGGCTGTCCCTTCTTCTATGCAGTTCATAGGGGTGCATAACGATGATTTTGGTGAAGCCTATCCATTGCATCATCCTCGCTTTAAAATTGATGAAGAAGCCCTTATTTACGGTGTACGCTATTTTGAAAATATCGCACGGACATTATGTCCATAAAAAATACCCGCCATTATTGGCGGGTATTTTATTGAGTCGATGTAAGGTAATAGGAGTTGATTGGAGTGGAGGTCGGCGACTCCTGCGGGAACAGCACAATATGTAAGACGCAACACACCCCGCGTTAGCCAGCGTTGCGGCTTACAGCGTGCCCGAGAAAAGCGTCCAACCGTAACGGAAATCAACGCCAGTAGTCATCTGCAAACGAAAACACCCGCCTATACAGGCAGGTGTTTATCTATTTAAGCGTATTATTTTGTATAGTTATCAAAATAACCTTGAATATAAATCATTGGTGTTCCTTTGTCGCCTGAGCCTGAAGTTAAGTCAGAAAGAGAACCGATTAAGTCTGTTAATTTACGAGGTGTTGTACCTTGAGCGGCCATTTGACCAGTTAAATCCTCGTCTTTATTTTGAATATATTCAGAGATAGCTGCTTTTAATTCTTCACCACGAAGATCAGCAAAATCGTTATCTGCTAAATATTTTAATTTCACTTCATTCGGTGTACCATCTAAGCCAGCAGTAAAGGCGGGTGATACGACTGGGTCAGCAAGCTCCCAAATTTTACCCACTGGATCTTTGAATGCGCCATCGCCATAAACCATTACTTCTACTGTTTTCCCAGTAGCTTCTTTGATTTTTGCTTGGATACCATCAACGATTGGTTGGCAAGTATGTGGGAATAGTTTTACACTTTCTTCTGTTGCTTTGTTTGAACCAAGTAAGCCGTATTCAGCATTAAAGCCTGAGCCATTTACAGAAACAGCTAAAATGTTATCTAATGAGAATACTTTTTCAGCACCATTTGCTGTTAAAATACGTTTTGTACGGAAGCGAGTGTGAATATCACATGCTAGTACACTTTTTGTATAGTCTAAAATTGTTTTTGGGTTGTTTGAGAAGATGACTTCACATGCAGCACCTTCAGCTTCGATTAGTTCTTTGTAGTATTCAATATAATCGACACCTGTAAATGTATGTTTTTTATAGCCGAAATGCTCACGGAATTGAGCTTCAGTTAAAGTATCTGTCCAAGGGTTAATGCCTTTCACATCTAGTTCATCGATATCAACTAAGTGGTTACCAACTTCATCAGATGGGTAGCTTAACATTAAAACAACTTTTTTAACGCCTTTTGCAATACCGCGTAGGCAGTTTGCAAAACGGTTACGGCTTAAAATTGGGAAGATAACACCAACAGTATCGTCGCCAAATTTAGCAGCTACATCCGCTGCAATGTCATCGATTGATGCATAGTTACCTTGTGCACGAGCAACAACTGACTCTGTTACTGTTACAATATCACGATCTTCAATTGAATAGCCTTCCACTTTAGCAGCATTTAACACTGTATCTACTACGATTTGTTCAATATTATCGCCTTCGTTAATAATAGGACCACGAAGACCTCTTACAACTGTACCAACTACACGTTCCAAAATAATCTCTCCTCATAAAAAGCTATATGTTAAGTTAAATAATATGAATAAAAATCAATATGATTTTACTATACGCTGAGTTAATGATATAAGTAAAATTAATAGTTCGTATAATAGCTATAAGGAGTACTTATATGATAGGGAAATTAGATTTATATCGTGTTTTTAGTGTTGTGGCTAAAAATAGTAGCTTCTCTAAAGCGGCTAAAGATTTATTTATGACGCAGCCAGCAGTTAGCCAAGCAATGATGCAATTAGAAAAGGAGCTTGGAACGAGACTCTTCAATCGTACACCAAAAGGAGTAACATTAACGACAGAGGGAAAGTTGCTGTACGAATATACAAACTCGGCATTAGGTCTTTTAGATGCAGGAGAGGAAAAACTTCTAGAATTTAAAAACTTAACGACAGGACAATTAAAAATAGGTGTAGGTGATACGATTTCACGCTTCTTTTTAATGCCATATCTTGAGGCATTTCATACGATGTATCCGAATATTAAGCTACAGATGTTAAATGGCACGACATCGGAAATATGTAACTTTATTAAATCTGGTGAAGTCGATGTAGGGCTTTGTAATTTTCCAATAGAAGATGTGAGCCTACAATTAACAGTATGCACGGAAATACAGGATATTTTCGTATGTGGAGAGAAATATAAAACACTGCAATCAAAGAGCTTACGTTTTGAGGATTTACTTAAGTTTCCGCTAATTTTTCTAGAGAAAAAATCAAACTCAAGAAACTATGTAGAAAATTATTTAATGACGAAAGGAATTCAAATTGCACCTGAATTTGAACTCGGCTCCCATGATTTAGTGCTAGAATTTGCACGTAGTAATTTAGGAATTGCTTGTGTAACAAAAGAGTTTTCTCAGGATTATTTACAGCGAGGGCTACTATATGAGCTACCATTAACAGAAAGCATCCCAAACCGTAGCATTGGTATGTGCTATTTAAAAAGCGTTCCATTGTCCCGAGCTGCTACAAAATTTATAGAGATTATCGAGCGTAAACAGGCTCGGAAACCGATAAACCCAAGAACATTAAAATAAGCTTAGCGACTAGAATATAGCCAGCTAAGCTTTTTTTATGCCTCATGTTTCTTCGTAATAAATTCAATAAGTGCTTCCACATTTCGTTTGTTTTTCATCGTCGGCGAATGAAGGTAAGAAAAAGTCCGCATAAAACGTTGCTCTGTTAGTGGCAAAATGGCAATATCACCATTCCGAATGTCACGCTCAATGACACTGCCCGATAGTAAAGACAGCCCAAGTCCTTCGATAACACTTTCTTTTACGCCTTGATTGCTACTAATGGTTAGAAGTGAATGTACTTGCAGGCCGTTCGTTCGAAATAGATGGTCTAAATAATTGCGTGTCCCTGAGCCAGCTTCACGAGCAACCCATTTTTGTCGTTGTAATTGTGAAATAGTAATGGACGGTTGCTCAACAAGGGGGTGGTTGCTTGCACTGACAATAAATAATTCATCTTGCATAAATGGCTGAATGATGAGCTCGTGGTCATGTGCTTGACCTTCTATAAGTCCAATATCTACTTGTAATAGCTTAGTAAATTGAATAATTTCTTCGGTATTGCCAATAATAACTTGTAACTCTAATTGAGGAAATTGTTGTTGAAGCTTTGACAATATAGATGGCAAAATATTTTCACCAATTGTAAAGCTTGCCCCAATAATGAGCGTTCCTTGAATGGAATGATGATAGGCTAAAATATCTTCCTGTGCAGCCTCTGCAATGGCTATAATTTGCTTTGCGCGTTTATACAAGATTTCACCAGTTGGTGTAATTTGCACAGACTTAGGTGAGCGAATAAATAAGGTCGTGTGAAACTCTTGTTCAAGGTTTTTAATATGCAGACTTACACTAGGTTGGGAAATATGTAAAATTTCTGACGCTTTTGTGAAATTATTTACTTCAACTAATGTAACGAAAGTTTTTAATGCATCGTATTGCATCTTATGCCCTCCTTACTATTAAAAAAATTAATGATAGCAATTATATATATGTATTTTACTAATGATTACCTTTTTTATAAAGTAATATTCATAAAGAATGAAAGAAGTGGACAGCATGGATCAACAACGAGGGATTAAGAAATTCTTAACGCCACCCTTTGTGAAGGGGATTATTTTGACGTTGGGGCTTGCCTTAGTGGCTAAGTATATTTCGACATTTCCTTTCTTCTCGATACTAGGGCAGCTTGTGATAGCAATTATTCTAGGGATGGCTTGGAGAGCAGCGTTTAGTGTACCAGATGCGTGGCAAACGGGTATATCATTTTCTAGTAAAAAACTATTGCGTTTCGGTATTATCTTGCTTGGTATGCGTTTAAACTTGGCTGATATTTATCATGCAGGGGCAGGCGTATTTCTTATTGCATTTATCAATTTAGTATTTGCACTTTTTGTCGTTTACGGCTTAACGAAGGTATTTAATGTAGATAAAAAGCTCGGCATTTTAACAGCCTGCGGAACAGCTATTTGTGGAGCTGCGGCTGTAGTGGCGATTGCACCTCAAATTAAAGCGAATGAAAAGGAAACAGCAGTAGGTGCAGCAATCGTAGCGTTGCTTGGTACAGTATTTACACTTGTTTATACACTGTTGTATTCGATTTTCGGTTTAACACCGACGCAATATGGTATTTTTGCTGGTGGGACATTACATGAAATAGCGCACGTCATAGCAGCTGCGGCTGCAGGCGGTGATGAGGCTGTTGATATGGCGGTCATTGTAAAATTAACTCGCGTTGCATTACTTGTACCAGTAGCAATTGTAATCGGTATTATGTATCAAAGAAGGGATAAAGAACAAGGAGGGAAAGCATTTTCGCTATCTATCATTCCTTGGTTTATTCTAGGGTTTTTAGTCATGAGCGGTATTAATTCATTAGGGATTGTACCACCTGCAGTTGCGCAAACACTTGTAAGCTGTGCCTATATTTTAATTGCTATGGCGATGGCAGGGTTAGGATTAAATGTAGAAATTAAAACCTTTAAGCAATTAGGTATTAAAGCATTTATCGCAGGATTAATCGGTTCTGTTTGTTTATCAGTTGTTGGCTACATTTTAGTAATCGTGTTTCAATAATTGTGTGCGTGACTGGCACTTGAATTTGTATTACCTGGGGAATATTCAAAATTGTTTGAGTGACTGTCACTCAGAATATAAAAAAACCATGCATATTTCTAGAAATATGCATGGTTTTTTAGATAGAATCAGAAGATATTTAAGAGGTTTACAATTCGTTATTAGCTTTGTGCTTCAATAGAAGAAGCAAGCTCAGCAATAACAATTTTACTGCCGATAATTGGGCTATTCTCAGGTTTTGCACCTTCAGAGCCGGGCTCAGGACGGTGATGTGCCGCTGCAAAAGCATCACTATTACGCCAAGCTTGGAAATGTTCCTTCGACTCCCAGTACATATTGACGCTCATTTCGTCATATGTAGGATCGTCTGTCGAAATTAATACCTCTACTTTATGAAAGCCCTCAAACTGTTGTAGAGGACCTGGCTTCGTAAAGTTCGGTGCCATTTTTGCAGCAAAGCCAGGCTTTACTTGAATACGATTTGTAACAATAATCATACTTTTACCCCCTAATCATTTTATTATAGATAGATTAAACTACAATTGAATGAATTATCAATGATTATCATTCGCAATCAATGATAAGTGTCCTAAGAAGCCATTGTCAACAGAATTGCAGAAATTCAATTGAAGAAAAATATCTTTTCTCTATAAGTACATTGGATAGAGAGATTATATGAAGTATTGTACAAGTCGGATTTTAAAATGACATATTGCATTCTTTTGTGGAGCTTGCTGACATTTAGCTGACATAAACAGATGCTATAATAAAAAATCAACAAGCCGCGGCGGGGTGAAAATGATGACCAAAATATTAGTAGTAGAAGATGAATTCGCAATTAGCCAAGTATTGAAGGCCTATTTGCAAAAGGTTGGTTATGAAGTTGTCCAATGCTTTACTGGTGGTCGGGCACTCGAATTGTTTACGGAACATCAGCCTGATTTAGTACTATTGGATATTATGTTACCAGAAAAAAACGGCTGGACAATTTTACGAGAAATTCGCAATGTGAGCGCTTGTCCAGTGATTATGCTAACTGCATTAGGGGATGTAAATTATCGTTTAGAAGGTTTCGATCAAGGTGCAGACGATTATATACCTAAACCATTTATTGCGGATGAAGTTGTCGCGCGAGTAAAGGCTGTATTAAGGCGAGCTGAAAGTAAAAATGAGACAACGTTAAAGAAGCGATTCGGGCAGTTGGAAATTGATATGCAGGCACATCAAGTGCACCTCAATGGGCAAGAAATTGTGTTAACACCACGAGATTTATCGGTGCTTTTATTTTTAGCAGAACATCCAAACCAAACATTCACTCGAGACCAGCTTATCGAACATGTATGGGGGTGGGAATATGAGGGCAGTGATCGAGCCGTCGATTTAGCGGTGAAGCGATTACGTAAAGCACTTATAGACTGGGATGAAACAGAAGGAGAGATTAAAACATTACGGGGATTGGGGTATCAGTTAAGTGTTCAAAAAAAATAAGCGAATTTCCTTACTTAACTATTGGACGAGCCGTTATTTACTTACGCTCTTTATAGGGCTAGCTATTATTTCTTTAATTTCTGCTAGCTGGATACGTCATACAGCTTTTGAGAATCGACTTGATTTAATGAACTTTTTAGCAGAAGAAACGGTATATCGTTTGACGGATACAACAGGTTCCAATAATGCGCCTACAGACGGTATTCCAGGTTTTATCGGTAATCGCGAACGCTTTAGTATGAGAGAAATTGATCCGATTTTATATGTCGTTGATGTAAAAGGTAATGTTCTGACAAGTAATCGACCAATGCCACCAGGAAGCGCTAATAATGTGGCTAACTTTTTAGATGGTGAAGAGGGTACGAAGAAGATACTAGTCGAAACAGATGGCAAAAAGACGGTTCAATATGTCGTGAAAAAGAAAATTGAAAAGGACAATAGTGTAGTCGGATGGGTGCTAGTGCTAGAGAAAAAGGATAATTTGACGAAAGTGCAACAAGAATATGGTCAACTGGCCTTACTAATTGGAGCACTTGCTGTCCTAGGCTGGGGAGCAATCTACTTTTTATCGAAGCGTTTAGTACGTCCAATTAAGCAAGTAGCTGAAGCGGCTAAACAAGTTCAAGAAGGCAATTATACATTTGATTTACCTCAATATAATAAAGAAGAAGAAATTTTCGAGCTTGTTACATCCTTTAAGGAAATGGCCAATAAGCTTGAACAATTAGAGAGAACGCGAACTGAGTTGCTTGCAGGTGTGACACATGAGCTAAAAACGCCTGTAACATCTATTAGTGGACTTTTGCAGGCTGTAAGAGATGATGTTGTAACTGGTAAAGATGCTGAAGAATTTATTCAAATGGCCCTGCTAGAAACGACGAAAATGAAAACGATGGTTGGAGATTTACTAGCTTTTAATAGTTTTGCAGTAGATGCTATTCCTGTTAAGCTCGTCACAGTGAACGTCAATCATTTGGTACGCGATGCTGTAGCACAGTGGGAAGTGATGGAGGATGAACAAAACGTTAAAATACAGGTCAATTATCTTCTGGATTCAGTGCAAGTCCAGGCAGATGTTGTACGAATGCAGCAAATATTCACCAACCTTTTAACAAATGCAAAGCAAGCAATGCAGGAAGGATTAGTGACCATTACATTAAAGCAAAAACTTGATAGTGTCATAATTGCTGTTAAAGATACGGGGAACGGAATATCTCAGGAGGATCAGGCATTTATTTTCGAACGATTTTATAGAGGAGAAAATAAAAAATACACTGTTCGAGGACTGGGCTTAGGCTTACCATTAAGTAAAATGATGGCGCAATCGATTGGTGGAGATTTACGTTTAGTTGAAAGTAATCCATCAGGAACATGCTTTGAAATAACCTTATTAAAGGCTACTACGCTGTAACAGCGTGGTGGCTTTTTTTGTTGTGCTGTATATAAAAAGATATGAATTTGTGAAGATAGTCTAAAGATTCACTAATAGAAATGTAAAAATTTTTGAAGGAATTGTAAAGCTGACATCTGACTGACACATAAGCACTTTATAGTAAGCAATGTAAACGAGAAAATAAACGAAAGGATGTTATAGAGAATGACTATAAATTCAAGGTTTATCAAAATATTTGCTGTGCCCGTTGCATTAGCAATGCTATTAACTGGATGTGGAGAGAGTAGCGATTATGTGGCAACGGTGGACGGTGAGAAGATTCTCCAGACAGAGTTAGATGAGGCATTGCGCAGTCAATATGGCACAGACATGTTAAACACACTCATAGACAATAAAATTATCGAGCTTGAGGCGAAAAAAGAGGATATTACCGTATCGGATGACGCCATTCAAGCGGAATATGATGAGCTTGTAGAATCTTATGGTGGAGAGGATTCCTTACAAGAGACACTCGATGCAAATGGTCTGACAAAGGAAAGTGTTAAGGATAATATTCGCATGTATCTGATGACGAAAGATGTTATTGCGGCAAGCATTGACATTACAGATGAGGAATTAAAGCAATATTTTGAAGAAAATAAGGATGACTACGGTCAACCAGAACAAGTTGCAGCTAGTCATATTTTCCTTGAAGATGAAGCAACTGCAAAAGAGGTTGAAGCGAAAATAACAGCTGGCGAGGATTTTGCAGAGCTAGCGAAAGCCTATTCAGTTGATACAGATACGAGTGAAGATGGCGGCGATTTAGGCTATATTAGCCGCGGTCAGATGGATGAGCAGTTCGAAGAGGCTGCATTCGCTCTTGAAAAAGGGGCCGTTAGTGGCGTAGTACAGTCAGCAGAAGGCTATCACATTATTAAAGTGACAGGTAAAGTGCCAGCAGAAGAAGCTGTATTTGAAGATGTTAAAGATGAAATTTATGAAACAGTATTGGAAACACGTATCAATGAAGAATATACGACTTGGTTAGCTGAAAAACAAGAGCAATACAAAATTGAAAAGAAATAGTAGGAAGGAGAAAATATCATGCCTAAACTGACGTCATTTAATCCAAATGGTCGCAAGGAAATTAAACAGGCAATCTCATATCCAGACTACGCACTTTTAAAAAGCAAAATCCAGCATTTGATGAAGCTGGATCACAATGCGGGTCCTGATGGAAAATATTTAATTCGAAGCACATACTTCGATAATTTTGCTAACAAAGTTTTGAATGAAAAAAAAGAAGGGTTTATTAATCGTGATAAATACCGAGTACGAATTTATGGAAAATCCGCTGCTTTGGTGAATTTAGAGCGTAAAAGTAAGCGTAATAATTTAACGTTCAAAACGAAGTGTGTCACTACACAGACAGAGTACGAAAAAATGCGTAGTGGTGAAATTGCATGGATGGAAAATGATGATCGCGTGTTAATACGGGAATTATTTCACGAGATGAAATATCACCAAATTAAGCCGACGACCGTTGTCGATTATGAGCGAGAGGCGTACATTTATCCCTTTGGCAATGTACGTGTAACATTCGACAGTAAAGTGCAGTCAAGCCTTCGCAATACAGATATGTTCAGTAAAAACCTACCTATGGTAGATGTACTGGAACCGAACCTTGTCATTTTAGAAGTGAAATATGATGAGTACTTGCCAGATATTATTAAATATTTACTACAATCAGTGGATACACGTGCTGAAGCATATTCAAAATACCAGCTTAGCCGTATGCATGTATAAAAAGGAGAAATGAAAAATGGATAATATGAATTTTAGTGATATTTTTAAATCGAATTTTCTAGAGAAAACAACATCATTTTCATTAACAGATTCAATTATTGGACTAGTTGTTGCTTTCTTTGTTGGGCTATTTATTTACGCAGTATATAAGAAAACCTTTAATGGTGTGATTTATTCGCATTCCTTTAATATTTCGTTGCTCATTATGACGATGGCAACATCACTCGTTATTATGGGTATTAGTTCTAACGTCTTGTTGTCTCTTGGTATGGTAGGTGCATTATCAATTGTTCGTTTCCGTACACCTATTAAGGATCCAATGGATTTAGTGTATATTTTCTGGGCAATCGTGTCAGGTATTCTTTGTGGAGCAGGATTCATTCCACTTGTAATTATTGGCGCAATATTGATTGGTCTCGTGCTACTAGTATTAGTGAATAAAATTACGATTGAAAATCCTTACTTATTAATTGTGAAATTTGAAGAAGATTTAGCTTGTGAAGAAGTGGAGCGAATCATTGCTGCACAGTCTAAAAAGTATGCGTTAAAATCAAAATCCATCATTCAAAATGATGAAATCGAAACAACATATGAAATTCGCGTGAAGCAAAACGACGCAAAGTTTATGGACAATTTAACAAAAGTACCTGGTGTAAAATCAGCAATTATGCTTAGCTACGATGGTAACTTCACAGCGTAATGAAAGTGAATGATAGTTTTCTAACTACGAGCAAGAGAGGTGCAGTCAATGATTAAAAATCGAATTGTCTATACTAGTATGGCGATTCTCCTCCTACTCTTTGGCGTGATGGTTGCTGTACTTCCAAACTTAGGCATTGAAACGAAAAATACGGAATATTCCTATGAGACGCTTGTGTTCAATAAAAGCAAAGTAACAACTGTTGATATTGAAATACCTCAAGAGGACTGGGAGGACATGCTGGAAAACGCTGCTGATGAGGAGCTAAAGCAAGCCAATATAACGATAAACGGCAAGACAATAGAAAATGTAGCGATTCGTACAAAAGGAAATTTAACGCTACGTTCAGTTGTTAATAGCGACTCCGATCGTTATAGCTTGAAAGTCGATTTTGACTATTATGATGATACGCAAAGCTTATATGGCTTAAAAAAATTAAATTTAAACAATAACTACAGTGATTCAACTTTAATGCGCGAATATATTTCGTATGAGCTGATGGAAAAAATGGGCTTACCGACACCAGCCCACTCTTATATGTATGTAACGGTGAACGGAGAAGAACGTGGCCTATATTTAGGAGTAGAAGCGGTCGATGAAACATTTTTAGCGAATAACTACGGATCCAATGACGGATTTTTATTCAAACCTGATGGTGTAGGTAGTGATTTAAAGTATATTAGTGATGATATTGCTGACTATACAGGAATTGGTTTGAAAACAAATGAAGACAATATTGAGGACTCGAAGTTAACTGACATGCTTGATGCCATAAATAATGGCGGAGACATCGAACAATATATTGATGTCGATGAAATGCTACGCTACTTTGCTGTTAATACAGCACTAGTAAATCTAGATAGTTACCAAGGAAATATGAAGCATAACTACTATTTATATGAGAATAATGGCGTGTTTTCTATAATACCGTGGGATTATAATATGTCATTCGGCGGCTTTAATGTTGGCGGCGGTGGAATGGGCGGCGGCAATCCAAATCAAATGCGAGGGAATACTAATAAGGAATTACCTGAAGGCGAGACGGATGAAAATGCAGACATACCAGCAGTAACGCAATCACAAGTAGGTCAAGCAAATGGAGAGCAAGCACAAGGTGGTCAGCTAAATGGAGAGCAGCCACAAGGTGGTCAGCCAAACGGTGAACAACCACAAGAAGGTCAGTTAAATGGCGAGCAGGCACAAGAAGGACAACCAAACGCCAATCGCGATAAAGGTGGCTTCAATATGCTAAATGGAATGTCTGGCGATTTAATGGCAGATAGTGCAATTAACTTTAGCGTAAGTACACCAGTATCTGGGACAACTCTAGAAGAGCGCCCATTATTAAATGCCTTATTGTCCAATGAAACGTATCGCGCTAAGTATGAAGGGTATTTAGAGCAACTAGCGACAAACTATTTAACAGAAGATTATATTCAATCAATTACAAACAATTTAGCGATGCTCTTAACAAGCTATCAGGAAGCAGATCCAACGAAATTTACTACAACAGAGCAGTTTTTAGAAGGTGTATCAGGGGATAATAGTCTACCTGAATTTGCTAAACAACGTTCTGCATCCATCTTAAAGCAACTGTCAGGTGAGTTAGTTGTAGAAACAAGTGCGACTGCTCAAGGTAATATGGCTATGCCAAATGGCGACACAAACAATGAGGCAAATGGAAATCAAATGCAAATGCCTGACGACTTTGATCCGAGCCAATTACCAGAAGACTTTGATCCAAGCCAATTACCAGCAGACTTCGACCCCTCACAAATGCCTGAGGGTGGCATGGGCAATGAGCAAGGTGGAAAAGCTAATGGTGGTCCAATGCAACGTCCAGATGGAATGGGTTTCCCTAACCAAGGAAATGGACAGGCAACTCAAGAAACAGGAATTGATAAAAGCACAGTGCTAACAGCAACCGCAACGTTTTCATTTTTAGTGGCTGCACTCCTCTTCGTTTTCAGATTTAACCGCAGAGGACGCTAAAAACACACTATTCATCGAAACGTTTTAATATGGTCGGAGTGTCAAAAATGGCATCAAGAGGCTCACTCTTGATGCCATTTTAGTGCCAGGCACTCAAACAATTTAATCAACAGCGGGCGAAAGAAAAAAGACTGAAGCCAATCTTTTGCATATGGTGTTTGCTTATATTCATGCTAAAATAAAGCATTCTTTTTTTCGAGGAGTATCTAAATAAATGAATGAACAACAGTTTGATAAACTTTTGCACATTAATACGATTGGGGAACAATATGGCTTTCCTAAACTAGCTCATTACCATCGATATGAGCCAACCCCCTATGCTGGATTAGAGCAATTATTTACACAATATGATTTGCCAGAAAATCCAGTGTTTATTGATATGGGTTGTGGAAAAGGAAGGGTCCCTATTTATATTCATCATAAATTCCACACTCCAGCAATCGGAATAGAAATGGACGCAGGTTTTTACGCGGAAGCAGAGCATAATAAGGAGAGCTATTGCCGAAAAAATGGCTCGCAAAATGCCATTTCTTTTGTTCATACTATTGCGGAAAACTACAAGATACAGCCATGTGATAATGTTTTTTTCTTTTTTAATCCGTTCTCCATTAATATATTTCGAACTGTCATTCATCATATATGGGAGTCTTTTGAGCAAAATATGCGTGATATTCATATTATTTTATATTACCCACCATATGATTATTTGCAGTTTTTACATCACGGTACACCTTTTGAATTAATACATGAGGTACATCTAGAAAATGAAACAAATATAAATGAACGTCTTTGCGTGTTTGCCTTAAAAAAGGCTTAACTTTTCTTTCGCAGTATGACTGGCGGACGCCAAAAAAACAATTGTTGTAATCGGGTTATTCTGCCACAAGCGTCGCGTCTTTTCCTCCGCTCAACAAAAAAACAACATACAGGCAGCAAAGGATGCTCCTAGTATGCTGTTACTTAATTTTAATTCGAAGCTTAGGGCCGCATGATGCCACTAAGCTTTTTTTATGGCGTTGTATCGCTCTAATGCACGGGCTCGTGCTGTTTTATGGTCAACGATGGGCAATGGATAGGTATCGCCTAATATGATATTAGCCTGCTCTAAAATAGCAGTGGGTGCTGTTTGCGGTGCATGTATATATTTTGAAGGTAGGTTTGCTAATTCTGGTACCCATTTTTTTATATATATACCATCTATATCGAATTTCTCTCCTTGTAAGGAAGGATTGAAAATACGGAAATAAGGAGCGGAATCGATACCCGTGCCGCTTACCCACTGCCAACCCATTGCATTATTAGCTGCATTAAAGTCAAGTAGTGTATGTTCAAACCAGTCATAGCCTTCTTGCCATGGTTGTAGTAAATGTTTTACTAGAAATGAGGCAACGACCATTCTTACTCGGTTATGCATATAGCCAGTCTCCCAAAGCTCACGCATACCTGCATCCACTAAAGGGTACCCTGTTTGGCCTTTTTTCCATGCATGAAGATAAAGAGAATTAGGTTCCCATTCAAAATGCTGAAAATTACTACGTAATGAGAGGGTAGTAAATGAAGGATAGGACAGTAGCTGATAAATTGAAAACTCTCGCCATATAAGTTGTCTTAAAAAACTTTCGATTTGTTGAGCGAACGCAGGGTCAGCCTCAACTTCTATTAACTCCTGACAAGAGGCCCACAGAAAACGAATACTAATATTACCTAGTGCAATAAATGGGGACATTTTAGAAATGGTTTCCTTGGTTAAATCATCTCGCTTGTCCTTGTAGTCATATAAGCCACCCTTTATGAAAAGCTCCCATTGGTCCAATGCACCATCCATTCCAGGGCGCCAATAATTGCGAAACTTGCTATACCAGTTTCCATTCAGCAGCTGCAATTGATCTAATGTTAAAGATGATACATTGATAGGAAAAGCGCGCATATTAGCAGGACGTCCAAGTGGCTTTCGAGCTTGCTCCTGTAAACAGCGTTTATAAAATGATGTGAAGATGGCATATGGTTTGTTTTGTTGATTTCGAATGGAAGTGACATCAAATAATGTATCACCATAAAATGCTTTTACTTCAATATCGTTTGCTTGTAATATATTGGCTAAACGCTCATCTTCAGCACGCTCAGTTTGACTAAAGCGCTCATTAAAATATACAGCGTTAGCTTGCGTATCTAATGCCAATTGAAGTACTTGTGAAATGACATCTCCCTTTCGTAAAATGAGCGGGACGTCATAATTACTAAATGTAGATTGAAGATTTTGAAGCGAATAGTACGTCCAATAATCTTGAGCCGAGTTTTGCTCATGCGTTTGGTCATGTTGAATATAAAGAGGTAAGATGGTCCCTGTATTGGCTGCATGCCATAGAGCTGGGTGATCATCTACCCGTAAATCATTGCGAAATAGCACAATTGTTTTTTTTATCATTTGGATTCATCCTTTTATGGATTTATTAAGATGGAAGGAAGGAGGAGCACATGAAAGTACTCATCAATTCTCAAGTAATAATAGCGTCCTTTGTTGCAGGGTGTATATTGGGGGCTTTCTTCAAAGTTGTTGAAAATCTAACAGGCAGCCGTGTATATACATTACTATTAAATGTCGATTATATACCGATTTTAAATAACTTTCGATTTCCTGAAGTAATAGAATTCTTTTTTCATCTCATTATATCGTGGATAATAACAGCCGTATTATGCGCGATTCGTAATAAGTATAAATGGAATCATGCATTGTTGATTAGAAATAGTATTTTGTTACAAATTTTCATAGGTTGTATATTATTCCCTACAACAATTTTCTCAAAACGGACACCGATTATAAGTGATCCTTATGCTTTCGGTTGGTGGCTTATTGGTCATGTTATATACGGAACATTGGTAGGTATCCTTTTACAAAGAAAAATATATAAATTGAAATAGTAAGCAATTTTCGCAAAAAGGATGTTAGTTGTATAGTTACAAAAAAATTTTTCTTAATAGCTTTCTATTAATTTAGTCCTAATTAATAGATAATTCAAAAATAACTAATTATACTGAAAAATCACTCTAGACTAAATATAAAGAATGTTTTACAATGTAAAAGGCTTAATTGAATATTATCTTGCTTCAAATAGATAGTTATAAATAATTATTTTTGCTATTGAGCATTAGCGAAAGATTGTTTATAATTATCAGAAATATCTAACATTTGAGAATTTTCAGGGGGAATTTAATTATGAGAGAATACAATAAGCTTAAAAAGTTCGGTTCGCTTCTAGTAGCTTCTTCACTTCTTGCAGGTGTACTTGCAGGTTGCGGTGCTGGAGACGGTGATACAAATTCAGGAGGCTCTTCATCAGGTGGTGGCTCAAAAGATGGAGATACAATTAAAATCGGTGCCAACTTGGAGCTTTCAGGTAACGTAGCTTCATACGGTTCATCAATCGGCTTAGGTGCAGAATTAGCGGTAAAAGAAATTAATGATGCAGGCGGTATTGATGGCAAGAAGATTGAACTTATTAAAGTAGATAACAAATCAGAAAACTCAGAGGCAACTGCGGCAGCTATTAAACTAGCAACGCAAGATAAAGTAGTAGCGATGCTAGCTCCTGCAACATCTGGTAATACCGTTGCAACTGTTCAAATCGCAAACGATAATAAAATTCCGATTGTTACTGGTTCAGGTACAGCTCCAAATATTACAGTAAATGACGATGGCAGCATTAATGAATATGCTTTCCGTACTTGTTTCATTGACCCATTCCAAGGGATTGTGGCTGCAAACTTTGCATCAGGTGAACTAGGTGCGAAAAACGTAGCCATCTTTGGAGATAATGCTTCTGATTATGCAAAAGGTTTAGCAAAATCATTTAAAGATACAATCACTAAAAGCGGTGGGAAAGTTGTAAAAGAGGAAGCTTATGTAGCGAAAGATACAGACTTCCGTACACAATTAACGAATATTAAATCAGCAAATCCAGACTTTATCTTTATTCCTGGATACTATGAAGAAGTTGGTCTGATTGTAAAACAGGCGCGTGAAATGGGTATTACAGTTCCACTTATGGGAGCAGACGGTTGGGATTCTCCAACTTTAATTGATTTAGCTGGAGCAGATGCACTGAATAATACGTTTATTACAAACCACTACTCTGCAGAAGACCCAGATCAAAAAATTCAAGACTTTGTAAAATCATTTAAAGCAGCGAATGGCGATAAAGCACCAGATGCATTTAACGCACTTGGCTATGATTCAATTTACTACATTGCAGATGCTATTAAACGTGCAGGCTCTACTGACGGTGAAGCAATTAAAAATGCATTAGCTGAAACAAAAGATCTTTCTTTAGTAACAGGTACTTTCTCAGTTGACGAAAACCATAACCCAATTAAAACAGCAACGGTTCTTGAATTTAAAGACGGTAAACAAGTGTTCAACTCTAAAGTAAATCCTTAATTTTTTTCTAAAAGGCAAGGGGGAGGCGGGCAACCCGCCTTCTCTTTTATTTTTTAACAGACAACTAGACTAATAAAAAAAAGCATAGATTCTAGCATAAGGAATCGGAAATAACTTTTTATGAGGGACACGAGTTTTTCTGCATTCAATTCAGCTATGTAGAAATAGGTCCCGTTTTTGCATTCCTCAAAAAATAACAAAGGAGTGAACGCTCATGGAATGGATACAACAGCTTGTGAATGGTGTTTCACTAGGTAGTATCTACGCGTTAATAGCGTTAGGGTATACGATGGTATACGGTATTATTAAGCTTATTAACTTTGCCCACGGTGATGTTTTCATGATAGGGGCATTTATCGGCTTTTACGCAATTGCTAAGTGGGAGCTGGGCTTTTTACCAGCATTATTATTAGCAATGGCAATTTGTGCAATCTTCGGTGTGTTAATTGAACGTATTGCATATAAGCGATTACGAAATGCTACGCGTATCGCAGCGTTAATTACAGCAATTGGTGTGTCGCTATTAATTGAATATACGACAATCTTCTTCAGAGGCGCGCAGCCAGCAGCATACCCTGAAGTGATTAAAAATCGAACATTCGATGTATTCGGTGTTCAAATTAGCAGTACGTCTATTTTAATTTTATCTGTCGCTATCGTACTGATGATTTTATTACAGTTCATCGTACATAAAACGAAAATTGGGAAAGCGATGCGTGCGGTTTCCCATGATGCGGATGCAGCGCGCCTAATGGGCATTAACGTCGATAATACAATTTCAGCAACATTTGCAATTGGTTCTGCCTTAGCTGGTGCTGCGGGTGTTATCTTCGGTGTGTATTATACAAAAATTGACCCGTTAATGGGTGTTATTCCAGGGGTTAAAGCGTTCATCGCTGCCGTTCTTGGTGGTATTGGTATTATTCCAGGTGCAATGGTTGGCGGTATGTTACTAGGTGTCGTGGAATCAATGGTAAGTGCACTCGGCTTCTCTTTATGGCGCGATGCAGCGGCATTTGTCATTTTGATTTTAATCTTGATTTTCAGACCATCGGGTATCTTCGGTAAAAACGCCCGCGAGAAAGTGTAGGTGAGCGGTAATGATGAAGAAGTCTAAAGTTTTCTGGGGCTACGCCGTATTAGCGCTAGTCATCTATGTAGTTGTTCAGGCTCTTATTACAACGGAAGTCATTGACTTATATTATAAAAATATGTTAATCACAATGTGTATTAACATAATGCTAGCTGTCAGCTTGCACATCGTTATCGGGGTTACTGGCCAATTCTCTATTGGGCATGCTGGTTTCCTTGCAGTTGGTGCTTATATTTCAGCTATTATTACAACAAAACTAATGCTTCCATTCCCGTTAGCCATTTTGTTAGGAGCACTTGCAGCAGCGGTAGCTGGTTTAATTGTAGGTATTCCAACACTACGATTAAAAGGGGATTATTTAGCCATTGCAACGCTTGGTTTTGCAGAAATAATTCGTATTGTGTTTTTAAATACGGATTATGTTGGTGGAGCAGCGGGGATGCAGGTTAAATATTTATCGAACTGGACATACGCTTTCATTGGTGTTGTTTTAACGATTTTAGTGATATCTAACTTTACTAATTCTCGTCATGGACGTGCTTGTATTTCCATTCGAGAAGATGAAATTGCTGCGGATGCCATGGGGATTAATACAACTTACTATAAAGTTGTAGCATTCGCGATTGGATCTTTCTTTGCTGGTCTTGCAGGGGCCATTTTTGCACATAACTTCTACATTATTCAGCCAACAACATTCGGTTTCTTAAAATCATTTGATATTTTAATATACGTTGTTCTTGGCGGCTTAGGTAGTCTTTCAGGTTCTGTTATCGCTGCGATATTCTTAACGTTAATATCAACATACCTAGCGAATTTCCCAGAAACACGAATGATTATTTACAGCTTAGTATTAATTATTGTTATGCTATATCGTCCAACTGGTTTAATGGGCACAAAAGAAATTACAGACTTCTTTAAGTTTGGTAAAAAGGGAGGTACAAAATAATGACTGGAAACCTTCTGATCAAAGTAGAAAATATGGGCATTCAATTCGGTGGTTTAAAGGCGGTACAGGGCGTTAATATGTACCTAAATCAAGGTGAATTAGTAGGCCTCATTGGACCAAATGGTGCTGGTAAAACAACAAGCTTTAACATGTTAACAGGGGTATATACACCAACTGAAGGTACGATTACCTTTGACGGCCTAAAGATCAATGGTCTTGCACCATATCAAGTAACACAAAAAGGTATAAGCCGTACGTTCCAAAATATCCGTCTATTTAAGGAATTATCTGTTTTGGACAATGTAAAAGTAGCGAACCATTCACTAGCTAAACATTCAATGTGGTCATCTATTTTTCGTTTACCGAGTCACTTTAAAGGTGAAGAAGCAATGGAAAAGCAATCCACGGAATTTTTAAAAATATTTGGCTTAGATATTTATAAGGATGAACTAGCAAAAAACTTACCTTATGGGATGCAGCGCCGTCTAGAAATTGCGCGTGCATTAGCTGCAAATCCAAAGCTATTATTACTAGATGAGCCAGCAGCAGGGATGAACCCGCAAGAGACACATGACTTAATGGAGTTAATAGCGTTTATTCGTAAAGAGTTTGGTTTAACGATTTTGCTTATTGAGCATGATATGAGCTTAGTAATGGGAATTTGTGAACGTATTTACGTACTGGATCACGGGCAATTAATCGCTGATGGGACACCAGAGGAAATTCGCAACAATCCAAAGGTAATTGAAGCTTACCTTGGTGAGGAGGTTATCAGCTAATGCTAAAAGTACAAAACATTGATGTATTCTACGGAAATATTCAAGCATTAAAGGGCGTCTCTTTAGAAGTAAACGAGGGAGAGATTGTAACATTAATTGGTGCAAATGGTGCTGGTAAAAGTACATTATTAAAAACCTTGTCAGGCTTACAAAAACCTAAAGGGGGCATTATCGAATATGAAGGCTTCTCGATTGCAGGTAAGGCTGCACAAACAATCGTAAAATCAGGTATTTCACATGTTCCTGAAGGTCGCCGTGTATTCGCTAATATGTCAGTAGAGGAAAATCTAGAGCTTGGGGCATATCTTCGTAACGATAAGGCGGGGATAAAGAAAGATATGGACCATGTCTTTGAGCTATTCCCTCGTCTACTGGAGCGCCGTAAGCAACAGTCTGGGACATTATCTGGTGGTGAGCAGCAAATGCTTGCAATGGGTCGTGCATTAATGGCAAAACCAAAGCTATTACTAATGGATGAGCCATCGATGGGGCTTGCGCCGCTTATGGTAAAAAATATTTTCAATATAATTGAAAAGGTCAATAAAGAAGGTACAACGGTATTGCTAGTAGAGCAAAATGCTAATATGGCATTATCGGTAGCTGACCGCGCTTATGTACTTGAAACAGGGCGTATTGTGTTATCAGGTACTGCGAAAGAATTGCAAGAAAGTGAACAAGTGAAAGCTGCTTATTTAGGCGGCTTGTAATAGGAGGGGGTGTCTCGATATTAATTCGAGATGCCTTTTTTGTTGAACACCGTAGTAATGATAGATAGAAGTAGCGTTTGACCTTTACTTTTTGGTAAGGTGGAAAAAAGGAGTGAAGTTTGATGCATTATTCTGCGCAATATTTTATTGATAAATTAGGGTTAGATCAACATCCCGAGGGAGGATACTATATTTCTTCGTTTCGATCAACAGAGGAGATAGCTGTAAGAAATGTAACAAGACCAATTTATACAAGCATTTATTTTTTATTACAATCTCAGGATATTTCACATTTACACCGTTTAAAATCAGATGAACTTTGGTATTATCACGCTGGTAGCCCATTAACTGTTCATATGATTTACCCTGATGGTACATATGAGGCGAAAAAGTTAGGGTTAAATTTAGAAGCAGGTGAGGTTCCTCAAGTGGCAGTGCCAAAAGATACGATTTTTGGATCTTCCGTTGATGATGCAAATACATTTAGTTTAGTAGGCTGTATGGTAGCACCAGGGTTTGATTTTGAGGACTTTGAGCTATTTACACAAGGTGAACTGTTAGCTGATTATCCGCAACATGAGACAGTTATTCGTAAAATGGCATACGAAAAGATTGACTAACAATAGCAGTTACTTTATGTGAAAAATACTTAGCTATGCTAGCTGTTGTGATAAATAAAAGTTAGAAAGAACACTAGTTGATGGTAGCGAAGGCGGTGACTCCTGCGGGAACGCACGCAGCGTAAGACGCAACAGTCCGCGCGCAAGCGAGGGTTGCGGCTTACGGTGTGCCCGCGGAAAGCAACCGCCGTAGCGGACATCAACGGCATAGCAAAAAAGAGTTAGCGTGACTGCAGTCATGCTAACTCTTTTTCTCCTAGCATTTTTTTGAAATGAAGAAACATTAGCACCTACCACCAAATTTCTTCAGGGTAGTTTGCGTTGATTGGGATTTCGTGTAGTGCTTTTTTGGTCGTACTGGCGACTTCGATTAGCTGAGATTTTAGTACGGTGTATTCTTCATCCTCAAGCATTAAGCGAAGAGCAAAGGAGGCTAATTGCGCTTTACGTGCTTGTGTATTCAATTGTATGTATTCTAAATTTAGAACATCTACATACTGCGTGGCGTAACGGAATGTCAATGGACTTTTTGTATGAAGCATCCTTAAAAAAACTAAGTATTGATCATCGCTCAGCTCTTGCTCTAGGCAATCAGCAACCGCTGCTTGGAAATTACGAATAGTGGCGACATAACTATTCCAAGCAGAGGAATCGATTAGCTCCTGATGTAGACGAATAAAATCATTTAAGGCAATAGCTGTGAAAAGAATTTCAGGCCAGAGAACTTCCGCAGCGAAATAGACATTTTTGTTTGGAAAAATAATTTCATGTCGAGTAAGGATATTTTTGTTAAGCCCATTGCTCACAAATTCAAGTTGTTGCTCCCCCTGCAAGGCTTGACGAAGATTGTGACAAAAACCGAGGATGCGAAGACGTGCACCTTGGTAATCATAATATTTGTTTTCATCTCCAGTTACTTTATAAATAGCATGTATGAGCGTATCTAAATCCCAAAAATCACCGCTTATTCGTACACCTGTAAGCTGTTCAGTACTTTGAATGGAAAGCATCTCCCTATCCCCTCCAAATGCATTATTTTGCTGTGTAATTAAGTAGTTGGAATAATTCTGTCCGCTCTCTATCAGTTAAATCGCGCCATTGCCCAACCTTTAAATTTCCAAGTTTAATGTTCATAATTCGTACTCGTTGTAATCGTTTAACTGAATAGTCTAATGCTGAACACATACGACGAATTTGACGATTTAAGCCTTGTTCCAAAATAATTTTAAAAACTTTATCTGAAATTTTTTCAACTTGGCAAGGCAATGTTGTTGTATCTAAAATATCTACTCCTGCGCTCATTTTTTTTATGAATTGATCAGTGATCGGCTTATCCACTTGTACGATATATTCTTTTTCATGATGGTTTTCTGCACGTAAAATTTTATTAACAATATCGCCATCATTTGTTAGTAATAATAATCCCTCTGATTCCTTATCGAGTCGCCCGATATGGAAAATGCGTAGAGGGTGATTAACAAAATCAACGACATTTCCTTTGATATGGCGCTCTGTCGTACTTGTAATACCAACTGGTTTGTTTAAGGCGATATAAACGAGTTGTTCTTCTTTCTTTACCTCTTTTCCATCCACACAAACAATATCACCAGTCTCTACTTGGCTGCCAACAGTAGCAGGTAGACCATTAATCGTTATTTTACCTTCTTCAACCCATTTATCAGCACCTCGACGAGATACGATGCCTGTTTCACTTAAGTATTTGTTAATTCTCATATTGTTCTCCTATACATTTTATATTAGCTTAAGTATACCCTATCGATGTAATTACCGTGAATTCTATAAACTTTTCTACTAAAAATAAATATTATAAAAATTTATTTTAAAAAGTTGAAATAAACATTAATTTCTGACAATATATTGGGTAAGAGAGTCTCTATGAAAATATCGTTATTTCGATATTAAAATACGATTTTTCTAGAAAGTTCTCATTATTTTGTGTAAAGGGGAGAAGTAAAATGGTTTATGCATTTCCAAACACTGAAGGATCGGTAGTTCAATTCAAAGAGAGATATGATAATTACATTGGTGGAGAATGGACACCCCCAGTGAAAGGTCAATACTTCGATAATGTTACTCCTGTTACTGGACAAGTTTTTACACAAGCAGCACGTTCCTCTGCTGAGGATATTGAACTTGCACTTGATGCGGCACATGCAGCAAAAGATGCATGGGGACAAACATCCGCTACAGAGCGTGCTAACATTTTACTTAAAATTGCGGACCGTATTGAACAAAACTTAGAAAAGTTAGCCGTTGCCGAAACATGGGATAATGGTAAGGCGGTTCGTGAAACATTAAATGCAGATATCCCTCTAGCGATTGATCATTTCCGTTATTTTGCAGGTGCTTTACGTGCACAAGAAGGTGCGTTAAGTCAAATTGATAATGATACAGTTGCTTATCATTTCCATGAGCCAATTGGGGTAGTAGGTCAAATTATACCTTGGAACTTCCCAATATTAATGGCTGTTTGGAAACTAGCTCCTGCTCTTGCAGCTGGTAACTGTGTTGTATTAAAACCAGCAGAGCAAACGCCAGTTTCTATTATGGTGTTAGTGGAGCTAATTGGTGATTTATTGCCACCAGGCGTACTAAATGTTGTAAATGGTTTCGGTTTAGAAGCAGGGAAACCGCTTGCATCAAACCCGCGTATTGGTAAAATTGCCTTTACGGGTGAAACGACAACAGGTCGCTTAATTATGCAATATGCGTCACAAAACCTTATTCCAGTTACATTAGAATTGGGCGGAAAGTCACCAAATATTTTCTTCGAAGATATTATGGATGAAGATGATGCCTTTTTAGATAAAGCAGTAGAAGGCTTTGTACTATTTGCGCTTAACCAAGGCGAAGTATGTACGTGTCCTTCACGAGCATTAATTCAAGAATCTATTTACGATAAGTTTATGGAGCGTGTGTTACAACGTGTCGAAGCGATTCAAGTTGGAAATCCACTTGATCCGAATACGATGATGGGGGCACAGGCTTCAAGTGAGCAGATGGAAAAAATTCTGTCTTATTTAGATATTGGTAAGCAGGAAGGCGCTGAATGTCTAATTGGGGGCGAGAAAAATAATGTAGGTGAAGGCTTTGAAAATGGCTACTACATTAAACCAACTGTCTTTAAAGGGCATAATAAAATGCGTATATTCCAAGAAGAAATTTTTGGACCAGTTGTGGCAGTTACAACATTTAAAACAAAAGAAGAAGCATTAGAAATTGCGAATGATACATTATATGGACTAGGCTCTGGTATTTGGACGCGTGATATGAATACAGCATATCGCTTCGGTCGTGGTATTCAGGCAGGACGTGTTTGGACAAACTGCTACCATGCATACCCTGCACATGCAGCGTTTGGTGGCTACAAAATGTCAGGTATAGGCCGTGAAACGCACAAAATGATGTTATCGCATTACCAACAAACGAAAAACTTATTGGTGAGCTATAACGAAAATAAACTTGGTTTCTTCTAATCAGTGAGGAGGTGCTAGAGCGTGGTTGAACGTGTTTTAGCAACGGAAGAAGCGCTGGCACTAATTGAATTGTTAAAGGAAAAGCACGGACCAGTTATGTTTCATCAATCAGGCGGATGTTGCGATGGCTCGTCTCCCATGTGTTATCCTGATGGAGACTTAATATTAGGTGATCAGGATGTATGCTTAGGTAAGATTGGAGATACACCATTTTATATGCACAAAAACCAGTATGATTATTGGAAACATACGCAAATTATTTTAGACGTAGTGGATGGTAGAGGCGGTATGTTCTCGCTTGAAGGCGTTGAGGGTAAACGATTTTTAACAAGGTCTAGAGCTTTTTCTACAGAGGAACTAAAAGAGTTAGGCTTAATTAAATAGTTTAATGACAGCGGCAAAAGCTTTTTTGTCGCTGTTTTTTTATGCTAATTTTTTTGGAAAAGTAGTTGTAGGTTTACGTTATTTGGGGAGTTTCGCAATAATAAATAATGCTGTAATCGTTCTTGTAGGGTCTGGGTTAATAGTAATTTTCTGATTGTCCGTTCAATCATAATATAGCCCCCGTTCATCTTTGTTTATATTAATTAAACCATATAATACCTATTTACAAACATTAAATTATGTTTACTTTTTATGTTAATTATTACAAAACGATTGAATCTTTTCGACAGAATGTTACGTAAATAGTGAAAAAGAGTGTGTTGAACATGGATGTTGTTATAATTGAAAACCAATTTACACAAACTGTGGAGGCTGTATCGAAAATTGCAGGCTGGTTAGTAGATTGAGTTAAGCAAGGTAGGAGTGTAAAATAATTAAATATGAATAAATTATTATTGAATACTACAAATACCGAAGAATTAGAAAAACTACTACTCATAAATGTAATAGGTTTAATTGAGGCGTTAAAAAAAGATTTATTAACAATCGAAGAAACTGAAAAAGTTTTATTTAACCCTTATACTATGGATTTATTACAGTCTAAAGGAATTTCAAAAGAAATATTAGAAATTATTCATTTAGGCACTGAATTAGAAGATATAGTGAGTCTAATGTCTGAAAAATTATTTGAAAGTTTAAGCGAAATTGAATATGAAAGTATTGCTCAATTAGAACAAAGAAAAGCATATAAATTTCGAAATAAAGTTATTGAATCAATAAATTGATTCATTTGATTTTAAGTAGTAGTTGAAAGAGGACAATTGGTACTTCTCTAGAGCAGCTCGTTTTAACATGCTAAACGAGCTGCCTTTTCTATATTGTGTTATACAAAGATTAATTTTTAAATGAATAAAGCTCAGCTTCAGCAAATTGTTGATTTGTATCAAGAATTAAAGGGAATGAAATTGTTGAAGTGGCATCGCGAATTCGTATTATTTATGGCCGTGCAAATTGCTATCTATGATATGGCAAAAGTTCAACAATCTCTATCAATGGCCATTATGACTTCTATTGAATTACTAATACAAGCACAATAGGCTGTGATGATATCCACAGTTACAGCGGCCGCAATAGCGTCAAATTCGAGCACTTCATGATAAACTAAAGAGGAACAGATTATTTGGAGGTGTATTTGAAGATGAACGAAACAAAGCTTTGGATAAATGGACAGTGGCAAGATGCTAAGGAATCTTATGAATTAACGTCACCTTATAACGGTGAGGTGATTGCAAAGATAGCCAAGGCATCTGTTTCAGATGTTAAGCAAGCCATAGAAGGTGCCCAAGATGCATTTCTTTCATTTAAAAAAACAACCGCCTACGAACGTGCCGAAATTTTATATAAAGTAGTCGACATTATGCGACGTCGAAAAGACGAATTGGCGGAAATCTTAGCGCAAGAAGCGGGTAAACCTATATCAGCAGGTTTACCAGAAATTGAACGTACGATAGCGACTTATCAGTTTGCAGCAGAAGGTGCTAAGCAGGTGAAAGGTGAAACGGTACCGATGGATGCCGCACCAGGAGCTGGTGATCGAATTGGCTGGACAAAGCGTGAGCCATTAGGCGTTATTTCTGCTATTACTCCGTTTAATTTCCCTTTTAATTTAGTCGCACATAAATTAGGACCTGCCTTTGCGGTAGGGAATACAGTGGTGTTAAAGCCCGCAACACAAACACCACTTAGTGCCATTGTAATGGCGGAAATATTTAAGGAAGCTGGACTACCAGATGGTGCATTACAAATCGTTACAGGTAGTGGTGGCGAACTAAGCGATACACTCGTAACGCATCCATATGTGAAAAAGGTTACCTTTACTGGAAGTGGTAAAGTGGGATTAGGTATTAAAGAAAAAGTAGGATTACGAAAAGTAACATTAGAGCTAGGCTCAAATGCAGCAGTTATTGTAGAGCCATCGACACCAATTGATAAAATTATTGCGCGTTGTGTTAGCGGCGCTTTTAGCTTTGCTGGACAAGTATGTATTTCTTTACAACGCATTTATGTACATTCCTCGATTATAGATGTATTTACAAAGGAATTTGTAGCGCAAACTGAAAAGCTTGTTGTCGGTGATCCACTTGATAAAAACACAGATGTTAGCGCGATGATCAACCCAAATGAGGTTAGCCGAATTCGTGAATGGATTGAAGAAGCAAAAGCTCAAGGTGCAGTTGTTGCTACAGGTGGAACATTTACAGAACGTACATTAACACCGACAGTTATGACAAACGTAACTGCTGATATGAAAGTTGTTTGTCAGGAAACATTCGCGCCAATCGTCTCAATTGTTTCATATGAAACATTAGACGACGCAATTCGACTAGTGAATGAGTCGGAACTTGGCTTAAATGCAGGGATTTTTACGAATGTACTACCTGATGCCCTGTACGCAGCTGATGAATTGCAAGCAGGTGCTGTTATAATAAATGATATTCCGACATTCCGAGTAGATAACATGCCTTATGGCGGCATAAAAATGAGTGGCTATGGTCGAGAAGGTATTAAATGGGCGATTGAAGAAATGACCGATATGAAGTTTATTACGATGAAAAAAACCTTCTAAATTTGCATCAATTCTTTTTCTACGATACGATGACGAAAGAATAATACATGAAGGGAAGTTACAAGAACTATGACAACCAATGCTGTACCAATGAGCCAATCGCGTACACTTCAGACGCGTCTCGTGTTACCACCAGATACTAATAATCATAATTCCATTTTTGGTGGAAGAGTGTTAGCTTATATTGATGAAATTGCTGCAATTACAGCGATGAAGCATGCAAAAGGGCATGTTGTAACAGCTTCCATTGATTCTGTTGATTTTTTATCGGCAGCACATGTAGGTGATATTCTTGAAATTGAAAGTATTGTTTCATCCACAGGGCATTCATCTATGGAAGTCTATGTCCGCGTTATTTCTCGTAATATTGAAACAGGTGAGGAAAAGTTAACAACTGAATCATTTGTAACGATGGTTGCAGTAGATGATCATGGCAAACCAAAGGCTATTCCTGCAATTTACCCTGAAACGGATGCTGAAAAGCGCCTGTTTGAAACAGGTCCTGCTCGACGAGAGCATCGCAAACAAAAACGTGCTTTGGCACATTAATTAAATAACAAAAAGGAAATTGACACGATGCAGTCAATTTCCTTTTTTTAGTTTGTTATATATTTAATTCATTTACAACATTTATTAATGAGTCTGATGAAGAGGAAACGAGTGTGGCCCCTTGTGATAGCTCTGTAATTAAAGTAGAAATTGCTGAAATATCTCTTGCCGTGTTTACATATTGCTGTTGAATACCTGATACAGCATCCGCGATATCATTAAATGATTCAGACAAACTTGTTTGTGTATCAACGCTATGTTGGATTTTCTGGTCAACATTAACGACAGAACTTGCCATTGTTGAAATATTACTTTCTGTTTCTTTAATAAGGTGTGACACATTTTGCACAGCATTTTTTGTTTCTTCTGCAAGCTTACGGACTTCCTCGGCTACGACAGCAAAGCCTTTACCATGTTCACCAGCACGAGCAGCTTCAATTGAAGCATTAAGTGCTAATAAATTTGTTTGGTCAGCGATGCCTGTGACAAGCCCGACAATTTCAGAAATTTTTTGTGAAGATGTACGCAACTGGTTCATCGTCACTTCAAGGCCGTTGACACTTTGCAAAATATCGTGGATTAATTCATTTTGCTCTTTTAACTGATGCTGACCACGTTTAGATTTATCCTGTGTATCTGCAACGAAGTTTAATCCTTGTTTAGTTGCTACAGCGATATCATCTGTTTGAGAGGAGATGACTAAAAGGGAAGCGGCTGTTTCCTCGCTTATCGCATTTAACTCCTCGGCAGTACTTTGAATTGTAGTAACAAGTGCATGCTTTGTTTGATCTGCCACACTACGTATACGGTCTTCTTCCTTCTCGTATGCTTCAATAACGAGCTGTTGTTCGAAGTTAATGATTTTACAGAAGGCATTGATGGCACGTATAGCGTCATGCTTTGAAATATCTAAATCATTTGCAAAGCTTGTAAAAGTCGAAGTTAGTGATTGGAATGAAGCGATATACCATTTTGATTGGAGTCCTATTCGAACATGTGTCTCAGCGATTGCTTTTCTTTCTTTAATGTAGTCGTCATTGATGTGACTCTCGAAAATATCGCTTAAATGCTTATGTAAAGTCACCTTTAAACGATCAATTTGGGATGTTCTATTAATAATATCTAGTAAGTTTTGACTTAAGCTAATCGCTGCATAAAATTGATCGACCATTTCAGGAATAACATTTTTTACTAAAGGTTGTAATTGTTTAATGATTGCTAAATCTTCAGTTGTTAAGTCTAATAACTGTAATTGTTTTTGTAATTTAGGATAGTTTGAAACATCTAATTGTACATGTTGTTTAAATTCCTCAGGTGTAAGTGTAATTGAATAACCATAATTGTTCTTCTTTGTAAACCAACTCATTGTGTCTGCTCCATTCTTTATAAATCCATAATAATGATAGTAATTGAAGACTCTTTGTGTATTTATTGTTAGGTTTGTAAATTTGGTGAATATATGGTATTAAATCTATTCTACTATTTTTTGTACTATATTTGGTTAAAAATTTCCGATATTTCTATATTTTTTTATTATTTTTTTACTTGGGAAGCTGACATTAGTCGGATTACCTATGACACGCTAATTTTTCATGGCATTAGGGCAATTTGAATTTCAAGTAGGAAACCTGTAAAATACGAACTGTTTAGTTTTACAAAAAAATGCATGTGAGATAAAAATAGTATTGAGGAGGTATTACATGGAGAAAAAGCGTTTTAAGTTTGTAATTCCTGTGATGGTAATTGTAGCAATTGGCTCTGTTTATATGTTAACTAAATATTATGCAGATGTACCAGATCTAAACCAACTATTAATAACGATTTGTGCAACAATAGTATCGGGTGTGCTCGCATACTTCTTATTCCCGCAACAAGGTGAAAATAAAGTGGATGATCGAGGTCCATATTAATTCATCATCGAGACATGTAAGTAAATCCTTAATTTTTTATATGTTAAAAATCCGCGTTTGCCTTCTGAGGGCAAAGCATGAGTCAGGCTATTTGCCTAAGCATTTCGCTGACCTTCGTGCCTTATTTCTCCTTAGAAGTTTGCGCGGATTTTTTTGAAAGCTAGTAGGGTAGCTTAGCAGTTTATGGTTTAAATAGTTTGAACCAGCCTTTGTGTTTAAATAATGCTAACATAAATAGTCCAAGTAATAGCATAATACCAAGTACAATAAAGTAGCTGTAGCGCCCATGAAGTTCGGGCATATTATCGAAATTCATGCCGTAAACACCCGCAATAAACGTTAATGGGATAAAAATGGTGGAGACGATTGTCAACATCATCATAATGCCGTTCATACGGCTAGAGGTCATAGCCATATAACTATCGCGCATATCTGCTGTAAGCTCTCGATTAGATTCGACCATTTCTGTAAGCTTTGCTAAATGATCGTGGATATCACCGAAATAAGCTCTTTCCGACTTTTTCAGTGCAAAGCGATATGAGCTAAGTATTCGATACAATAAGTCACGCATTGGTAAAATAGTGCGCCGTAGATGGAGCAAATCACTACGGAATTCAAACACAATTTGCATTGCATTTACATTATTTTGATAAGTTAGTTCATCTTCAAGCGCATTTAAATGATCCTCGATTTTATATACAAGCGGGAAATAACTATCGACTATTTTATCGATTGTTTGATACGTCAGGAAAACGGCGCCTCGTTCCCAATACTTCGGCTGATCTTCTAAAAGCTTCTGAACCTTTTCAATCTCGGTTGTTTCGTTTTTGTGGAAAGTAACAATGAAATGGTCAGAAAGAAAAATATTTAATTCCTCAGCAATTAACGTTTCTTCATTTAATTTGTGAATAACGAAGAAATGATAGTCATCGTAAAAATCGAGTTTTGGTCGCTGTAGACGCATTAAGCAGTCTTCAATTGCAAGTGGATGAAAATGAAAAAATGTATCGAGCAAAAGTTCTTCTTCTGCAGTAGGGCAATTAAAATCTACCCAATACCACTCATAATCGTTTTGCTTAAGGTCTTCAAGTGGAAAGTCCTTAATTAATTGTTGATCTTTCGTCATAGCCATCGTGCGAATCACGGCAATCACCTCATATCTGTTTATCTCGTTTTAAGTACGTAAGAGGAGACATATCACCGTAAGATCATTACCTCATTTACTTATCGTACATTACTATATATTATAGGGATTCAAGTTACTCTTTATAGCATATCCAACCGCCGAATAGTGTTGTAGCAAAAAACCTCGAAGGCTGTGAAAAACCTGCCTGTTGTAAGAGCGTAACAATCGCCTCCTCACGAATAAATGAAAGTGAGCGAATAGATTGCTCCATAGTCGCTATTTCCGTGCTTGAAAGTTTTGTGTGCTGTTGCCAATATGCGCGCCATAGGTCAAATTGGAGCTCTGTTTCAGCGGAGTTAAGTTGTCCGTATTTAGAAACAAGAACAAATGGTGCACCAGAGTTTAAACGTTGTGCAATTTCTTTTAAGGTAGCAAGTTTCTCCTCGTAGGATTCAATAAAGTGGAGTACTAATATACAGCTCGCCGCATCAAAGTGCATTGCTGGAACCGATGCAGTTAGTATTGTGCCTTGTAGTAGAGAAATATCATTTGGTAATGATTGCAGACGGTTTTCTGCAATTTTCAACATTGCTTCAGACGGATCTATACCGACAAATGACCAATCGGGTCTATGCTCGGCTAACTGTATAATTTCATTACCACTACCTGAGCCTACAACTAAAAAACTTGCTTGCTCTTGCAGTGTGGATTGATAAAAAGCTTTCGTTAAACGTAGCATGGCATCGTAACTTGGTAATGTCCTTCTTATACCCTTTTCATATTCGTTCGCAAGCGTGTTATTAAATTCCATCTAGTATCACATACCTTTCAAAAAAGTTTTAAAAATTTAAGCAGCTTTTGAAACTATTTTGCGTATAGTTCCGTAAATAGAAGTATTAATCATAATGACACACCATAAAGGAAGGTTGATATATATGGAAACAAAATGGTCTAAGGTAATCATACATGCCAGTGCGTTTTTTGCGCCATTTTTAGTGCCGATTTTATTTTTCCTAATTAGTTCTGATGAAGAAGTGAAAAGTTTTTCGGTGCAAGCGCTATTGTTCCAAATCGTGATGGGCATATTGATTGTAATTGCTGGTATCCTATCATTTGTATTAATCGGTTTACCGTTCTTACTAATATTCATCGCTATGGTATACATCGTACCTATTATCGGAATCGTGAAGGCCTTTTCAGATGAACCTTGGCGTTATCCAATCGTTGGTCGCTGGGTATAATTTTTAACGACGCAAGTATATGCTATGAGCATATGCTTGCGTTTTTTCTTTAAGCAAAAAGGGTACATTATAGACAAGAACGAGTTATATTTTTAGCGGACAAGCATTTTCTTAGTAGTCCATGCGCTTTTTTACACACAACTAAAAGCACGTCATGATGAAGGCAATATGTCATATCCATGCGCTTTACACAAATCTTTGTGCGAAATAATTGCAATTATTTTCAAGCGTTTTGTATAATATACTCAAAGATAGTCAAAGATAGTCAAAGTCAGTGAGGTAAGCGAGGTGTATTCTTAAAGTGCGTAATATTTCAGACATCATAGAAGGCTACTTAAAGCAAGTACTTGAATTAGGTGGAGAAGGGCATATTGAAATCAAACGTAGTGAAATTGCTGATAAATTTCAATGTGTGCCCTCACAAATAAATTATGTAATCAATACAAGATTTACAGCCGAGCGGGGTTACCTCGTTGAAAGTAAACGGGGTGGCGGTGGATACATTCGTATTTTACGTGTCCGTGCAAACTCACAAATTGATCTAATAGATGATGTGCTCTTGCAAATTGAAGGAGGAGCCTCGCAAACGGTTGCAGAAGGTTTAGTATATCGTTTAATTGACGAGCAGGTAATTTCAAAGCGAGAAGCGAAATTAATGTTAGCAGCGGTTGATCGTTCGACTTTAGATTTACAACTACCTTTACGGGATAGCATTCGTGCGAAAATTTTGCGAGCGATGTTAACAACCATTAAATATGAAAAGCAAAAATAAAGAGGTGATGGAAATGATTTGCGAACATTGCAAGCAGCGCAATGCAACAGTAACTGTGACACAAGTACAAAATGGGCAGAAGATGGAACACCATTATTGCGATGTCTGTGCCTCACAGTTCCATCCGTTCCATGCAGAGTTTAAACAAGAGCCTGTATCGATTCAACAATTATTATCCAACTGGTTTGGCTCACCTACATGGCAAAAAGTCGGTGAAAAACAGCAAGCGCCACCTCAGCAACAAACATGTCCACAATGTGGATTTACGTATAAGCGATTTTTGAAAGAGGGTAAATTCGGTTGCCCTAGTTGTTATGACACATTTAGCGAGCATTTGCCAAAGCTGTTTAATCGGATTCAAGCTGGACCGCAGCATATCGGTAAAATGCCTGGTGCTCAAAACAATGTTTTTGTCATTAAAAAACAGATTGAAGATATTCGGAAACGCATGAAGGATGCGGTGGACGAGGAACAATTTGAGGAAGCTGCGAAGCTTCGTGACAAGGCAAAAGATCTTGAGCAGCAGCTACAATTCGAAGGTGGTGATGTGTCATGATGATTGAATCGTTTTTAGAGCGTGCTACACCTGCATGGATGGATATGGAGGATGACTATTCAGATATTGTCATTAGTACACGCATCCGCCTTGCTAGAAACTTAGATGGATTTCGTTTTCCTTTAGTGTTCTCGGAAAACGAGGCTTTACAGGTAGAGCAGGCTGTCACCCACGCAATACAGGACAGTTCCAAGCTTCAAGAAAGATATTCTTACTTTTCTATAAAAGATTTAACAACGTTACAACGACAAATTTTAGTTGAAAAGCATTTAATTAGTCCGCAGCTAGCAAAAAAAGAGCAAGTCGGCGCAATGTTGTTATCTGAGGATGAATCTATTTGTATTATGGTGAACGAAGAAGACCATTTACGCATTCAATGTATGACGGCAAGTTTTCAACTTCAGAAGGCATATGAGCAAGCAAATAAGATTGATCGAGCCCTAGAAGGAGCCTTGCCGTATGCGTTTCGTGATACTTTTGGATATTTAACAAGTTGTCCTACAAATATCGGCACGGGATTACGTGCTTCTGTAATGATGCACCTTCCTGCGCTTACATTGACAGGTCAGATGAACCAAATCATCAATGCCATGACTCGTTTAGGGATGACCGTTAGGGGTATATACGGTGAAGGTAGTGAGAATCTTGGAAATATTTATCAAGTGTCAAATCAGATTACATTAGGAAAAACAGAAGAAGACATTTTAGCAGACATCCAAAGTGTTGCAGAAAAAATTATTCAAAAAGAACGACAAGCAAGAAGTAAGCTAATGGAAAAAGCGGAACTTGCATTAGAAGATCGTGTATACAGAGCTTTAGGAACACTAACGCATGCTCGAATTTTAACAAGTGAAGAAGCTGCTACTTGCATATCAAATGTGCGTTTAGGGGTCGATTTGCAGATGATTGATAATATTAAAGCAACCTCTTTAAACGAGTGTGTTGTCAGCATGCAGCCAGGATTTCTACAGCACTATGCAGGAGAGGTTTTACCGCCTGCTGAGCGAGACAGAGCAAGAGCAAAAATGCTGCGAGAGGCATTATTTCTAGAAGTTAAGAGTAAGCCTATTATAGGGGGAAAAGGAGAGGATTCATATGATGTTTAATCGTTTTACACAACGCGCACAAAAAGTATTACAGCTTGCACAGGAAGAGGCAATTCGTTGGAAGCACGAATCAATAGGAACAGAGCATATTCTTTTAGGGCTTATTCGTGAAGGCGGTGGTATAGCTGCGAAAGCATTAGAAGCCATCGATATTAGCCCTCAAATGATTGAAGCAGGTATTGAAGAGCTAGTCGGTAAAGGAACTGAGGATGTTGGACCAATTGTTCACTACACGCCTCGTGCGAAAAAAGTTATTGAATTATCGGTTGATGAGTCGCGTAAATTAGGTCATTCCTATATTGGCACAGAACATTTACTATTAGCGCTTATTCGTGAAGGCGAAGGGGTAGCTGCTCGTGTATTAAACAATGCTGGTGTGGGCTTAAACAAAGCTCGTCAGCAAGTATTATTGTTGTTAGGTAATAATGACAATGCACAATCTGGACAACAGGCTACACAGGCTGCAAATACGCCTACATTAGATAGCTTAGCGCGTGATTTAACACAGATTGCTCGTGAAGGTTCACTAGACCCTGTTATTGGTCGAAGTAAAGAAATTACACGTGTGATTGAAGTGCTATCACGTCGTACGAAAAACAACCCTGTGCTTATTGGTGAACCAGGAGTAGGTAAAACGGCGATAGCAGAAGGCTTAGCGCAACAAATTATTAACAACGAGGTACCAGAAATTCTCCGCGACAAACGTGTTATGACGCTTGATATGGGGACAGTTGTTGCAGGTACTAAATATCGTGGTGAATTTGAGGATCGTTTGAAAAAGGTAATGGATGAAATTCGCCAAGCAGGCAATGTCATTTTATTCATTGATGAATTACACACGCTTATCGGTGCAGGTGGGGCAGAAGGTGCCATTGACGCTTCTAACATTTTAAAACCATCTTTAGCACGCGGTGAATTGCAATGTATTGGTGCGACAACATTAGATGAGTACCGCAAATACATTGAAAAAGATGCAGCTTTAGAGCGTCGTTTCCAGCCTATTCAAGTTGATGAGCCAACGGTTGAAGAAGCTATTCAAATTATTCACGGCTTACGTGATCGCTATGAGGCGCATCACCGTGTGAAAATTACAGATGAAGCAATCGAGGCAGCGGCAAAAATGGGTGATCGTTATATTTCAGACCGCTTCCTGCCTGATAAAGCAATCGACTTAATTGATGAAGCTGGTTCAAAAGTCCGCTTACGTTCATTCGCAGTGCCACCAAATTTAAAAGCATTGGAAGATAAACTTGAAAATGTGCGCTCTGAGAAAAATGCGGCTGTATCTGGTCAAGAATTTGAAAAGGCTGCGTCTTTAAGAGATACAGAGCAAAAGCTAAAAGACGAAATCGAAACAACGCGTAAAACATGGAAAGAAGAACAAGGTAAAGCCGAATCAAAAGTAACGGTAGACGATGTGGCAGCTGTCGTGTCGATGTGGACGGGAATTCCTGTTGCAAAAATTGCACATGAAGAATCATCTAAACTATTACAACTTGAGGAAGAATTACACAAACGAGTTGTTGGGCAAGGTGAGGCTGTTGAGGCAATCTCTCGTGCCATTAGACGCGCAAGAGCAGGTTTAAAAGATCCGAAGCGTCCAATTGGTTCATTTATTTTCCTTGGTCCTACAGGGGTCGGAAAAACAGAGCTTGCAAGAGCTCTTGCAGAAGTAATGTTTGGTGATGAAGATGCGATGATTCGCGTTGATATGTCCGAATATATGGAGAAACATTCGACTTCACGTTTAGTTGGTTCACCTCCAGGTTATGTAGGGTTTGATGATGGTGGTCAGCTGACAGAAAAAGTACGACGCAAACCATATTCTGTTGTGCTACTTGATGAAATTGAAAAAGCTCACCCAGATGTTTTCAATATTTTACTTCAAGTACTTGAAGATGGTCGTTTAACGGATTCTAAAGGACGTGTCGTTGATTTCCGCAATACGGTTGTCATTATGACTTCCAACGTCGGCGCAGACGCGTTAAAGTATCAGAAAAATCTTGGTTTCAGCTTAGGAAGCTCAGAGTCGAAGCACAAAGATATGAAGGGTACAATGCTAGAAGAACTGAAAAAAGCATTCCGTCCAGAATTTTTAAACCGTATCGACGAAATGATCGTGTTCCACTCACTAGAGAAAGAACACTTAAAAGAAATCGTATCAATGATGGCTAAGTCCTTAACAAAACGTCTACAGGAGCAGGATATTACGTTAGAGTTAACCGATGCTGCACTTAATAAAATTGCGGAGGAAGGCTATGATCCTCAATATGGTGCACGTCCATTACGTCGTGCATTGCAAAAACAAGTGGAAGACCGTCTATCGGAAGAACTGCTTAAAGGCAATGTAGAAAAAGGAAACCAAGTTGTAATCGATTATGCGAATGATGAATTCGTTGTTCAGAAAAAAGAGGGCGTTTCAATTTCTAAATAAGCAGGTCGTTACAAAGACAGCGAGGCCTATAGTGCCAAGCTGTCTTTTTTTATGTAAAATGAATATAAGAACAAATATTCGAGGTGGTACTATGGCGAAGAAAAAAACTAAATTTGTCTGTACGGGTTGTGGTTATGAATCTGCAAAATGGATGGGCCGTTGTCCAGGATGTGGAGAATGGAATAAGATGGTTGAAGAAGTGGAGGTCGTTGCAAAAGGTCCCCGTGGAGCATTCCAACATTCGGCGACAGTAACACAGAAGGCTATACCTATTATACAAGTGGAAGCAGCTGAGGAGTCTCGGGTAGCTACAGAAATGGGCGAGCTCAATCGGGTTTTAGGTGGAGGCATCGTGCCAGGTTCCCTTGTATTAATCGGTGGTGATCCTGGGATTGGGAAATCAACGCTTTTATTACAAGTATCAGCGTTGCTATCAAATAAAGGTCACCGTGTGCTGTATATCTCTGGTGAAGAATCTATTCGACAAACGAAATTGCGTGCAGAGCGTTTAGGAGTAATTTCACAAGAGCTTTATATTTATTCGGAGACGAATTTAGAGCTATTAAACCAAACAATAGAGGATGTACAGCCGAAGTTTGTTATCGTGGACTCCATACAAACAGTTTTCCATCCTGAGGTGACGAGTGCACCTGGTAGTGTCTCGCAAGTACGTGAATGTACAGCAGAGCTTATGCGAATTGCCAAAACGAAAGGCATTGCTATTTTCTTAGTAGGGCATGTAACGAAGGAAGGGCAAATTGCAGGGCCGCGTATATTAGAGCATATGGTGGATACAGTGCTGTATTTCGAAGGAGAGCGCCATCACAACCACCGTATTTTGCGGAGTCAGAAAAACCGCTTCGGTTCAACAAATGAAATTGCTATTTTTGAAATGCTTCAAGGTGGATTAAAGGAAGTATTGAATCCATCCGAGTTGTTTTTACAGGAGCGCTCACAAGGTGCGGCAGGCTCAACAATTGTGGCATCGATGGAGGGAACACGACCAATTTTAGTAGAAATTCAATCGCTTGTGACGCCGACGAGCTTCAATTATCCAAAACGTATGGCTACAGGCGTAGACCAAAACCGCGTGCAATTGCTGATGGCGGTGCTTGAAAAGCGGATGGGCCTCATGCTACAAGCACAGGATGCATATATTAAAGTTGCTGGCGGTGTGAAGCTAGATGAGCCTGCAATTGATCTAGCGGTGTTGACGAGTATTGTTTCTAGTTTTAAAGATCAGGCAGTGCGTGCTACAGACTGCTTTATTGGGGAAGTAGGTTTAACAGGAGAGGTTCGTCGTGTAACACGTATTGAACAGCGTGTAATTGAAGCAGCAAAACTAGGCTTTAAACGAGCGTTTATTCCAGCCTCTAATATTGGTGGCTGGGACTTCCCACAAGGCATCGAGATTGTTGGTGTAGAGACGATTAAGGATGCATTAAATGCCTGCTTTAGAGAACTATAAATAAAATAATAGTTTTCCAAAAAGAACACCAACATTTTTTAGCAGTGTAAAATTAGCGTCTAAGTGCCTGTGCGTGGAGGCTTTATTCTATAGTGGAACATTCTAAATGATGTAATTCAATAAATTAGTGCATGTTGGGATACCCTAGCATGCACTTTTCCTCCCCTATGACAGTAGTCATAAAATTTCATAAAATTGGCTAACAATTATTGTGGAAATAATGCATCTCTCTAGGCTTTAATAACGTCCTATAAAATGCAGTTAAAATAATAATGTTTTGATGGGCTCAAAAAAGATTTTCTACTGAAAAATATGTATAATCGATTATAAGAATTGGAGGTGACAGTATGAAAAAATTTATTCAAATTGCTTTTTTACTGATTGGAGGAGCTTTAGGCCTTGTTTTCTTACCGCCATTATACGAATTGCTTCATTTATCATCTAATCCTTGGCTTGATAATCCTTATGTATCAGTTGCTTTAGGGGCGCTTTTACTATTTACATTATCATTTGCATTTTCCGACTATTTCGTTCGGCTTATTAGCTGGATGGAAGAGGTACTATTTAAAGTACCTGTTGGAGATTTATTATTTGGTACGCTTGGGCTAATTATAGGACTTATCGTTGCCTATTTCCTAGGCTTTGCGATTGATAGTGTTCAGTTACCTGTTATTACAGAAGTAATACCAATTATCCTTTCGTTTGTGCTTGGATATTTGGGCTTCCGTGTAGGCTTTAAGAAGCGAGATGAGCTATTACAGTTATTTACATTGCGTGGACATAATGCGAAGAAAAAAGCAGCTGAAGGTATTGAAGTTCCAGAAATTCGTGGTAGTTATAAATTGCTAGATACGAGTGTTATTATAGACGGGCGTATAGCGGATATTTCAGAAACGGGCTTTATCGAAGGTGTCCTAGTGGTGCCGCAGTTTGTGCTAACGGAGCTTCAGCATATTGCAGATTCCTCAGATACATTAAAACGTACAAGAGGTCGCCGTGGTTTGGATATATTAAAAAAACTGCAAGATGAACGTATGACAAAAGTAGAGATTACCGAAGAAGATTTTGAAGATGTGCAGGAAGTCGATTTAAAACTTGTGCGTCTTGCAAAGAAAATGGGTAATGATACGCAAATTGTTACGAATGATTTCAACTTGAACAAAGTATGTGAGCTACACCAAGTGCAAGTGTTGAACATCAATGATTTGGCAAATGCGGTAAAACCAGTGGTGATTCCTGGTGAGGATATGCAGGTTGTCGTTATTAAAGATGGGAAAGAGCATAACCAAGGTGTCGCTTATTTGGATGATGGCACGATGATAGTTGTAGAAGGTGGCCGCAGTTATATAGGACAGGCGATTACAGTAACGGTAACGAGCGTGCTACAAACATCAGCAGGTCGTATGATTTTTGCCAAGCCAAAGGATGATTAGGAAGTGGGAAATGTGCAGTATGAAGTAGTACTTCCAGCAGCAGGTAGCGGGAAGCGAATGGGAGCAGGACAAAATAAATTATTTTTAGAGCTTTTAGGGAAACCAATTTTAATACACACATTGGAAGTATTTGAACAAGATGAAAACTGTACAGGAATTTGGCTTGCAGTGAAGCCAGAGGAGCGAGCATTTATTCGAGAAATGCTTGCGAGCTACGGCATCTCTAAAGTCAAGGGCTTGCCTGATGGTGGAGCAGAGCGTCAACATTCGGTTCATTCCTGCATGAAGGAAATGGAGCAAGTGGATATTGTTTTAGTGCATGATGCAGCACGTCCATTTATTACGCATGCTATTATTGCAAACCTTGTGCAAAGTGCTCATGATTTTGGTGCTGCTATTGCTGGTGTTCGTGCGAAGGATACGATGAAAAAAGTCCGTGACGGTATCATTGAAGAAACAGTGGATCGTGAAAGCCTGTGGATGATACAAACACCGCAAGCCTTCCGATTTGATTTGATTGTAGAGGCCGAAGATGTTGCCGAGAAAGTTGGCTTTTTAGGCACAGATGAGGCAATGCTAGTTGAACGTCTTGGTCATGCCGTTCATATCGTAGAGAGTACTTACGAGAATGTGAAGATGACAACTAAAGAAGATTTACTATTTGGTGAAGCAATTTTGCGTCGCCGAGTGGCGGAAACTTATTAAAAAAACTTTGAAATCTCATCAGTTGATTGTAGCTGATGGGATTTTTTTTAATAATCTTGACCAAACTATTAAAAACATTAAGTTTGTTGCGTATGTTAAGAGTATTGATCATGAGGTAGAGAGCTCAATTTCCTAGGAAATATGGTAAACTGTCTATAAATATAAAACATAAAGGCAGGTGAATGCTGTTACAATTATTTCAGTTGTAACGGCAGTATTGTATGTTTCGAGTAGGACAAGGTTTTGACGTACATGCTTTTGAAGAAGGGCGTCCACTAATTATTGGTGGTATTACAATTCCTCATGAAAAAGGTTTAGTAGGGCATTCGGATGCAGATGTATTATTACACACAGTAACTGACGCAGCACTTGGGGCAATAGGTGAAGGTGATATTGGGCGTCATTTTCCAGATACAGATCCTGAATGGAAAGATGCTGACTCAGCAAAGTTGCTAGAGTATATTTGGAAAATCGTTGAAGACAAAGGCTATGTGCTAGGCAATGTGGATTGCACGATTATGGCACAACGTCCAAAAATGGCACCATATATTGAACAGATGAGAAATCGTATTGCAACGCTATTAAACGCAGATGCATCACAAGTAAATGTCAAAGCTACAACTACTGAAAGATTGGGCTTTACTGGTCGAGAAGAAGGCATTGCATCGATGGCAACGATTTTATTGATAAAAAAATAAAAAATGGCGCGTGTTCAATTCCTATAGCACGCGCTACTTTTATTTCCTATACTACAGTGGTAAAATGAACAAAGTTAAAAAAGGTCGGAATTATTTTCAGACGAACATTAGGAGGCATTTAATTATGACGAAAGAAGTTCGCGTTCGTTACGCGCCATCACCAACAGGATTTTTACATATCGGTGGTGCACGTACAGCGTTATTCAACTATTTATATGCAAAACATCATAACGGTAAATTCATCGTGCGTATTGAAGATACGGATATTGAGCGTAATGTAGAAGGTGGAGAAGCGTCTCAGTTAGATAACTTAAAATGGTTAGGTATCGAATATGATGAATCAATCGATATCGGTGGTCCATATGCACCTTATCGTCAAATGGAACGCCTAGATATTTATAAAGAGCATGCTGAAAAGTTATTACAAGAAGGTAAAGCTTATAAATGTTTCTGTTCATCAGAAAAATTAGAAGCATCTCGTGAAGAACAAAAAGCTCGTGGCGTTGCAGCACCAACTTATGATGGTACTTGCCGTCATTTATCTGCGGAAGAAGTAGCGGCTAAAGAAGCGGCTGGTGAACAATATACGATTCGTATGCGTGTTCCTGAAAACGTAACATATGATTTTGACGATTTAGTGCGTGGACAAGTATCGTTCGAGTCAAAAGATGTGGGCGATTGGGTACTTGTGAAAGCAAATGGTATTCCAACATACAATTATGCGGTAGTATTAGATGATCATTTTATGGAAATCTCACACGTATTCCGTGGAGAAGAGCATTTATCAAATACACCAAAACAAATGATGATTTTTGATGCGTTTGGCTGGGAATATCCTCGCTTTGGACATATGACATTAATCATTAACGAAAACCGCAAAAAATTATCAAAACGTGATGAGTCAATTATTCAATTCGTAACACAATATAAAGACCTTGGTTATTTACCAGAAGCTATGTTCAATTTCTTCGCTTTACTAGGCTGGTCTCCTGAAGGGGAAGAAGAGATTTTCTCAAAAGAAGAATTTATTAAACTCTTTGATGAGAAACGTTTATCAAAATCGCCATCTATGTTTGATAAGCAAAAACTTACTTGGATGAATAATCAATACATCAAAAAATTATCTTTAGAAGAAGTAGTGGCTTTATCTTTACCACACTTACAAAAAGCTGGCTTATTACCAGAAGAGTTAACAGCAGAAGAGCATGCTTGGGCAACGGATTTAATCGCACTTTACCATGAGCAAATGAGCTTTGGTGCTGAAATTGTAGAGCTTTCTCGCCTATTCTTTAACGATCATATTGAATATGATGAGGAAGCAAAAGCAGTTTTAGCTGGTGAGCAAGTGCCAGAGGTAATGGCTGCATTTAAAGCACAACTTGAAAATTTAGAAGAATTTACACCTGAAGCTGTTAAAGCGGCTATCAAAGCTGTACAGAAAGAAACAGGTCATAAAGGTAAAAATTTATTTATGCCAATCCGTGTAGTGGCGACAGGTGAAACACATGGTCCAGAGCTTCCAAATGCTATTTGTTTAATCGGTAAAGAGAAAACAATTGACCGTGTAGAAAAATTCGCGAAATAATAGAAATTAATTGACAATCTGTTTCTTCGATGTAAAATGAATGTACATTGAGAAAGCGTTGATAAGGAGAAGTACGTGGCGCATGCTCTAAAGAGAGGACCATCACCGGCTGAAAGTGGTCTGAGCCAAGGCAAAACCGAAATGCACCTTTGAGCATAGAGCTGAACATAAGTAGGCTTTATCGAATCGTTCCCGTTATAGGACGTCCAAAGTGGAAGGCTTGTGCCTTCAATCAGAGTGGAACCGCGCAAATTCAGCGTCTCTGTCATTCCTTTTTAGGAATGATAGGGGCGCTTTTTATTATTTTTTTATGATTTTCAAGTGTTAGATGGAAAAGGGAAATCATTACTAATAACAAATAGGTTTAAAAGAAATTTTTGCTTGGGGTTATTGTAAGGTTTGAAATAACGTAGTTGAGTCGCAAACACACATTGAATCAAAAAGGGGGAGTTTTTGATGTTTAAAAGAATAAAGGAAGATGTAGAGACAATTTTTGAAAATGATCCAGCAGCGCGCAGTGTACTTGAAGTTGTGTTAACATATTCAGGTCTGCATGCTACATGGGCACATCGTGTTGCACACTGGTTTTTTAAAAGACGTTTTTATTTTATCGCACGTGTGATTTCACAAGTAAGTCGCTTCTTTACAGGAATTGAAATACACCCTGGTGCTAAAATTGGTCGTCGATTCTTTATTGACCACGGCATGGGCGTTGTTATAGGGGAAACGTGTGAGATAGGTGATAATGTAACACTTTATCAAGGTGTAACGCTTGGTGGTACAGGGAAAGAAAAAGGCAAACGCCATCCGACATTAGAAGATAATGTGTTAGTTGCCACTGGTGCAAAAGTATTAGGTTCTATTACAATTGGTGAGAATAGTAAAATTGGTGCGGGTTCAGTCGTCTTAAAAGAAGTACCACCAAATTCTACTGTAGTCGGTATCCCTGGTAAAGTAGTAATGAGAGATGGGGTTCGTTTGGAGAAAAAACTAGACCATCAAAATATTCCTGACCCAGTAGAGGAACGTTGTCAAGGTTTCGAAAAGCAAATAGCAGCATTGCAAAAAGAAATCGGACGCTTACAAAAGGAGAGAGAAACACAATGAGTATTCAAATTTTTAACTCATTAACAAGACAAAAAGAAACTTTCGTACCGCTAGAAGAAGGAAAAGTGAAAATGTATGTTTGCGGTCCGACTGTTTATAACTATATTCATATTGGGAATTCACGTCCTGTCATTGTGTACGATACGGTACGACGATATTTTCAATATAAAGGCTACGATGTGAAATTTGTATCAAATTTCACAGATGTGGACGATAAAATTATTAAAGCAGCAAATGAACTTGGTGAAGAAGTGCATGAGCTTACAGACCGTTTTATTGCTGCTTATTTTGAGGATGTTACTGCATTAGGATGCAAAAAGGCAGATGTACACCCTCGTGTCACAGATCATATGGATGACATTATTGAATTTATTAAAGTGTTAATCGAAAAAGGATATGCGTATGAATCTGCAGGTGATGTTTATTACCGAACTCGGAAATTTAATGGCTACGGTAAGCTTTCACATCAATCGGTGGACGATTTAAAAATCGGCGCACGTATCGAAGCAGGCGAGAAAAAAGACGATGCATTAGATTTTGCTTTATGGAAAGCGGCAAAACCAGGTGAGATATATTGGGAAAGTCCTTGGGGCAACGGACGTCCAGGCTGGCATATTGAATGCTCTGTTATGGCACGTGAGCATTTAGGTGATACAATTGATATACATGCAGGTGGTCAAGATTTAACATTCCCGCACCATGAAAATGAAATTGCACAATCTGAAGCGCATAACGATACAACATTTGCGCGCTACTGGATGCATAATGGATATATTAATATTGATAATGAAAAAATGTCTAAATCCCTTGGTAATTTTGTACTTGTAAACGATATTCGTAAACAAATCGATCCGCAAATTTTACGTTTCTTTATGTTATCTGTACATTATCGTCACCCAATTAACTTTGCTAAAGATTTGGTAGATGCTGCTGCTACTGGTTTAGAGCGCATTCGTACTTCCTACAATAACGTTAAGTACCGCCTGTCTGCTACTGCTAGTCTAGGTGATCACTCGGATGAATGGCTCCAACAAATCGCTACACAAAAAGCGCAATTTGAAGAAGCGATGGATGATGATTTCAATACAGCAAATGCTATTTCAGTATTATTTGAATTAGCTCGTATTGCTAATATTTATTTGAATGAAACAAATACTGATGAAAAAGTTTTAGTCACTTTTGTTGAAACTTTTGAGGTATTAGGTGACGTCTTAGGTATTGAATTTGCAAAAGAAGTTGAACTGCTAGACGAAGAGATTGAAGCACTTTTGCAAGAACGCGTTGAAGCACGTAAAAACCGTGACTTTGCTCGTTCAGATGAAATCCGCGACCATTTACAGGCGCAAGGTATCATTTTAGAGGATACACGCCAAGGGACAAGATGGAAACGAGGGTAAGTAACTTGGATAAACTCCGAAATGAAGATGTTAAGCAATTAAATGCATTAGCGCTCGCATATATGGGAGATGCGGTTTTAGAACAAAAGGTCCGCGAGTATTTACTACGTAGTGGCCGTGTAAAGCCGAATACACTCCATAGAGAAGCAACACATTATGTCTCAGCAAAGGCACAGTCTACGATTGTACATCGAATGATGGATGAAAACTATTTAACAGAGCAGGAATTGGCGGTGTTCCGACGTGGACGCAATGCCAAGTCCGGTTCTGTTCCGAAAAATACCGATGTCCAAACATACCGAAATAGCTCTGGCTTTGAGGCGGTACTTGGAAGCTTGTACTTACTAGGTGAACTAGAACGCGTTTATGACATCATTGCATACGCTATTCAAATAATCGAGGAATTAAAAGGAGTGTCAAAATAATGGCAGAACAAAATGGTGAAATTATTGCCGGTAAAAACCCAGTGTTAGAAGCACTTCGTTCAGGCCGCGATATGAATAAAGTATGGATTGCAGAAGGTGTTAAAAAATCAGGGGTCAATGAACTGCTTGATTTGGCGCGAGAACGTGGCATCATTGTTCAATTCGTACCGAAGAAAAAGGTCGATCAATTATCAGATGCTAATCATCAAGGAATTGTTGCTTCTGTTGCAGCGTATAGCTATGCGGAAATAGATGATTTATTTGCAGCGGCACAAAAAAAACAAGAAGATCCGTTTTTCTTAATATTAGATGAGTTAGAAGACCCGCATAATTTAGGCTCTATTATGCGTACAGCAGATGCAATTGGTGTACATGGTATTATTATTCCAAAGCGTCGCTCAGTAAGTTTAACAGCGGTTGTGGCGAAGGCTTCTACAGGAGCGATTGAGCATGTACCTGTCGTGCGTGTTAATAACCTGGCCCAAACAGTTGATGAATTAAAAGAGCGTGGCGTATGGATTGCTGGTACAGATGCAAAAGGTTCTGCGGATTATCGAAAAATGGATGCAACCTTACCACTTGCCATTATTATTGGTAGTGAGGGTAAAGGAATGGGGCGCCTGTTAAAAGAGAAATGTGACTTTTTATATCATCTACCTATGGTCGGGCATGTCACATCATTAAATGCTTCTGTAGCTGCCGCACTTTTAATGTACGAAGTGTATCGTAAACGTCAAGAAGCGAATGAGTAACGATGAAAAACATTTTGCTTGTTGACGGCTATAATATGATTGGAGCTTGGAAAGAGCTACGTCCATTACGTGACACAAATTTTGAAGATGCACGTAAGCGATTAATTGAGCTTATGGCTGAATACAAAGCGGCGATAGGGTGGCGCGTAATTGTAGTTTTTGACGCCCATCTTGTGCCTGGTGTGGAACAATCTTATATAGAGAATGGTGTCGAAATCATTTATACAAGGAAAAATGAAACAGCAGATGAACGCATTGAAAAGATGACACATGAACTTAAGGCAAGACATGTACAAATTCATGTTGCGACTTCCGATATGGCAGAGCAAAGTGTTATTTTTGGTAATGGTGCACTACGCAAATCGGCAAGAGAGCTTGAAATTGATATGAGCATTATTCAGCATAAAATTTCTCATGATGTAAAACGAAAGCAAGATAGCAAGCCACCTTCGCGCATTGAACTGAAGCCGGATGTGGCACTTGCATTCGAAAAGTGGCGTCGAGGATTAAAATGATTGATTGACGCATATTTTCCAATTCCGTTATACTGTTCCTAATTATCTGTTGCAGCTGAGGTGATACCATGTTTAAAAATAGTATTGTACAAGTGACACAAGATTTTGAACGATTCAATGATGAAGAGCTTATTGAAATGGTGCATCAAGGTAATACAGATGCGTTAGATTTTTTAATTACAAAATACCGTTTGCTAGTAAGAGCAAAGGCAAGGTCCTATTTTTTAATTGGGGCTGATAAAGAAGATATTGTGCAAGAAGGTATGATTGGCTTGTATAAGGCAGTCCGCGACTTTAAAGGGGACAAGCTGGCTTCTTTCCGAGCTTTTGCAGAGTTATGTATTACAAGACAAATTATTACAGCTATTAAAACCGCAACAAGGCAAAAACATATTCCGCTAAATTCCTATGTTTCTTTAGATAAGCCTATTTTTGATGAAGAATCAGATCGCACATTGATGGATGTGTTAACGGGCGCTATTATGGATGATCCAGAAGAGTTAATGATTCATAGAGAAGAGTTTGGTTATTTAGAAGAGAAAATGAGCGAAATTTTGAGTGAATTGGAGCTACAAGTATTAGCTCTATACTTAGATGGACAATCTTATCATGAAATTTCTGCAAAATTGAATCGGCATGTGAAGTCAATTGATAATGCTTTGCAACGAGTTAAGCGGAAATTAGAGCGTCATTTAGTGCTCGAGGAAATGTTATAGAGCGCATGTACCCTTGTTGACATTGACAATTTTAGGTGTTAGTCTTTAAAAGACAAAGTGCCGAAAAGGTGATTTCATGACAAAGAAAGTCGTGCTAAATTGCGAAAAATGCGGATCGAGAAATTACACATTTCCTGCTAAGGGAGATACTACTGTACGTCTCGAATTAAAGAAATTTTGCTCGCATTGCAATGAACATACAGTGCATAAACAAACGTTATAAAATATTTTGTAAATAGACAGATATGATTGATTCGGAGGTTAGGCTAGAATGGGCAAGATTAAAAGTTTTTTCAGCGACGTAATGTCGGAAATGCGAAAAACTAGCTGGCCAAAAAGTAAAGAACTGACGAAATATACAGTCGTTGTAATTTCAACTGTAGTAATTATGGCTTTATTTTTTGTGTTAGTAGACTTAGGTATTTCATCATTATTCCGCTGGTACTTAGATTTATAATTTAGAAAAGAGCATGTTAATACTTTTGAAAATAGCCCGTCCATTACAATAACGGGTTTTTTCGTTTGTTTTATGAAGTGAAGAGCAGTAAAATGTTCTCATTATGATAAGTGTGACTACCAGTATAAGTATGTTGGTAGCGATAGATGACTATGCTAATTAGGTATATATCATCGAGCTTTCGCTTGCTATGGCGAAAGCTATGTTTTTCTATTGGGAAGTTTGTGAAAAAGAATAAAGGATGCACTTTGCATATCGCGATCATTTTCACTTTTATTTGTAAGGGAGGGACGGACGAATAGTCCTAGCAGTTATGGAGAAAAATTGGTATGTTGTTCATACGTATTCGGGGTATGAAAACCGTGTAAAAGCAAACCTAGAAAAACGTGTTGAAACAATGGGGATGCAAGATAAAATCTTCCGTGTGATCGTGCCTGAGCACGAGGAAACAGAAATGAAGGACGGCAAAAAGAAGACAATGATGCGTAAGGTCTTCCCTGGTTATGTTCTAGTAGAGCTAATTATGACAGATGATTCTTGGTATGTTGTCCGCAATACACCAGGCGTAACTGGCTTTATCGGCTCATCAGGTGGTGGGGCAAAACCAACACCTTTATTACCAGAAGAAGCAGATCGTCTATTAGAGCAAATGGGTATGACTGATAAAATTGTTGAAATCGATATTACTATTGGTGAAGCAGTTGAAGTATTAGAAGGACCGTTTGCACACTTCCAAGGACGTGTTGAAGAAATCGACGCTGAAAAAGGAAAACTGAAAGTATCTGTAGATATGTTTGGTCGCGAAACGATTATGGAACTGGATTTTGAGCAAATTCAAAAATTATAGTTTTACTTTCTAGTTAACATATTACGTATGATTAAGCGTATATCGCAGATTTTGTTAATTACTACTTGCTTAAAAAAATTAAAAGTGGTATCATTTCAAAGGTCAGACTGTCATACTTCGGATGACGTCTGTAATGATAATTTTAATGTTATCGGCACTTAGCTGACAGACAGATATTGAGTGGGAGGGGCAACCCAATTACCACATCACGGACTTAAGGAGGTGTGTCTCGTGGCTAAAAAAGTTATTAAAGTTGTTAAACTTCAAATCCCTGCTGGTAAAGCAAACCCAGCTCCACCGGTTGGTCCTGCATTAGGTCAAGCAGGTGTGAACATCATGGGATTCTGTAAAGAATTCAATGCGCGTACTGCTGATCAAGCTGGTCTTATTATTCCAGTTGAAATTTCAGTATTTGAGGACCGTTCATTTACTTTCATTACGAAAACTCCACCTGCAGCAGTTTTACTTAAAGTAGCAGCTGGTATCCAATCTGGATCTGGTGAACCAAACCGTAAAAAAGTTGCAACGGTTAAACGTGATAAAGTTCGCGAAATCGCTGAAACTAAAATGCCAGACCTTAACGCTGCTTCAGTTGAAGCTGCTATGTTAATGGTTGAAGGTACTGCACGAAGCATGGGTATTGTTATCGAAGACTAATCCCAGTTACTTGATGTTTTTGTTTTTGGAAGGTTGCGGAGTTTCTTTGTGAACGCGCAACCTTTATTCGTGGGAGGTAAAATCCGCTATAACCACAATCAAGGAGGAAATATATAATGGCTAAAAAAGGTAAAAAACTGCAAGATGCAGCGAAATTAATCGACCGTAACAACGTATACGGCGCACAAGAAGCAATCGAACTTGCTCAAAAAACTAGCTCAGTAAACTTCGACGCTACTGTAGAAGTTGCTTTTCGTTTAGGAATCGATACTCGTAAAAATGACCAACAAATCCGTGGAGCAGTAGTACTTCCAAACGGTACTGGTAAAACTCAACGCGTATTAGTTTTCGCTAAAGGTGAAAAACTTAAAGAAGCAGAAGCTGCTGGCGCTGATTATGTAGGCGATGCAGAATACATCCAAAAAATCCAACAAGGTTGGTTTGACTTCGATGTAATCGTAGCAACTCCTGATATGATGGGTGAAGTTGGTAAACTTGGTCGCGTATTAGGACCTAAAGGTTTAATGCCAAACCCTAAAACAGGTACAGTTACTTTCGACGTAACAAAAGCAATCGAAGAAATCAAAGCTGGTAAAGTAGAATACCGCGCTGACAAAGCTGGTATTATCCACGCTCCTATCGGTAAAGTTTCTTTCTCTACAGAAAAATTAGTAGAAAACTTCTTAACTGTATTTGACGTTGTTCAAAAAGCAAAACCTGCTGCAGCTAAAGGTACTTACATGAAATCTGTAAATGTTACAACTACAATGGGTCCAGCTATCAAAATTGATGCTGCTAACGTAGTAGTAAAATAATTTATTATAAATCGGTTGACAGCTATCCGTATCTTTGGTAAGATGGATGCTGTTGTGAATCATCCATTTGTACCGTAGACAGTAGGAGTGACTTGTCACTTAATGATCCTACCGAGGACATCGGAATTCGGATTCTTATTTTAAAGATGATGACTTTCAGCCTCTGTGTCTATATGACCCAGAGGCTTTACTTTTGTCGGTATAAATGACCCATTCTAATAGGAGGTGTCATCATGAGCAAAGCAATCGAAAACAAACAATCACAAGTGCAAGAAATCACTGAAAAATTCCAAGGCGCTGCTTCTGTAGTAGTTGTGGATTACCGTGGTCTTAATGTTGCACAAGTGACTGAACTTCGTAAACAACTTCGTGAAGCTGGTGTTGAGTTCAAAGTTTACAAAAACACTTTAACTCGTCGTGCTGCTGAAGCTGCTGGCGTTGAAGGAATCAATGAAGTATTAACTGGTCCTAACGCAATCGCGTTCTCATCTGAAGATGTTGTAGCCCCTGCTAAAATCATCAACGAGTTCGCTAAGAAAAACGAAGCTTTAGAAATTAAAGCGGGTATCATTGAAGGTACAATCTCTTCTGTTGAAGATGTTAAAGCACTTGCAGAACTTCCATCACGCGAAGGTCTTCTTTCAATGCTTTTATCTGTACTTCAAGCTCCAGTGCGCAACTTCGCACTTGCAACAAAAGCTGTTGCAGAACAAAAAGAAGAACAAGGCGCGTAATTCCTTACGTCGCATAACTTCTGCGGCTTGACCGCAAAAAACTAAAACCATATCCAATTAGGAGGAAATTATAATGAACAAAGAGCAAATCTTAGAAGCTATCAAAGCTATGACAGTTCTTGAATTAAACGATTTAGTAAAAGCTATCGAAGAAGAATTCGGTGTAACAGCTGCTGCTCCAGTAGCAGTAGTTGCTGGCGGTGCTGCTGCAGCTGAAGAAAAAACAGAATTCGACGTAGTATTAGCATCTGCTGGTGCTGAAAAAATCAAAGTAATCAAAGTGGTTCGCGAAATCACTGGTTTAGGTCTTAAAGAAGCTAAAGAAGTTGTAGATAACGCTCCTAAAGCTCTTAAAGAAGGCGTTTCTAAAGATGAAGCTGAACAAATCAAAGCTAAACTTGAAGAAGTTGGCGCATCTGTAGAAGTTAAGTAATCTCGTATTACTTTTATACAAAAGGAAGCTCGTCATTGTGGCGAGCTTTTTCTTCATTCTGAGGAGGCGTGAAAATGTCAGATCACTATTATACAAGTAAGCCTCAAACTGAAAGTAAACCTCGTCACTGGACGTTCAAGTTACTTGGGCATACGTTTTCCTTTGAAACGGATGCAGGTGTATTTAGTAAAAGCGAAGTAGATTTTGGATCCCGTGTATTAATAGATGCGTTTCAAATGCCAGATGTAGATGGTGCGATTTTTGATGTAGGCTGTGGCTATGGACCAATTGGATTATCAATTGCCAAGACGAATCCTGAGCGCACTGTTTTAATGATGGATATTAATGAACGAGCGGTTGCGCTTTCTCAAAAAAATGCGCAAGTAAACGGTGTTCAAAATGTACGAATATTTGTCAGTGACGGACTATCGAATGTAGATGATGAGGCGAAGGCTGCAGCTATTTTAACCAATCCTCCAATTCGGGCAGGAAAGGACACGGTTTTCCGCTTTTACGATGGTGCTTATAACAAGTTAGTGACTTCTGGAGAGCTATGGGTAGTAATTCAGAAGAAGCAAGGTGCGCCATCAACGGTTAGCTATTTAGAAGAAAAATTTTCTGAAGTCGATGTTGTGGAGAAGAAAAAAGGATACTGGATAGTGCGTGCAAAAAAATAAATGAAATATGTATAAAATATTGACTTGACAAAACGGCTATGATAATATGATACAATGCAAAAATATTATTTTGAGGTCGTGTGCCCTTTTGGTATATGAATGATTTTATATGGGTATACTTGCCAAGATAAGTTTAGTTAACCGAAAATGAGATCTTTTGAAGACTCGTTTTCTTTTTGTCTTTCGAAATCATACACTATTTGGATGATTTTGCAAAGACCTAATATCGCTTTATTGAGGGGTGAATGAGTTGACAGGTCAACTAGTTCAGTACGGACAACACCGCCAGCGTAGAAGCTTTGCGCGTATTAAAGAGGTGCTTGAGCTTCCAAATCTGATTGAGATTCAAACGGCGTCTTACGAGTGGTTCCTTGAAGAAGGTTTACGTGAAATGTTCCGTGACATTTCGCCGATCGAGGACTTTACAGGTAATCTTTCATTAGAATTCATCGATTATTCTTTAGGTGATCCTAAATATGATGTCGATGAGTGTAAAGAGCGAGATGTTACTTACGCAGCTCCATTACGCGTGAAAGTACGTCTTTACAACAAAGAAACAGACGAAGTGAAAGAACAAGATGTATTCATGGGTGACTTCCCATTAATGACAGAAACAGGTACGTTCATTATTAACGGTGCTGAACGTGTTATCGTTTCACAATTAGTTCGATCACCAAGTGTGTATTTCCATGATAAAACTGATAAAAACGGTAAAAAAGGCTTCGGTGCAACTGTAATTCCAAACCGTGGTGCTTGGTTAGAATATGAAACTGACGCGAAGGATGTAGTGTATGTACGTATTGATCGTACTCGTAAGCTACCAGTAACAGTGTTACTTCGTGCATTAGGTTTCGGTTCAGATCAAGAGATTATCGATATTATCGGTGATAACGAGTATTTACGTAATACGCTAGAAAAGGATAACTCTGAAAGTACTGAAAAAGCACTTTTAGAAATCTACGAGCGTTTACGCCCAGGTGAACCACCAACAGTAGAAAGTGCGAAAAGTTTATTATATTCTCGTTTCTTTGATGCTAAGCGCTATGATTTAGCGAACGTTGGTCGTTACAAAATGAACAAAAAGCTTCACATTAAAAATCGTTTATTCAACCAAACGATTGCTGAAACGCTTGTTGATCCAGAAACAGGCGAAATTTTAGTAGAGAAGGGCACTGTGCTTGATCGTCGTACTTTAGATAAGATTTTACCTTACCTAGAGGATTCTTCTAAAGGCATTGGCTACCGCACTTTATCACAAGTTGGCGGAGTACTTGAAGATGACGTTACAATCCAATCTATTAAAATTTATGCTCCTAAAGATGAAGCGCAAAAAGAAATCAATGTTATTGGCAATGCCTACATTGACGAAGAAGTGAAGAATATTACACCTGCTGATGTATTATCTTCAGTAAGTTATTTCTTCAACCTACTTTACCAAGTAGGAGCAACAGATGATATTGACCATTTAGGTAACCGTCGTCTTCGCTCTGTTGGTGAGTTATTACAAAACCAATTCCGTATCGGTTTATCTCGTATGGAACGTGTTGTACGTGAGCGTATGTCTATCAATGATACAGCCGCTATCGTACCGCAACAATTAATCAATATTCGTCCAGTAATTGCATCTATTAAAGAATTCTTTGGTAGCTCTCAATTATCTCAATTCATGGACCAAACAAACCCACTAGCAGAATTAACGCATAAACGTCGTCTATCTGCATTAGGGCCTGGTGGTTTAACGCGTGAGCGTGCTGGTTTCGAAGTACGTGACGTTCACTATTCTCACTATGGTCGTATGTGTCCAATCGAAACACCTGAGGGTCCGAACATTGGTTTAATCAACTCGCTGTCTTCATTCGCGAAAGTAAATAAATTTGGTTTCATTGAAACGCCATATCGTCGTATTGATCACGAAACTGGCCAAGTAACAGATCAAATTGATTACTTAACAGCTGACGAAGAAGATAACTACTATGTAGCGCAAGCGAACTCGCCATTAAATCCAGACGGTACATTTACTAACGAAGAAGTTGTAGGTCGTTTCCGTGGGGATAACACAGTTTTCAATAAGGCTCAAATGGACTATATGGACGTATCTCCTAAACAAGTAGTTTCTGCAGCGACTGCATGTATTCCGTTCTTAGAAAACGATGACTCTAACCGTGCGCTTATGGGTGCCAACATGCAACGTCAAGCGGTTCCTCTTTTAAATCCAGAAGCTCCGTTTGTTGGTACTGGTATGGAACACGTAGATGCGCGTGACTCTGGTGCGGCTGTAGTAGCGAAATACGATGGTATTGTGGAGCATGTTGAAGCTCGTTCAATCCATGTGCGTCGCATTGAAACAGTTGATGGTAAAGAAGTTAAAGGCGATTTAACAAAATATAAATTACAAAAATTCATTCGTTCAAACCAAGGTACTTCATACAACCAACGCCCACTTGTAAAAGTTGGCGAGCGTGTGAAACCTCGCGATATTTTAGCAGACGGTCCATCTATGGAAAACGGTGAACTTGCTTTAGGTCGTAACGTACTTGTTGCTTTCATGACTTGGAACGGGTTCAACTATGAGGATGCTGTTATTATGAGTGAGCGCCTTGTAAAAGACGATGTATATACTTCAGTTCATATTGAAGAATACGAGTCAGAATCTCGTGATACAAAATTAGGGCCTGAAGAAATTACACGCGACATTCCAAACGTTGGGGAAGATGCACTTCGTAACTTAGACGAACGTGGTATTATCCGTATCGGTGCGGAAGTACGCGATGGTGATATTCTTGTAGGTAAAGTAACGCCTAAAGGGGTTACAGAATTAACAGCTGAAGAGCGCTTATTACATGCAATCTTTGGTGAAAAGGCACGTGAAGTTCGTGATACTTCATTACGCGTACCACATGGTGCGGGCGGTATCATCCTTGACGTTAAAGTATTTAACCGTGAAGACGGCGATGAGTTACCACCAGGTGTTAACCAATTAGTTCGTGCTTACATTGTTCAAAAACGTAAAATCCGCGTTGGGGACAAAATGGCCGGACGACATGGTAACAAAGGGGTTATCTCTCGTATCTTACCGGAAGAGGATATGCCATTTATGCCAGATGGTACTCCTGTCGATATCATGTTAAACCCATTAGGTGTACCTTCTCGTATGAATATCGGACAAGTTTTAGAGTTACACTTAGGTATGGCTTCTCGTTACTTAGGTGTTCATATGGCAACACCAGTATTTGATGGTGCCAACGAAGAAGATGTTTGGGAAACAATGGAAGAAGCAGGGATGAACCGTGATGGTAAAACAATCCTGTATGATGGACGTTCAGGTGAACCTTTCGATAACCGTGTATCTGTTGGGATCATGTACATGATCAAACTTGCGCACATGGTTGACGATAAACTTCACGCACGTTCAACAGGTCCTTACTCACTTGTTACACAACAACCACTTGGTGGTAAAGCGCAGTTCGGTGGACAACGCTTTGGTGAGATGGAAGTATGGGCACTTGAAGCATACGGTGCAGCATACACACTTCAAGAAATTTTAACTGTTAAATCCGATGACGTTGTTGGTCGTGTGAAAACATACGAGGCTATCGTTAAAGGTGAAAGCGTACCAGAGCCTGGCGTTCCAGAATCATTCAAAGTATTGATTAAAGAACTACAATCTCTTGGTATGGATGTTAAAATGTTAACAATCAATGATGAAGAAGTAGAGCTTCGCGATTTAGACGAAGAAGAAGATCTTCAACCTGCGGACGCACTTAATATTGCGCCACAACCAGAAACAGAAGAAGAGCCAGTAGAGTCTTTTGAATAATGGATAAGGTTAAGTTCACATTCGTGTGAAGGGTCAAACTTATTTTTCAAATTAGTCGGGCAGGATTTAACGCCCTGCTCGACTTTTCTTTATGAATGAAATCAATCTATTTTTAATCTTTTGTCAAAAGGTATTTTTGCAAACGATTGTCGAGCTGCGTAAAAGAGTCTTTATAAAGACCTATAACTAGAGGGAGGTAGGCTCCTTGATAGACGTTAATGAATTTGAATATATGAAAATTGGTTTAGCATCCCCTGACAAGATTCGTTCTTGGTCATATGGTGAAGTAAAAAAACCAGAAACAATTAACTATCGTACATTAAAACCAGAAAAAGATGGTTTATTCTGTGAACGTATTTTCGGTCCTACGAAAGACTGGGAATGTCACTGTGGTAAATACAAACGTGTTCGCTATAAAGGCGTAGTTTGTGACCGTTGTGGCGTTGAAGTAACACGTGCAAAAGTTCGTCGTGAACGTATGGGTCACATCGAATTAGCTGCACCAGTTTCTCATATTTGGTACTTCAAAGGTATTCCAAGCCGTATGGGTCTTATTTTAGATATGTCTCCACGTGCTTTAGAAGAAGTAATTTACTTCGCATCTTACGTTGTAATTGAACCAGGTGCTACTAACTTAGAGAGCAAGCAATTACTTTCTGAAAAAGAGTACCGTGCATACCGTGAAAAATTCGGTGCAACTTTCGAAGCAGCAATGGGTGCAGAAGCAATCAAAAGGCTTCTTGGTAAAATCGATCTTGAAGATGAAACTCATTCTTTAAAAGAGGAGTTAAAATCAGCACAAGGTCAACGCCGTACACGTGCGATTAAACGTCTTGAAGTAGTAGAATCATTCCGTAACTCAGGTAACTCTCCAGAGTGGATGATTTTGGATGTACTACCTGTTATTCCACCGGAGCTTCGTCCAATGGTTCAATTAGATGGTGGTCGTTTTGCAACATCTGACTTAAATGATTTATATCGTCGTGTAATCAACCGTAACAACCGTTTAAAACGTTTATTAGATCTTGGAGCACCAAGCATTATCGTTCAAAACGAAAAACGTATGTTACAAGAAGCTGTTGATGCATTAATCGATAACGGTCGTCGTGGTCGTCCAGTAACTGGCCCAGGTAACCGTCCGTTAAAATCTCTTTCACATATGTTAAAAGGGAAACAAGGTCGTTTCCGTCAAAACTTACTTGGTAAACGTGTAGACTATTCTGGTCGTTCTGTTATCGTAGTAGGTCCTAACTTAAAAATGTACCAATGTGGTCTACCAAAGGAAATGGCGATTGAGCTATTTAAACCTTTCGTAATGAAAGAATTAGTAGAACGTGGTCTTGCGCATAATATTAAATCTGCTAAACGTAAAATCGAACGTTTAAACAACGACGTATGGGACGTTTTAGAAGATGTAATCCGTGAGCATCCAGTATTACTAAACCGTGCACCAACGCTTCACCGTCTTGGTATCCAAGCGTTTGAACCAACACTTGTTGAAGGCCGTGCAATCCGTCTTCACCCATTAGTATGTACAGCTTACAACGCTGACTTCGATGGTGACCAAATGGCGGTTCACGTACCATTATCAGCTGAAGCACAAGCTGAAGCTCGTCTTTTAATGCTTGCTGCACAAAACATCCTAAACCCGAAAGATGGTAAACCTGTTGTAACACCATCTCAAGATATGGTATTAGGTAACTATTATTTAACACTTGAGCGCGAAGATGCTCGTGGTGAAGGTTCAATTTTCTATGGACCAAACGAAGTTTTAATCGCATATGATACAGGTCATGTTCACTTGCATACACGTATCGCGATCAAAGCAAGTTCACTGAACAACCCAACGTTTACAGAAGAACAAAATAACATGTTCTTACTAACAACTGTGGGTAAAGTAATCTTTAACGAAATCTTGCCTGAATCATTCCCGTTCATTAACGAACCTACTGATTTCAACTTAGAGCAAGTAACACCAGAAAAATACTTCGCTAATTTAACAATTGACGAAGAAACTTTAGCAGAGCTTGAAGCAGATGCTGCATACAGCCAATTAGATGAAAAAGGTAAAGTAGAGGCACAACGTTCAGCAGTACTACGCAAACATTTTGCATCAGTACCTGTTGTAAACCCATTCCGCAAGAAATTCTTAGGAAATATCATTGCAGAAGTGTTTAAACGTTTCCACATTACTGAAACATCTAAAATGCTTGACCGCATGAAAAACTTAGGTTTCAAATACTCAACTCGCGCTGGTATCACTGTTGGTGTATCTGACATCGTGGTATTACCAGACAAAGGTGAAATCCTAGCTGAAGCACAAGAGAAAGTAGATAAAGTTCAAGCGCAATTCCGTCGTGGTTTCATTACAGAAGAAGAGCGTTATGACCGTGTTATCTCTAGCTGGAGTGCAGCGAAAGATGAAATTCAATCAAAACTGATGAAGTCACTTGAGAAAACGAACCCTATCTTCATGATGTCTGACTCAGGTGCCCGTGGTAACGCATCTAACTTTACACAGTTAGCTGGTATGCGTGGTCTGATGGCCAACCCGGCTGGTCGTATTATCGAACTTCCAATCAAATCTTCATTCCGTGAAGGTTTAACAGTATTGGAATACTTCATCTCAACACATGGTGCTCGTAAAGGTCTTGCCGATACAGCCCTAAAAACTGCCGATTCAGGTTACTTAACACGTCGTCTTGTTGACGTTGCACAAGATGTAATCGTTCGTGAAGATGATTGTGGAACTGACCGCGGCTTAACTATCGGAGCGTTAATGGAAGGTACAGAACTAATCGAAGCGTTAGACGAACGTATTGTTGGTCGTCATACGAAGAAAACGATTTTCCATCCAGAAACAGGCGATGTAATTTTAGAAAAAGACGGTTTAATCGACCAAGATGTCGCGCGTGTTATTACAGAAGCAGGTATCGAGGAAGTAACAATCCGTTCAGCATTCACATGTAATACAAAACATGGTGTATGTAAAAAATGTTACGGCATGAACTTAGCAACTGGTGAAAAAGTTGAAGTTGGGGAAGCTGTTGGTATTATTGCTGCTCAATCAATCGGTGAACCAGGTACTCAGTTAACAATGCGTACATTCCATACAGGTGGGGTAGCTGGAGACGATATTACTCAAGGTCTTCCACGTATCCAAGAGATTTTCGAAGCACGTAATCCAAAAGGTCAATCTGTCATTTCTGAGATTGCTGGTACGGTTTCAGATATTACTGAAATTCGTGAAGGTCTAAAAGAAATTACAGTTCAAGGTGACGTAGAAACTCGTAAATACCAAGCACCATATAATGCACGTCTGAAAGTTATCGAAGGTGACTCAATCGAACGTGGTCAAGTATTAACAGAAGGTTCTATCGATCCAAAACAATTATTAAAAGTAAAAGACGTTTCAACAGTTCAAGAATATTTACTAAAAGAAGTACAAAAAGTATACCGTATGCAAGGGGTAGAAATTGGAGACAAACATATCGAAGTAATGGTACGTCAAATGCTTCGTAAAGTTCGTGTAATCGAAGCTGGTGATACAGAATTATTACCTGGTTCATTATTAGATATTCACCAATTCTCAGAGGCAAATGTAGATGCTGTTATGAACGGCAAAAACCCTGCAACTTGTCGCCCAGTAATTCTAGGTATTACTAAAGCTTCACTAGAAACTGAATCATTCTTATCTGCTGCATCATTCCAAGAAACAACTCGTGTGTTAACAGATGCTGCAATTAAAGGTAAACGTGATGAACTTCTAGGATTAAAAGAGAACGTAATTATTGGTAAACTTGTTCCAGCAGGTACTGGTATGCAACGTTATCGTCAAATCCGCATTGAAAAAGATGAGCTTGACGCAGAAGATTTAGTTTCTGCTGAATAACTTAAACAAAAGCTCCGAAGAGATGGTAAAAGCGCCCTCTCTTCGGACTTTTTAAAGATATTAGTTGACAGTAGAAATTGATAATGATAATATATTGAAGGTTGATAGTTAACTGTCTGTACTTCGGAGGATATGAAAATGTCTTATGATAAAGTAAGGGCTAGTCAAACAATCATTGGTACAAAGCAAGCAGTAAAAGCAATGCAAGCTGGTTTAGTGAAAGAGCTTTTTGTGGCACTTGATGCAGACAATTGGGTAACCGATTCGGCCATATCTTTCGCGAGAGAAATCGGTATACCAGTTATTCTTGTCGAGTCTAAAAAGGAACTGGGCAAAGCCTGTGGAATCCATGTTGGAGCTGCAGTAGTTGCGATTGCTGTAGATTAGTTTTTGTGTATAAAACACAAAGACTTTGTTTTTACCCAAAAAATGAACCACCTGGATGTGTGGTATTAACAAGGAATAAATGAAGGGAGGAAATACCGATGCCTACAATTAACCAATTAGTACGTAAGCCTCGTCAATCTAAAATCACGAAATCAAAATCACCAGCGTTAAACAAAGGATATAACTCATTTAAAAAATCTTTAACTGATGTTAAATCTCCACAAAAACGTGGTGTTTGTACTCGTGTAGGTACAATGACACCTCGTAAACCAAACTCAGCGTTACGTAAATACGCTCGTGTACGTTTAACTAACCAAATTGAGGTTACAGCTTATATCCCAGGTGAAGGCCACAACTTACAAGAGCACAGTGTTGTTCTTATCCGTGGCGGACGCGTAAAAGACTTAGCGGGTGTTCGTTACCATATCGTACGTGGTGCTCTTGATACAGCTGGTGTAAACGGTCGTTTACAATCACGTTCTAAATACGGAACAAAACGCCCTAAAGAAAAAAAATAATTTAACACGTTAAGTGTTAACTAATGTTGAGTCTTACGTTGATATCACCAAAACTGAAATCATGCTAGCTGATTTCGCAATAAGTGATAACTTCGTATAAGGCCAACGTATAAAAATAAATCGATAATTATTCGAAAGGAGGAAAACACATGCCTCGTAAAGGTCCTGTTTCCAAACGTGACGTGTTACCAGATCCAATTTATAATTCAAAACTAGTAACTCGTTTAATCAATAAAATGATGGTTGATGGTAAAAGAGGTACTTCTCAAAAGATTTTATACGGTGCGTTCGAACTAGTTAAAGAACGTTCAGGTGAAAATCCAATCGAAGTATTCGAAGCTGCTCTAAACAACGTAATGCCAGTTCTTGAAGTACGTGCTCGCCGTGTTGGTGGTTCTAACTACCAAGTACCAGTTGAAGTTCGTCCAGAACGTCGTACTACTTTAGGTCTTCGTTACCTAGTTAACTATTCTCGTCTTCGTGGTGAAAAAACTATGGAAGAGCGTTTAGCTAACGAAATTCTAGATGCTTCTAACAACACTGGTGCATCAGTTAAGAAACGTGAAGATATGCACAAAATGGCAGAAGCGAACAAAGCATTCGCTCACTACCGTTGGTAATCTAAACATAGCATAAGCCCAATATGGAAGGAGAAATACCTAATGAAACGCGAATTCTCTCTAGAGAATACTCGTAATATTGGGATCATGGCTCACATTGATGCTGGTAAAACAACAACAACTGAGCGTATCCTTTATTACACAGGTAAGATTCACAAAATCGGTGAAACTCATGAAGGCGCTTCTCAAATGGACTGGATGGAGCAAGAGCAAGAACGTGGTATTACTATCACTTCTGCTGCGACAACAGCTCAATGGGCAGGCCACCGTGTAAACATCATCGATACTCCTGGACACGTAGACTTCACTGTAGAAGTAGAGCGTTCTTTACGCGTACTTGACGGTGCTGTAACAGTTCTAGATGCTCAATCTGGTGTTGAGCCACAAACTGAAACTGTATGGCGTCAAGCTACAACATACGGTGTTCCACGTATCGTATTCATTAACAAAATGGATAAAACAGGTGCAGACTTCTTGTATTCAGTAGGTACTCTACATGACCGTTTACAAGCAAACGCTCACCCAATCCAATTACCTATCGGAGCTGAAGATCAGTTCTCTGCTATCATTGACTTAGTTGAAATGAAAGCAACTTTCTACGGCGACGAAAAAGGTACTGCAGTAACTGAAGGTGAAATTCCTGAAGAACACCGCGAAATGGCTGAAGAATACCGTGAAAAATTAATCGACGCTGTTGCAAGTGTTGATGAAGAAATCATGGAAAAATATTTAGAAGGCGAAGAAATCACTGTAGCTGAGCTTAAAGCGGCTATCCGTCGTGCTACAATTGCAGTAGAATTCTACCCAGTAATCTGTGGTACAGCATTCAAACACAAAGGCGTACGCCCAATGTTAAATGCAGTTATCGATTACTTACCATCTCCAGTTGATGTACCAGCAATCAAAGGTACTTCAGTTGATGGTGACGAAGAGTTAGAACGTAAATCTTCTGATGAAGAGCCATTCTCAGCTCTTGCATTCAAAGTTATGACTGACCCATTCGTAGGTAAATTAACTTTCTTCCGTGTGTACTCTGGAACATTAGATGCAGGTTCATACGTACAAAACTCTTCTAAAGGTAAACGTGAACGTGTAGGTCGTATCCTACAAATGCACGCTAACTCTCGTGAAGAGATTTCTAAAGTATTCGCAGGGGATATTGCTGCTGCAGTAGGTCTTAAAGATACTACTACTGGTGATACACTTTGTGACGAGAAAAACCTAGTTATTCTTGAATCAATGGAGTTCCCAGAACCAGTAATTTCTCTTTCTGTAGAACCAAAATCAAAAGCTGACCAAGATAAAATGGGTCAAGCTTTACAAAAACTTCAAGAAGAGGATCCAACTTTCCGTGCTCACACTGACACAGAAACTGGACAAACAATCATCTCAGGTATGGGTGAACTTCACCTTGATATCTTAGTTGACCGTATGCGCCGTGAATTTAAAGTAGAAGCTAACGTTGGTGCTCCAATGGTATCTTACCGTGAAACATTCCGTAGCTCTGCAAAAGTTCAAGGTAAATTCACTCGCCAATCTGGTGGTCGTGGACAATATGGTGACGTAACGATTGAGTTCTCTCCAAATGAAGAAGGTAAAGGCTTTGAATTCGAAAACGCTATCGTTGGTGGTGTTGTACCTCGTGAATACATCCCTGCAGTTGAAGCAGGTCTTCGTGACTCTCTTGACCGCGGTGTAGTAGCTGGTTACCCACTAATCGACATTAAAGCGAAATTAGTATTCGGTTCTTACCATGACGTTGACTCGAATGAGATGGCGTTCAAAATCGCAGCTTCTATGGCTCTTAAAGAAGCAGCTAAACAATGTGATGCTGTAATTTTAGAACCAATGATGAAAGTAGAAGTTGTAATTCCTGAAGAGTACCTTGGTGATATCATGGGTAACATTACTTCTCGTCGCGGACGCGTTGAGGGTATGGATGCTCGCGGTAACTCACAAGTTGTTCGTGCAATGGTTCCACTTTCGGAAATGTTTGGTTACGCAACAACTCTTCGTTCAGCAACTCAAGGTCGCGGTGTATTCTCAATGACATTTGATCATTATGAAGAAGTACCAAAATCAATTGCTGCTGACATCATCAAAAAAAATAAAGGTGAATAATTGAATTTTCATCTTGCATAAAGTATAACTAATTTGTAAGCTATGATTGCAGGATAGAGGATGGGCCCGTTCTCTATCAGCATTCATTCTATAAATTTTTAAAATAAAACATACAATTTCGAGGAGGCAATCTCTAATGGCTAAAGAAAAATTTGACCGTTCAAAAACGCATGCTAACATTGGTACAATCGGACACGTTGACCATGGTAAAACAACTTTAACTGCTGCAATCGCTACAGTTCTTTCTAAAAAAATGGGTGGTACAGCTAAATCTTACGCTGATATCGATAACGCACCAGAAGAAAAAGAACGTGGTATCACAATCAACACTTCTCACGTAGAATATGAAACAGAAACTCGTCACTATGCACACGTTGACTGCCCAGGACACGCTGACTATGTTAAAAACATGATCACTGGTGCTGCACAAATGGACGGCGGTATCTTAGTAGTATCTGCTGCTGATGGCCCAATGCCACAAACTCGTGAACACATCCTTTTATCTCGTCAAGTAGGTGTTCCATACTTAGTAGTATTCATGAACAAATGTGATATGGTTGATGACGAAGAATTATTAGAATTAGTAGAAATGGAAATCCGTGACCTACTATCTGAATATGACTTCCCAGGCGACGATATTCCTGTAATCAAAGGTTCTGCTCTTAAAGCTCTTGAAGGCGAAGCAGAATGGGAAGAAAAAATCGTTGAATTAATGGACGCTGTAGATTCTTACATCCCAACTCCAGAACGTCAAACTGACAAACCATTCATGATGCCAGTAGAGGACGTATTCTCTATCACTGGTCGTGGTACAGTTGCAACTGGCCGTGTTGAACGTGGTCAAGTTAAAGTTGGTGACGTAGTTGAAATCGTAGGTATCGCTGAAGAAGCTAAATCTACAACTGTAACTGGCGTTGAAATGTTCCGTAAATTATTAGACTACGCTGAAGCTGGTGACAACATCGGTGCTTTACTTCGTGGTGTAGCTCGTGAAGATATCCAACGTGGTCAAGTATTAGCTAAACCAGGCTCAATCACTCCACACACAAACTTCAAAGCTGAAGTTTACGTTTTATCTAAAGAAGAGGGTGGCCGTCATACTCCATTCTTCTCTAACTACCGTCCTCAGTTCTACTTCCGTACAACTGACGTAACAGGTATCTGTAACTTACCAGAAGGCGTTGAAATGGTAATGCCTGGTGATAACATCGAAATGACAGTAGAACTTATCGCTCCAATCGCTCTTGAAGAAGGTACTAAATTCTCTATCCGTGAGGGTGGCCGTACTGTAGGCGCTGGCGTAGTAGCTACTATCCAAAAATAATTTTTAGCATATGCTAATTTTAAAACCAATCTGTAGGGACGCTTACAGATTGGTTTTTTATGTTAAAATAAAAATGCGAAAGGAGTGACTGCAATATGGAAATGAAGGTTTTATTGATAGAAGATGATCCATCAATTTTTGCGATGATACAAGAGCGTTTTACGCAATGGTCTTTACAAGTAGTAGGACCGAATGATTTTCAAAAGGTGATGGATGATTTTATAGAAGAGAAGCCTCAACTTGTATTAATTGATATACAGCTACCAGCATATGACGGCTTTCATTGGTGTCGTGAAATAAGACATATTTCGAAAGTACCCATTCTCTTTCTATCCTCCCGAGATCATCCGATGGATATGGTGATGGCTATGCAAATGGGTGCAGATGATTTTATTCAAAAGCCTTTCCATATGGAAGTGTTAATTGCAAAAGTACAAGCCATTTTACGTCGTACTTATGACTATGTTGAAGAAGCAATGGATGTTACTCGTTTTAATGGGGCTGTTCTTGATTATGCACGGGGTGAAATTATGTTTAAGGGCGAGCTCGTTTCCTTAACTAAAAATGAATTATTTATTTTACGAATTTTATTGGAAAAGGCCAATCAAATTGTATCGAGAGAAGACTTAATGAGGAAGTTATGGGACGATGAGCGTTTTGTCAATGACAATACATTATCGGTAAATGTTAATCGTTTACGTACAAAGCTAGAGGATATAGGTTTACAGGAAGTCATTGTGACAAAAAAGGGGCTTGGTTATATAGCCGTAACGCAGGGGTCATAAATGAAAATGCTATTATTGTTTTTAAGAGAACGGCTTGCCTGGATTGGGTTTTTCGTTTTTCTTATCATTATACTTAACATATTATTTTCTTTAGATGTAGGGTTAGTTGGTGTCTCTATTTGGTACGTCAATATTATCATGCTCGTTACTTTTTCATTATTTTTAATATGGCGTTATATAAGAGAAGTTGGCCAGTTGAAAGATTTCCTGGGAAATGTGGATAGTCGACTTGATGACCCGCATACTAAAAGTTTAGCTTTATCACCGTTTCAAAAAACGTATTATAAAAAAATTGAAGATGTCTTTGATGACAAGGATACTGAATTAAATAATGCAAAGGTGCAGCTACAGGAGTATGCCGATGAGCTTCTTGCTTGGGTACATGAGGTGAAGGCGCCACTAACAACGATTAATTTAATGTTAGACCATATTGAAGATTTAACTTTGCGTAGAAAATTAGAGAAGGAGTGGCTCAGGCTCCATCTATTGGTTGATCAGCAATTACATCAAACACGCCTGGCTTCTATAGAAAATGATAATTATTTAACAGAAATCGAGCTACGAACAGTTGTTTTTAAAGAAATCCGAGCAATGCAGGCTTGGTGTTTAGAGAAAGATATAGGTTTTGATATAGGAGAATTAACTGAAAACGTCATGACAGATAGTAAATGGATTGCATTCATTGTTAGACAACTCCTATCCAACGCCATAAAATACAGCCCTGTAAAATCCGAGATTTTTATTTTTACAGAAATTGATTCGTCGGGGGCAACATTGCTACATATTAAGGATGCAGGCATGGGTATTCGTGCAGAGGACCTACCTCGAATTTTTCAGAAATCCTATACAGGTACGGCTGGAAGAGAATCTGCACAATCAACGGGGATGGGCTTGTATTTAGCACAAAATATCGCGCAAAAAATCGGCGTCCGTATTAGCGTACAATCAGTTGTAGGGGAAGGCTCAGTATTTACGTTACGATTTCCATTACAAAATGAATATGTCAAACTAACAGGTAGATGACGAAATTGTCACCTACCTTTTTATATTGTCATGTAAAACGAACGAAAAGAATAAGCAGACGGGGTACACTTGGAGTATAGAAAGGGGAGTTAACCTGTGGCAGTTTTAATTGGACGTAAAGTAAAAAAAGTATATGGTAAAAAGTCAACGGCGCAAGAAGTGCTGAAAGGTATAGATTTAGAAGTAAATGAAGGTGAATTTGTTGGTATTATGGGTCCCTCGGGCTCAGGCAAGACGACACTATTAAATGTTTTATGTTCGATTGACTTTGCAACGGAAGGTGTCATTGAAATAAATGGCCAAAGTTTAAGAGGAATGAAGGAAAAGGCGTTAGCTAATTTCCGTCGTGAACAGCTCGGTTTCATATTCCAAGACTATAATTTATTGGACACATTAACAGTTAAAGAAAATATTTTATTACCATTAGCTATTGGTAAGCTACCAAAAGCTGTTGCAGAAAGCCGCGTAAAGGAGCTAACTTATCTACTCGGTATTGCAGATATTTTAAATAAATATCCGAATGAAATATCAGGAGGTCAGAAGCAAAGAACGTCGGCTGCTCGTGCGTTAATTACAAATCCGTCGATGGTATTTGCAGATGAGCCTACTGGTGCACTCGATTCAAAATCAGCAACAGCATTGCTGAAAAACTTACAAAGCATTAATGAAACGAAAAAGGCGACGATTATGATGGTTACGCATGATGCGGTAGCTGCAAGTTTCTGTACACGTGTTTTGTTTTTAAAAGATGGACTTATTTACAGTGAGTTGTATAAAGGTGATAAGACAAGACAGGCGTTTTTCCAAGAAATCATGCATACGCAAAGTGTGCTAGGCGGTGACGGTTATGAGTCTTAGTAAGCTTGTGTTCCGAAGCATGAAGAAAAATATGAAGCATTATTATTTATACTTTTTCGCACTTATTTTCAGTGTGACGCTCTATTTTTCCTTTGTGACATTACAGCACAATGGCGAAGTGTTCAATACAGTCCAGAAGAGTGGTACTGCATCAGCAGGATTTAAAGCTGCAACGTATATTTTGTACTTTATTATTTTATTTTTCGTTTTGTATGCTAACCATTTATTTATGAAGCGTCGCAGTAAAGAAATCGGGCTTTATCAGCTAATTGGAATGACGAAAGGTCTGATTGTGCGATTATTGGCGTTAGAAAGTATTTTATTATTTGTTGGAGCTGTCGTTGTAGGTATGCTAGTAGGTTTCTTTAGCTCTCGCCTAATCGCAATGATTTTATTGCGTTTACTTGAAAAAGAATCACTTGTGACGATGACCTTTAGTACACAGGCATTACAGCAATCGATTATCGTTTTCGCTATTTTACTAGTAGTTGTCTTGATTCAAATGACGTGGATGATCCACCGTGTATCGCTACTATCATTATTTAGCGCTGCTAAACAAGCCGATGAGCGTGTGAAACGATTCAATCCATTACAAATGATTATCGGATTTTTAGGGTTAGTGTTTATTGCATATGGCTACTATGCATCAACAAAGCTATTTGATATTAATAATGCAGGCAATTTATTTGTAAATATGATTATAATTTTAGCTACTACAATTGGTGGAACGTTCTTAGTTTTTCGTTTCTCCGTAGCGTTTATATTAAATACCATTCGTTTAAAGAAAAATGGACACTTGTCTGTCCACGATGTATTAGCGTTAACACCAATTATGCATCGCATGAAAAGTAATGCTAAATCATTGACACTCATTACTGTTTTAACAGGTGTATCTCTTGGGATTACAACACTAGCATATATTTCGTATTATTCTTCAGAAGCTTCTGCTTATAGCCAAGTACCTGGAGATTATATTTTGCATGAAAATCAAGGCCAGGCATTTTTAAATAAGCTAGAGGACAATCATATCGCTTATGATAAGATTGAATATCGTTTACAAGGCGTTACAGCATCAATCGCCCAATTAATGGCGGATGAACAACAAGATAGCCCTTTTTATAATATGGAAGGAACGATTTATACAATTCCCCTTTCTGATTATCAAAAAAAATCACCGAATGCTTCAATTTCGGGTAATGACGTGATTTTAACTAATTACGGTGGCTATATGGCCGAGATGTTTCCTTTAGAAAAGGACCGTGATTTAGTAGTGTCTGCAGGTGACCTTAAAGAAACAGTGCATGTCAAAGCTATTCACGAGGAAAGTATTATTGGTGGGACAATAACGGCTGGAGGCGGAGGACCCATTTTTGTAGTATCTGACGCATTGTTTGATAAGTTGTCTACTCAGGCTAAGCTTTTCCCTTGGCATAAACAAACTTCTATTATGCTGCAGTCAAAGACTGACCTTGATCTAGCTGAAAGATTGTATAAAGAATCGGGCGCCAATGTTATTTCTATTGTAGATACTGATGGCAATTCTCAAAGCTATATAATTGATTCCTTTGAGGCTGAGCGTAAGGGAAATATCGAGTCACTTGGCTTAACAATTTTTACAACAGCATTTTTAGGTTTAGCATTTTTAATGACAACTGGTAGCATCCTATACTTTAAACAAATGTCTGAAGCAGAAGAGGAACGGGGAGCTTATACCATTTTACGAAAAATTGGCTTTTCTGAACGTGATATTATGAAGGGAATCTTTATGAAACAAGCATTTAATTTTGGTGTTCCATTATTAATCGGGCTACTTCATAGTTACTTCGCGGTGAAATCAGGATGGTTTTTATTTGGTACAGAGTTAACAACACCCTTATGGATTGCGATGAGCTGTTATATAGCGTTATATGCAATATTTGCGGTACTGTCAGTTGGTTATTATAAAAAAGTAATTAGAGAGTCTCTGTAGACATTTAAATAGGTAGAAACTCCAAAAAACAGTGTGGTCTGATAAAGATCATGCTGTTTTTTTGCTCATGGAACGAGAAAGGAGAGATTTCATACTTTTCGGCCTTTTTGTTATGAAGAAAGAACTGCTTGACTTTCGTTTGTCTGAATATTAAAGTTTAACATATTAACAATCTAGTGTGTGAAAGTGAAGTGTCTTTATGAATGCGGTAATTGTGGCAGTAGCTGTTATGTTAATATTGAGTTTGCTTAGAATCAATGTAGTTCTTTCACTTGTGTTAGGAGCCTTTGCAGGAGGCTTAGCAAGCGGCATGGGTATTCAAGCAACAGTCGAGTCATTTACAGAAGGATTAGGTGCAGGTGCCACGATCGCGCTAAGCTATGGATTACTTGGTGGTTTTGCGATAGCCATCTCGAAAACGGGAATACCTGAGTTGATGATTTCAGGTATATTAAATATGTTAAATAAAAATGGCTCTAGTAATAGGAAGGGCTTAGTAAAAGTACTCATTTTTCTTCTTATTTTTATGATGGCGATTTTCTCTCAAAATTTAATCCCAATTCATATAGCGTTTATTCCATTACTAATACCACCTATTTTAAAGGTTTTAAATATGCTGGAAGTAGATCGAAGAATTATCGCAACATTAATTGCGGTTGGTTTGATTGGTACTTATAGCTTCGTACCAGCTGGCTTCGGAGCGATTTTTCAAGAGATTGTGTCAACGCAAGTTACGAATGCTGGCATGGTGGCAAAGGCAAGTGATGTTCCAGCAGCAATGGCCATACCTATCTTAGGCATGTTGGTTGGATTAGCTATAGCGTTCTTTGTTTATCGTAAACCACGGAAATATCAGAATAATGATGTGGAAACAACAACTTTAAATGTGAAGGTAAGCAAATCGGTTATTATTTCAACTGTGATCGCGTTAATTGTTTCTTTATATGCACAAATCAGTACGGATTCTATGATTGTCGGCGCTTTTGCAGGAATAATGATTATGTATTTCACAGGCGCCCTTAAATGGAAAGAGGCAGATGAGATATTATCTGAGGGAATGAAAATGATGGCGTTCATTGGCTTTGTAATGATTGCAGCAAATGGGTTTGCATCAGTTATCAATGCAACAGGTGATGTAGAGAGCTTAATTACAAGCTCACTAGCACTTCTTCAAGGCAATAAAAGCCTAGCGGTATTCCTAATGCTAGTAATCGGGTTAATAGTAACAATGGGAATCGGCTCTTCATTTGCTACTGTGCCGATTATTGCGACCTTATTTGTTCCTTTAGCTCAAGGGTTAGGGATGAGCCCTTTAGCGATTCTGTGTTTAATAGGTACAGCAGGCGCATTAGGCGACGCAGGATCACCTGCATCAGATTCAACGTTAGGTCCAACAGCTGGCTTAAATGTTGATGGACAGCATAATCATATTTGGGATACATGTGTACCGACGTTTATCTTTATAAACATACCACTTGTTATATTTGGTTGGATTGCTTGTGTATTCTTTCTATAATGCTTGAAAGCAGTTTCTAAACTTTAGAGACTGCTTTTTATCCTTTATAGATATACACTCATTATTAGAAATGTCCGAAAACGTTGATGGTATTAGGTTATCTGTTGCAAAATCATTAGAAATTATATATACTAGTAAACGGCTTAAATAAGCGAGAAATATTAGTAGTAAAGAAAATCTACAACATTTAAAAGAATTTAGCGAAAAGACTTGCTTATTCTTTTTTTATTGTATATAATGTTGAATGTTGGTCTTTGACTGCGATGAAACGAGAGGTTGCCGACACACCCGGCCGCTTTGCCATGGCGGTGCGTTGGAGAATTTTCGTGGAGAATGTCTAGAAAATAGGCGAGAAGGAGGGAAAATAATGGCAAAACAAAAGATTCGTATTCGTTTAAAAGCGTATGATCACCGTATTTTAGATCAGTCTGCAGAGAAAATTGTGGAGACTGCAAAACGTTCAGGTGCAAGTGTATCAGGTCCGATTCCACTTCCAACTGAGAAGTCTGTGTACACAATTCTACGTGCTGTTCACAAGTACAAAGACTCTCGTGAACAATTCGAGATGCGTACGCATAAACGTCTGATCGATATCGTTAACCCAACACCACAAACTGTTGATGCGTTAATGAAACTTGATTTACCATCTGGCGTTGATATTGAAATCAAACTTTAATGGTAAAAACAATATAACTTTTTAAAACTTACAGGAGGTGTGACAAATGGCTAAAGGAATCTTAGGTAGAAAAATTGGTATGACACAAGTTTTCGCTGAAAACGGCGATTTAATCCCGGTAACAGTTATCGAAGCTACTCCAAACGTAGTTCTTCAAAAGAAAACTGTTGAAACAGACGGCTACGAAGCGATTCAAGTTGGTTTCGAAGATAAGCGCGTTAAGCTTTCTAACAAACCAGAACAAGGTCACGTAGCAAAAGCGAATACTGCTCCTAAGCGCTTCATTCGTGAATTCCGCAACGTGAACGTTGAAGAATACGAAGTTGGTCAAGAAGTCAAAGTAGAAATTTTCGCAGAAGGCGATGTAATTGATGTAACAGGAGTTACTAAAGGTAAAGGTTTCCAAGGTGTTATTAAACGCCACGGTCAATCTCGTGGTCCTATGGCCCACGGTTCTCGTTATCACCGTCGTCCTGGTTCAATGGGTCCAGTTGCTCCGAACCGCGTATTTAAACAAAAGAAATTACCTGGTCAAATGGGTGGCACAGTAGTTACAATCCAAAACTTAGAAATCGTTAAAGTTGATGCGGACCGTAACCTACTACTTGTTAAAGGTAATGTTCCTGGTTCTAAAAAAGCTCTAGTTACAGTTAAAACTGCAATTAAAGCTAACTAATCACTTCAAGAAAGGAGGAAACAGGAATGACAAAAGTATCTGTACTTAGTCAAACAGGTGCTTCAGTTGGTGAAATCGAGTTAAACGAAGCGATCTTCGGAATCGAGCCAAATGAAGCAGTATTATTCGACGCAGTAGTTGCACAACGCGCTTCTCTACGTCAAGGTAATCATAAGGTTAAAAACCGTTCTGAAGTTGCTGGTGGTGGTCGTAAGCCATGGCGTCAAAAAGGAACTGGTCGTGCTCGTCAAGGTTCTATCCGTTCTCCACAATGGCGCGGCGGTGGTATCGTATTCGGTCCAACTCCACGTAGCTATTCTTATAAATTACCTAAAAAAGTTCGTCGTTTAGCTCTTAAATCTGCTTTATCAGCTAAAGTAGTAGAACAAAACTTCTTAGTTCTTGATGCTCTTACACTAGCAGCACCAAAAACAAAAGAATTCACAAAAATCCTTAAAGATCTTTCTTTAGAGAAAAAATCTTTATTCGTAACTGCTGACCTTGATGAAAACGTAGCTTTATCAGCTCGTAACATCCCTGGTGTAACAGTTTTAACTGCAAACGGAATCAACGTTCTTGATCTATTAGGTCACGAAAAAGTTGTATTCACTAAGTCTGCAGTAGAAAAAGTTGAGGAGGTGCTTGGATAATGGAAGCACGTGATATTTTAAAACGTCCGGTCATTACTGAGCGTTCTTCAGAACTTATGGCAGAGAAAAAGTATACTTTCGAAGTAGACACTCGCGCTAACAAAACTCAAGTAAAAGACGCTGTAGAAGAAATCTTTGGCGTAAACGTTGAGAAAGTAAACGTTCTTAACTACAAAGGTAAATTCAAACGCGTTGGCCGTTACGGTGGTTATACTAACAAACGTCGTAAAGCGATTGTTAAACTAACTGCGGACAGCAAAGACATCGAATTATTCGAAATGTAATCCTTTATGGATTTATGATTTGAACAATCAAGAAGGAGGGAAACACAATGGCGATTAAAAAGTATAAACCTACCTCTAATGGTCGTCGTAATATGACGTCTTTAGACTTTGCGGAAATTACAACAAACAAGCCTGAGAAATCATTGCTTGAACCAACTAAACGCAAAGCTGGTCGTAACAACCAAGGTAAAATCACTGTTCGTCATCATGGTGGTGGTCATAAGAAGCAATATCGTGTCATCGATTTCAAGCGTATTAAAGATGGCATTCCAGCGAAAGTTGCTACTATCGAATATGATCCAAACCGTTCTGCGAATATCGCATTAATCAATTACGCTGATGGAGCAAAAGCTTACATCTTAGCACCAAAAGGTCTAGAGGTTGGTCAAACAATTGTATCTGGTCCAGATGCTGATATTAAAGTAGGTAACACATTACCATTAGCAAACATTCCAATGGGTACAACAATCCATAACATCGAGTTAAAACCTGGTAAAGGTGGACAATTAGTACGTTCTGCTGGTACTTCTGCGCAAGTACTTGGTCGTGAAGACAAATACGTAATCGTTCGTCTACAATCTGGTGAAGTACGTTTAGTTCTTGCTACTTGCCGCGCTACAATCGGTCAAGTTGGTAACGAACAACACGAACTTGTACACATCGGTAAAGCAGGTCGTAGCCGTTGGTTAGGTAAACGCCCAACAGTTCGTGGTTCTGTAATGAACCCTAACGATCACCCACACGGTGGTGGTGAAGGACGTTCTCCAATCGGACGTAAATCACCAATGACTCCTTGGGGTAAACCAGCACTTGGTTACAAAACTCGTAACAAGAAAAACAAATCGGATAAATTCATCATCCGTAGTCGTAAAAAATAAAGTGGTTAAACTACGGTTCTATGTGAGAGCCGTGGTGGAATCACAGAGGGAGGTTCCTACATGGGTCGCAGTTTGAAAAAAGGACCTTTTGTTGACGACCACTTAATGAAAAAAGTGGAAGCACAAGAGGCTTCTGAGAAGAAACAAGTTATCAAAACTTGGTCTCGCCGTTCTACAATCTTCCCGAACTTCATCGGATTAACAATTGCTGTATATGATGGACGTAAACATGTTCCTGTATACGTAACAGAAGATATGGTAGGCCACAAACTTGGTGAATTCGCACCGACTCGTACTTATAAAGGTCACGGTGCAGACGACAAGAAAACAAGACGCTAATTTTGAGAGGAGGTAATTCCTAATGACACAAGCTAAAGCTATCGCTCGCACAGTACGTATCGCTCCTCGTAAAGTTCGTCTAGTTGTAGACTTAATCCGAGGTAAGCAAGTAGGTGAGGCAGTTGCAATTTTACGTCATACTCCAAAAGCGGCGTCTCCAGTCGTTGAGAAAGTATTAAAATCTGCAGTTGCTAATGCTGAGCACAACTACGATCTAGACATCAACTCTTTAGTTGTTTCTGAAGTATTCGTTGATGAAGGTCCAACATTAAAACGTTTCCGTCCACGTGCACAAGGACGTGCAAGCGCAATTAACAAACGCACAAGCCACATCACTTTAGTGGTATCTGAGAAGAAGGAGGGTTAATCCGTGGGTCAAAAAGTACATCCAATAGGACTGCGCGTTGGTATTATTCGTGACTGGGAGTCAAAATGGTACGCTGAAAAAGACTATGCAACTCTACTTCACGAAGACATCAAAGTGCGTAAATATATTGAAACGGCTCTTAAAGACGCTTCTGTTTCTAAAGTTGAAATCGAACGTGCTGCAAACCGTGTAAACATTACAATTCACACTGCTAAACCAGGGATGGTAATCGGTAAAGGTGGTACGGAAGTTGAAAACCTTCGTAAATACCTTGGCGAACTAACTGGTAAACGTGTACACATCAACATTATCGAAATTAAACGTGCTGATCTTGACGCTCGTCTAGTAGCTGAAAACATCGCTCGTCAATTAGAAAACCGTGTTTCATTCCGTCGTGCGCAAAAGCAAGCAATCCAACGCACAATGCGTGCTGGTGCAAAAGGAATTAAAACACAAGTATCTGGTCGTTTAGGTGGCGCTGATATCGCGCGTGCTGAACATTATAGTGAAGGAACTGTTCCACTTCATACTCTACGTGCTGACATTGATTATGCACACGCAGAAGCTGACACTACTTACGGTAAATTAGGCGTTAAAGTATGGATCTACCGTGGTGAAGTTCTTCCTACGAAGAAATCTGTGGAAGGAGGCAAATAATATGTTATTGCCTAAACGCGTAAAATACCGTCGTGAACACCGTGGCAACATGCGTGGCGAAGCGAAAGGCGGCAAAGAAGTATCTTTCGGCGAATGGGGCTTACAAGCTCAAACTGCTAGCTGGATTACTAACCGTCAAATCGAATCTGCACGTATCGCGATGACTCGTTACATGAAACGTGGCGGTAAAGTTTGGATTAAAATCTTCCCGCACAAACCTTACACGAAAAAACCTCTAGAAGTCCGCATGGGTTCTGGTAAAGGTTCTCCTGAAGGTTGGGTAGCAGTTGTTAAACCAGGAAAAGTTATGTTCGAAATCGCTGGTGTATCTGAAGAGATTGCACGTGAAGCACTTCGTTTAGCATCACATAAGCTTCCTGTAAAATGTAAGATCGTAAAACGTCAAGAAACTGGTGGTGAATCTAATGAAAGCTAATGAAATCCGTGACCTTGCCACTTCTGAAATTGAATTAAAAGTGAAATCACTGAAAGAAGAGCTTTTCAACCTTCGCTTCCAATTGGCGACTGGTCAATTAGAAAACACAGCTCGTATTCGTGAAGTGCGTAAAGCAATCGCGCGTATGAAAACTGTTATTCGTGAAAGAGAAATCAGTGCAAATAACTGATAAAGGAGGTTTTCAAGTATGACTGAGCGTAATCAACGCAAAGTTTACACGGGCCGCGTTGTTTCAGATAAAATGGACAAAACTGTTACTGTTTTAGTTGAAACTCACAAAAAGCACAAGCTTTATGGTAAACGTGTAAAGTACTCTAAAAAGTTTAAAGCTCATGATGAGCAAAACCAAGCGAAAATCGGTGATATCGTACGTATCATGGAAACTCGCCCGCTATCAGCTACTAAACGTTTCCGTCTAGTTGAAGTTGTAGAAAAAGCGGTTATTATTTAATAACTATTTCGGAACAACCAATTTCCGAAGGGAGGTAACCTAAGTGATCCAACAAGAAAGTCGTATGAAAGTTGCTGACAACTCAGGTGCACGTGAAGTTCTTACAATTAAAGTGCTTGGTGGCTCTGGCCGTAAAACTGCTAACATCGGTGATATCGTTGTTTGTACAGTTAAGAAAGCAACACCAGGTGGCGTTGTCAAGAAGGGTGACGTTGTTAAAGCTGTTATCGTTCGTACTAAATCAGGCGTTCGCCGTAAAGACGGTACTTACATCAAATTTGATGAAAATGCTTGTGTAATTATTCGTGATGATAAATCACCACGCGGAACTCGTATTTTCGGACCTGTTGCACGTGAATTACGTGACAGCAACTTCATGAAAATCGTTTCTCTAGCTCCAGAAGTTCTTTAATTTCATGACAGTGCCAATCAAGGAGGTGCGACAGCATGCATGTAAAAAAAGGTGACAAGGTTAAGGTTATCACTGGTAAGGACAAAGGCAAAGAAGGAGTAATCCTAGCTGCTTTCCCTAAACAAGATCGCGTTCTTGTTGAAGGTGTAAACATCGTGAAAAAACACGTTAAACCTAACCAATTGAATCCACAAGGTGGGATTGTAAGCCAAGAGGCTGCAATTCACGTTTCGAACGTAATGCTAATCGATCCTAAATCTGGCGAGCCGACTCGTGTAGGTTATAAAATCGAAAACGGTAAAAAAGTTCGTGTTGCAAAAAAATCAGGTGCAGTAATCGACTAATTAGTAAATAAAAGAAGGGAGGTACACACATGAGCCGCCTAAAAGAAAAATATTTAAATGAAGTTTCACCTGCTCTAATGAGCAAATTTGGATATAAATCAGTTATGCAACTTCCTAAAGTTGATAAAATCGTTATCAACATGGGTGTTGGCGATGCAGTTCAAAACTCTAAAGCACTAGATGCTGCTGTAGAAGAATTGACAATTATCACTGGTCAAAAACCAGTAGTAACTAAAGCTAAAAAATCGATCGCAGGTTTCCGTCTACGTGAAGGTATGCCTATCGGTGCTAAAGTTACATTACGCGGTGAGCGTATGTATGAATTCTTGGATAAATTAATCGCAATCGCATTACCTCGTGTACGTGACTTCCGTGGTGTTTCTAAAAAAGCATTCGATGGTCGCGGTAACTACACTCTAGGTGTTAAAGAGCAATTAATTTTCCCAGAAATCGATTACGATAAAGTTTCAAAAGTACGCGGTATGGACATCGTGATCGTAACGACAGCGAATTCTGACGAAGAAGCTCGCGAGTTATTGACACAATTCGGTATGCCGTTCCAAAAGTAATTAAACAAGGAGGGCGAAAACGTGGCTAAAAAATCTATGATCGTTAAACAACAACGTAAGCAAAAGTTTAAAGTGCAAGAATATACACGTTGTGAACGCTGTGGTCGTCCACACTCAGTATATCGCAAATTCAAACTTTGCCGTATTTGTTTCCGAGAACTTGCATATAAGGGACAAATTCCTGGCGTGAAAAAAGCCAGCTGGTAATCCCCTAATTTGGGAAGGAGGTAAATGTAATGACAATGACTGATCCGATTGCAGATATGCTTACTCGCATTCGTAATGCGAACATGGTTCGTCACGAGAAGTTAGAAGTACCAGCTTCCAACGTGAAAAAAGAAATCGCTGAAATTTTAAAGCGTGAAGGTTTCGTACGTGACGTAGAATACGTGGAAGACAACAAACAAGGTATCATCCGTATCTTCTTAAAATACGGTAAAGATAACGAACGCGTTATCACGGGCCTAAAACGTATTTCTAAACCTGGTCTACGTGTATATGCTAAAACAAATGAAGTTCCTAAAGTACTGAACGGTCTTGGTATCGCTTTAGTGTCAACTTCACAAGGTTTATTAACAGATAAAGAAGCTCGCGCTAAACAAGTTGGCGGCGAAGTTCTAGCATACGTTTGGTAATTAGCAATAAATGAATGGAGGTGCAACTAAATGTCTCGTGTAGGTAAAAAAATTATCGAGGTACCTGCTAACGTAACTGTTACTGTCGCTGCTGACAACACTGTTACTGTTAAAGGTCCTAAAGGCGAACTTGTTCGTTCTTTCCACCAAGATATGAAAATTGAGCAAGAAGGTAATGTGATCTCTGTATCTCGTCCTTCTGATTCAAAAGAACACCGCACAAACCACGGTACTACTCGTGCGCTTTTAGCGAACATGATTACTGGAGTTTCTGCAGGTTTCGAAAAATCATTAGAACTTATCGGTGTCGGTTACCGTGCGCAATTACAAGGTAAAAAGCTTGTACTTAACGTAGGTTACTCTCACCCAGTTGAGTTCACACCAGAAGATGGTCTTGAAGTAGAAGTTCCTTCTAATACAAAAATCATCGTTAAAGGTATCAGCAAAGAACGCGTTGGCGCTCTTGCATCTAATATCCGTGACGTTCGTCCACCAGAGCCGTATAAAGGTAAAGGTATCCGTTACGAAGGCGAATACGTTCGTCGTAAAGAAGGTAAAACAGGTAAATAATGCTGCTTAAGCATTAGAAAGGAGTGACCCTTGTGATTACGAAACAGGATAAAAATCAAGTTCGTAAAAAACGTCATGCGCGAGTACGTTCTAAAATTACGGGTACTGCTGAGCGTCCACGCTTAAACGTATTCCGTTCTAACAAGAACATCTACGCTCAACTTATCGATGACGTAGCAGGCGTAACAATTGTTAGCGCATCTTCTCAAGAAAATGGTTTTGAAGGTGCTGGTAACAACGTTGAAGCTGCATCAAAAATCGGTGAAACAATCGCGAAACGCGCTACGGAAAAAAATATTACTGCTATAGTATTTGACCGTGGTGGTTACTTATATCATGGACGTGTTAAAGCTTTAGCTGAAGCTGCACGTGAGAACGGTTTAGAATTTTAATAAGAAGGAGGGACACATTTCATGAGTCGAATTGACGCAAACAAACTTGGAGAACTTGAAGAACGCGTAGTTACTATTAACCGTGTTGCTAAAGTTGTTAAAGGTGGACGTCGCTTCCGCTTCACAGCATTAGTTGTAGTTGGCGATAGAAACGGACATGTTGGTTTCGGTACTGGTAAAGCTCAAGAGGTGCCAGACGCTATCCGTAAAGCTGTTGAAGATGCGAAGAAAAACTTAATCGAAGTGCCACGTGTTGGTGGAACAACTCCACACTTAGTGCTTGGTCGCTTCGGTGCAGGAGAAATCCTAATCAAACCTGCTGCTCCTGGTACAGGAGTTATCGCTGGTGGTCCAGTACGTGCCGTACTAGAACTTGCTGGTATTACTGATATTCTTTCAAAATCACTTGGATCTAACACACCAATCAACATGGTGCGTGCTACTGTTCAAGGTTTAACTGAATTAAAACGCGTAGAGGACGTTGCAAAATTACGTGGCAAATCAGTGGAAGAAATATTAGGATAAGGGGGGAATAATAATGGCTAACAAATTAGAAATCACCCTTACAAAATCTGTGATCGGTTCTAAACCGGCACAACGTAAAACTATTGAAGCTCTTGGTTTACGTAAATTAAATCAAACTGTTGAGAAAGCTGATAATGCAGCTACTCGCGGTATGCTTGATAAAGTAGCTCACTTAGTTACTGTAAAAGAAAATTAATTTTTAATTAATGAACAAGGAGGTGCCACCCACTATGAAACTGCATGAGTTAAAACCAGCAGAAGGTTCTCGTAAGCAACGCAATCGCGTTGGTCGTGGTATCGGTTCTGGTAACGGTAAAACTGCGGGTAGAGGTCATAAAGGTCAAAACTCTCGATCTGGCGGCGGTGTACGCCCAGGCTTTGAGGGCGGACAAAACCCGTTATTCCGTCGTTTACCAAAACGTGGCTTTACGAACATTAACCGTAAAGAATACGCTATCGTTAACCTTGACACATTAAACCGTTTCGAAGACGGTGCAGAAGTAACAACTGCATTATTACTTGAAACTGGTCTTGTGAGCAATGAAAAAGCTGGAATTAAAGTTCTTGGTAATGGAACACTTAACAAAAAGCTTACTGTAAAAGCTCATAAATTCTCAGCTTCAGCGAAAGAAGCAATCGAGAATGCCGGCGGAACTACTGAGGTGATTTAATGTTTCAGACAATCTCTAACTTTATGCGTGTTCGAGATATAAGAAATAAAATCATTTTCACTCTTTTAATGTTAATCGTATTCCGTATTGGTACATTTATACCAGTACCGAACGTTGACGCAAATGTATTAAAGGCAACTGATGAGTTTAACCTCGTTGGTTTCCTCAATACTTTTGGCGGTGGTGCTTTGAAAAACTTCTCTATCTTCGCGATGGGAATTATGCCATACATCACAGCCTCAATTATTGTTCAGTTATTGCAAATGGACGTAGTACCGAAGTTTGCTGAGTGGGCAAAGCAAGGTGAAGTCGGAAGACGTAAACTTGCACAATTTACTCGTTACTTTACAATTATTCTTGCCTTTATCCAATCGTTCGCGATGTCATTTGGTTTCAATAAAATGTATGGTGGATCTTTGATTAAAGAAGAGGGAATTCTAACGTATGTTACAATTTCAATTGTATTGACAGCGGGTACAGCTTTCCTTGTATGGCTTGCTGAGCAAATTACTGCACATGGTGTTGGTAATGGTATTTCTGTTGTAATTTTCGCAGGTATCGTTGCAGCATTACCTACAGGAATAAACCAAATTTATGCACAACAAATTGAGGGTGCTGGTGATAAACTGTTTATTAACATTATCATTCTTGCATTACTTGCTTTGATTTTACTTGCAATTGTCGTGGGTGTTATTTACGTGCAACAAGCACTTCGTAAAATCCCAATTCAATATGCAAAACGAGTTACTGGACGCAACCAACAAACTGGTGGTCAACAAACGCACTTACCGTTAAAAGTAAATGCTGCAGGGGTTATTCCGGTAATCTTCTCAGTAGCGTTCCTTGTTACGCCTCGTACGTTAGCAGCGTTCTTTGGTCAAAATGATGTAACAACATTCATTGAAAACACGTTCGATTATCAGAAACCTGTTGGGATGTTGATTTATGTTGCATTGATCGTCGCGTTCACATATTTCTATGCATTCGTACAAGTGAATCCAGAAAATGTGGCAGACAACTTGAAAAAACAAGGTGCTTACATTCCAGGTATTCGCCCGGGTGAAAACACTCAAACGTATTTAACAAGCGTGTTATATCGTCTGACTTTTGTTGGCGCGATATTCTTAACTGTAATTGCTGTAATGCCGATTATATTCATCAACCTTATGAATCTACCTGCTTCAGTGCAAATCGGTGGTACTAGTATAATTATCGTAGTCGGCGTAGCGCTAGAAACGATGAAACAGCTAGAATCCCAACTTGTTAAACGTCACTACAAAGGCTTTATGAAATAATGTTGATTTTTAGGGAACGTTCCTCGTTTCCTAAAAATCAGCAAACCTTTTGTGGGAGGACTATTTCCGATGAATATCGTTTTAATGGGTCTGCCAGGTGCTGGTAAAGGTACACAGGCAGATAAAATTGTAGAGAAGTACGCAATTCCTCATATTTCTACAGGAGATATGTTCCGTGCCGCTATTAAAGAAGGTACAGAACTAGGCTTACAGGCTAAATCGTTTATGGATCAAGGTGCTTTAGTACCTGATGAAGTAACGATTGGTATTGTTCGTGAGCGACTTGCTAAACCTGATTGTGAAAAGGGCTTCTTATTAGATGGATTCCCACGTACTGTTCCACAAGCTGAAGCATTAGATAGCATTTTAGCTAATCTTGGTAAAGCTATTGAGCATACGATTAACATTCAAGTTGAGAAAGATGAGCTTATTGCTCGTTTATCAGGTCGTCGTATTTGTAAAACTTGCGGTACATCATATCATTTAATTTTCAATCCACCTGCTGTGGAAGGTAAATGTGATAAAGATGGCGGCGAACTTTACACACGTGCGGATGATAATCCTGAAACGGTTGCAAACCGTCTGGAAGTAAATATGAATCAAGCACAACCTTTGCTCAACTTCTATGAAGCAAAAGGTGTGTTAACAAATATTGATGGACAGCAAGATATTAATAAAGTGTTTGCTGATCTTGATGCTCTTTTACAGAGCAGCCGCAGCTGATACCCGGCTCCGGGCGCAGAATACTGCTTCCGCGGGAGGCATGCGGGAGCAACACCGAAACATAATTTTTTTGAGAGTTGCAAAAGCATATTGTGCCCGGTATATATTTCTTTTAAAAAGTGCAACATTACTTTTGGGAGAGTATAATGGGTTTCGTGGAAGCATCTGTGTAACGGGTATGAATATCTCATCAAAGACATTCCGGTATTCGTGTAAACATGGGAGATTCAGTGCCCAGACTGGTCCTGTATATTCCGTGGATTGTGTGAAGCGAAACCAGACGAGCGTCTTTCAAACATCTCTCATACAATCCAAACATATGTTGAAACGAGGTTGCTTCTATAGTTGCAGCAGATATCCGTTTGATGTAACGATGAGAACTTTAATTTGCATATAGAGAGGAGAGACAGAGTAGATGGCGAAAGATGATGTAATTGAAGTCGAAGGAACAGTTGTTGAGACTTTGCCAAACGCGATGTTTAAGGTAGAATTAGAAAATGGACATGTGATTTTAGCACACGTATCTGGTAAGATTCGTATGCACTTTATCCGTATTCTACCTGGAGATAAGGTTACTATCGAGTTATCTCCTTATGATTTAACTCGCGGTCGTATCACATACCGTTTTAAATAATCTTTTGCGCTCCGGACTATTAAGGAGGTTAGGTTAGATGAAAGTGAGACCATCTGTGAAACCGATCTGCGAAAAATGTAAAGTAATTCGCCGACGCGGTAAAGTAATGGTAATCTGTGAAAATCCTAAACACAAACAAAAACAAGGTTGATTCTAAAGGAGGTGCACAACGTACATGGCACGTATTGCTGGTGTTGACATTCCTCGCGACAAACGCGTGGTAATTTCATTAACTTACATTTACGGTATTGGTAAAACTACAGCTCAGAAAGTATTAGCTGGCGCAGGTATTTCAGAAGATACACGCGTACGCGACTTAACTGAAGATCAGTTAAACCTAATCCGTGAACAATTAGATTCTTACAAACTTGAAGGTGACTTACGTCGCGAAACTTCATTAAACATTAAACGTCTGATGGAAATCGGTTCATTCCGTGGTATCCGTCACCGTCGTGGTTTACCTGTTCGTGGTCAAAATACGAAGAACAATGCGCGTACGCGTAAAGGTCCTCGTAAAACAGTTGCGAACAAGAAAAAATAATACGTAAAGGAGGTTCCTTCTTAACATGGCTCGTAAACAACAAACTCGTAAACGTCGTGTGAAAAAGAATATCGAATCTGGTATTGCACACATCCGTTCTACATTTAACAATACAATTGTAACGATTACAGATATGCAAGGTAACGCTGTATCTTGGTCAAGTGCTGGTGCTCTTGGTTTCCGTGGTTCACGTAAATCTACACCATTCGCTGCACAAATGGCTGCAGAAACTGCTGCTAAAACATCCCTTGAACATGGTCTGAAAACGTTGGAAGTAACTGTTAAAGGTCCTGGTGCTGGTCGTGAAGCTGCAATTCGTGCACTTCAAGCTGCTGGTTTAGAAGTAACTGCTATTAAAGACGTTACTCCAGTTCCTCACAATGGTTGCCGTCCGCCAAAACGTCGTCGCGTGTAATGGGTGCGTCTCATATTGTATGAGAACATCATTTTTTGTACAGACTGTCTTGTGCAGATATTAAACGATACGTCAATGACGATCGAATCTATGATGGAAAGAACCTATACATTCGATGTTTTGAAGGAGGGTAAATGAAATGATCGAAATTGAAAAACCAAAGATTGAAACGGTGGAGATCAGCGAAGATTCCAAATATGGAAAGTTTGTTGTAGAACCGCTTGAACGCGGATATGGAAACACTTTGGGTAATTCTTTACGTCGTATCCTTCTGTCTTCATTACCAGGAGCTGCTGTCACTTCAATCCAAATTGATGGTGTACTTCACGAATTCTCTACTGTAGAAGGCGTTGTAGAAGATGTAGCTTCAATTATTTTGAACGTGAAAAAGCTTGCTCTTAAAATCTACTCTGACGAAGAAAAAGTTATTGAGATTGATGTAAAGGGCGATGGTACAGTTACGGCTGCTGACATTACACATGACAGTGACGTAGAAATTTTAAACCCAGATCTATATATTGCAACAATCGCTAAAAACGGTCATTTACGTATGCGTATGTACGCTCAACGCGGCCGTGGTTACACTCCTGCTGATCAAAACAAACGTGAGGATCTTCCTATCGGCGTGATCCCGATCGACTCTATTTACACTCCAGTATCACGCGTCAATTTCCAAGTGGAAAATACTCGTGTAGGTCAGTCTTCTGACTACGATAAACTTTCTCTTGATGTGTGGACAGATGGTAGCATCGGTCCGAAAGAGGCGATTTCGCTCGGAGCAAAAATTTTAACCGAGCATCTAAACATCTTCGTTGGCATGACAGATGAGGCACAAACTGCTGAAATCATGGTCGAAAAAGAAGAAGATCAAAAAGAAAAAGTTTTAGAGATGACTATCGAAGAACTTGATCTTTCTGTTCGTTCTTATAACTGCTTAAAACGCGCTGGTATTAATACAGTACTAGAACTTGCGAATAAGTCAGAAGACGACATGATGAAAGTTCGTAACCTTGGACGTAAGTCATTAGAAGAGGTAAAAGCGAAGTTAGAAGAGCTTGGTTTAGGGTTACGCAAAGAAGACTAAGCGATTTAAACAAAACTTATAAGATCAGATATTTTTTATAAAGGAGGGAAACATCCATGGGTTACAGAAAACTTGGTCGTACAAGTTCTCAACGTAAAGCGATGTTACGTGACTTAGCTACTGATTTAATCATCAACGAGCGTATCGAAACTACTGAGGCTCGCGCTAAAGAAGTACGTAAAGCTGTTGAAAAAATGATTACTTTAGGTAAACGCGGAGATTTACACGCACGCCGTCAAGCTGCTGCATTCATCCGTCGTGAACTAGTAACAACTACTGACGAAGAAGGTAACGAAACAACTTCATTTGCACTACAAAAGCTATTTGATGATGTTGCACCACGTTACGCAGAACGTCAAGGTGGTTACACTCGTATTCTTAAAGTAGGTCCTCGTCGTGGTGACGGTGCACCTGTTGTTGTGATTGAATTAGTTTAATCATAAGAGAAAACAAGTGGTGAAGAGGGTGGAACCACCACCCTCTTTCTTTATAAAACGATTTATACGACAAATAATTAAGCTGAGCGTTATGATGAGCGGACACTTATGTGTGGCGTCTCGTTTAGCTCTCCGCACCTCATTCAAAAGAAGCTAGGGCTTGAGCACCCGTGTTTCTTGTAAATGTAACGACTAGCGCATTTCTATCGAATGAGGTGCGCGCTTTTTTATTATTAACAGCGCCAATTGATGGTGCTTTTTTTAATATATAGGAATAAGCGCTTAGGCACTTTTCTTATACCGACATATTGATTGTGGTAGAATTCATACATAAAAAAGTGTAAGTTAGTTAGTATAGCTGAGCATGTAGAGAGGAGTTCTAGAAATGCCCGAAATTTTATCGTTAAATAATGTGACGTTTTCATATACGCCTGAAAATCCAGAGATGCGAAATGCAGTCGAAAATGTAAGTTTTACCGTACAGGAAGGTGAATGGATTGCCATAGTTGGTCATAATGGTTCTGGTAAATCAACGATAGCTAAACTGATGAATGGTTTACTATTCCCGCAACAGGGAGATGTTCGTATATTACGAGAAGTATTAAATGAAGACAACCTATGGGAATGTCGCTCGCAAATGGGAATGGTTTTTCAAAATCCAGATAACCAATTTGTAGGTGCTACTGTACAAGATGATGTTGCCTTTGCTCTTGAAAATAACGGTATACCGTTTGAAGAAATGGTAAAGCGTGTGCATGCATCACTAGAACAAGTAAAGATGAGTAATTTTTTGGATCATGAGCCACATCATTTATCAGGTGGACAGAAACAACGTGTCGCTATTGCAGGGGCATTAGCTTTAAAGCCAAAGTTGCTCATTTTAGATGAAGCAACGTCTATGTTAGATCCACAAGGCCGTATAGAAGTTTTACAAACTGTACAAACGTTACGTGCGGAAACAGGGCTAACGGTTTTATCGATTACACACGATTTAGAAGAAGCCATGTTGGCAGATCGTATACTTTTCATGAATGATGGCAAGAAGTTTGCAGAAGGTCCTCCTGCTGAAATTTTTTCGCTAGGGGACAAGTTAACGGAGTTAGGGCTTGATCTACCATTTGCCATGAAGTTATCAAAGTTATTGCAAAAGGAAGGTGTTCCGTTAATGGGGCAACATATGACAGAAGAAGAGTTGGTGAATGATTTATGGACATCAAACTTCAACAAGTAAGCTATGCATATTCTCAAGGAACACCTTTTGAAAAACGAGCATTATTCGATGTGGACTTTGAGATTCCATCTCACACATACCAAGCAATTATTGGCCATACGGGCTCTGGGAAGTCGACCATTCTTCAGCATTTTAATGCACTGTTAAAGCCTACATCTGGCAAGGTGCAAATAGGTGAGCGTACAGTGGAGGCTGGTAAAAAGGCAAAGGATTTAAAAGCGGTTCGCCAACGTGTAGGTATTGTTTTTCAATTTCCAGAGCATCAACTGTTTGAAGAAACAGTATTAAAGGATATTATGTTCGGTCCTATGAACTTTGGTGTCTCAGAGAAAGAGGCTGAAGCACGCGCTAGAGAGCTTGTCCGTTTAGTTGGTTTGCCTGAAAATGTGCTCGAAAAATCACCATTTGATTTATCTGGTGGACAAATGCGTCGTGTCGCTATTGCAGGCGTATTGGCAATGGAGCCAGAGGTGATTGTATTAGATGAACCAACGGCTGGGCTAGACCCTCGGGGACAAAAAGAAATTATGGATATGTTTTATGCATTACATCAGGAGCGTAGTTTAACGACGATACTCGTTACGCACAGTATGGAGGATGCAGCCCGTTATGCTGACAATATTGTCATAATGCATGAAGGGAAAAATGTGTTGAGTGGGACACCGCGTGATATTTTTAAGGATGTTGAGACATTAAAGCAATTTCGTTTAGAACCACCCCGTATTGTACGGTTCCAGCAAAAGGTTGAAAAGATGATCAATACTCCACTAGCAAAGGTATGTTTAACGGAAGAGGAGCTTGCAATTGAAATGGCTCGATTATTGAGAGAGGAGCGTGCAGAGTCATGATGGAGAAGATGATTTTCGGGCGCTTCCTGCCAGGAGATTCTCCTGTCCATAGGCTTGACCCACGATCTAAACTCGTATTCGTTTTTGCATTTATCATTATTGTATTTTTAGCTAATAATACAATAACCTATGCAATGCTATTAGCATTTACGTTACTCATTGTTTTAGTGTCACGTATCCGCTTGTACTTTTTAATAAATGGCTTGAAGCCTGTTCTCTTTTTAATGGCGTTTACTTTCTTGCTACATATTTTTATGACAAAGGAAGGCGACCTATTATTTCATTGGAAGTTTATCTCCATCTATGAGGGAGGCGTTCGTCAAGGGATTTATATTTCGACTCGTTTCCTTGTTTTAGTGTTTATGACGTCCATTTTAACACTGACAACATCCCCGATTTCCATTACAGATGGAATTGAGGTGTTGCTAAATCCATTGAAAAAAATAAAAGTACCTGTCCATGAGCTAGCGCTAATGATGTCCATTTCACTGCGCTTTATTCCAACGTTGATGGATGAGACGGATAAGATTATGAAGGCACAAATGGCACGTGGCTCTGATTTATCTTCAGGACCGATAAAAGACCGCATTAAAGCGGTTGTGCCATTACTAGTACCGCTCTTTGTAAGTGCCTTTAAACGTGCAGAGGACTTAGCCACTGCGATGGAAGTGCGAGGCTATCGTGGCGGTGAAGGGCGTACGCGCTATCGTAAGCTAAAGTGGGATATTGGCGATTCGTTTGCTATTGCCTTACTAGTAGCCATGGCTGTTTTATTATTTTTCTATAGAAGTTAAAGGAGTAGCTTTATGCGACGATTAAAAGCAATTATTAGTTATGATGGAACGCAGTTTTCTGGTTATCAAGTACAGCCAGGAGAGCGAACTGTACAAGCAGAGGTTGAGCGTGTACTTGCTATTATGCACAAAGGTCACAATGTAAAAGTTACGGCAAGTGGTCGCACAGATGCAAGAGTGCATGCAACTGGACAAACACTGCATTTTGATACGCCGCTAGCAATACCAGTAGAAAAGTATATGAAGGCATTGAATGTTCAGCTTCCAAGAGATATCCGTGTATTATCGATTGAGGAAGTGGCAGATGATTTTCATGCACGTTATAGTGTAACAGGAAAACGCTATCGCTATATATGGTCGTGTGAGTCTGTACAAAGCCCATTTCGTAGACATTACACTGTAGAGACGAATGGTGTGAAGCCAGACGTGAAAGCGATGCAGGATGCTGCCAAAGCTATAATAGGGACACATGATTTCTCATGCTTCTGTGCGGCGAATACGAGTGTGCAAAATAAAGTGCGAACAGTAAATGCACTTGAATTTGAATGGCATGGTGAAGAGCTGCATATGGTCATTGAAGGTAGTGGCTTCTTATACAATATGGTGCGTATCATTGCCGGTACTTTGTGGGAAGTCGGCATAGGACGCCGAGAAGTAAAAAATGTGGAGACTGTTGTTGCGTCGATGGATCGCGACAAGGCTGGCAAAACAGCGCCACCACAAGGTTTATATCTTGAAAAGGTGTTCTATTAGGGAGATTTGTTTTAGCGAATATTGAATGTTATAGAGGGGCGGATATTCGCTTTAAATGGAACAAAATACGAGGGGCAAAATGGCAATGTAAATGCCAAACGTTACCCTGTACAACTTCACCAGGTGTTTAATGAAATTACTTGACTTTAAAAGCCATTCATTATATGATAACAGATGGTATTTTCATTACCACCACAAAATAAGCCCCGAAACTTATAGTGTAGACTAATGAAAAATAACGGTAATCGAATCGATTAGGAGGATATATACATGCGTACAACATTCATGGCTAAAGGTCACGAAGTAGACCGTAAATGGTTAGTAGTTGATGCAGAAGGCCAAACTCTTGGACGTTTAGCTTCTGAAGTAGCTGCAATCTTACGTGGTAAACATAAACCAACATTCACACCAAACGTTGACACAGGTGATCACGTAATCATCATCAACGCTGACAAAATCCATTTAACTGGTAACAAATTAGAGGGTAAACTTTACCGTCACCATACTCAATTTGCGGGTGGTTTAAAAACTCGTACTGCTGGTGAAATGTTAGAAAAGTACCCAACACGTATGATCGAATTAGCTATTAAAGGGATGCTTCCTAAAAACTCTTTAGGTCGTAAAATGTTCGGTAAACTTAACGTTTACACTGGAACTGAGCACCCACATGCTGCACAAAAACCAGAAGCTTATGAGCTTCGCGGATAATATAAATTAAGAGGAGGATATTACTTTGGCACAAGTTCAATACATCGGCACTGGTCGCCGTAAAAGCTCTGTAGCTCGCGTACGTTTAGTACCAGGTACAGGTAAAATTGTTATCAACAAACGTGAAATCGAAGAATACGTACCATTCGCTGCATTACGTGAAGTAATTAAACAACCATTAGTAGCTACTGAAACTACAGGAAGCTATGACATCCACGTAAACGTTAACGGTGGTGGATATACTGGTCAAGCTGGAGCTGTACGTCATGGTATCGCTCGTGCTCTACTTCAAGTAGACCCAGATTTCCGTGCTGCACTTAAATCAGCTGGATTACTTACTCGTGATTCACGCATGAAAGAACGTAAAAAACCAGGTCTACGCGGCGCTCGTCGTGCACCTCAGTTCTCAAAACGTTAATCAACCGATTATATGCGTTTTCAAAACCCTTTCCCACTTTTGTGGGGAGGGTTTTTTTGTGTTTTTAATGAAGTTCACTTATTAAAAATATTGAAAATTCTTTGCAGTTTTTAGTAAAATTTTAAAAAAAGAATATTAGATGCGAAGGGTATTTAGAGATTTAAAATTACATAACAAAGGATGTGTAAGTTTCTTATGGATATGGAAAGGAAGCAAGACCTTGCTTTCAAGTTTATTCTTGCCTACTTTATTGTTTTCATTATCTTAAAAGAAATATTTACTTTTTCAGTTTTGGTTAATTATTCTGTACCCATCATTGGATTCCTCATCGCAGCATTTTTACGTTATAAATTGATTGTAAAAAATCGGAATAACTCTTAAGTATTAAAGTCTACGTGTCGTGCCCTTCAGTGTTTATGATTTACTTAATACCCCCAGACATAAAAATTTTAGAATATCCAAAAAAAGAGCGTGGACTTCAATTAAATAGACATAGGATGTGGAAATAATCTTATGAAGAAGAAGCGAGACATTACTGTAATATTTATTGTCACTTATTTTGGCGGGATTTCTATTTTAGCTAAACTATTCTCATTTTCGGTTTTGACTAATTATGTGCTTTGTTTCATTGGTGCAGTGATTAGCTCAATACTTATCTATTTAAAAAAGGAAAAAACTTAAATCAATCTATTGTATTGTCGTCATGTGTCAGCTCGAAGATATAGAGGGCTTTCGTTTAAATGACTACGATTACGGAGATGAGCAATTGCTAACAGGGATTAGCTATCATCCAAATGGCTTGGACAAAATTACAATCGAAAGTTTAGATCCAGAATTAAAAGGTATTGAAGAAATTTCGTCTTCTACAAATTTTAGCTTCCACATTAACAATAAAGATTGTTTCTTTATAGAAGCGAATCGTTTCGTTTTTGAGGGCAAGGTGTTTAAAGATTTAATCGCCCCAGAACATGAGCTGAAATGGGAAGACGAAAGTTGATTGACTAGAAAAGGGACTTGCTACGCACCACATAACATAATTTATACATCCTAAACTCTTAAGCAAATGCTTGGGAGTTTTTTTGTTTACTTTCTAGCATAGTTCCATCACTAACTTCGTACACTACATATAAAGGGTGGTGGATATGGGTGAAGCGCTGGCTTGCACTAGGAGTAATTATGCTGATGAGTATAGTGGTCGTGGCATATGAAACGAATGCTTCGGACCGCAACTTCTTCTTACCTGACCCACTTGGTGGCATTAAAATTGTCATTGATGCGGGACACGGTGGTCAGGATGGAGGTGCTTCAAAGGGCGAAGTAATTGAAAAGGAAATTACGCTTGCAATTGCTCAGCATGTGGAGAAGCAATTAAAGAAGAAAGGCGCAACGGTCGTGATGACACGTACAACTGATGGAGATGTTATTGATGAACACGCGTCATCAGAAAAATTTGGCACACTAAGAGAACGGAAAAAGCAAGATATCTTCTTACGGAAAGATATTGTTGCTAAAGAACAACCAGATATTTTCGTTACAATTCATGCCAATGCAATTCCTGAAACAAAATGGCGTGGAGCGCAGGTGTTTTATCATAAAGACGGACATGCTGATGGAGAATTGCTTGCGAAGAGCATTCAGCAATCTATCCGTACGAACTTACAAAATACTGATCGGGAAGCTTTATCGATTAAACAAATCTACTTACTAAAGAAGGCTGAAGTGCCTGCTGCATTAGTGGAGACTGGATTTATCAGTAATGATGAGGAACGTGCACTATTAGTCGATAAAAAATATCAAGAGAAAATGGCAACTGCTATCGTTGAAGGTATTGAAGACTACTTACTGGGGAAAATTGAATAGAGCAACAGCCACTATGTAAATCAGAGCATTATGATATACTAACATTGACAGAAAATAAGGGGAGTGTTCGTCGTGATAACTGAACAACAAGTACGAGAAAAACTGGGACAACTACAAGATCCGTTTTTACATAAAACCTTAGCAGAAACTGACGGTATTACGAACGTATCAATCAAAGAAGAAAAAAACCATGTGAGTGTAAAAATTGCTATTGCTAAAACAAATACACCTGAACAAATGCAACTTCAAATGAAAATTGTAGATGTATTAAAAGAAGCGGGCGCTAACACTGTTGGTATTCGTTTTGAAGAGTTATCTGCAGAAAAACTACAAAGCTTCCGCGGAACAGCAACAGAAGCAGAAGCTCAAGATATTTTATCTCCATTAAGTACAGTGCAAGTAATTTCAATTGCATCTGGTAAAGGTGGCGTAGGGAAATCTACCGTATCAGTTAACTTAGCGGTAGCTTTAGCGCGACTTGGCAAAAAAGTAGGCTTAATTGATGCCGATATTTATGGATTCAGTGTGCCTGATATGATGGGTGTTACAGATATGCCGAAGGTAGTAGATAATCGTATTTACCCTGTTGATCGTTTTGGTGTAAAAATGATTTCAATGGGATTCTTCGTTGAGAATAACGCACCAATCGTCTGGCGTGGGCCAATGCTTGGAAAGGTGTTAGATCAATTTTTCCGTGATGTAGAATGGGGCGAATTAGATTACCTTCTATTAGATTTACCACCAGGAACAGGTGATGTCGCTTTAGATATACATCAAATGTTGCCTTCTTCAAAAGAAATTGTTGTGACAACGCCTCACCCAACAGCAGCATTCGTTGCAGCTCGTGCAGGGGCAATGGCATTACAAACAGAACATGAGATTTTAGGCGTTATTGAAAATATGGCGTGGTTTGAGTCAAAATCAGGGGAACGCGAATATGTATTTGGCCAAGGTGGCGGTGCAAAATTGACGGAAGAACTTCGTACAGAGCTACTTGGACAAATTCCACTAGGTCAGCCAGATTGGTCTGATGAGGATTTCGCGCCTTCTGTATATGCCGAGAACCATTCAACAGGACAAACATATTTAGATATTGCTTCGAAAGTCATTAATAAATTAAATAAATAAATAAACAAAAAGGATTTCCTCAACTAGTTGAGGAAATCTTTTTTGTTTTGAAAAGCTATTTACTTTTGTCATCCTTATTTGCGCTGCCGTCACTTTCACCACTAGCCTCTTTTTTGCTGTCGCTTTCCGAGGAAGTACTTTCACCGCTTTTTTTGATAAGCTCTAGCCATTTCGCCTGCATTAGTGGACTTTCAATCGTTTCTTTTACGACTTCCTCCATCTGCTTGCGAAGATTGGATGATTTTAAAATCGTCTCCATTTGCTTTTGCATATCAGGTTGACCAAAGAATGACTCCATATCCTTTTGGAATGTAGGGTCTTTCATTAGTTCCTTCATAATATCTTGTTGTTGCTTTTGCATACTTTTGGCTACAGTTTCTTTAAACTTTGGATCCTCGAATGTCTTTTTCCAAAAATCCTCAGCTTCCTTTGAAAGCAAAGTCTCTTCTGTCGCCTTTTTCACTTCGTCATGTTCTAATATCAATAATTCACGAAAACTCGGCTCCTCTAAAAGCTGTCGTAACGCCTTTTTACCATCCTCAGTTTGTAGAGAGTCGATCATAATTTTTTTTATCTCATCATAAGACATGTTAGAGGTTTTATCTTGTTGTGAGCAGGCAGCAAGAAAAAGCGTCAAAATCAGTAATAAAGTCCATTTTCGCATTCAACATCAGTCCTTTCTATAGATAGACTCTTTCAATTATTGTTCACATTTATGATGACTTTATGTATAGCTTGCGAAGAGAAATAGCTTTTTTAACAATGCATTGTTAAAATGATTACAGATATATGAAGAAATTGGGGGACTTTGAGTTGTGACGATACGAAATTGGGCAAAGTTTTTCTTCTTTGCAATGCTCGTTGGTGGCGTAGTCAACGGAATTTTTAGTTTATTTATTCGCTGGAGCTTCTTTCAACCATATGTAGAAAATGGTCAATGGGGTGAATTTTTCGCCGGGCTTTTATGGATGGTATTTTTAGGTTTTACAATGAGTGTTATTGCACAAGCTGGATTTTTCGCCTATTTAACACTTCATCAAGTAGGTGTTAACATCTTTAGAACACTAACTTTATGGAATTGGGTACAGCTATTATTAATTGTTATTACCGTATTTGATATTGTGTTCTTCCGTTTTGTACCAGGTGTAAAGGATGGACAAAGCTGGGTATTCTATTTAGGGCTGTTAATTGTGTTAATATTCGCTTCTATTGCAACAGCTGTACAAAAAGTTAAAATGACAGGAAAAAAACATGTTCTAGTGTCTGCATTATTTTTTATGATTGTTATTACAACATTAGAGTGGACAATCGCTTTAATGGGACGCGATGAAAATATTAACGAATATGTTGCACTATTGTTATTTCCATTACTAGCTGTAAATGCATATCAATTATTAGTATTACCAAAATACAATGCAAAATCCGATGAAGATCGCAAAAAATTAGAAGAACGTCGTAAAGCGCGCCTTAATCAGGCGAAAAATGCATAGTTATTATGAAAAATGAGTAGCCTCAAATATGTTGAGGCTACTTTTATTATGGAGTTTTTTTAGATTGTACTGAGTAACCGAATATATTTTCTTCAATCGACATAAATTTATTTTGTTGCAATAATGTATTTAACTCTTTAAAAGTAACCTTAGTGTCTTGATGTAAAGGGAGAAATAAAAAATCGCCTTTTTGTAATTCGGGTGTTTTTTCTCCTTGCCAAATGAGTGAAGGAGAAAGTATATTTATTTGCTTCTGAAATAAGCTTTTTTGTAAATCCTGAGAATACTGATGATTTCGTGTAGCAAACCAAAGCGGTGTGGTCTTTAAATATTTTTCATAAGTACTCACATCTTTTTGTAGTAATGCAATATCAATTGGTTCTTCTACTGAATCTTCGGGACCTAATAATCCTGTAGGTAGTTTTCGTTCTTGAATTACTTTTATATGCTCAGGTGATCGCTCAATCCATGCCGCATCTAAAAGAAGGAGCGGATAAGGTCCTTTTACATTTTTAAGCCAATCTAAAAGTTTATCATCAGAAAAAGAAATTTCGACAATAAGTGAAGTGCCATAATGCCCTTTTGTTACAACCGTTGGTGCGTTAGCAATATTAAATACAGAAATCATCGTAGAATTAATTGGTTTAATAAAGATAAACAATATTCCTATGACAACCAGTGATACCAACGTTTTACGAAGCATATTTAAAACCCCATTTCTATAATTTTAAACATAAAAATAAACTCCTTAAAAAAACTTATGATTTTGTGTTGACTTTCATGATTAATCGATGTTATTATGTATAAGTCGCCAAGAGATGACGCGACAAACGAAACAAAATGAACCTTGAAAACTGAACAAGCAAAACGTAATCAATATAGTTTTTAGTAGCTAACTTCGTTAGCGGACGAAACAAAATTTTGGACATCAAAATTGATGCCAGCAAAACAATTTGAGCTAATCAAATTTCTTTTATGGAGAGTTTGATCCTGGCTCAGGACGAACGCTGGCGGCGTGCCTAATACATGCAAGTCGAGCGGACAGATAAGGAGCTTGCTCCTTTGACGTTAGCGGCGGACGGGTGAGTAACACGTGGGCAACCTACCCTATAGTTTGGGATAACTCCGGGAAACCGGGGCTAATACCGAATAATCTTTTGTCTCTCATGAGACAATTCTGAAAGACGGTTTCGGCTGTCGCTATAGGATGGGCCCGCGGCGCATTAGCTAGTTGGTGAGATAACGGCTCACCAAGGCAACGATGCGTAGCCGACCTGAGAGGGTGATCGGCCACACTGGGACTGAGACACGGCCCAGACTCCTACGGGAGGCAGCAGTAGGGAATCTTCCACAATGGGCGAAAGCCTGATGGAGCAACGCCGCGTGAGTGAAGAAGGATTTCGGTTCGTAAAACTCTGTTGTAAGGGAAGAACAAGTACAGTAGTAACTGGCTGTACCTTGACGGTACCTTATTAGAAAGCCACGGCTAACTACGTGCCAGCAGCCGCGGTAATACGTAGGTGGCAAGCGTTGTCCGGAATTATTGGGCGTAAAGCGCGCGCAGGTGGTTTCTTAAGTCTGATGTGAAAGCCCACGGCTCAACCGTGGAGGGTCATTGGAAACTGGGAGACTTGAGTGCAGAAGAGGATAGTGGAATTCCAAGTGTAGCGGTGAAATGCGTAGAGATTTGGAGGAACACCAGTGGCGAAGGCGACTATCTGGTCTGTAACTGACACTGAGGCGCGAAAGCGTGGGGAGCAAACAGGATTAGATACCCTGGTAGTCCACGCCGTAAACGATGAGTGCTAAGTGTTAGGGGGTTTCCGCCCCTTAGTGCTGCAGCTAACGCATTAAGCACTCCGCCTGGGGAGTACGGTCGCAAGACTGAAACTCAAAGGAATTGACGGGGGCCCGCACAAGCGGTGGAGCATGTGGTTTAATTCGAAGCAACGCGAAGAACCTTACCAGGTCTTGACATCCCGTTGACCACTGTAGAGATATGGTTTTCCCTTCGGGGACAACGGTGACAGGTGGTGCATGGTTGTCGTCAGCTCGTGTCGTGAGATGTTGGGTTAAGTCCCGCAACGAGCGCAACCCTTGATCTTAGTTGCCATCATTTAGTTGGGCACTCTAAGGTGACTGCCGGTGACAAACCGGAGGAAGGTGGGGATGACGTCAAATCATCATGCCCCTTATGACCTGGGCTACACACGTGCTACAATGGACGATACAAACGGTTGCCAACTCGCGAGAGGGAGCTAATCCGATAAAGTCGTTCTCAGTTCGGATTGTAGGCTGCAACTCGCCTACATGAAGCCGGAATCGCTAGTAATCGCGGATCAGCATGCCGCGGTGAATACGTTCCCGGGCCTTGTACACACCGCCCGTCACACCACGAGAGTTTGTAACACCCGAAGTCGGTGAGGTAACCTTTTGGAGCCAGCCGCCGAAGGTGGGATAGATGATTGGGGTGAAGTCGTAACAAGGTAGCCGTATCGGAAGGTGCGGCTGGATCACCTCCTTTCTAAGGATATTTTCGGAATACAAACCTTGGGTTTGTAAGATTACGTTTTGCGTTCAGTTTTGAAGGTTCATCATTAGATGAAACACTTCAAAACTTGTTCTTTGAAAACTGGATAAAACGACATTGAAATTGTAACAAACACATTTATTTTTTAAGTTTTTTTATAGGCTTAATAACATTAAAAGGTTTCGAGATACGAGTAAGACAAGGAAGCGATTGAGTGAGTGAAGGAGCGTACTTTCGTACGTGACTGATTGAACGAATGAAGCTGACGCTGTATTACGATGTATATCGGAAGCTGTAGGTTAAGTTATTAAGGGCGCACGGCGAATGCCTTGGCACTAGGAGCCGAAGAAGGACGGCACTAACACCGATATGCTTCGGGGAGCTGTAAGTGAGCTTTGATCCGGAGATTTCCGAATGGGGGAACCCACTACGTTTAATCGCGTAGTATCTTGACGTGAATACATAGCGTCTTGAAGGCAGACCCAGGGAACTGAAACATCTAAGTACCTGGAGGAAGAGAAAGAAAAATCGATTCCCTGAGTAGCGGCGAGCGAAACGGGAAGAGCCCAAACCAAGAGGCTTGCCTCTTGGGGTTGTAGGACACTCTATACGGAGTTACAAAGGAATGAGTTAGATGAAGCGACTTGGAAAGGTCCGCCAGAGCAGGTAAAAGCCCTGTAGTCGAAAGTTCGTTCCCTCCAGAGTGGATCCTGAGTACGGCGGAACACGTGAAATTCCGTCGGAATCCGGGAGGACCATCTCCCAAGGCTAAATACTACCTAGTGACCGATAGTGAACCAGTACCGTGAGGGAAAGGTGAAAAGCACCCCGGAAGGGGAGTGAAAGAGATCCTGAAACCGTGTGCCTACAAGTAGTTAGAGCCCGTTAATGGGTGATAGCGTGCCTTTTGTAGAATGAACCGGCGAGTTACGATTACGTGCGAGGTTAAGCTTTAGAAGGCGGAGCCGCAGCGAAAGCGAGTCTGAATAGGGCGAATTAGTACGTGGTCGTAGACCCGAAACCAGGTGATCTACCCATGTCCAGGGTGAAGGTGAGGTAACACTTACTGGAGGCCCGAACCCACGCACGTTGAAAAGTGCGGGGATGAGGTGTGGGTAGCGGAGAAATTCCAATCGAACTTGGAGATAGCTGGTTCTCTCCGAAATAGCTTTAGGGCTAGCCTCGTGATGAGAATACTGGAGGTAGAGCACTGTTTGGACTAGGGGGCCATCCCGGTTTACCGAATTCAGACAAACTCCGAATGCCAGATATTTATACACGGGAGTCAGACTGCGAGTGATAAGATCCGTAGTCAAAAGGGAAACAGCCCAGACCACCAGCTAAGGTCCCAAAGTAATCGTTAAGTGGAAAAGGATGTGGCGTTGCACAGACAACCAGGATGTTGGCTTAGAAGCAGCCATCATTTAAAGAGTGCGTAATAGCTCACTGGTCGAGTGACGCTGCGCCGAAAATGTATCGGGGCTAAACGATTCACCGAAGCTGTGGATTGACATCTACGATGTCAGTGGTAGGAGAGCGTTCTAAGTGCGTTGAAGTCAGACCGGAAGGACTGGTGGAGCGCTTAGAAGTGAGAATGCCGGTATGAGTAGCGAAAGACGGGTGAGAATCCCGTCCACCGTATGACTAAGGTTTCCTGAGGAAGGCTCGTCCGCTCAGGGTTAGTCGGGACCTAAGCCGAGGCCGATAGGCGTAGGCGATGGACAACAGGTTGATATTCCTGTACCACCTCCTCACCGTTTGAGAAATGGGGGGACGCAGTAGGATAGGGTAAGCGCGCCGTTGGTTGTGCGCGTCCAAGCAGTAAGGCGTGTGTGTAGGCAAATCCGCACACTGTAACGTTGAGCTGTGATGGCGAGTCCGTATGGACGAAGTTCCTGATTTCACACTGCCAAGAAAAGCCTCTATCGAGGTGAGAGGTGCCCGTACCGCAAACCGACACAGGTAGTCGAGGAGAGAATCCTAAGGTGTGCGAGAGAACTCTCGTTAAGGAACTCGGCAAAATGACCCCGTAACTTCGGGAGAAGGGGTGCTCTTGAGCGTGCAAGCGCACGAGAGCCGCAGTGAATAGGCCCAGGCGACTGTTTAGCAAAAACACAGGTCTCTGCAAAACCGTAAGGTGACGTATAGGGGCTGACGCCTGCCCGGTGCTGGAAGGTTAAGAGGAGTGGTTAGCGCAAGCGAAGCTGCGAATTGAAGCCCCAGTAAACGGCGGCCGTAACTATAACGGTCCTAAGGTAGCGAAATTCCTTGTCGGGTAAGTTCCGACCCGCACGAAAGGCGTAACGATCTGGGCACTGTCTCAACGAGAGACTCGGTGAAATTATAGTACCTGTGAAGATGCAGGTTACCCGCGACAGGACGGAAAGACCCCGTGGAGCTTTACTGTAGCCTGATATTGAATTTTGGTACAACTTGTACAGGATAGGTAGGAGCCAGAGATCTCGGAGCGCCAGCTTCGAAGGAGGCGTCGGTGGGATACTACCCTGGTTGTATTGAAATTCTAACCCATGCCCCTTAGCGGGGCAGGAGACAGTGTCAGGCGGACAGTTTGACTGGGGCGGTCGCCTCCTAAAAGGTAACGGAGGCGCCCAAAGGTTCCCTCAGAATGGTTGGAAATCATTCGTAGAGTGTAAAGGCACAAGGGAGCTTGACTGCGAGACCTACAAGTCGAGCAGGGTCGAAAGACGGGCTTAGTGATCCGGTGGTTCCGCATGGAAGGGCCATCGCTCAACGGATAAAAGCTACCCCGGGGATAACAGGCTTATCTCCCCCAAGAGTCCACATCGACGGGGAGGTTTGGCACCTCGATGTCGGCTCATCGCATCCTGGGGCTGTAGTCGGTCCCAAGGGTTGGGCTGTTCGCCCATTAAAGCGGTACGCGAGCTGGGTTCAGAACGTCGTGAGACAGTTCGGTCCCTATCCGTCGTGGGCGTAGGAAATTTGAGAGGAGCTGTCCTTAGTACGAGAGGACCGGGATGGACACACCGCTGGTGTACCAGTTGTCTTGCCAAAGGCATCGCTGGGTAGCTATGTGTGGACGGGATAAGTGCTGAAAGCATCTAAGCATGAAGCCCCCCTCAAGATGAGATTTCCCATTACGCAAGTAAGTAAGATCCCTCAAAGACGATGAGGTAGATAGGTTCGAGGTGGAAGTGTGGTGACACATGGAGCTGACGAATACTAATCGATCGAGGACTTAACCAAAAAAGTTTGAAACATTCAATGAACCGTTTATCCAGTTTTGAAAGAACAACATCTTTCAATTAAGAGGGTTTCAAGATACGATGTATATTGAAAGCCGAACATAGTCTAGTGATGATGGCAAAGAGGTCACACCCGTTCCCATACCGAACACGGAAGTTAAGCTCTTTAGCGCCGATGGTAGTTGGGGGCTTCCCCCTGTGAGAGTAGGACGTCGCTAGGCGCAAAAAGTCGCTGCTGATACACTCAGTAGTGGCTTTTTTTATTTCTATAAAATTAATTTAACTGAGATAAAATAGAAAAAAGACATTTCACCTGATAGGTGAAATGTCTTTTAATTAATTAAACAGTTATAGCACGTAGCTCCACACGTCGAATCTTTCCTGATGTTGTTTTTGGCAGCTCATCGATAAAGACAATACTGCGAGGATATTTGTAAGGCGCTGTTAATGCTTTAACGTGCTCCTGAAGCTCTTTCGTTAGTTGTTCCTCATCATGGTCTCGGAAGCTCTCACGTAAGATTACAAATGCTTTTACAATATGCCCTCTAATTTCATCTGGTGCAGCGACAACAGCACATTCTTGTACAGCTTCATGCTTATTTAAAGCATCCTCTACTTCAAACGGACCAATTGTATAGCCTGAAGAAATAATAATATCATCACCACGTCCTTCAAACCAGAAGTAACCATCTTCATCGCATTTTGCTTGGTCACCTGTAATATACCAATCACCTCTAAAAGCAGCTTGTGTGCGTTCAGGTTCACGATAATACTCTTTGAATAGAGCTGGTGAAGATTTATGGACAGCGATATCTCCAACTTCTCCTACAGGTGCCTCATTGCCCTCATGGTCAATAATACGTACAATATTTCCTGGCGTAGGAACACCCATAGAGCCAGGGCGTAATTCGGTGTTTTCAAGTGTACCAATTAATAAAGTATTTTCTGTTTGTCCATAGCCATCACGTACTTTAAGGCCAAAATTTTTCATAAATGTTTCAATTACTGGACGATTTAACGGCTCACCAGCAGAAACGGCACTTCTTAATGAGACTAAATTGTAATCTTTTAGATTATCAATCTTTGCCATAATACGATATTCAGTAGGTGTACAGCAAAGAACATTCACTTTTTCGTCCTGAAGAAGCTGGAGATACGTATGAGGATCAAAACTTCCATGATAGACGAAAGCAGTTGCCCCTAACATGATTGTTGATAAAAATGGACTCCAGATCCATTTTTGCCAACCTGGTGCTGCAGTCGCCCATACGAGATCACCTTCGCGTACACAAAGCCATTTGGAAGCTGCTGTTCGAATATGTGCATAACCCCAGCCATGAGAGTGAACTACTCCTTTTGGTTTACCCGTTGTTCCTGAAGTATAAGAAAGAAATGCCATATCATCGCGTTTTGTAGCTACAGCCGTAAAGCTTGTAGGTTGCTTATCAGCTAATGCATCTAAAGACACCCAATTGCTTGTAGCATTGCCAATGACTAATTTATTGTTTAAAGCGGCAACAGAAGAAGTAATTTGATCAACCTCGCTAGTAAAAGCCTCGTAGGCAATCACTGCGTTTGCAGAAGAGTGTTCCATACGATATTCTAAATCACTTGCACGTAACATCTCTGAACAAGAGATAGGAACGATTCCCGCCTTTAAACAACCGAGGAAAACAAAATATGCTTCTGGTAGACGTGGGATAATCACTAGTACACGATCACCTTTTTGAAGTCCTCTCTCTGTAAAGGCATTCGCGTATTGGTTCATTTTTTGAATAAGGTCAGCATATGAAATTGTGCGGCGATTTTGTTTCGTATCTAGCCATCTTATAGCTTGACGATCACTATCTTGGGAAAACTTCTCTAATTCCTCTGTGATGTTATAAAGTTCAGGTGCAATTAAATCATTTGTTACCATATATGAACATTCCTCCCCAAAACTAATTTAATAGAAAATTCTTAAAACTATTTTTATTTTAGCAATTACAATAATATACAGCAAGAATATTTGATGCGCAAAATAGAAATATTAGATTTAATAGAGAACTATTATGCTTTATTACCTACAAGTTAAAAATTATGCAATAAATTAAATAATTTTTTTTAAAAAAGTATTGCATAATTTAGAATGCTTGCTATAATAATAAATGTACTTAAGAGGTTGTTAAAACCAAATTGAATAGTATTGTTCCGAAGTAGCTCAGTTGGTAGTAGCACCTGACTGTTAATCAGGTTGTCGCAGGTTCGAGTCCTGCCTTCGGAGCCATTTTTTTGCCCTTTTTTAACTACATATTATATTTAAAAAGAAATTATTTTAAAAAAGGCTTGCATCATATTGAAAATGATGTTAATATAAATCTTGTCTTGTTTGAGACATAATAAATGGCCCCTTGGTCAAGCGGTTAAGACACCGCCCTTTCACGGCGGTAACACGGGTTCGAATCCCGTAGGGGTCACCATTTTCTAAGCATCGTAGTAATGCAAAGGCTTAAAAAGATAAATAAACTGTGAAGAAAAAAACACCTGTTTCTATGGAGGATTAGCTCAGCTGGGAGAGCATCTGCCTTACAAGCAGAGGGTCGGCGGTTCGAGCCCGTCATCCTCCACCATATAGTGTTTTTTCGGAGGGGTAGCGAAGTGGCTAAACGCGGCGGACTGTAAATCCGCTCCTTAGGGTTCGGCGGTTCGAATCCGTCCCCCTCCACCAGTTTTATTTATATGAATGAATGGGGTATAGCCAAGCGGTAAGGCAACGGATTTTGATTCCGTCATGCCCTGGTTCGAATCCAGGTACCCCAGCCATTTTTCTTTTATGAGCCATTAGCTCAGTTGGTAGAGCATCTGACTTTTAATCAGAGGGTCGAAGGTTCGAGTCCTTCATGGCTCACTTTTCTATAATTCAAATTCAAAAGTGTAACATTAACTACAGATACTAATCTCTTGCTGAAAACAGCAGGAGATTTTTTTTGTTATTTTAAAATGTATAAATATACGTATTTCTGTTAGGTTGAGCCAAGTACATTGTAGGCTTTACAATAGTCTTATTAAGAATAGGGGGTATAAAATAATGAATAAACATCAAGTATCAATTATTGGAGTTCCAACAGATTACGGTCAAACACGAAGAGGGGTTGATATGGGGCCAAGTGCAATCCGTTATGCGGGTGTTGTTGAGCGATTAGAGGCAATTGGTCACAAGGTAGAGGATCAGGGAGATATTCTTGTTAGTCAAGTACAAGAGAGTAAGGAAATTGATAAACAGCTATTAAATTTAGAAGAAGTTGTAGATGTTAGTACGTCATTAGCAAATCAAGTACATGAAGCATTAGAACAGAAAAAATTCCCGCTTGTTTTTGGTGGGGATCATAGTATTGCAATCGGTACACTTGCAGGACTTGGTGAGCATTTTAAAAACTTAGGTGTTATTTGGTTTGATGCACATGCAGATCTTAATACACCAGATACTACTCCATCTGGTAATATCCATGGTATGCCACTTGCTGTTAGCATTGGCTTAGGTCATGAGCGCCTTGTGCAAATTCGTAATTTTGCACCAAAAGTTAAACCTGAAAATGTAATTATAATTGGAGCGCGTTCAGTAGATCCTGGTGAACGTGAGCTAATTCGCCAGCAAGGAATTAAAGTATATACAATGCATGAAGTAGATCGCCTTGGAATGACGCGTGTAATGGAAGATGCTATTGCTTATTTAAAAGAACGTAACGTAGATGGCTTACATTTATCGTTAGACTTAGATGGTCTAGATCCACTTTATACACCAGGAGTAGGTACGCCAGTGCCTGGTGGCATAACATACCGAGAAAGCCATTTAGCGATGGAAATGCTACAAGAATCAGGCATGCTAACATCTGCTGAATTTGTTGAGGTAAATCCAATACTAGATGAAAAAAATAAAACTGCAGATGTCGCTGTCGCATTAATCGGTTCTTTATTCGGTGAGACACTAGTTTAATTCCAAATTGTGAAAATATTGTTTATCACCACATTGGATAAAAATCTTTTGTTATAATTGAATATAAATTGAAACTTTTCTTATAGTCGGGCCGTATAGTATAAGACAGTTGTAAAGGTGGAGAAGTAAACACAATGGATGCGTTAGTAAATAAGAGAATAAAACAAGTGCTTAAAGGCGATCAAAACGCATTTGCCGATATTGTGAGTCTCTATCAGCACAAACTGTACCAAGTATGCTACCGAATGTTAGGAAACAAGCAAGAATCTGAGGATATTGCACAAGAAGCGTTTGTTCGTGCATATATGAATTTGCATACTTTTGATCAAAAAAGAAAATTTTCGACGTGGCTTTATCGCATCGCGACGAACCTCTGTATAGACCGTATTAGAAAGAAAAAGCCGGATTATTATTTAGATGCGGAGGTAGCTGGTACAGAAGGGCTGGATATGTATTCACAAATTGCAGCAGACGACCAGCTACCAGAAGAGCAGTTAGAGCAGATGGAGCTACAAGATCGCATTCAATATGAGATTGGACGTTTGCCGGATAAATATCGTTCAGTTATAGTATTGAAATATATTGAAGAATTATCGTTACAAGAAATTAGTGAAATTTTGGATATGCCTCTTGGGACAGTGAAAACGAGGATTCACCGCGGACGTGAAGCATTACGAAAGCAATTAAACAATCTGTAGGAGGGGGAGCATCATGAATATTTGTCCAGAGCATATTATAGATTATATGCATGATTACTTAGACGGTGACATTAGTCGTGAGCATGAACAAGAGTTGAAACAACATTTGCATTCATGCGGTGATTGCAAGCAATTAATGCAAGAATTGAGTGAGACGATCGCCTTTGTGAAGAGTGCTTCCCATATTACAGCACCTCCAGATTTTGAAGCTGCGGTGATGGCTCGTTTACCGAAACCAAAAAGTCGTGTAGGTATGCAAAAATGGATTCGCCGTCACCCGTTATTTGTTGCGGCAGCAGTCTTCTGTTTATTTATGAGTGCTACTTTATTGGGGAACTTTATGGATGATCAGCATTTCTCTGTTACCAAACAACCAAACCTAGTTGTAGAGGGACAAACGGTTATAGTGCCAAAAGGTGAAGTTGTTAAAGGCGATATTGTCGTTAAAAATGGCGACTTAATTGTTGAGGGTGAAGTAGATGGCGATGTAACGATTATTAATGGCCAGTATATGGCATCTTCCGCAGTCGTTTCAGGTAAGATAGAGGAAATAGACGAAGCGTTTGAATGGTTATGGTATACTATCAAAAATTCCGTTAAGGCTGCAATGACATTTGAGGAAAAAGAAACTAAATAGAACTCTATACGTCCTACATGGTAGTGCACGGGAGAGGATGAAAAGTCTACTCATATGGGTAGACTTTTCTTTTGAAAAAAGTTACATTTGAAAAGAATGTGCTATACTTAAATGTATATGGATTCGCAATGAAAAGTGGGGGATGCCACGTGCAAATTATCGAACAATTCACGGATTTAACACCAGTGAATATTGTTATTAACTTCATAGATGTACTGCTCGTTTGGTACGTTGTTTATAAAATTTTAACCCTCATTAAAGGGACGAAAGCTGTCCAATTATTAAAAGGCATTTTCGTCATTATTATTGCACGCATTGCAACAGACTTTTTGGGGTTAGAAACATTAGGATGGATGCTTAAGCAAGTAATCGAGTTTGGTTTCTTGGCGATTATTATCATCTTCCAGCCTGAAATCAGACGTGGTCTTGAGCAAATTGGTCGAGGCAAGTTGTTCCAACGTTCAACAAGCCAAGAAGAAGAAGAGCAAACTAGACTGATTGAGGCAATGAAGAAATCTGTTAGTTATATGGCTAAACGTCGTATTGGTGCGTTAATTTCTATTGAAAAAGACACAGGCCTGAATGAATATATTGAAACGGGTATTGCTTTAAATGCAGAAGTTTCATCTGAATTACTTATTAATATTTTCATACCGAATACACCACTTCATGATGGGGCTGTCATTATGCAGAAAGATAAGGTAACAGCAGCGGCTTGTTACTTACCACTTTCTGAAAGTCCGTTTATTTCGAAAGAACTAGGAACACGACATCGTGCCGCTCTTGGGCTTAGTGAGGTAACAGACGCGATTACGATTGTTGTATCCGAGGAAACGGGAGCGATTAGTATTACGTTAAACGGTAATCTACATCGCAATCTTTCTCTAGAGGAATTCGAAACACTGTTACGTAAAATGTGGTTCGGATCAGCGCAAGAATCGAATGCAGCCTCTAAGTTGACTTGGAGGGGGAAAAAGAATGGATAAAATGATGGATAGCCCTTGGGTATTGCGAATCATTGCGCTTTTTCTAGCGTGCTTATTATTTTTCTCTGTTAGGACTGAATTATCTTCTACTAATAAATCGGCAACGAATGAACAGATGGAAGTGATTCGAGACGTACCCGTAGAGGTTTATTATGATGACGATAATCTTATTGTAACGGGGATTCCGAAAACAGTTAATGTTACGATTAAAGGACCAAAACAAATTGCTTTAAATACAAAGTTAGTGAAGGATTTCTCAATATTTGTTGACTTAAATGACTTATTAATTGGTCAACATAATGTGCAACTTCAATATGAGAATATATCTGATAAGTTGCAAGTGACACTTGACCCAGCAACAGTGAATGTAAATATTGAGGAAAAAGTCACACAAGAGTTCCGTGTCGATCCTGAAATGAATAACCGTTTAATTGATGAAGGATATTATCTAAAAGGGATGTCTGCCAACCCAGCGACAGTATTTGTAACAGGTGCAAAAAGTGTAATTGAGAGCATTAGTTATGTGAAAGCAACTGTAACGGGTGAACAAGGTTTGAAACAGTCCTTCTCTCAAGAAGCGGCAGTTAAAGTGTTAGATCGGGATTTGAATAAATTAGATGTGACGATAGAACCAGAAAAAGTAAAAGTACGGGTAGATATTGCAGAATATAGCAAAGAACTACCAGTCTCGATAAAGGAAACAGGTAAAGCAGCAGAAGGTATTACTATAAACCAATTAACCCTTGGTACGCCTGCACTGAAGCTATATGGGAAAAAATCAATTATTGATGTTTTAACCGCAATACCTGTTGAGATTGATTTATCAAAAATTACCGAATCAAAAACGTATGAATTTGAGGTAAAATTACCAGATGGTGCGACTAAAGTATCTGAACAAAAAATTAAAATTAAAGCAGATGTTACAAAGGTAGGTAAAGCAGCCGACAAGGAAGACAAGGTGGATAAGGTAGATAAAGAAACACCTACAAATGCTGAAACAAAACCTGAAGAGACAAAACCTGAAGAACCAAATCCTGATTCTGGTACAGAAGAAGATATTGATTCTTAAACAATAACTGACTATAATTTTAACTTGATTCATTAGAGATTTCCTGTCTCAACAAATCGTGCTTTCTAGCATATTTAAAAATGCTAACAAACAAGTGTGGCCCAGGCTAGCATGAGCGCAAGAGCAATTTTATTAGCTTAAACGAACAATGCCTGAGTACGAAAAGCTTGGAGCCATAGAGCCTCTGAAAGATAGTTAGAGAGGCCTAACTACTACTACATGAATGAAAAAGACTTTTCCAAAAGTAAGCAGACGAGCCGTCCGATTGTCCGCAGGAAACAAGCATGATGCGGTCGTCTTGCATTGAAGGAGAGAACAATTAAAATGGGTAAATATTTTGGAACAGATGGCGTCCGTGGCGTCGCGAATAGTGAATTAACACCGGAATTTGCATTTAAACTAGGCCGCGTAGGTGGCTATGTTTTAACGAAGGATGCAACAGGGCGTCCAAAGGTATTAATTGGTCGTGACACACGTATTTCAGGCGAAATGCTTGAAGGTGCACTAGTAGCTGGACTATTGTCAATCGGCGTAGAGGTAATGCGTCTTGGTGTCATTTCAACACCAGGTGTAGCTTATCTTTCCCGAATTATGAGTGCAGATGCAGGCGTCATGATTTCAGCTTCACATAACCCAGTTGCCGATAATGGCATTAAATTTTTCGGTCCAGATGGTTTCAAACTAACTGATGCACAAGAAGCAGAAATCGAAGCAATTCTTGATGCACCAGAAGATACATTACCACGTCCAATTGGTGCAGATTTAGGTATTGTAAGTGACTATTTCGAAGGTGGACAAAAGTATATCCAATACTTAAAGCAAACGGTAGATGAAGAATTTGATGGCATTCATGTAGCACTAGATTGCGCACATGGTGCAACATCATCACTTGCGACTCATTTATTTGCTGACTTAGAAGCAGACATTTCTACAATGGGTGCTTCACCAACTGGTCTTAACATTAATGACGGTGTTGGCTCAACACATCCAGAGGGTCTTGCAGCTTTTGTGACTGAAAAGGGTGCGGATGTTGGTTTAGCATTTGATGGTGATGGAGACCGCCTAATCGCAGTAGATGAAAAAGGTAAAATCGTTGATGGCGACCAAATTATGTTTATCATTGGTAAGCACTTAAATGCAGTCGGTCGTTTGAAAAAACAAACGATTGTCTCTACGGTGATGAGTAATATGGGCTTCTACAAGGCTGTTGAAGAAAACGAGATGCACAGTGTACAAACTGCTGTAGGTGATCGTTACGTTGTAGAAGAAATGCGTGCCAATGAATACAACCTAGGTGGCGAGCAATCAGGCCATATTGTTTTCTTAGATTTCAATACAACAGGTGATGGCCTGTTAACAGGTATTCAACTTGTCAATATTATGAAAGCTACTGGGAAAAAACTATCGGAGCTTGCAGCAGAAATGACGATTTTCCCACAACGTTTAGTCAATGTACGTGTAACAGACAAGCATGCAGTGACAGAAAATGCAAAAGTTGCAGCCGTAATTGCGGAAGTGGAAACAGAAATGGCTGGTAACGGTCGCATTTTAGTTCGCCCTTCTGGTACAGAGCCACTAGTTCGTGTAATGGTGGAAGCAGCTACTGAAGCGGACTGTGAACGTTATGTAGAACGTATTGCAAATGTAGTACGTACGGAAATGGGTTTAACTGAATAATAGTTAGTTCACTCGATCTCTCAAATAATGAGAGATTGAGTTTTTTTATGTTTGAAATAGATAGGGGAGGGAACAATACTATTGAGTCACAATAACAACAAGGGGTGTTTTATTGAATATGGCTAAAATAGCAACAGTAATAACAGATATGTTTGAAGATGTAGAGTACACAAGTCCTAAGGAAGCGTTAGAAGCAGCAGGTCATGAGCTAGTCACAATTGATACTGAGGCAGGAAAAGCAGTAAAAGGTAAACATGGAGAACAAGTAAAAATCGATAAAGGTATTGATGAAGTCAAAGCTTCAGAATTCGATGCATTGTTCATTCCAGGTGGCTTTTCACCAGATATCTTACGTGCAGATGATCGTATTGTAGCCTTTGTCAAAACGTTTATGGACGACATGAAGCCAACCTTTGCAATTTGTCACGGACCACAGCTTCTAATTACAGCGAAGACGCTAAACGGGCGTGATGCGACAGGTTATAAGTCTATTCAGGTGGACTTAGAAAATGCAGGTGCTAATTTCCATGACGAAGAAGTATTTGTTTGTCAAAAGCAATTAGTCACAAGTCGTACACCGAAAGACTTACCAGCATTTAATCGAGAAATTGTGAAATTACTTGCAAGTAAAGAGAGTTAATTATAAGGCCCTCTAAGCACTTTTAACGTAAGATGCAACAGGTAATCCATGTTGTGTCTTACGTTTTATGCTGCTTTATAAAATTACGCGTTTAATCTATATACGCATAATGCTTATTTTTTACGTCTTTGCGCTAAAATTCGTCTTAAAAAAAGAGGAAATGAAGAAGTTTTTATAACGAAAATTTGACGAATAGCATATGATTGAGTATTATGGAGAAGCTGACGGCTTGGTTAAACCATGTCCGCTTAGTAAGTGCAAAAGGAGGAAAGATTGCACATAAATCGGAAAACAATTATAGCGCCTGAGCTGAGGAAATTGGACGAAGACATCTTCAGCAGACGAGGTGGAGGTTTATCGAAAATTCGGCGGATGCCTCCCGATCGACATACCCGATTGTCATTTTTCATTTTGAAAGCATTTAAGTGATTGAATGTACAGAAAATGGAGAAGGTATAAGTAAAGCAATAGATAAATAGGAAAACTTCACATATCGAAGCGAAGCACTATTTTAGATGGCTAAAATAGTACGAGGATGTGCGCGCATAAGTATGCTTATTTTTGAGATGAAAATAAGTGGTACGGTTTACGCCCACTGAAAAAATGTCGATAGGCTGAGGTCTAGTTTGTCATTGCGTCAATATGACAATATCGGAGGAAAAGTAATTATGTGTGGAATTGTAGGATATATTGGTGAATCAGATGCAAAGGAAATTTTATTAAAAGGGTTAGAGAAGCTGGAATACCGTGGCTATGACTCAGCAGGTATTGCTGTACGCAATGAAGAGGGCGTAACAATCTTCAAAGAAAAAGGTCGTATTGCTGACTTACGTGAGGCAGTAGACGAGGACGTTGCGGCAAAAGTTGGGATTGGTCATACACGTTGGGCAACTCATGGTGTCCCAAACCGTTTAAACGCTCACCCTCACCAAAGTACATCAGGTCGTTTTACGATTGTGCATAATGGTGTTATCGAAAACTATCATTTATTACAAAAAACATATTTAAAAGGCATTCCTATGAAGTCTGACACAGATACAGAAGTTATCGTGCAGTTAGTGGAGCTATTTGTGAAAGACGGACTGCAAACAGCAGAAGCATTCCGCAAAACATTATCACTATTACATGGTTCTTATGCACTTGCATTGTTAGATGCTGAAGCGGCAGACACAATTTTCGTAGCGAAAAACAAATCACCACTTCTTGTAGGTGTAGGTGAAGGCTTTAACGTAGTTGCGTCAGATGCAATGGCAATGTTACAAGTGACAGACCAATTTGTGGAATTACACGATAAGGAAGTTGTAATCGTACACAAAGGCAGTGTTGAAATTACAAAATTAGACGGCACAGTAGTAGAGCGTGCACCATATACAGCAGAGCTTGATATGAGCGATATTGAAAAAGGTACGTACCCTCACTATATGTTAAAGGAAATGGATGAACAGCCAACAGTTATCCGTAAAATCATCCAAGCATACGAAGGCGAAAATGGCGATTTAACAATTGATGCAGACATTTTACAAGCATTGCAAGCTGCAGATCGTTTATACATTATCGCTGCTGGCACAAGCTATCATGCAGGTTTAATCGGTAAACAATACTTTGAGAAAATGGCAGGCATTCCTGTTGAAGTTCATATTTCAAGTGAATTCGGCTACAATATGCCATTACTATCAGAAAAACCGCTATTCATTTTCATTACACAATCAGGTGAAACAGCGGATAGCCGCCAAGTGCTTGTGAAAATTAAAGAGCTAGGCTACCCAACATTAACAATTACGAACGTACCTGGTTCTACGCTATCACGCGAAGCAGACCATACGCTATTATTACACGCAGGTCCAGAAATCGCGGTAGCTTCTACAAAAGCATATGTAGCTCAAGTAGCAGTACTTGCAGTAACAGCATATGTGACAGCAAAAGCAAGTGGTAAAGGGTTAGAATTTGATTTGAAACAGGAACTTGCAATTGCAGCAAACGGTATTCAAACAATTATCGATTCAAAAGATGTGTTAGAAGATATAGCAGAAGACTATTTGAAAATTGCACGCAATGCGTTCTTCATCGGTCGTAACATTGATTTCTGCGTAAGTCTTGAAGGTGCTTTAAAACTTAAAGAAATCTCATATATTCAAGCAGAGGGCTTTGCAGGTGGCGAACTAAAACACGGTACAATTGCCTTAATTGAAGAAGGTACACCAGTATTCGCCCTTGTCACACAGGAAGCGGTAGCATTAAATATTCGCGGCAATGTGAAAGAGGTAGCTGCACGTGGCGCTTACCCATGTATTATCGCAATGGCTGGCGTAGATGAAGACGGCGACCGTCTAATCATCCCGCATGTCAATGAATACTTAACACCACTCGTTTCAGTAGTGCCATTACAGTTGATTAGCTACTATGCGGCATTACACCGTCGCTGCGACGTTGATAAACCTCGTAACTTGGCGAAATCAGTAACTGTGGAGTAAGGCTAGAGCGTTATTATGGTTGTTGATTAAAGATCCTGCTATGTATGCAGGATCTTTTTTTTATTCCACATTAGGGCCATTTAATTGAATGAAGAAATATAATGAAAAAGCCCCTTCAGACTAGTTTGAAGGGACTTTCCTATATAATTAGTGCATAATGCTAAAACCAAAATGATTATTTGTATTTTTTGGCTAGAGATTCACTGCCAATTGCCCCAATGATCGTCATGAAAAACGGTATAATTTGAAATAACAAAGAACTTTGTAAGAACACGATGTTTAAATCAAATAATTTATTACCTATTACAATGACTATTTTAGTTAGTATGAATAAAAATCCAATTATTAGAAGAATATCAAAAAACACTTTCCACCGTGGATAGACTAATTTTTGACTGTCTTTTATGAGTTTCTCTCTCAAAGAATTATCCCCCTTCACTAATTCATCAAGAGTAATATCAAATATGTAACTTAACTTAATTAACAATTCAATACTAGGGTAACTTTCTCCACGTTCCCATTTGGAAACAGATTGTCTACTAATATTAAGTTTTTCTCCAAGCTGTTGTTGTGACATATTATGCTTTTGACGTTCTTCTTTTATTTTTGAAGAAAAATACATATGATCAACTCCTATCCACAGTATATTTAATTGCACTAAAAAACAAAAGAACCGCATCGTTGCAAGGGTGTAAACTATTAGTTTCCCCTAGGGAACGGCATTTATTATTGTTTATAGTCCTGCATTTACCTGTTGATTATTGATAAAGAGGGATTTAACAGACTTTAAGTAAAGTACTAAAGTGGCAGTTTAGTCTGTGACTTTTATGGGGTTTTCTTAATTATAAAAGTTCTATTGTTATCCCGCTATGAGCGAAATTTTGTAATAACTGATAGGAAATCTAGATTTTGAGAAGTAATGCATTTAAGCAAAGTCGGAAATAAATAAAGTAAAGTGAATATTAGGCACCATGATTTTAACTTTGATGCCTTTTTTAAATTGAGTTTATGTTTTAGTTATGCCATTATAGGCTGCGATTCTTTGTATCTTCCTTCATTAATATGTCATTTAATGAAATAAAAAAAATTATGACGTATAGGTACCCTACATAATTGTGCACGAATTATCGGACGGGTACATTCAATCCCTGCTATTCTTTTGATAAAGGAGGTCATCACATAAATGGATTTGCTTAAAAACATGAATGGAGCATTAAAATATATTGAAGAAAATATTACGAATGAAATGGACTTCAAAGAAGTAGCTAGGATAGCTTTCTGCTCCGAATACCATTTCAAAAGGATGTTTTCCTTTCTTGCAGGTATTTCACTATCGGAATACATTCGTCGCAGAAGGCTTTCTCTTGCAGCATTTGAGCTTATAGATAGTAGCGTAAAGGTTATTGATATTGCAATAAAATACGGGTATAACTCACCTGATTCTTTTACACGAGCTTTTCAGAATTTGCATGGGATAACACCGTCAGAAGCTAGAAATAATGGCCATTCACTTAAAGCTTACCCACCAATGACCTTCCAATTGTCAATCAAAGGAGGAAATGAAATGAACTATCGTATTGAAGAAAAGGAAGCATTTCGCATTGTGGGTATTAAAAAAAGAGTGCCTATTATTTTCAGCGGGGTTAATCAAGAAATTGCTACAATGTGGGAAAGTTTAGATGATGAAACGATAAATAAACTAAAAAGCCTTTCTAATGTTACACCTTTAGGACTAATTAGTGCCTCCACGAACTTTTCTGAAGGCAGAATGGAGGAAAAAGGAGAGCTTGATCACTATATTGGAGTAGCTACAACAAAAGGATGTCAAAATAACCTTGTGCAACTTGAAGTTCCTGCCTCAACTTGGGCTATTTTCGAAGCAATCGGACCATTTCCAGATACGCTACAAGATGTGTGGGGGCGCATTTATTCAGAATGGTTTCCATCCTCAAACTATGAACAAATAGAAGGTCCAGAAATTCTATGGAATGAACATAAAAATGTAACCTCACGAACTTTCAAGAGTGAAATATGGATACCAGTTTTAAAAAGTAATAAGAATTCTAATTAAAATTTTAAATCATTAAGTGAATTTTTCGTTTAACTTTTAGATAAGAGGAAGCTACATTTTGTTTACTTTTTTATATTAGTTGAGAGAAAGATTCTTATTCATCAATCGGCGCGATTCTGTAATAAGCATGAACTTGAACGGTATATTGAAAATACAAACGTATAAAAAAGAAATTAAAAAGATTGAGCTCGGTACAATACCGAGACCGAGTTCAATCCTTCATAACTGCTTAACTTAATAATGTCTAAATTTTGGGTGTCCTTTCAAAAAAGAATGGGCACCCATTTTTCATTTAAGGGTCATCATTCAGTAGGGAAAATAGGTATTAAACATGAAAAATAAACAGCTACATGTTTTCTAGTATATTTTTTATAGGCTTTTGAAGTACGTCTATAATGGCAGCGATGATAGCTGTTACTAAAATTCCTATTAGACCAAGGGCTATCGGACCTGCTGCGTCTTCACCCGTGAACATAGCGAAAATCCTTAAGTAAACTATTAATAACAAAATGAAGATAATAATTGTAAACGCACACTTTTTTATAATCTTCAAGGATTTAATGGAAAACTCAGAAATAGCATTGTTTATACTGATATAACTTAATAGTTTATATATTTGATACAACGCAACAAAAAACGTAATGCATACTCCATAGGCACATATTAACAATGGATATATCGAGTAATCTCCTGGACGTACTTTCGCATCTCGTATAGCTGCTTGAGGTAACCAGTATAGACAAACAGCAAGTACCGCCACTCCAATTAGAAAAGCAATGGTCTTTAAGAAAAAAATTGAACTTAGTTTAACATTCATTTGAAGCACCTCACTGATTTAATAATAAAATAATTAAATACGATATTAGTCTATTTTTTATCGTTTATCAATATATTTATTTTGTTTTTCGTTAAATTATTATTGTTATTCAAAAGTTTGTTTAATAATCATATAGGAATCGTACTTCAGTCAGGGGGTGCTGCAAAATCAGATGTGATTGGCGCAAGAGATTTAATTTTATTTCAAGCCATATTGTGGCGTATATTAAAAGCCCGATAATTTATAAAAAAGTTTAATCTAATTACTTTTATAAGATGGTCTATGAATAGGCAATTTTCGCAGAACACAAAAAGAGTTAGTAGTGGTGAATATTTTGTGGTTACCTATTTGAGGTATATTTGCAATTGTATTTGGTATGTTTTAGGATATGTATAATAGTAGATATTCTTGGGAGGGCTGTAAAATGCTTGAATTACGGAAAATAAGCGGGGATAACATAGATGAAGTAATGGCACTGAGAGTGGGAGAAAATCAGAAAGACTTTATAGAAACGACTAACCTTAAAAGCTTTGGAGACGCTCATATGTTGAATGATGACGGGATACCAGCGACTCCCATTGCCATTTATGCAGATGGCGTTGCGGTTGGATTTTTGATGTACATTTACGATACGATGGATCATGAATCATTTGAAAATGAGGTTTTTTACGGAAAGAAGAGCTATTTTATTTGGCATATGATGATTGATGAAAGTTATCAGGGGAAAGGATATGGCAAACTAGCCTTTGAAAAAATGTTGATGGAAATTGAAACTTTGCCAGATGGTGAAGCAGAATATGTAGCTCTCTTTTATCGAACAAATAATATCATAGCTAAAACATTATACGTTTCATTTGGTTTCGCAGATACGGGAATCATTCAGGATAATTCGATGTTGGCGATTAAAAATCTAGAGGTCGAGTGTGATGCTTAAAATATTTAACATTACTTATAAAAACAACAACGGAATGATGTGAAATATCGCTTCTTTCCTGTTGCCCAGTTTTCTTTCAAATTGTAAATTTAATATTTTAAAGTAGAGGCATTTCTTTGTAATAGGAAATGCTTTTTAAATTTTATCTCAAGTTTGTGTAAGAACTATTTATTATATAATGATAAACAATCTATATTTATTGTAAAACAATAAATTTTATGTTAAATTTATTTTGTCATTACATAACTGAGGTGCTTAATATGAATGTTAAACGAGGCTCAACTACTTTTTTAAAGGTATTTCTTTTTCTGGCTGGAATTGCAGTTCTTGCTTTATGTATATTTTTAGTGCCCCGAATAGCGAATTTCGCATCAACTTTGTATCCAAATATTGCACTGATGAAATATCTCATTTTCATTGTAATGTATGGAGCAGCAGTCCCTTTTTACTTTGCGCTCTATCAGACATTTCATCTTTTACGGTACATTGAGGAGAACACGGCGTTCTCAGATTTATCGGTAAAGGCGTTAAAAAACATTAAGTACTGCGCAGTGACAATTAGTGGTTTTTATATAGTAGGTATGCCGCTTTTTTCGTTTATAGCGAAGAAAGTTGACCCTCCTGTTGGATTTATAGGACTTATTATTATATTTGCTTCGTTCGTTATCGCTGTTTTTGCTGCTATCCTCCAACGACTGCTACAAGAAGCGATTAACATAAAATCAGAAAATGATTTAACGGTCTGAGGTGAATGATATGGCGATTATTATTAATATTGATGTAATGTTAGCAAAGCGGAAAATGAGCGTCACGGAGCTTTCAGAGAAGGTTGGGATCACTATGGCGAATCTTTCTATACTGAAAAATGGGAAGGCAAAAGCAGTTCGATTTTCTACACTAGAAGCGATATGTAAGACTTTAGATTGTCAGCCTGGAGATATTTTGGAGTACAAAAGCGATGAAGATATACAATAAAAACAGGCAATAAATTTTCATGAACAGTTGTTGATAGAAATGCTAAAGGATAGCTACATTGTATTATTTAAAAAATAAGCTATAAAGAGTAATCTCTTTATAGCTTATTTATTCGTTATTTATGCTCGTTCAATAGTTGAGTGGCTGGCTTTAAAAAGAACCAAACAATTAACAAAGTTATTAGTGCTAATATAAAAGTCCCCATATAAATGAAATGTACACTAGAAGCTAATGCCTCTTGGGAATCAGTTATTACATTTGTTGTCGTTCCTCCATGTCCGCCAGAGGAAACAAGATCAAGGTGTTGAATACCATGTGCATGGATCATCGTGTTGAACAGCGCTCCGAAAACTGCAGCTCCTAATGTTTGGCTAAACGTATTGATAAATGTATTTAAGCCAATTGCTGTACCGCGCGTTTGATTGGAAACAGCCGTTTGAATCGTTACCATGTAAATAGGTGATACAAGCCCCATACCTAATCCGAATAATCCGACGCCAACATAAATAAGGAAGGCTTGTGAATCTGCGGACAATGTAAATAATGTAAAGGCAGCTACAGATAGAACGCTAACCCCAATGAGAATGATTTGTTTCGTATTTAAGCGTCCAACTAATTTACCTGAAAAAATAGTCCCAACTGTCCACATAACAGGCAGTGGCATTAAAATGAGCCCTGCATCTGTTGCATTTTTCCCTAATACACCTTGGCTCCAAATTGGCAGATACATTGTAATACTAATAAGCATTGCACCTGAAATTAGTGTGAGTATATTAATAGTAGATAATGTACGGTTAGAGAACAGTGCTAGCGGAATTAATGGCTCTGGAGATTTTTTCTCAATAAATAAGAAAATAATAAATGACACAACGGCAAAGATTAATAGACCGATAATGGTCATGTCTCCCCAGTTGTTCTTACTGCTACCAGTTAATAACGCATATAGAAGAGCAATTGCACTTAAAGAGAAGACAGTCGCACCAAGATAGTCGATATGATGCTTAGCAGGCTTAATAGATTCTTTGTAATAAATGACTATCATTATACAAGCGATAATGCCAAAAGGAACATTTAAAAAGAATATATAACGCCAAGAAAGAGAATCAACTAAAAATCCGCCTACTAATGGTCCGATAACACCAGAAATACCCCAAACGGCACTAATCCACCCCTGTGCTTTTGCACGGTCCTTCACTTCGCTATATAAGTCACCGATAATGGTCATTGTAATTGGCATAATAGCGCCTGCTCCTAGACCTTGAAGGGCACGGAAGATAATAAGCTGTTCCATTGAAGTCACGACACCGCAAAGAGCAGAGCCGACTAAAAATATTGTAGCCCCAATAAGTAAAACTTTTTTTCGACCGAATAAATCCGCTAGTTTCCCGTATATAGGCGTCGAAACGGCTGTAGCAAGCATATAAATGGCATATACCCAGCTAACAAGTTCAACACCTGATAAATCACTTGTTATACGGGGGATTGCTGTACTAATAATTGTTCCTTCTACAGCAGAAAGGAATGTCATTAACATTAATGACACTATAACTTTTTTTCTCATAAATTACCTCTATACTTCCATCTAGTTAAATTTCTTCCATATATAACTTACATTTAAATCTGCCAAATAACAAATCTAGTTTCCTAGTATGTCATACTGGAGGCTGCTAAAATTGTAGATAAAATGCAAAGAAAATCTAAGTCTAAAGGAAAACACGCGTATTTTCAATATTAGAATGAACGATTATTTTAATTCTCTTTGCTTAAATCGTCTTTTTGATCTGAATAGGTTTTAATAAAAAACCCATCGGTCTCTGACCATTCTGCATACAAAATATCTTGAATAATGGGATAGCCTTCCTTTTGCAATTCAGTATAAAGCCATTCTTTTGATTTGCCTGTATATCTTAAAATTTCCTCGTTAATTGCTCCATCATCTACAAATAGAAAATTAATTGAATCATCTTTTGGCTCTAAATTGAGCATTGCTGGTGTGACCGCATCGAATTTAGCATATTTTTTTAAGCTGACTGTACCACCTGGTTCCAAGTACAAATCACATACTTCTCGCAAAGAGAAGACTCCGTGTTGCCGTAGCATAATTCGTAATTGCTCCATCTCTAAGTGATTGGCTTCCAGTTCTTTTAAGTTGAATTCACCATCTCTAATGAGGATAGAAGATTCACCTTTCAGAAGAGCTCTTATTTTATCATAGCGTTGTGATACATTTTCGATGATAAACAGCATGACGCCCCATACAAAAACCGCAAACCAGACATGAAGCGGTGAAATTTTGTTATCATAGATGCTTTCTTCTAATATGCCACCAAGAACAATGGAATAAATAAAATCAAATGGGGTGAGCTGTGATATTTCTTTTTTGCCCAACAAGCGCGTTACAAGTAATAAAGCAATAAACCCAAAAAATAACTTCAATCCAATATTCATATATGTCATAAAATCAACTCCTCTGTACTAAATTTTTTTAAGCAAAATAAGGATACGAATACCGTACCCCATCTAGTCATAGTCCAGTTCATTGCATAAGCGCCTGTAGTGCGCATACAAATGGTTCTGGTTGTTCGTATTAACTTCTAGCAAACACCGAAGTATTGATTAACGCTTTGCCCATCTTCCTCTCATATAGGTAGTGTTCTATACCCAATCTGCGGAAATATTCAACCTCTGAAGCGGAGCATTAAAGCCATCATTTTAAATTCAATATTAGCAATCGTTTACCAAATATTAATAAGGTATAATATCCATATAATTTAGGTTTTTTAAAATAACTAAATAGCAAAGGAAGAAATTATGAGGATTGAAAAGGGAACGGAACACAATCTTGAAGAAATTGAATCTTTATATAATGATTTAAATGATTACCTTGAGGCCCATATAAATTACCCAGGATGGAAAAAAGGGGTCTATCCAATAAAAGAAACTGCACAAAATGGCATACAGGAAGGCAATTTATATGTGTTGCAAGATGGGGATCATATTGTGGGCACTGTCATCTTAAGACATGAACAAGAAGCAGCTTATTCTACAGCGGATTGGCATAATAATTTCGATGATGAAGACATATTGGTAGTAAATACTTTTGCTGTACATCCTACATATCTTAATAAAGGGCTTGGAACAAGACTTATGGATTTTATTATTCAACATAGTAAAGAAATGGACATAAAAGCTATTCGTTTGGATGTATATGAAAAAAATAAACCAGCGATTAAACTTTATAGAAAATATGGATTTGACTATATTGATACGATTGATTTGGGATACAGCGAATATGGTTTAGATAAATTTGAACTTTATCAAAAACTACTCTAAATCCAAGTTTTAACGAGCAGTTAGCTATACGGAGTAACTGCTTTTTTCTTTTTAAAGTAATTTAACAATGCAATCTGCGTGCACCTATTATTTTTGACTAAAGTCAGTATTAATAGAAAATAATGAATTGACAAAAAACATCAATTGATTTAAAGTAACGAATAATCGAATGGAGGAGATTATATGTCGATTTTAAATCGTCTACTGTCCACAACTACACATCATCATATCCATTAGTTTTGCTATCTTTATTAATTTTTTAATAATGAATAGGAAGACTATTTCCCATGAAATCGTATAACTAAGCCGAAGTTGGAGCTTATGTTGGTACGGTTTTTTTATTTTTTTAAAAACGAAGGAGTGAAGATGATGAAGAAAATGGATTATCAAAATGTTAGAGGAACACAAGATTATTTACCTGAGCAAGAGTGTATTCGTCGTAAAATTCGCCGTACATTAGAAGATACGTTTATTGCATACGGATGTAAACCACTCGAAACACCTATTTTAAACTATACAAGTTTAATGGCATCTAAATATGCGGGGGGTACTGAAATTTTACAAGAGATGTATGTGCTATCAGATCGTGGAGAGCGTGAACTGGCACTACGCTATGATTTAACGATTCCATTTGCAAAAGTAATAGCGATGAATCCTACATTACCGATGCCATTTAAACGTTATGAAATAGGCAAAGTGTTTCGAGACGGCCCAATTAAGGCGGGAAGATTTCGTGAGTTTACACAATGTGACGTAGATATTGTAGGGGTTGATTCACAAGCAGCAGAGGCAGAATTGATGATAATGGCTTTAGATACTTTTGAAAAGTTGGAACAAAATGTTGTGATTCAATATAACAACCGCAAGTTATTAGTAGGCTTACTTAGTATTTTCGGTGTAAATGCCGATGCCCAAAGTCGAGTGATTTTAATACTAGATAAAATTGAAAAAGTCGGGAATGCTGCTGTTCTAACGGAGTTAAAGGAATTAGGCTTAGACGCATTGGTACTAAAAAATATCGAAGATTTTTTATTGGATAATAGCAAAACTACACTTGCTTATTTTGCTCAATATAAGGAACCCTCCATTCAAGAAGGTTTAGCAGAAATGCTAGAACTAGAACGATACTTAAATATGCTGGGCATTTCGCAAAGTTGTTTATTTAATCCCTTACTAGCGCGCGGGCTAGAAATTTATACAGGTACGATTTATGAAATTTTCGTAAGCGATGGCCTTATGACATCGAGTATTGGAAGTGGAGGACGCTATGACAATGCAATTGGTGGCTTGTTGGGAGGAACAGAAAGGTTTGCCACTGTAGGAATTTCATTTGGGTTGGACGTTATATTTACTGCCATGATGTTGGGCGAACGAAAGAAACAGGAAACATTCGTTGATATTTATATTATTCCAATAAATACAGTAGCGGAGTCTCTTGTATTAGCAAGGGAATTGCGGAAAGCGTATCGTGTGGAAGTAGAGCTTAATGGAAAAAAAGTAAGAAAAGCAATGGATAAAGCGAATCGAGATAACACTCCATTCGTCATTGTGTTAGGAGAGGAAGAAGTGAAGCAAAATCAATATGTTATAAAGAACATGGATACTGGAGAGACCTCTATTGAAAAATTTGTTTTCAATTCATACATTTAATATTTCTTCAATATCAGACGTAAGGGGAGACATGATGGAAATTCGTATTTTAAATAAATCAGATGCTCAGTTGTATCAAGAGGTGCGATTAAGTGCATTACAAATTAATCCAGAGGCATTTGGTTCAACCTATGAGCGTGAAGTAAACTTTTCATTGGATACCGTCGCAGAGCGATTAGAAACAACGAACGATAAATTTGTTCTTGGTGCTTTTAATGAAAACAATTTGTTAGTTGGAATCGTTACTTTTATGCGCGAAAGCAATATGAAAACAAGTCATAAAGGAAATGTTTTCGGCATGTATGTAGCACCAGAAGGTAGAGGGCAGGGAGTAGGGAAATTACTTATGCGTAAGCTTATAGAGAGGGCAAAAAGTTGTGAAGGGTTGGAGCAAATTAAGTTAACGGTTGTCTCTGACAATATATCAGCTAAAAAATTATATATGTCTTTAGGCTTTAAAGTGTACGGAGTAGAACGGAATGCCCTTAAATTTAATGGACTGTATTGTGACGAGGATTTGATGGTTTTACATATGTAGGTGCTCCAAAAATGAGCTGAATGATTCCTCGAAGTACTTAGCTCTAAAGTATAGAGCAGCAGGAAAATGAAATACTAGATTCTTTTTTTAGTTTTGTAGTCATTTACTATAATAGAGCTATTTTTATACAACAAAGGGGGAGGATGAGTTGCATCTCTTTTTAGAGAACATAAAAGATCTATCTTTTTTAATCATATTACTTTCTAGTTTTATTTATCATAGGCAGCTTAAACTAACGAAATGGAAAAGGAAGCTGTCGAAGGGTGAAATGGTAATGTATGTACTCACATCCATAGCAATTCCGATCTATGGGATTATTTATTTGGCACAGCTTTTTGGGACGTGAAAGAGGACAGAAAATTAAAGTAGTTGAAGAAAAGCATCTTTTTTCTTCAACTGCTTTTTTTATGTACGCATAAGTTGTTACATCCCGAAGATAGAAGAAATAAAGGGTTTGACAGCAGGAAAAATTAAACATACCAAATATTCTAAAAGTACATATTGAAATTATTTTTATGCGATTTTATAATGAAAATGATTATCATTATCATTATCATTATATTGTAAATTATTTGATAGGAGGAATAACATTGAATTCTGTTAAATTAATTGGCTTAAGAAAGATGGTAATGTTTTTAGTTTTGTCATTGGCTTTATTGTTAGCTGGATGTGGAAATAAGGACTCTGAGGAAGCATCTAATGCAGATGACAATAAAACAACTCAAGAAGAAAGTAATACTGACAACAGTAGTACTAAAAATAGCAGTCGAGAAGTCTCTCATTCACTAGGAGCGACAACAATAGAAGGTACACCAACGAAAATTGTAACCCTTTATCAAGGGGCAACAGATGTAGCAGTGGCATTGGGGATAAAGCCGGTAGGTGTTGTAGAATCTTGGGCAGATACGCCAATATATGAATATTTACAAAAGGACTTAGAAGGGGTACCGCTTTTAGGAGAGGAAACACAGCCTAACTTAGAAGAGATTGCTAAGCTTAAGCCTGATTTAATCGTAGCTTCTAAAAATAGACATGAGGAAATATATGAACAATTATCACAAATCGCACCGACCGTTGTGCACCAAGATGTATTTGATTTTAAAGGTACAGTAAATTTAATCGGGGAAGCGACTGGTAATGAAGATAAAGCAAAAGAATTGCTTGGGAAATGGGAAAATCGAGTAACTGATTTCCAAACGAAAATTAAAGCTAAGTTAGGTGACAAATGGCCAATTAGTGCTTCAGTTGTAAATTTTAGGGCTGATCATGCACGTGTATACCCAGCAGGTTATGCTGGTGAAATTTTGACTGAGCTTGGCTTTAAAGGGCCGAAAAATATTACAGAAAGTCCATTGCCTATCGTCCTAAGGTTTACGGATAAAGAAAGTATTCCGCAAATGGATGCGGATGTTATCTATATGTTCTATATCGAAGATGAAGCTACGAAAAAGACAATGGAAGAATGGACAAGCCATCCATTATGGAAGGAGCTTGATGCTGTTAAAAACGATCAAGTATTTCGAGTTGAAGAAGTGTACTGGAATTTTGCGGGTGGTATTTTAAGTGCACATATTATGTTGGATGATATTTATGACAGATTTGAGCTAGAAAAATAAGCCACTGTTCATAAATTGGCAGGGAATGGCGGATAGCATTTCCATTACATCAAATAGGGGCTCAGCATATGAGTCCCTTCATTTCTAACAGCTACTTCCCCAAGGGTTAGTGGCAGTGTTTCAAAAGAAACTAGAAATATGGATAAGAAAGTAGGAGTGCAATGCAAAATTTGCTTACCAGTACCTCAATGAAAAGAAGTGTTTTAATTATTTGTTGTGTGTTGCTGATTGTAGCATTTATGTTAAGTGTAGCTCTTGGTCAAACGTCTATTCCATTTCAGTTAGTGTACGATGCCTTTTTCAATTATGATGCATCGAATGCAGAGCATGTTATTATTCGAACATCGCGTTTCACAAGAGCTGTTGTTGCTACTGTAGTTGGAGCTAGTCTTGCTATAGCGGGGGCTCTAATGCGGGCTTTGACGAGAAATCCTTTAGCCGCTCCAGATATTTTAGGCGTTAACGCAGGTGCATTATTTTTTATAGTATGTGCCATTACCTTTTTTTCTATGGATTCGCTTATTCATTATATGTGGGTTGCCTTTTTAGGAGCTGGTATTGCTGGGGTTCTTGTGTTTTTTCTAGGTTCATTAGGAAGAGATGGCTTAACTCCAATAAAGATAGTACTAGCAGGCGCTGCCATTTCGGCATTGTTTGTATCTTTTACACAAGGGTTATTAGTCATCGATGAGCAAGGCATACAAAGCGTGCTTTTCTGGCTAGCAGGTTCTGTCTCAGGAAGAGATATCAATATGTTGTTGCCTGTACTACCGTTCATTGTACTAGGTGGTAGCTTTGCATTCTTTATGGGTAGGTCCATCAATATTTTGCAATCAGGGGATGATATTGCAAAAGGCTTAGGGCAACGCACCATTTTAACGAAAGTCGTTATGGGTATTATTGTTATCTTACTTGCTGGCGGCTCTGTCGCAGTTGCTGGGTCAATCGGGTTTATTGGCTTAATTGTCCCGCATATGGCAATGGGTTTAGTGGGCACAGACTACAGATGGATTATACCGTTTAGCGCAGTAATTGGTTCAACATTACTATTGTTAGCAGATATTGCGGCTCGCTTTGTGATTATGCCGTTAGAAATGCCAATTGGTGTTATGACAGCCTTTATTGGTGCACCCTTCTTCATTTATATAGCACGAAGGGGGTTAGCGCGAAATGCATAAATATATAACGGTTCGTACAAAATCGGATAAAGTATCGTTTCAACTATCTAAGAAAGTCGCGATGATGATCATTCTCCTTTGTATTGTGCTATGTGCCATGATGATGCTTGCTCTTTCAGTAGGTAGCGATTTTATATCTCCAGTGACTGTATTAAAAGAATTGTTGGGCTATGGTACGGGTGAATATTTTTTTACAATACAAACATTACGTCTGCCTAGAGTTTTACTTGCATCGTTAGTCGGCATGGCGCTTGCTGTATCAGGATTAATATTACAGGGCATTATTAGAAATCCTTTAGCTGCGCCGGATATTATTGGTGTAACAAGCGGTGCATCAGTAGGTGCGCTAATATTTCTTGCATATGCAACGGTAAGTATTCATTATTTACCATTAGCAGCCATTATAGGGGCAGGAGCAGTATCGTCGATTATTTATCTTTTGTCTTGGAGAAAAGGTGTGACACCCATTCGCATAGTGTTAATTGGTATCGGTATCTCTGCACTTATGAAAGGGATAGTGACAATGCTCATCGTGATGGGAGAGGAAGTTCGTACATCAAGAGCTTATATATGGCTTACAGGTAGCTTGTACGGCGCGAATATGCAGGATGTTTATTTATTGCTCCCGTGGGTCATCATTTTGATTTTAATAACGTTTGTAATGGCAAGAGTTATTAATGTAAAAGAATTAGGTGATGATATTGCATTAGGTGTAGGTGTGAGAGTACAAGTATACCGTTTAATGTTCCTGTTAATTAGTGTTATGCTAGCCGGCTCAGCAGTAGCTTTTGTAGGTGGTATTGCCTTTGTGGGATTAGTAGCACCCCATATTAGTAGAATGCTGGTGGGACGTTCATTTGCAGCACTCATCCCGATTTCGGCAATTGTCGGAAGTATTATAGTTATTTTTGCAGACATTATTGGTCGGACGGCGTTTCTACCAAAAGATTTACCAGCAGGTGTGTTTACCGCAGCAATTGGGGCTCCGTTTTTTATTTATTTACTGTTCCGTACAAGAAATCACAGTGTATAGAAATGAACATGGTGTGATACATAGGGAGCATTATATTAATAGTCTTATATAACGGTACAATATAGAAAGAAGGTGTATCTATTTTGAATCATATATTAGAGGCAAATGCTTTAACAGTTACCTATGGTAGTGCCAATATACTTGAGGATTTACATTTACAAGTACCTGAAGGGAAAATTACGGTTTTAGTAGGGGCTAACGGTAGTGGTAAATCAACATTATTACGTACGTTTGCCCGCTTAATAAAGCCAAAGAATGGTCATGTTTTATTAGATGGGAAAAAAATTCGAGATTTATCTACAAAATCAGTTGCGAAACAATTAGCGATACTGCCACAAGGACCAATAGCACCAGAAGGATTAACAGTTTTACAGCTAATTAAACAAGGTAGGTACCCTCATCAAAGCTGGATTAAGCAATGGTCCACAGAAGATGAACAGATTGTGAATCAAGCATTGGAGGCAACGCAGATGACGCCATTTGCTAATAGCCCTGTTAATGCATTATCTGGAGGGCAGCGACAGCGGGCGTGGATAGCGATGACATTGGCGCAAAAAACAGATTTAATTTTATTGGATGAGCCAACTACTTATTTAGACATGGCGCACCAAGTAGAAATTTTAGATTTATTATTTGATTTAAATAGCAGAGAAAATTGTACAGTTGTTATGGTTTTGCATGATTTAAATTTGGCCTGCCGTTATGCGCATCATATTGTAGCGGTGCGCGATAAAAAAGTTTATGCACAAGGAATGCCTGCAGATATTATTACGAATAATTTAGTGAAGGATGTATTTGGAATGGATTGTACAATTATGAATGATCCTCTTTTTGGAACACCTTTATGTGTGCCGCACGGAAAAGGCATGTGCTGTCTTAGAGACTGAGCGGGAGGGACTTTTATGTTAAATGTACAAAATAATAAACTATTAACGCCCTCAGAGGTTGCTATTTTAACAGAGAACTATCGTTACACGGAGACAAAATTGCCTGCATCACCTTATTCAATTACATCTAAGGCTTTGCTGTGCAGTGAGAATTGCCGTTTATATTTACAAACCATTTCACCGATTTTTAACTCCACTTCTTTAATGGTTACCGCTTCATTATTCGGGAAGCGTTATAGCGTTTTAACGATGGGTGCCTCTCTATATACGATGTCGATGCTACAGAAGGGGCTGAATATATCAATCGACAATGTAAGCGTGGAGTCAAGCTATCAAGAGGAATTATGGCTTCCACGTATAGGGCTAATAGATGCTCAAGTAACTTTGCCGATAAGTAACAGAGAAAGATGGCGAGATCAAATTTTACAATCAATTTTTGCTGAAAACATCGCAAAAGTATGGTCTATTTTGTCAGCTACTACTAAAGTTTCAAAGGCTGTTTTATGGGAACATGCGGCTATGTATATACATTGGTTTTATGAAACTCAATTTAGACAAGGTGCAAGTGAAGTTGAAATAGCCTACTTAGAAAAAGATTATCAGTACATTATGTCAGATGCTCCAGGCTATATATTTGGCGAGCGTAAAAATCCATTTACTAGATACAATACACCTAAGGTAATGGCAAGAGGTGTTGATAAGCCAATTAGACTACGTAAAACTTGCTGTTTTTATTATTTAACCTCTGAAGAAGAACATGATTATTGTATATCATGCCCCAAAATGACAACGTGAAAATAGTTTGTAGTTTTACTCCATACCTTTATTGGGTACATTTCAACAAACAGAAGCATAGGATACTTTTATAATCTGTGAGAGGATTGAGAAAATGTACTATGTACCTTATTATGTAAATGTCCCAATGTATAGCTACGGTAATCAGCCTATGCACTTGCCTGTTCCTTATGAGGCAGTCCTTCCTAATCAAGCAGGCTATGGTAATCATAATCAATTGACTACCGATTTTGGAAAAAAACCTTTTGTGGTTGATATGGAAGAGGCAACTAAGCTTAATAATACGTACCGTACTGCTATTTGGTCAGGAAATCATTTGCAAATAACGGTTATGAGTCTCCGTGTTGGGGAGGATATTGGTTTAGAAATGCATCCAGATGTTGATCAGTTTTTATATATAGAACAAGGGCAAGGGGTTACTCAAATGGGGAGTAGTAAAGATAATTTAACCTTTGCTAGAAATGTCTATGATGATTATGCCATCGTCATACCTGCTGGAACATGGCACAATGTAACCAATATAGGAAATGAGCCATTAAAGCTATTTTCGATTTATGCTCCTCCTAACCATCCATTTGGAACAGTTCATACTACAAAAGCAGATGCAATGGCTGCGGAAGCGGGTTATGGTCATTAGCAAATGATAGATATTTAATGATAGGCAAAGTTGTTGAAGCAACTTTGCTTTTTTATATGCTATGAAAAATCAATTTTAGCAGAGTGATTGACGAAACAAAAAATACCGTGTTATAATTATCTCGAATTCAAGATAAATTAATTCGAGATATTAACGTAGGTTTACAAATTGTTTCTTGTTGGAAGTTTGAAGTAACACATTTTTAGAAATTATTACAAGAGAAAGCAAATTATTTGCAGAGGAGAATTGTCATTATGAGCAAACATACAGAAGGTATTCACCATATTACAGCTATTGTTGGGCATCCACAGGAAAATGTTGATTTTTATGCAGGAATTTTAGGTTTACGATTAGTCAAACAAACGGTCAATTTTGACGACCCAGAAACATATCATCTTTACTTTGGTAACAGTGCTGGGAAACCAGGTACCATTATTACATTTTTCCCTTGGGCAAATGCTTATAAAGGACGAATCGGTGATGGACAAGTTGGCGTTACAACATATGTGGTACCAGAAGGGGCATTGCCTTTTTGGATTAATCGTCTTGCGAAATTTTCTATTCCATTCAAAAAAGCTGAACGCTTTGGCGAACAAGTCGTGCAATTTGATGATCCGCATGGACTTCATCTTGAATTAGTTGCACGTGCAGAAGGCGAATTGAATAATTGGACAATTGGCGAGGTTACGCAAGAGGTTGCAATAAAAGGGTTTGGTGGAGCAACACTTTATTCAAGTCGTCCTCAAGAAACAGAAAAGGTATTAACAGAGGTAATGGGGCTTGAAAAAATCGCAGCAGAAGGGGAATATGCCCGCTTTAAATCAAGTGCCGCTATTGGAAATATGATTGATTTAAAAACGGTACCTGGCATACGTGGTCAAATGGGTGTTGGAACAGTTCACCATATTGCTTGGCGCGCAAAGGATAATACAGATCACTTAGAATGGCAAGAGTATGTAATGAATCATGGGCAACATGTAACAGAAGTAAAAGATCGTAATTATTTTAATGCGATTTATTTCCGTGAAGCAGGGGAAATTTTATTTGAAATTGCGACAGATCCTCCAGGATTCGCACATGACGAAACAGCTGAAACAATGGGTAGTCAATTAATGTTACCATTGCAGTATGAGCCACATCGTGAACAGTTGGAAAGAACATTAATACCAATCAAAGTTCGTTCGGTTGATTGATAAAAAGGGGGGATGGAACTTTTGATTTCGATTGATCCTAAGAAAAATACAGAGCGTGAAAACTATAAATTATTAACTGGTAGTATTATTCCGAGACCGATTGCTTTTGTGACGACAAAGTCAGAGCAAGGTGTTATAAATGGCGCACCGTTTAGTTATTTTAATATCGTATCATCTAACCCGCCGATGATTTCTTTAGCCATTCAAAGATCAAAAGGGTACTTAAAAGATACTGCTCGTCATATTCAGTATCAAGGGCAATTTGTTGTGCATATTGTAGATGAAGATAATGTTAGCCAGGTTAATGAAACAGCGGCTGCTCTGCCTGTAACTGAGAGTGAAATTGAAAAGGCCAACTTGAGTCTTATAGACAGTCATTGTATTAATGTACCTGGTGTTAAAGAGGCGAAAGTTCGGATGGAGTGTCGCTTAGTACAGACAATCCCTTTACTGAATGGGGAGGAGCGGACAGGCGATTTATTTATCGGCGAAGTCGTACATTTTCATTTAGACGACACGATTTATTATGATGGCAAGATTAATCCAAGAGCACTAAAGGCTGTTAGCAGGCTTGCAGGATCGAGTTATGCAAAAATAGGAGAGCTTTTTGAAATAGAACGTCCTAATTAATCAGAATGAAAATTTGGACAAAAAAATATGCTTGTGAATGGAGTGTACGAGAAATCGACGGGTCTCCATTCATGAGCTATTCTTCTCCTTGAACGGATATGTTCAAGGTCCATTTAACCTCGGTTATTGCATTTCCTGGCATGCCCAAGCATCAATCTCCACCTTGAATACTGGCGCAGCAAGTGCTACTACATACAACATCGTCATACATGGGACGTGATCGCCAAAAAAGTCAGTCATCACTTTTTTTCTTTCTGTTAAGTCGAAATCCCCAACTAAGTAAAAAACTACTTTTGTTAGATCATCAACAGTCATGCTAGCACTTTCGAGATTTTTTTTAATATTGTTAAGTGCTAACTTCAATTGAGCTATTGGATTTTCAGGCACAGTGCCGTCAACTTCCATTCCTATTTGTCCTGATAATGTTAGCCATTTATTGGGCCCTGTAATTTCTATTTGGTGTACATATGGTGCAACAGGTTGATGAACTTCCTTGGGATTTCTTGAGATTTTCATTTAATCAATCCTTATCTGGTCGTATTTAGTGAAATTTCTAAAATATCGTACGAAAATTAACATAAAACCATTAATTTGATGCTGTTTACAAAAGAAGTTACTTTGGATATCGCAGTTTATAGGGTTATAATAGAAGTAATAAAAATAAGGCTTTAACGCTGGTATAGCTTTCAATACACTATGATTAATTGTATTGTCTTTCATTTTAATTTGAAAAGTGTAAAAAATCTATAATATATAGATTTACTTCTTGAATTAGGAATTGTTATGAGTAAGAAAACATCCTATTGTTATATTTTATAGAGTAATAGAAATACTCTTCTAGACAGAGATTTTTTCCAGTAGCTCAAATAATGACATGAAAATTATATATATTGATAACTACTATTTTGTCTGCTTGCTTTATAATATCCTATTTTGTAAGTAGGCAGTTGAGGCGGAGCCGTTTTGTGGAAGGAGCGAATGCATGAGTAATTTTTTTCGAAGTAATGGATTTAAACGTTTTATTATTCTAGCGGGAATCGCTGTTGCATTATATTTAATGCGCAGTATGATTAACCTTATTCTTCTCACATTCATTATGACCTACTTAATGAATGAGCTCTCTACTAAGGCGACTAAAGAGTTTAGACGTATTGCGCCAATCAATGAAAAAGCGATGATAGTTACGCTGTATTTATTACTTGTTGCTGGGATCATTGCTGTTATTTATAAGTATTTGCCTGTTGTGACCCAACAGATAACACAGCTGTTTGATTTAATTGCAGCCTTTAATCTCAATCCGAATGATAATGAGATTGCGAGATATTTAGCCCCAACATTTGAGAAGATTGAACTCGGTAAATATTTGGAGCAAGGTGTAGACATTACACTTAAAAATTTAACGAACATTGGTAAGGTCATTTTGCACGTTTTCATCGCACTTATTTTGAGTTTGTTCATTCTTCTGGAGAAGAAGCGAATTATTGAATTCACTGCAAAATTTAAAGATAGTAAAATTGGTCCGCTTTACGATGAGTTAACGTATTTCTCTAAAATATTTATTCGTTCTTTTGGTAAAGTGATTGAAGCACAATTTATCATTGCTGCGGTCAATTGTGTTTTATCTGTTATAGCGCTCTCGATCATGGGCTTCCCACATTTAATTGCACTCGGAATAATGCTTTTCATTTTAGGTTTAATTCCTGTAGCAGGGGTTATTATTTCATTAGTTCCGTTGAGCATTATCGCTTATAGTATTGGTGGCCCGATGTACATTGTCTACATTCTTATTATTGTAGTGGTGCTACATGCTATCGAGGCATATTTCCTAAATCCAAAGCTCATGTCTGCTAAAACGAATCTCCCTATTTTTTATACATTTATTGTGATCCTTTTCTCAGAGCAATTTCTTGGGGTATGGGGACTCATTATCGGGATTCCGTTATTTATGTTCTTGCTCGATGTTCTAGGTGTAACGTCCACCGAGGGAGAACCTAAACAATCTGTAGCTATAAAAGTAAATAAGTAAATTAAAAAAGGAAGCATCGCTCTAGGCGCATGCTTCCTTTTTAGGGTGCCAGGCACTCAAACAATTTCTATATGTCTTGCCAAGGAAAATCCACGTAGACTCCTGCGGGAACGCACGTAATGTAAGACGCAACAAACCGCGCGATAGCGAGGGTTGCGGCTTACGTCGTGCTCGCGGAAAGCGAAGTGTTAGGAGCAATATTATGCTAGGAATGGGTGCCAGGCACTCAAACAATTCTCAAACAATTATTGGCGTTGATTGAAGCGGAAAGCGCCGCTTGTAACGCAAATCAACGATAGCAGTATATTACCCGTTAGTTGGAAAAAACCGCCCGCGGCTTTCTTCGGATATATAAGAAAATCAGCAATGCAGTAATACCTTCTGCGACGGGGAAAGTCCACCAAATTGCTTGTGCGCCTAGTAATTTAGGTAGCAATAAGAGCGCTGGAATAAATAAAATAATACTGCGTAGTAACATAATAGTTGTTGCAAGACGAATCTTTTCAATAGATTGGAAAAACTCTGCAAGTACCATATTTAAGCCTAAGAAAACATAGCCAATTGCAAATTGAACAAAACCTTGGGTTGCTATATGGCGAATTTCAAACGTACTATCGCCGAATAGGGCTATTAATTGGGAAGGGAATAGCATAGCAATAATGGCAATGCTTAATCCGAGTATAAGAGCGGTTGCTAAACCAATTTTCAAAAGTGCAGTTAATCGCTTTGTTAATCTGGCACCATGGTGGTAGCTGACAAGAGGTTGTAGAGCCATACCGATACCTAGGAATACGGTTAATAATACTGTATGAATATAGTTAACCATTGCATATGCTGTTACACCGTTTGCACCAAGGTAGTGCAAAAACGATACATTATATAAAATCACGATAATCGCCATAGAAGCCTCTACGATAAAGCTTGGTAAACCGATGGCAAATATTTTCTTCAAATCGGATAAGTTGAAAAACGTAGATACAAATTTTAATTCAGATTGCTTTCGGAAGAAATGGAGACATAGCACCGACATGCCGATGATTGTAGAGATTGCTGTCGCTAAGGCGCAACCTTTTACACCGTAATGGAGCACGAAAATAAATACGTAGTTTAATATTATATTTAAAATGGATGTAGTAATTAAACCCATCATTGCGAGCTTTGGATTTCCATCATTGCGAATAAAAATACTTAGTAAGTTTTCGATTGTGTAAAAGACACCAAATATTAAAATTACATGTAAGTATTCTTGTACATAAGGATAAGTAACATCACTTGCCCCAAAAATATAGGCAATTTCTTTTAAGTTAAATAAAAGTACTAGCACTAAAGTTAAAACTACTGCAAGCATTGATGTAAACGCTAGTGTAAAAAGCTGATGTGCTCGTTTTTTATTGCCCTCCCCAAGTGAAATGGAGTACAAAGTGGCACCACCCATACCAATCCATAGGGAAATTGATAATAAAATGGAGAAAATCGGCACGGCAATATTGACGCCTGCAAGAGCGGTCGGGCCAACTCCGTGACTGACAAATATACCATCAACTAAAATGTTTACAGACATGAGTAGCATCCCAATCATCGCTGGGAATAAGTAGGATAAAAACAATGGCTTTAACGGTCTTGTTTCAATTGGATTAATTGTCGTCATGAGCAAGTACCTCTCTTACCATCACCTTTTCGCCCTTTTCATCTAATTCGCCGTTAAAGACAAATCCAAACTTTTTATAGAGCTGAATGGCTACTTTATTGTTGTCATAGACGCTTAAAAATATTTTTTGGCAATTGTATTTTGCTTGTAAGAAATTGATAAGCTGTTGTAAAAAGTACTTTCCAAGTCCTTTATGCTGATAACGCTCATCAATTAGATAGCGGTCTAGCCAAACGCGTTGTGTATCATCCTCATGTGGAAATACACCATACATTGCGAAGCCTACCGCGATATCCTCCTTATACAAACCAACTGGAACAAATCGACGATCGTCATGTGCCTCGTCTAAGCACTCCTGTGTACTTTCAATAAAGTTCTGCTGATTGTCAGCGATGTGTAAAGCTAATACTTCTTCTTTGTTTAAAGCTGTGATGTCACGTATTTCCGTGAACATAATGTCAAAACCTTTCTAAATTTATTGTGAATAGCTACAATCTAAAGTATATAGTAACTATATAGTCAAGGAAGGAAACTTAAAATGCTTAATAAAAACGTAAAATATTTTACAACAGGTGAATTTGCTAAGCTTTGTAAGGTTAATAAACAAACGCTCATTTACTATGATCAAATCGGTCTTTTATCACCAATTATGAAAGATAGTAAGGACTATCGTTATTATTCCATCGCACAATATGATTTTTTTAGCGTTATTGAATTATTAAAGACGCTTGGTATGTCTTTAAAAGAAATTCAAAAGTATATGGCAGATAAATCACCAGAAAATTTTCTAGATTTAATGCGTCAGCAAAAGGAGCTTGTGGCAAAAAAAAGGCGAGAGCTTGAAATGATTGAAAGTATTATTGAGGTGAAAATAGAGACAACAGAGGAAGCGATGCATATAGATTTTGACAGTATGACGATTGGGCATTTCCCTGAGGAGACATTATATTTAAGCAAAAATATTGAAGATTCCACAGAGGAACAGTTTGTAAAGGCGGTCTCAGATTTTATCGATGAATTGGATCGCTCGCAACTTGATACAGGTTATCCAATTGGAGGCATCACAAAAAGAGAGCAAGTTTTAGCTGGTAACTATGATAATTATTGTTACTTATATATGGAACAGCCCCAACCACAAGAAGGGCATCCTTATTTTAAGGCGATTGAAGGCGATTTTATTATTGGTTACCATATCGGGTTATCAACGACGCTTGGGCAAACGTATGAAAGATTATTTAAGGTTATGGAAGAAAACGGCTACGAGCTTGGGCAGTACGTGTATGAGGAATATATTTATGATGCGGTTATTAAAAATCGAGAGGAAGACTATGTAACGAAAATTATGATGGAAATAGTCAAAAAGGCAAAGTAGCTTTGCAAAAAAGGAAACTACCTATACGCGATATAGGTAGTTTCTTGTGTTCAAAGATTTATTTGTAATGGTAAGTGCTAGCTCTTGAATTATTGCGTTGTATTTTATTAAACCACGCTTGATCTTTTTCTTCTTGCTGTAAGGTGTTAACGATGGATGAGGAACAATTAACGCAAATTTTGGCTTGTGTAATTTTACCGCATCGTTCACATGGTGCACCAAGATTAGGAAAAATAGAGGTTTTTAACTTGCCTGTCTTCACCCATTTATAAAGTAAGTCTGATGAAATACCTGTTAACGCAACAATTTCATCATTCGTTAAGTGCCGATTATTTTTTCGTAATAAAAAATGGTGTAAATCTGAAAAAACATCTTCTTCGCGAGCGTCTATTTTCTTTCCGAACAGCAGCATTCAATTCCTCTCCCTTCTCAATTATTTAATGATTTCTTGTTTATTTTCTGGAACATTATCGGGTTGTTCGTCATATTTATAGTTTTCCCAACGAGTACGAGCTAATTTACGATATTTATTGGAGACATTTCGATCCGCGATTAACCGAGAAAATCCTTTTTTTGCTTTTACAATATCACCGAGTCGAAGACTTAATTCGGCATGTAAGTATTGAATTCGTTCACTGCCTTCTTGATTGGACGCAAAAGATTTACTGTAAAAATCTCTTGCTGCATATAAGTAGTGATTTTCAGATTCACTTTCATTTTTTAAACGATACAGCCATGCTATTTTTAGTGCGATATTAGCCATTAAAAGTGCCTCTTCCATTGAAGCCTTCGCTACGAGATAGGCTAGTTTATAGCTAACAATCGCATCGTCCATAGTGCGTTCACGACAAATATTCATTGGCTTATGTAGTTCTTTAATATACAATTCATCAATTAGTAGCAAGAACGGTCCATAAGTTCTCGTCATAGATTTATGGTAAGCATATCCACAATGTGGACATACAGCAACTTCATATAGAAGTGGATTCAAGCCTTCGTAAACGGGCATAAAATCCGTTTGTTCTTCGATTATTTTAAAACGATTTGGTCGTACCTTATATGTTGTATATTGTTTTTTGCAAAATTTACATTCCACATTACTTTCGTAGTAGTAAATATTAAAACCCATATGAACCAACTCCTCTGTGTCGAGTTTTTAACATTTCTTTAGTTCTATTTAAATAGGGGGAATACTCGTTCAATATATGTAATGGATTTTCTACTATTTTAGCAATTCTATGTTTTTTGGTATACTCCTTCAGCATGATTAAAGTAGTACCAAGAAGAAAATATATTTTTTTATGTAAAGGGAATGTTTGCTTTAAATATACTAGCAATAGTATTTATCGGTGGTACATAGGGAAAAGTTAACTGTTTTAAATCTACTTTATTAAATTAAGTCTGACATACCTAAAACGCTCTTTTTTATAAAAAAATTTAAGTAGTTTTATTATAATACACATAGGATAAATTTACTATTCAATAATATGGTTTTAGATAAGGAGTTTAAGGAAGTGGAAAGCTACTGTTTTCTTTATTTTCGAGTACAATAATTTCTATATTTTCTTATTTAATTGAAAGGGGCTAGATTGAAATGGACTGTAAAATTATTTTCTTTGATGTGGATGGTACGCTCATCAATTATGGCGATGGTTGTATTGAATCGAGTACAAAGAACGCTCTACAAATAGTAAGAAACAAAGGAATTCGATTAGTTGCTGCAACAGGAAGACCACTATCTATGTGCCATCGTTTACTAGAACTAGGTATCGATACGTTTATTACTGCGAATGGGGCTTATACTCAGCATGGTAATCAAATAATCCATAGTATGCCCATCGCACAAGATGTCGTACAAAGTGTAAAAGCGTTTGCTGATAATAATCAGGATAGTCTGACATTTTTTACTGACCACCTATTCATGAATAATGTTCGTCATCAAGCAACATTAAAGGCAATGAAGGAGACATTATCTTTAGATGACTATCCTCCCACGAATCATAATATTTTAAATGAGCAAGTTTACTTAATGTGTTTATATGCCAATGAGCAAGTGGAGAAAAAGTACATAACACAATTTCCTAATTTAAAGTTTGAAAGATGGCATCCGACAATTATGAATGTGTTACAAGATGATGTATCAAAATCCATCGCTGTTGAAGCAGTGCTAAAATATTTCAACATCCCTCGAGAAGAAGCAATTGCTTTTGGAGATGGAGAGAATGATATTGATATGTTAAAGCAAGTTGGATATGGTATTGCGATGGGAAATGGCAGTGTCGCATTAAAAAATATTGCTGATTATGTCACGTTAGATTCGGATGAAGGTGGCATTGATTATGCATTGCGTAAGCTCCAACTTATCTAGAGTAATAAATATTATTAGAAATAAAATTTTTCTGCTATCGTAATGGCCCCTAAGAGACCCTTTTTAGCTTTTAACATCTACTTCCATAGTATGTGCTCAACGCTACTTATATTTTGGATAGACAGGAATGTTATTAGATTGTATGAATAAATTGGAGTAGATGATCTCGTTGCCATTGTCACATGTATGTAGTTTTCAGTCAGCATATCCGTCACTGGTGGCGGTAAGGGAAATAAAGTGATGTGAAATAGAAATTTAGACTGAAAGAGATAGGGTGATACGGTAAAGAGAGTAATTGTTAAAAACTGAATTTATCAAAAATAAAGTTATGATGATTGTACAATATTAATATACATGTAATAATAATTAAACCTATACAAAAGTAATTGATAGAAATAATTGACTTTAAGAGGCTTATGGTAAGCTAAGATATTGGGAAAATTAAGGCTTTAGGTGGGGTAAATTTATGGTGCATCACGTGCAATCTCTTATTGAACATTACGGGTATTTCGGAATTATTCTTATACTAGTTGGAGGGATTGTCGGGCTGCCACTTCCTGACGAAATTTTTTTAACCTATGTAGGATATAATGTTTATCGTGAAAATTTAGAACATATTCCTGCATTAATAAGTGCTGCAGTGGGAGCTGCAGGAGGCATCACCCTCAGCTACTTTGTCGGTCGTCGATTTGGGTTACCGCTATTACAAAAATATGGGCCGAAAGTTCATATTACTGCACAAAAAATTGAGTTTACGAAAAAACTGTTTGAAAAGATAGGGCCTGTCCTATTATTAATTGGCTATTTTATACCTGGTGTTCGTCATCTAACAGCATATATTGCAGCTATTAATAATTATCCCTATAAAAAGTTTGCTGTTTATGCGTATGCAGGTGCAATAATATGGACTTTCACCTTTATTACTTTAGGGAAAGTACTCGGAAATAAATGGCGTTTTGTTGGCATGTATTTGTCTCAATACAGCCTATATGCCATATTGGTGTTTATCGTATTAATGCTGATTGTGTACTTTGTATTTAAAAAAAGAAATACTATTAAATAAATAGTAAAAAAAGGTCTGCTTCAAATGTTTATTTGGCATTTGAGGCAGACCATTTTTATTTAAATTTAAGGCAAAATAGCAAATGAACGAACAGGGAATCCAGAAGCTTTTTCAGGCTTTGGCACAATATTGAAAATGACTGCCCCTTTGGCTGGTAGCTTATCTAAATTTGTCATCAGTTCAATTTGATATGTATCCTGATCTAGTACAAAATATTCGCCATCTAACGTTCCATTTTTACGGAAATCCGCCGCTGAATCTGTATCGAATGTTTCATGACCGATGGCATTGATTTTCCGTTCTGTAAATAAAAACTGCAACGCTTCTAATCCCCAACCTGGAATATGGTTATGACCGTCTTTATCTTTATTATTGAATAAGTCCTTATCTGGCCAACGTTTACTCCAATCAGTTCGCAGTGCAACAAATGTACCTGCTTCAATTTCTCCATATTCTGCTTCAAAATCTAAAATATCTTGTACGCTTAACGTCAAGTCATTGTTCAATTCTGCTTCCTTGGACTTATCTATAACAATAAGCGGAAGGACAAGTTCTTTTAATTCTAATTCGTCTAAGTAGCGCGTATTTGCAACAAAATGAATAGGTGGATCAATATGCGTTCCATATTGCCCAGGAAACGTAAATTGTTGTGCAAAAAAGCCGTCATTATGAGAAAATAGCGTTTCAAATTTTGCATCTTCAAACATAAAGAAATGAGGAGAGTCTGGCCCGAATGTATGTGTTAAGTCGACCCATTGCTTAGTTTTTAATAGCTGTAATGCTTGTAAAAGTTCATTTGTCATTTTTATTCCCTGCTTTCTTAATTATGAGTGGTGAATCAATTGCGTCATTAAATACGAACATCGAAGTGAAAAAAGAATGATTATTCCCATCGTTACGCTTCAGGCGAACGCTTTCGCGGACAAGCTCAAGCCTACTACATTCAAAAGTTCATAATTTTTCTTAGAAAAACTAATAGGAAATTAACCATTAATTAAAATAAAAAAAGAGCCCTACTTGTAGAAGAGGACTCTCGTGTAACTGAAGTCAGTCTTCTCATCTTTTGGCGAATTTCACCATTTGGAATTAGCACCATGCCTAAGACTGGTTGCTGAGACTTCATAGGGCCAATCCCTCCATCTCTCTTGATAAGAAAAATATATGAATTTTCAGAAATAGTAATAACAAATACTTTAGCATAATTATAAATAGTTTACAAGTTCTATAGGAGTGCATGGTTATAAAAAATAAGTTGCCTTCTTTCTTACCAATATAAAATGATTGCGATACTACAGCACCCACCTTCTGATAAAACAATTCGAATATTGTCTGGCGTATATTTCGCTTCGAATTTCGCTGTAACACCTGCAGAAGAAATGAGTTTTTGGACTTCATCTTGCTTGGAAAGCTGTGCGGCATTTTTAAGATCATGGGCAAACTGATCGGACCCTTCAATTTTCTCTGTTAATAATTGGGCCTGCTGCATAATCGGCTGAATTTGTTTGGCAGATGTCTTCAACTTCAATGTATTAATAGGCGGGTACTGATTTGGGTTTGGAGATGTGGGCATCGCAAGCTGTCCAGGCAAATGGTGAGGGAAAGACGAATTAGCAACGCCCCAATTTGGATATTGATGTACATAAACATAATACGGATAAGGATTGTAATACAGCAGAATTCCTCCAATCTATAGCTAATATCTTAGTGTATCTTATGTAGTGGCATTCTATTTTGTGTTGAAATAGCCCGTTCTTAGCTAACAAAGCTTAGCGTAGTCCTCTTTTTATATATGTTGCAATGAATGTAAAAAAAGTTCGGTACGGAGATAATATTATTTTTATCAGAAAAAATGGCAATCGAAATGGCTGAAATAAAGATGTTTGAATCGAGACAATAATGCAATGGGTGCAGCCATGTAGCAATTTGATAATGCGTATACATTAATGGCAATAGCATAGAGCAAAAAGGATTTGCCACAAGAAAGGGAGAATATGTAATAGAGTCTGTAGAAAAGGGGACGATGGGATGAATCGTTTAAATTTAATTACATTAGGTGTGAAAAATATGGTTGAATCGTTGGCATTTTATCGTGATGGGCTTGGGTTCGAAGTAGTTGTCTATGGGGATGAAGCAAATCCAGATGTTATTTTCTTTAATAATGGAGGAACTAAAATATCCCTTTTCCAAATTGATCGCTTAGTAAAGGATATAAATGAAGCGAATCCACCAACTGTAGGTAATGGCTTTAATGGTATTACGCTTGCCTACAATGGAAAGTCTAAAGAAGAAGTCGATGAAGTATTTTTGTTAGCAAAAAAAGCTGGAGCAAACATTGTAAAGGAGCCTGAAACAGTGTTTTGGGGAGGCTATAGTGGCTATTTTCAAGATCCAAACGGCTTTTATTGGGAAGTGGCATACGGTGATATGTGGGAATTTGATGAAAACGATATGTTAATTATTAAACAATAGATTGGCGGTGCTTTGATGGAATTTTGTCAAAGCACATTTAGATAAACCTGATATAGAGGAGACGGTAGCGTGAAACCATTTTGGGAGAAAGATTACTTAGCTGATACCCATTATGCTTTTGGTAATCCTAGTGAGGAAGTGGTTGTATGGGCTAAAACATTGCAAGCTGGGGCGAGCATTTTAGATATAGGATGTGGTGATGGTAGGCATGCGGTCTATTTAGCGCAGCTTGGGTTTGAGGTGGAAGCTATTGATATTTCGGAGGCAGGTATTGCTAAAATCAATCGATACAAAGAGTTACACCAATTACATACCTTACAAGCAATTGTCCAAGATGCTACGACATATGAGTTTAAACGTTCCTTTGAGTTAATTATTTCGCATGGCTTGTTCCATTTTTTAGAGCGAGATGCGTGGCATCACATTATACAATCAATGCAAATACATACGAAGCAACAAGGAATAAATATTATTACCGTTTTCACTGATGAAGTAGAGATTCCAGAAGATTTAGCACCATTTATTAAAGGGATATGTAAAGAGGGCGAAATAAAAGAACTATATCATCGTTGGTCAATTCCATATTATCGTTCCTACCAATTTGAAGATGAGCATGATAACAATATTCAACATTGTCACGCAGCAAATAAATTAGTTGCTGTTAAAACTGACGAAAGATAAAGCAAGACAGTGCCTTTGTAACTTAAGGGTATTTTTGGGTTTTATTTAAGTTAAGTATTGAAAACTCCGAATTTGTTAAAGATATAACAAAAGAGGAGGTGTGATACGATGGCACAACAAATTCTATGTGAAGTCAATAACTGCACGTATTGGGGCTCTGGTAATAAATGCACTGCAGAAGCGATTTACGTTGTAAGTCAAAAAGGTCAGCATGCATCGAATAGTGAAGAAACAGATTGCAAAACATTTACACCTGAAGAGCATTAATAGCGTTTGGGTAACCCTTAATGGGCTACCCTGTTTTTTCATAACTGATACATATCTACTTTGTCTTTTTTGAACAATAAAGTATGTGCAATTTTGACTTTTTCTTCTACATAATCTATCGAATAATTTCCATAAGCGTCTGTTAAATCACCGATTGCACGAGATAAATTATCAATGACAGGTATTAATCTTTCGAGCTCATTCAGTTCTTTCCCTGCGTTCATCTCATCCATAATTTCATGAGCAAGATGTTGAATTTTCCGAAGGCGTTTGTTTTCAGCCTGCATCATATCCTCCTCTAAGCATCATCTTTTACACTGACTAAATATATGATGATTATGGGCAGTTCATGAGTAAATACATTTCCTTATAGTTGTTACAAATAGTAAAATGATCGGAATAATTTATTGGAATGCGGAGGGGAGTCAAATGAAGCGGATTTACGTAATTAGACATTGCGAAGCACAAGGCCAATCTTCTAATGCGCCTTTAACAGAAAGAGGACAAGAGCAGGCTAAACGTTTAGCTGACTTTTTTTATACTTATAACATCGACCGAATTATTTCGAGTCCTTATTTACGTGCTATCCAATCCATCGAACTATTAAGTAAAAGAACAAACAAAAAAATTGAATTAGATGACCGACTTTCAGAGCGTACATTAAGCACGGATAATTTACCAGATTGGTATGAAAAACTAAAAATAACTTTTACTGATTTGGATTTGAAATATGAGGGCGGGGAGTCCAGTCAGGAGGCAATGACTCGCATCAAGAACGTTGTAAACGAAGTGGTTGTGAGAGGTACTGAACAGACGGTTATTGTCAGTCATGGCAATTTAATATCCTTGCTCGTAAAGAGTTATCAAAGTGACGTAGATTTTCAGTTTTGGCAAAGGCTCAGTAATCCAGATGTCTATCAAATAAGCTATATTCAAAACGAAGCGGTGATTGAACGTATTTGGAACGATCACTAATAGAAAAGAAGCCAGACTTCATTATGATAAATGGAGTCTGGCTTTGTTGTACTGCTTAGTATTGAAATGTAACGCGAACAGCGGCACTGATGGTGAGCTGTCCTTGTTCAATGGGCGTTACCATTGATGAATCTGCCATTGCCATCGATTTATATAGCACAGGGCCATTTTCGTTTTCTTCAACAATTTCTATCGGTTGAGGATGCACAGATAATTGCATCGTCTGTGCTATTGTATTAGCTTTCATTTGTGCATTATGAAGTGCTAAGCTAAGTGCCTGCTGATAGTATACATCCCCATTATCAATTTTAAATTGGATAGAGGATATACGATTTGCGCCATTTTCCACAGCCGTATCAATAACAACCCCTACAAGATTAGTGTCAGGCACTTTTACTGTTATGGCGTTTGTCACCTTATAGCCTTTAAACACCTGTTTACCATCTACATAATCATAAAGAGGCGCAATCGAATAGGTGGCAGTTTGAATATTTTCTCTTGGAATAGATAGTGCCAAGATGGATTGAATTACACGATTCATAATGCTAGCATTTTCTTGCTGCGCTTGCTGCACATTTTCCCCTTGCGTAGATACTTCAATTTGAAGTTGCACATAACTGGCATTAGCCACTACTTTTCCGTTGCCTGTTACAGTCATTATGCGCGATGCAGGGAGCGATTGTGCATTTGTCTGTGTGAAATACATTTAATACCACCTTCCGACTGGGCTCTAGTCGTGTTTTAAATCATTTTTAATAATGCTTCTACTCCAGTCATTCCTGCAAAAATGCCTAGTTGTTCAGCCTCAAATGTAACGGATTCGAGAGGGGCTGTTAATAGCTCATCGATTGTTTTTACTCCAACCGCTCGACCTGCAATAATTTTTCGATCTAATAAGCGGCTATTTAAAAGACCGACATCTAATGCACCACACATGATGTAGCCCGTATCATTCGAAATAGTTAGTAGTGTCGTTTTTGGTAAATGTACAATTACAGCAGTGAAAAAATGACCTTTAATCATAATAGGTTCAATCGTCACCATGAACATCACACTCCTTTTCTCTCTATACATATGGCAATAGATAAAAAGGTGTTCGGTATTTCCACTAAAAAATTGTGTGTGAATTGTTTTGGTGCCTGGCACTTATCTTGTGTATGAAAGCAATGCAGTTTGTTGTATATTTTTTAACGCTAATGTAGCCTCAGCTTGCGTAGTGTACTCGAACATACGGTATGTATCTTGTTCAAAAACAGTAATAACCCACATGTTTAATATCCCCTTCCACACAAATTTGTAATATAACAGTTGTTGAATTGTCTTTAATTGTTATATATCAGATATGCCCCTTATTTTACACCGATTTTTTAAAAAATAAAGTGTTAAATGAAAGGTTTCACATTTCGTTCAAAAATTGACGCGGTTTTCATGAAAATTATTTAGAAATAAGAATGTGAAAAATGTTTAGATAAAAAAAGTTAGTAAAGTATGCGAAAAACGTTTATTGAACGATTTTTTAACATAATGTTTTATCGCGTATCAGTAAAATCAGGCAGTCTTTTTGAAGAATAAATTTGATGTGTTTCGTAAATAGTAAGATGAGCTGTAATATGCAATTAATTGTGGGAGGTGATACTGTGATACGTAAAAATGTATTGTTTTTGACGGCTTGCTTTTTATTCATTTCTATATGTTTTACGGAAATGAGTACCTCTGCAGAAAAAGGGCGTAGTGAATATGAGGAGACTGGTGAGGTTGTATGGGATATTAACACAAAGGATAAAATTGTAGCCTTAACCTTTGATGATGGACCTGATCCGAAATATACCTCTCAGGTGCTAGATATTTTAGCTAAGTATGAAGCAAAGGGGACCTTTTTTATTATTGGTCAAAATGCAGAAAAGTATCCAGATGTTGTGTCAAGAACTTATAAAGAGGGACATGAACTAGCCAACCATACTTATACGCACCCCTTCAAAGTTTCTGTTTCTAAATTACAGGATGAATTACAGCGGACAAACGAAATGATTAGTAATATTACTGGTTTTTCGCCTGTTTTATTTCGCCCTGTAGGTGGTAACTATAACGATAAAATAATTAATACAGCTGTAAAAAATGGTTACCAGGTCGTTATGTGGTCTTGGCATCAAGATACACAAGATTGGAAAGAACCAGGAGTAAATAAAATAGTCCAAAAAGTGCTTGGTGGAACTAAGCCAGGGGATGTTATTTTATTTCATGATGGAGGCGGCAACCGCACACAAACAATTAAAGCCCTAGAAGAAATAATCCCAACATTAAAAAAACAGGGCTATACATTTGTAACAGTATCGGAATTAATTGAAAGAAAACAGCAACAAGAGAAAGTCCAATAAAAAATAAGCCATTTCAAAAATATTGAAATGGCTTATTTTTCGGTTATATTAAACATGTATTTGAGGTATTTAAACTAGAAAAATAATAAAGGTGCTAATGCAATTCCGGCAATTGCACCAAGTGCGATTCCAACGCCAAACCCTGGTCCTCCGAAACCCCAACCCCAAAATCCTAAACCAAATCCTCTATTTTGTCTATCAGGTAGAATCCATACCTGTCTTCTATCCACTTTAGTTATTTCTCCGACATGAACATTCCCAGATGTATCAGTAATTCTTACACGTTTACCGTGATATTTACAGCAAAGATTATAGCATTCAGCTGGATTCACAGAATCTCCTCCTTTCTTAGTCCTTACAAGATAATATATGCCGTCGGTTACAACCATCACTAGCCGAATGTCTATTGGAAACATAAGCTACTGCAAGGGGGTGAACGTATGTCAGTCATATCAACTGATGATTGGCTTTACGAGTTAAAGACTAGTCAAAAGTTAAAAGACAGTAGAGATTTTGAAGAGTTGCAACGTACTATTCTTTGTAGCCGATTACTAGAACATTTCAATGGTGGAACACCGCTCGAAATACAGTTTGAGTTACAGCAACAAGGCCTTTTTCGTGCGCATGAAAAAATTAATATTAAGAAGTTACAGGATCAAAAAACTTGGGATATTGTTCAAGAAGAATATTATTATTTAAAGAAACAGTGGAACGGTCCAAATATTCCAATCTATATTTTTCCGATTACACAAGAGCAGACCATTACAAATAAAAATGGTGTTGCTTATCCAGATGCATTATTTTTATTTATAGGAGAGCTAGAAAGGGAAGAACTTAAAGCATTATTTGCACATGAGTACAATCATGTTTGCCGACTGCACTACTTAAACAAATCGCTACAAGAAGTAACGCTATTAGATTCAATAATTTTAGAAGGCTTAGCTGAATGTGCAGTAGAGGAAATTTACGGGCCTAAATGGTTAGCGCCTTGGCTGGGAGATTATACGTTGCAAAAGATGCTAGCAATTTGGAAGGATGATTTTGTGCCCAATATCCATGTCCAAGGCTTACACAATCATGTTGAATTTTTATATGGTGGGAAGCTTCCACCGTTGATAGGATATTGCATTGGTTATGAAATTGTAAGGACATATATACAAAAACATCCGTCTAATAAGCTTCTTAAAAAAAGCTCTAAAAGCATACTTGCAGGTTCAGCATTTCAATAATAGCTATAAACCAGTTGTCGATGTATGAATTGACAACTGGTTTTGATCTTTAGATAGTGATTATCCCTATTGCTATAGCAATGCCTAGTAAAACAATACTTAACCCCCACATCCAAAAGAAAGAGTATTTTAAGTGTCTCCCCATTTCTAATCCTGATAAGCCTAATGCTAACCAGACAGCTGGCGCAAGTGGCGATACAAATGTACCTACAATATTTCCAATAATCATTGCATAAGCAGTTGAAAGTGAATCAATATTGAAAGTTAAGCCAATCTGTTCAACGACTGGAAATAAGGCGAAATAGTAGGCATCCGTACTTAACAACAAATCAAATGGTACGCCTAATACACCAATAATAATATGTAAATAAGATGATAGGGCAGACGGTAAAATCGTTACAGCATTGTTGGCGATAGCCGTTAACATTCCAGAGCCATTGAGGATGCCTAAAAATAATCCAGCTGCAATAATAATGGACGCCATCGTTAAAGCATTTGGGGCATGTGTTCGTACCCGCTCAATTTGTTCTTTAGGTGTACGATAGTTAATTGGTAGGGCGATGGCCACGCCGATTAAAAAGGCTAAACCCGCTGGTACAATGCCTGCTACTAAAATTCCTATTACTAAAATAGTAATTACCGCATTAACCCATAATAATTTTGGTCGACGTAAGGCTGTATCTACTTCTAATGATACGACTCCTAGATTTAAAGTAGAATCATCGTGCGAAACACCGAGTGTGCCATACTGTTTCAGAATGCGGTTCTTTTCTCTAAAGCCTAGGTATAGTGCTAAAACTAACATTAGTCCAACACCAATAATTTGAATTGTAATTAATGGATACCATAGCTCGGTAACATCCACCTCTAATACTGAAGCAACACGACCTAAAGGACCTCCCCAAGGTACCATATTTACAACAGCTGCAGCTCCTGCAATTAATAAAAGTAATAAATATGGGTTCATACGTAATCGTAAATATAGAGGTAATAATGCGGGAATTGTAATTAAAAACGTAGAAGCACCGGAACCATCTAACTGGGCTACTACAGCAATAAGTACTGTAATAACAGCGACGATAACGATATTCCCTTTTGAAAGCGCAATCATTTTGTTAATCAATGGTTCGAATAGTCCAACATCTTGCATAATACCAAAGAAAATAATTGCAAAGATAAACATAACAGCGACACTCATCACAGAGCTTAGTCCGGCATTAAAGAATTCGCCTAATTCATCGAAACTAAAACCAGCGATTAATGCAGCTATTATCGGTGGAATAACCATTGCTACAAGTGGCGATACACGACCACTTATGAGTAGAGCAATAATAACCATAATAGTAAAAAAGCCAATTACACTTAAGCTCAAAAAAACCCCTCCCATTTAATTGATTATTCTGATTATTTAAAATTAGCATGGTGTTGGCTGGAAGGGAATAATATGGCCATATGTTAAATAAGAAACAAACTATTCATTTTGTTCATAAATTGCATGATGAATATATTTTCTTTCAGGTCTGCCAATTGTGCCGTAAATGGGCTTTATGTGCAAAAATTGTTCGCCAACTAAGTATTCTAAATAACGACGTGCTGTTGATCGGCTAGAACCGATAAGCTCACTTAATTGTGAGGCAGTAAGCTCTTGTGTTTGAGCTTTTTCAAATATACTTTTAACGGTTTGTAACGTATGTAAATCGATTCCTTTTGCTAGCGTCTCTTCTGGTGTAGTTGATTCACGATAAAGTAAGGAATCAAGGTCATGTTGCGTGATGTTCATGCTATTTTGAAATAAATGTTGCTCATTCAAATATTTTTTAAATGCTTGTTGAAGTCGGTGTTGTTCAAACGGTTTAATTAAGTAATCTAAAATTCCCAAATCTAAGACGTCTTTTATTAATCCTCTTTCTGTAGCGGCTGAAATAACAATTATTTTAATAGAAGGATAGTGATGACGTATATGGCGTACTAATGAACAGCCTTCAACATCAGGGATATACAAATCTGTTAAAATAATGGCCGGTAAGCTAGAGGATAGGTTTAGTTTTTTTATTGCTTCTTGACCTGTACGAAAACTTTCCGTAACCCTAAAACCTCCTATTGCATGTACATAATCTGCGTGAATGTTTGCTACTCTAAAGTCATCTTCGATAATCCACACACTTCTGCATGCAGTCATACGAGAACACCTCCTTTAGGAACTATAATTAAAAAACATGCTCCTGATAAATCACCAGAATCTAATATAATATCTCCATTGATTTTTTCGAGGATTTTTTTACTAATCGTCAAGCCATGCCCACGATCTAAGCCTTCCTTTGTGGAAACACCCTTTGTAAAAATTTTATCGTACAAATTATTATCAATACCAGGTCCATTATCTTGGATCTCCATTAAGTAATGATTTTTATAATCGTTGATGGAAAGTTGAATTACTTTATTGGAGGATGACCAGTTTTTTAAAGATTCAATGGCATTTTGAAGGACATTACCAAGTGCTGTTACAATAGCATCTTCCTGAGGTTTAGTTAATTGAATAGATGGGGAAATTTCCTTTAGCTCCAGTTTAATGCCCAGTTCAGCTGCTTCTGCCATTTTGCCCTGAATTAATGCTAGAAGTATGGGGGCTGTTATATTACTGTTTAAAAATGTCTGATTTTTAAGTTGTATGTTTCGCTCTTCTTTAATAAAATCGATAGCTTGATGGTAGTGTTTATGAACAAGCAAACCTAAAATAATATGAAGCTTATTTGCAAACTCGTGTGTATAGGCCCGTTGCATATTGGCATATTGCTTGACCTGTTTTAGTTCATCGATAACTTTTTGAATGTCTATTTTTTTTCTAAATGTATACAATGAACCAATTTTTCTTTTCTTTTCAACTAAAGGCGCTTTATTTAGGATGATAATATTTTCATCTAATGATAGTTCTAAGTTATGAATGTATTCTTGTGCAACAATTTCAGGAGTGAAAATATGCTCAACTTTTGTTCCCATCCATTCGCAAATGGATTGATTATGAGTAGAATCTAGCATCTCGTACGCACTTTTATTAATAGTAGTAATTTGATTTAAATGATTGACCGCCAGTATTCCTTCTTCTGTTGTCTCTAAAATTACTTTGTTTTGCTGATATAATTTAGCGATGTGAATGGGCTCCATATTGAACAATAACTTTTTTATATATATGGATATAGCGATTGCTCCAAGAATGCCTATGAAGAGAATCATGATTGTATATTGTAGCCACTTGTAAATATGTTCCTTAATGGTTGTATCGATATGCGCTGTTAAAAAACCGACAGAAACAACACCGATAATGTTATCGTCTAAAACAATTGGAGCTTTACCTCGAATAGATTCGCCTAATGACCCTATCGTTTTAGAAATATAAGCTTGTTTATTTTGTAATGCTGCATCATTGTCTCCACCAACCATCTTATGTCCTATTTTATCTTCTGATGGGTGTGAGTAACGAACACCTTCAACATTACCAACGACAATAAACGCGGCATCAACCTCCTGTCTTAACGGTTCAACAATTAGCTGAATCGATTCACTTGGATGTTCTTGATCGAAGGCTGTAATAATTTCCTCCATTGAAGCAATGGTTTTAGCAATATTTAATGCTTCTACGCCTATTTGTTTTTCTGTTGTTTCTCGTATATGTTCTTGTAAAAGATACATAAACAGTCCACATATTACAAGAATTAGAATAGTCATTAAAAAAATCATTTTAACTGTTAGAGATTGGAACAAATTCTTCATATTTCACCTCTATATAGTTAGTATTATTTTTTCGATTGTTTCTAAATTCAAGTGATATAAACCTCGTGAAAGAGCGTATTTGAAATAGTCTATCATAAATCTTCAACAAAATGAGAGTAGATAACAGCTCATCATTATGGGGAACATTCAAAACTTTACGCTACAATAAAAAAAAGGAGTGATGGCTATGTCAGATGAAGTAAAAAATGTATTGCCCCCTGTAATTGATGTCACAACAAAAGTGCTTATTGTCGGTTCAATGCCAGGAAAGCAATCATTAGAGAAGCAACAATATTATGGCAATCCACGCAATCACTTTTGGTCTATTATTGGGGAAATATTAAAGCAAGAAATACCTGTAGATTATAGTGAGCGAATAGCGTTGTTAAAGGAAAATCATATTGGTTTGTGGGATACAATCGAATCATGTGAGCGGAAGGGCAGTTTAGATGCAGCCATTAAAAATGAAAAACCGAATGATTTTAAAACACTTTTTATACGTTATCCAAATATCAAACTTGTGCTTTTTAATGGTGGTAAAGCATTTGAAGTGTTTAAAAAACATATTGGCTTTGAAGTTTTAGACGGGCGAGCATATCAAAAGATGCCATCGACAAGCCCAATCCCAGGCAAAAATATTAAGTCATTTGATGAAAAACTCGAGGATTGGCAAGTGATGCAATCGTACTTAGCACAATAAAGGCTTAAACGTATGAACATAGCTTTGATGGCGAAAAAGTAAATGGTTAAGTAAAGACTAAATTGATGAATAGGCTAATGGCTCAATCAGCAATGGCCCTTACACATATATTGAAATATGTAAAAGGGGGAGTTTGCATTGAATATATTTCCTAATGATGATTTAGGGGAAAGACGTTTACCACCTAACTTTGGCCCACCAAATTTCGGTCCACCGAATATGGGACCACCTAACTTTGGCCCGCCTAATTTCGGTCCACCGAATATGGGGCCGCCTAACTTTGGCCCACCAAATTTTGGTCCACCGAATATAGGACCACCTAATTACGGCCCGCCATCTACTGGACAAATGCCAACGAGTGCTCCACCAAGTTTTTCGCCAGCTATGCCTGCATGGCATGGAGGATCTAGTGGTATTCAAAGATGTTTATTTAGGAATACTTTTATATGGACGAGAAACGGAAGAAATTTCTGGTTTTTCCCAACGGTTATTGGCAGGGAAGTTATCGCAGGATTCCGCTGGAGCAGTAGATCTGGCTGGCGCTTCAGTACAATTTTGCGGGATAACATCCTCGCATTCGAGTGTTTTAGATAAGGGACTTTTATTGCGAGGGATTCGTCGATTTAACGAGATGAATCCCTTTTTATTGTAGTGAACATAGTGCCTTTTTCGAAAATATAGAGAGAAATTTATGATAATTATTCTGTTTTTGAGAAAATGATGTTACAATTATTGTAACTAAAGATGAAGGGACGATGGGTGGCTGATGATTAACTAATCTTATTTTTTGCACATGAAATGTATATTTCAATGAACCAAAAATAGGATTAGTCTGCCCATTTTCCATAAGAGTAACGATACAGGCATAACCGCTGACGATCGTTAATCGTATACTTAAAACGCATATTTCCTCGTTAAAATTTCTTTAATGGGGTGTAGCTTTTTTAGTATTGGATCATCTCATAAACGAGGCTCTACGTTTGAGCTTTTTTATGTATGATATTTCGCGACTAATCCTTCCAAAATAATTGGAGGGATTTTTTTGTCCCTCTATACGGAGAGGAACGGATGAAATGAAAGAATTTTTAAAATTACAGAATGTACAGTATGAAGTGAATGATACATTAATTTTTGAAAATGTGAACGCTACGGTAAAACAAGGTGAAGTCATTGGCATAATCGGTAAAAATGGTGCTGGAAAATCGACATTATTACAGCTCATTCAAGGCATACTAACTCCTACAACAGGGCAGCTATTGTGGTTACAGCAAATCAAAATAGCTTATGTAGAGCAAGAGCAAGCAGCTATTGAAAATGGGGAAGTAAGTGCAGAGGAAGCCAATTTACTAGCGAAATGGCATGTGCCAAACACAGAGTTTACCGCTTTAAGTGGTGGCGAAAAGCTGAAAAGGCGACTAGCACGAGGCTTTTCACAGCATGCGCAATTACTATTATTGGATGAACCGACAAATCACTTAGATGAAGCAAGTACAGCACTGCTAATCGCTCAAGTAAAAAAATATGGCGGTACAATTATTGTCGTGTCACATGACCGTTATTTTTTGGATGAAGTTGCCACGAAAATATGGTCATTGGAAGACGGTAAATTGCATGAGCATAGTGGGCATTATACAAGTTATATGGCGGCTAGAGAGCAGCAACGATTAGCACAGCAACGTGCCTATGAAAAACAGCAAAAGAACATTGAACGTATTGAAGCGCAGATGAATGAGCTTTCGTCGTGGTCGCATAAGGCACATGCGCAATCGACGAAGCAAGAGGGTGTGAAGGAGTTTTATCGAGTTAAAGCTAAACGTATGGATGCGCAAGTAAAATCAAAGAAAAAACGATTGGAAAAGGAATTAGCAAAAAATAAAGTTGAACAACTTAAGCAAGAAGAGGAAGTACGATTTTCAGTAGAAACAAGCCAACGGGTAGGAAAACGATTTTTAGAGTGTAAGCATGTAACAAAATCTTTTCACCATCGTCTTATATTGAAAGATGTAAATATGACAATTAAATTTGGTGAAAAGATTGCGATTACTGGTCCAAATGGTAGCGGGAAAACGACTTTATTGAAAGTGCTGACAGGGCAAGAAAAGGCAGATGGCGATATATGGATTTCTCCTGCTGCCAATATTGGCTATTTAACGCAGGACGTATTTGATTTGCCGCTTGAACTGACGCCAGAGCAATATTTTTACAAGGAGACGTTTGAGGAAAGAGGTAAAGTCCGCAATGTCATGAAACATTTAGGGTTTACAGCGAGTCATTGGACAGCGCCTATTGGCAATATGAGTATGGGTGAGCGTGTGAAGTGTAAGCTTATGGCCTATATATTAGAGGAAAAAAACGTTCTCATTTTAGATGAGCCAACGAACCATTTAGATTTGCCTTCACGAGAGCAATTGGAGAAAACATTGGAGCTGTATACAGGTACATTGCTCGTTGTTTCACACGATCGTTATTTTCTAGAAAAAACGACGAACATTGTTTGGGAGCTTAAAAATAATGGCATTGAAAGAAAATGGAAAGAGAGTGCACCTTCACAAGTAAATGATACGAGCGCACTACGATTAACGCTTGAAAACGAAAGACAAGAAATACTCGGCAAATTGAGCTTTCTAACGGCAAAGGATAAAGAATATGCAATGCTTGATCGAAAGTTTAATGACTTAACGAAGCAAATTAACGAACTTCGTTAGTTTAACGTTTAAGAGAGAAAAGAGTGGGGAAAATAAACTTGATTCAGCAGAAATTCTCGCATTTATCATTTATTAATGTGGGGAAAACGGGCTTATATCATAGTTTTTCAAACAAATAAAAAACGCCAAAGCGTAATTGATATAAAGCCAAAGAGGGGTGTCTAGATGAAAAAATTACTTTTTACAAGCTTACTCACGATTAGTATGCTAAGCGCATGTACTACAAATGAGGATGAGAAAGTGAACGAGCAAGACCAAACACAGCAAAACGATACACAAGAAGAGCAGCAATCGAATGAAAATGAGCATGCAACAACTGAATCAAATGGTGAGGACACTGTTTCTTCTGTAACACAGGCAGAAGCATTAAAAACGATAAAAGAGCAGCTTGGCACAGAACTGGCAGTAGTAATGCCAAATAATCTTCCGCTTACAAAGGGGAATTTTTTAACGGCAACAACGAATGGCACTGATACACAGGCTGAAATACTATTTCTAGAAAGCAAAGAATATATTCCTGTTAATGATGTGAAGCTAAAAAATGCTTCAGCTGCTACACCGATTGCCAAGCTTACTGTAAAGCTATTTGACAGTGTAGATGAAGCAAACAAACAAATTGCTTATGAAGACTATAGTAAAAATGGTGGGCAACAAGTAGCGCTCGGCTACAATATTAATGGCTACCAAGATGCAGGCGCTGGCTCGTTGTGGACTGGCTGGAATGAGGGGAGATGGGCCATTGCTACTCATACCCGAACAGATAATCCAGACGCTGGAGTAGATTTAGCGAAACAAGCAGTAGAATATTTAGAATCCCATACGCTTCCGATTCCACATGAGAACGGCATGGTACATTTAGACGTCTATGAATCAGGAAACTTAATCGTATGGCAAGATGGAAAACTAGTCTATACCCTTGATTCGATAAAGGATCCAATGAAGGCATTAGCAATTGCATCAGCCTTTAATCAATAAATAAAATTCCTTGAGCGGCAATTGCGCTCAAGGAATTTTTTTGTTTATTTACTTTTCAGCCTCATCTACTAGTAGCGTATACTCTGCTACTCTATTTTGCCATGCTTCCATTGGAAACTCCTTATGCACAATACCATTTAATAGGTCCGACAATTGCTCCAAGCAAATATGCCAACCCGCTAAATCTTTAGGTGTATGGTCAGATAGCTGACCGATTGTTTCACGCAATATTAATATAGAGCCATCACTAGTTGGCGATAGCATAAAGCGTACACTATCCTTGCCCCATTCAAATTCTAGTACCTCCTGCTCAATATAATCCGTGATCGCCATCTCTATAAAGGCATCTGTTCCATCATTCATATTAAAACGCATGTTACCATTTTTCTTAAGGTCAACCATTTCTAAATTGCTCATCCATTTTTGAAGTTTTCCATTGTCTGTTAGTACCGCCCAAACTTCACTAATTGCATGTGACAATGGGCAAGTAAATTGAGCGATGTAGACGGATTGGTGTTTTTGAATGGTAGCTAGCATAAATATCCTCCTTGAATTTAAGGCTATTTGACCTTTTATTTATGAAAGACTGCTTGGAATAATCGGGTCACGCCTTCTTGTATTTCATCTTTCTTTAAATGGCCAAATCCTAAAATAATTCGATTGTTATGGTTTCCTTTACTAATGGAATGATCTTCAACTGGATATACTTTCACCCCAAAGTGTTCAATTTTTTCAAGTAGTGCTCTTGAGAAGTTGATGTTTTGTATTTCCACAACAAGGTGCAAACCTGTAGAATAGCCTAAAATTTTTATTCGATTTGAAAAGGTTGTATGTAAACAATCGATAAGAAAATCTCTATTGTTTTTATAATACTTCTTCATTTTTGCAATATGTCGCTCTAAGTATCCCTCTTTAATAAAGTGAGCTAGAATTAGCTGTTCCACCGAAGGCGTATGTAAATCAGAGAACCATTTAAGTTGACGGCATTTCTCAACAAGGTCTATTGGAAGAACCAAATAGCCAATTCTTAATGCTGGCGAGAGAATTTTACTAAACGATCCAACGTAAAGAACACGATTGGGGTCTAATCCTTGTAAGGAGCTTACGGGAGGACCTTCATATCTAAATTCGCTATCATAGTCATCTTCCACTAAATAACACTGTTTTTGTCTTGCATAGTTTATTAACTGAATCCTGCGTTGGATTGGTAAAGTACCCCCTAATGGAAACTGATGAGAAGGGGTAATAAAGACGAATTTTGGCTGTTGATTATGTGGTAATAAGGATGTTCTCATACCAGATTGATCAACTGGAATTGCATAAATAGAAGCGCCAGAAGATGTAAATATTGTTTGAATATCATTTGTAATCGGGTCTTCCATAATAGCGATATCATTTGCTGATAATAATAATCTTGCAATGATGGTTAATGCCTGAGTAGCACCAGAAGTTATGACTATTTGTTCTGGATGGCATTCGACACCTCTTGTCCGCAATAAATAGTTGGCTAATACATCCCTCAATTCGTATCGACCTTCAGGTAGGTCGTAACCAAAAAGTGTTGGATTCGTATCATTCCATATACGATGAGATAATTTTGCCCATGTTTTACGCGGAAATAAACTTAACGCAGGAATGCCTGAACGAAAATCAATTTTCATTTCTTCCTTTTTTTCTTCCGTTCTGTTCTTTAATACAACTTTGTTAGATTGAGTTAATAAGGCACCATCTGTAACAAATGTACCAGAACCTCTATAGGAGACGATAAATCCTTCTGCTATTAGTTGATCATAAGCTTCTAATATTACATTTCTAGACACACTTAACTCGGAACAGAGTTTACGTGTTGATGCCAACCTCTCGCCACCTTGTAAAGTGCCATTTAAAATTTTTTCACGAATTTGTTGATAGACCTGTTTATTTAAAGGTATATCTAATGCTCTATTTATTGGTATCCACAGCATGAATATTCGTCTCCTTCTTCAAATTGGTACCGTTAAAAAGTATAGTAAGTGGTTCTATTTTTACCAATATTACCATGATACAGTAACTTTAAATAATGAATAGGAGCTGAAAAAATGAAAAGGCCAGAAGAATTAGTTACTCAAGCATTGAAATCGGCTGCAAGAAATAATGAAATGAAAAATGATTTGCAACAATCGAAAGAACTTTATCCACTATTATCGAAGGCTGCAAGACGCTATGTAGCAGGGGAAGAAAGAGCGGAAGCCATTTCTATAGCAAAAAATTTTCTTGCTAAAGATTATCAAATTTCACTTGAGTTTATTGGAGAAAATACTGACAATCTGGAGGAATGTCAAAAGGCTACAAACGAATTTATGAAGTTGATTGAAGAGCTTGGTACTTTAGCTATGGGGCAAACTGTATCATTTGATTTATCGCATATTGGATTGTCTATAAACAAAGAGATTGCTTATAAACACCTACTTCAACTTGTTCAGCAGGCAAAAAAATACGGCATTATTTTAATGATTAGTATGGAGGAATCCTTAAAGACGGACGATATTCTTAACATATATAAAAAGATAGCGATCGAATACAACAATATCGGCATCACGTTACAAGCTCATTTATACCGAACTGCGTTGGATATACAGGAGCTTGTTCAATATTCTGGGAAGATAAGAATCGTGAAAGGTGCTTTTCAAGAGCCAAATACAATTGCATTGAAGCGATCAGAAGAGTTGAATCGTCGCTATCTTCAATATGTAGATCAATTAGTTAAATTAAATCATCCTATTTCAATAGCTACGCATGATGAATCCATTATACAAGTGATGGAACAACGACAATATTTCCAGCAAACGAATGTAGAAATTGAGACGCTTTATGGAATTCGACCAGAGTTAATTCGGGGTTTAAAAGAAAAAGGATATAACGGTAAGGTATATTTGCCGTATGGTCAGGATTGGTATTTATATTTATGTCATCGTCTTGCCGAAAACCCAGAGAACCTATATTTAGCAGTAACGGACATGTTAAGTACAGCGTTAGTAGACAGTAGTGAAGATTATTGAAGAATCAAATCATTTCTATTATCAATATAAGCCTTGCTATGAGTATAGTAGGAAGCTCTGTTGTTGCGGGTAAACTTATTGTTCAAAGTTTCCCTGTATTTCTTGCTTCTGAACTGAGGTTTTTAGTGGCAACAATCATTTTAGTGCCGATATTATTAATAGCTGAAGGTATGCCTTCAATACGAAAAAAAGACTATCTCTTGTTATTTTTACAAGCATTATCAGGTGTGTTTTTATTTAATATTTTTATGCTTTTTGGACTGACGCAAACGACAGCAACTGAAGCAGGTTTAATTACAAGTACTGTCCCTGCCTGTACGGGGTTGCTGTCATTTTTTCTATTGAAAGAGAAATTAACAAAGAATATTGTATTGGGCATATGCATTGCAATGATGGGAATTACGACGATTCATGCTCCTGGGATGTTTGGTATTTCTAACACTCCTCATATATCAGTAGTTGGTAATCTACTTGTATTTGGTGCAATTATGTGCGAGTCATTGTTTATTATCGTTGGGAAATTTATTTCCCGACGTGTTAGCGCGTTAGCTATTTCTACAATTGTTAGCTGTTTTGGGACAATATTATTTCTACCATTTGCGCTATATGAAAGTAGGCAGTTTGCATATGAAAAAGTGTCGTTTGCTGAATGGGGCATAATTCTTTATTTTGGAATCGTTGTAACGGTCATCGCATTTATTTTGATGCATCTGGGGATAGCAAAAGTGTCAGCGAGTATGGCGGGCATTTTAACGGGCTTTTTGCCAATCAGTAGTATTGCGTTATCTTCTTTGTTGTTAGGTGAAGCGATTACTTCTGTTCAATTAATTGGATGTGTACTAGTTTTAGTTGCCATATTTTATCTATCAAGACAACCAGCAACTAAATAAGTGTTTTGAAGAGCAGGAAAGAAGAAAACAGGAGGAATGGGAATGGATTATCAACAAGCTTTAACACGGTACATTGACGCAACAAATACGCATGACTTTAATAATGTCAAAGCGCTATTACACCCACAAGCAGTTTATTGGTTTACTGATAAAACATGCACAACGCTAGAGGAGATAGAAGCTTATTTTAATCATGCATGGCATGTCATAAAAGATGAAGTTTATCGAGCGGCAAATGTTCAGTGGCTAACCGTTGATGAAACTACCGCTACCTGTATTTATACATACCATTACGAAGGATATCATAATGGCACATTTGTATCAGGGAGCGGGAGAGCAACAAACGTATTTACTGTAGTAAATAATGAATGGAAGCTTATTCATGAGCATTTAAGTAGCTAGTGCAGTTGGCATTGGGCACCCTTTTGCAATCAACCCTCTTAATCTAGCTTTGCCGCATAAATGCGTGAGCTTTCGCCCCAAGGATGATAGCCAGTACCGATATGTGAAAAGCCATAGCGCTCATATAAGCCAATATGGTCTGTGCTAAGATACAGATGCGAAAAACCGTGTTGCTGAGCATCCTTTTTAGCTTGCTCTAATAGCAATGCTCCATAGGCATGCCCGCGATGGTTTTCTTCAATATATACCGCACATACCCAAGGATATAAATCCATACGACTAATAAAATCATTCGTTATTAAACCTGCACAGCCAATAATTTCATCATTGTCCATTAATAAATACCACTGCGGAAGTGGTGCCTGTGCTTCGATGCAATGTGAAATACAATCCTCATAGAGCATCATAGTCTCCTCACTTGCCCATTTGCTTTGTATATAGCTGGTCGCCAATTGAGCATAACGAGGCTCCTCACGTACAGAAATAATTTTCATACTCACACCCCTTTGAAAAATAATAGCATACAGTTATTATTGTAATAAATGGAAACGTTTATAAGCAATACTAAACCTCTGGGAGGGGCAATAAAGGTGCAAATTAGATCCGCGGGTATACATGATATTAAAGCTTTAACTTTGTTAATGGAGCAGCTTGGCTACCCAACGACAGAGGACAAAATGATGCAAAGATTTCAAGCTTTAGCAGCCAATCCAAGCTACCATACATTAGTTGCTGAAGTGGATGGATACGTAGTTGGGATGGCAGGGTTATGCCATAGCTTGTTTTATGAGCATGATGGTTGTTATGTACGCATTGTCGCCTTTGTCGTAGATTCTAACTATCGCAGAAAGGGCATTGGACAGAAGCTACTTGAAGCGATAGAATACTGGGCAGTGGAACAGGATGCATCTGCACTTGTGTTGAATAGCGGTAATCGTGAAGAACGTATTGCTGCGCACCACTTTTACAGACAGCAGGGCTTTGAAGGGAAAAGTACAGGCTTTAGTAAGCCATTAAAATAGCGAAATATCAAGGAGTTTGATGGAATGGAGCGGTTATTAACTGAAAGTGATTTAATAGCGTTAATTGAGTCAGATACATGGATGATGACTATTTTACGCTGTGTCGAGCAACTACAATTACCTGACTGCTGGGTATGTGCTGGATTTATTCGTTCAAAGGTATGGGACCATTTGCATGAATATAAAGATAGAACCCCTTTGGGGGATATTGATGTCATTTATTTTGATAAACAATGTATCTCAGAACAACTAGAGAAGCAATATGAGCAGCGATTGTTACAATCCTTACCAAAAGAACCGTGGTCTGTGAAAAATCAAGCTAGAATGCATGTTATTAACGATAGTGAACCCTATCAATCTGCCGTTGATGGCATTGCGCATTTTCCTGAATTACCAACAGCGATTGGCGTAAGGCTTACACAAGGTGCACTGGAAATTGTAGCGCCCTATGGCACACACCAATTGCTGTCGGGCATTGTTGCGCCTACACCTTATTTTGATGAAAATACACATTTACATGATATTTATCAAAAGAGGATACATAACAAACAATGGCAAAAGGTGTGGCCGAAACTAGCATTCGTATCCTCGATATAGCGAAAGGTGCTGACAAAATTGCAGTCAGAAAAGAAGCAAATTATTATGCATTATGAAAAATCGATACTGTGGCTAGAGCGACTTTCGGATGTTACGGAAAAGCAGTGGCGTATGCCAATCCAACAAGGAAAATGGACTGTGGCCGAAGTTATTGGACATCTAAGCCCGTGGGATGAATTTGTATTGCATGAACGAATTCCCTTTCTCTCGACACAAGAGCAGATGCCTAAGGGGCCCAATGTGGAACAGATGAATGATGAAGCAGCCAGCATTAGTCGTTTGCAAAGTATGGAGCAAACATTGCAAGCGCTACTTAAGAATCGGCGTTTACTGTTAGAGGCGATTGTTCATTTAACGGATGAATTGTGGCAGCAACGCTTACAAATAGGGCGTTCGGAGCTTACATTGTACAGTTATTTTTCAGGGTTAGTCGAACATGATCGGCATCATTTTTCACAAGTTCAAAATGTTATAGGTGAGATGGAATGGAAATAAATATAAATCAAATTATTGATTATTATGCACAGGCAACTGTGAATTTCGTTGATATTTTTACAAATAAAATGGAACCAAATCTAAAAGATATAGGGCGTACAACAGCGCCAGGGAAATGTGGATTAGTGTTCCCACTGGCAGGCAGAGCGTCTTTTAGTTTTAATGGTACCCCCTATCTAATGGAGCCAGGAATGGTTGTCCATGCAGGGCCGCAAATGCCAATAGAAATTCAGACGATTGGTGATAAGGCGTGGGAGTATGCGGTAGTCCATTATCATCTACCAGCAGAAGAGGTGGCTCTTTATCCATTAGCAACACAGCATTTCTCAATCAAAACAGGTGAGCACTCAAAAATTATAAATCTCGTGCAACAACTAATAGAAAGCTACGCAATGCCAGGGAGTATGGCAACATTTAAATCAAAGTCGTTATTTATGAATTTAGTAGAAGCGATATTAATTTCGGCAAAAATGAAGGTGCTTGATACAGCAAATGAAATGATGGAGCAGGTAATACAATACATACACGAGCATTATTCGAAACCATTGTCGGTGTCGAAAATTGCACAGGAATTCGGTGTAGAGCGTCGGCGATTTGCCTATCTTTTTGAACAGCATACAGGTATGAATCCTAGTAGCTATTTAACAGAATACCGCATGCGGAGGGCAAAGGAATTGCTACAATTTTGTGACTCTACTGTAGCTGAAATTGCTGAATGTGTAGGCTATGTTGATAGCTTTTATTTTAGCCGTGTCTTTAAAAAAAGTACTGGTATGTCTCCAACAGCATATCGCAAAGTAATGCTAGAAGAAGCTAAGTATGTTTAAAGAAGTCAATAGAAAACATCGTTAAAAACCCGTAAACCCGTGGAACGCATCATTAATAGCTGGATAAAAAGTGTTAGATTGATTGCAGTCAATCTAACACTTTTTCTTTTATGATTAGTCTCTTTTTTTTAAAATACATTCGGCAAAAATCCATATAGAAAATAAAATTGTCCATTCACAACTATTTTTCTCTTTGGTAGGATAGAATTCGTAAATGATAATGACTATCAATTAAATAATCAATTGCTATTGACATATAAATGAAAATGATTATCATTATCGTTAGTAGATGAAAATAATGAGGAGAGATTCATTGTGAATAAATATATTAAAATGTGTGCACCTGCACTTTTAGCACTATCCCTTGCTGCGTGTGGTACTGATAAAGAGGAGTCCACACCTGTCAAAAATGACACAGCCGAAACAAGTACGACTGCAACGCAAACGGAACAAGCGTCAACACAAAACATTACATATTTAGGTGAGACATATGAACTGCCAGCAAAGGTTGAAAACATTGTAGCGGCAAGTTTAGAGTCTATGGAAGACGCGGCAATGCTTGGTATCAAGCCAATTGGTGTACTTGACATTGGTGGGAAAATTCCATCATATCTTTCAAAAGAATTAGAAGGTGCAACACTAGTCGGCAATAAAATGGAGCCGAATGCTGAAGCAATTTTAGCCCTTGATCCTGATGTTATTATAGGTACTTCAAAATTCCCTGAGGAAACGGCTGAAAAACTTAATAAAATTCAAACAATGATTCCTTACTCACATATTTCAACAAACTGGAAAGAAAATTTAACACTCCTTGCACAGCTTACTGGAAAAGAAGACGATGCTAAAAAGATTATTGCAGACTATGAAGCGAAAGTAGCGGATGCTCAAGCTAAATCAAAAGAGCAACTAGCGGACAAGGAAGTATTAATTATTCGCTTACGTGGCGGTGTTATGTACATCTATCCTGCAGGCGTTTACTTAAATCCAGTACTTTATGAGGATTTAGGTGCACCAGTACCTGAAATTTTAAATAATACAAAAGCGCAAGCGGAACTTTCACTTGAAACGTTAGCAGAGATTGACCCAGATGCGATTTTCTTACAATTTGAGGAATCTGAAAATACAGATGCTCCGAAAGCATTAGAAGATTTGCAAAAAAATCCGATTTTTGCAAGCTTAAAAGCAACAAAAAGTGAACAGGTTTTCGTCAATGCCATTGATCCTCTAGCTCAAGGTGGTACTGCTTGGTCTAAGGTTAAATTCCTAGATGTCGCAGCGGAAAAATTACTTAAATAGAAGCAAGTAGGCTGGTAGTAGAATTGGTGCAAGCACCTGGCTATTACCAGCCTTTTATAAGATACAGATTAAATAGAAAAAGGTGTGGCAGGTGAAAAAATCAAACATAGTATCATTTTCTATATTAGTAGCTTCACCTTTCTTAATTGCGATTGTGGCTTTAATTTCTGTCATGTACGGCACAAAGGATATTAGCACCTTAACCGTATGGCAATCACTTACGGCATTTGATGCTGGGAATATTGATCATCAAATTGTTCGAACTAGTCGTATTCCTAGAATTTGCGCTGTCTTACTAGTAGGTGCGTTTTTGGCAGTAGCTGGTGCGGTTATGCAAGGTATTACACGAAATTATTTAGCATCTCCGTCATTAATGGGCGTTAATGATGGCTCTGCATTTGTTATTACAATAGCAATTGTATTTTTTCCAGGACTTCCAAATTACCAGATGATTTTGCTATCTATGCTCGGCTCTGCACTAGGCGCTGGCATCGTTTTCGGTTTTGGCTCTCTAATCCGAAATGGACTTTCTCCAGTTCGGTTAGCGATTATTGGAACAGTAATAGGTACATTTTTGAGTAGTATAGCGACTGCAATTGCAATGTATTTCCAAGTGTCGCAGACGGTTAGTGCTTGGTATAACACCAAGGTACATATGGTAGACAATGATATGCTCATGCTATCAATACCTTTTGGATTAATTGGCCTTATTCTTGCATTAATATCGGCAAGGGCAATTACAATTACCGCATTAGGTGACGATATTGCCGTAGGACTCGGACAAAAAACAAAAGCAGTAAAAATTGTGAGTATGCTTGCAGTTGTATGTTTAACAGGAACTGCCGTTGCACTTGTCGGAAAAATAGCCTTTGTTGGGCTCGTTATTCCGCACATTACACGTTTCCTCGTAGGTGTTGATTACCGTTTTATCATTCCATGTGCAGCAGTAATAGGAGCGTTCTTTTTAGCACTTTGCGATGTGCTTAGTCGCTATGTGAATTATCCATACGAAACGCCAATTGGTGTATTAACAGCGCTAGTCGGCGTCCCATTTTTCTTATACTTAGTTCGTAAGCGCGGAGGTGAAAAGCATGCATAAAAAAACTTCCCGTGCAGTTATGATGACGGTTGCTATACTTCTATTATTTATTTTAGGGGCAAGCTACCTCCATATTACAAATGGCGTTTTTGATATGTCGGTAATAGATGTATTAAAAACACTCCTCCGCATTGAACCAAACCCGAAATTTGATCTTGTCATTTTTGAATTTCGTTTACCACGAATTGTTATAGCAGCACTTGTTGGTGTCGGTCTTGGGATGGCAGGTGTCGTATTGCAAGGCATTACACGCAATGGCTTGGCAGACCCAGGTATTCTAGGTATTAACGCTGGTGCGGGTGCTGCAGTAGTTATTTTTATGTTTTTCTTTCAATTCCGTGTAGTGACAGCGGATATTCATAGCTGGTTATCTATTTTAATCATGCCGATTTTTGGTTTTGTCGGTGGTACGATGGCCGCAGCTTTAATTTTTTCATTTGCTATGAAAAATGGTCATTTAGATATGCAGCGGTTAATTTTAACGGGTATCGCTATTAATAGCGGATTTGGTGCGTTATCGCTGTTTCTATCTTTGAAAATGAACGCACAAGATTATGAATCCGCAGCAGTATGGATGGCTGGTTCTATTTATAATGCTAATTGGATTTTTGTTGTATCCATGCTACCATGGCTTCTTTTGCTAGGTTTTTATGTTTATCGGAAATCGTATTTACTCGACTATTTTCAATTAGAAGAAGACAGTATTACTAGCTTAGGCATAGCGCTTGAAAAGGAGAAAATTAAATTATTATTAGCGAGTGTTGGCTTAGTGAGCGCCTGTGTCTCCGTATCTGGAAGTATTGGCTTTATTGGCTTAATGGCGCCTCATATTGCGAAACAGCTTGTTGGCATTCAACATCGTTATGTTATGCCAGTAAGTGCTTTAATAGGTGCGTGCCTGCTTGTGTTCGCTGACTTTATTGGTAAAACGGTCTTTGCACCTTCAGAGCTAGCAGTTGGGATTGTTGTTTCGATTATTGGTATTCCGTACTTCTTATATTTACTAGTGAAGTCAAAAGCATAGGAGGAAATAGTGTGCAAACTGCATTTAGAATGGAAAATTTGTCCTCAGGTTATGAGCATGTTCGTGTATTTGAAGGATTGAATTTAACGATAGAAGAAGGAAAAGTGACAACGATTATAGGCCCTAATGGCTGTGGAAAATCAACCTTATTAAAAACAATAGGGCGCATTTTAAAGAAACAACAGGGAACGGTTTATTTACAGGAACAAAATATGCAAAATTTGTCGACGAAAGAAATTGCAAAAAAGTTAGCCATCTTATCACAAACACCTATTGCACCAGGACAGTTAAAGGTAGAGGAGCTTATCGCTTACGGTCGGTACCCACATCGTAATAATGTCAATCGCTTAACAAAGAAGGATGAAGAAATGATAGAGTGGGCCTTAACGGTCACGAATACATTGGAGTATCGCAACCGAGAGCTTGCACAGCTTTCTGGAGGTCAACGTCAGCGTGTTTGGCTAGCAATGGCATTAGCACAAGAAACGAGTATTTTGCTGTTAGACGAGCCAACGACTTATTTAGATATGGCGCATCAGTTAGAAGTTTTAGATATCGTCAAAAATTTAAATGAACAACATAACTGTACGATTGTCATGGTTTTGCATGATATTAACCATGCAGCAAGATATTCAGACCATCTAATAGCAATGCGTCAAGGAGTTATAATGGAGACGGGAACACCACAGGAAATTTTATGTGAGGACGTTATGCGAAAAGTGTTCAATATTTCGGCAAGAATTATGGAAGACCCAGCAACAAACACCCCCGTATGCTATGGCTATGATGTGTTAAAGGAGGAAGATAAATGACAGTAGAACAAGCAATGAACATAAATGACTTTAAATCTATTGAAATGACTTCGAAGTTTACAGATTATACGTATACGATAAACATCTATGTACCTCAAGGGGAAATACCTCAAGGTGGCTTTCCTGTTTTATATGTATTAGATGGATCTTCATACTTCCATTTAGTGAAGGAAGCAGTTCGTCTACAAAGTCGAAATGCGCCTAAAACAGGCATCGTACCTGCTATTGTCGTCGGTGTAGGACATGGGGCTGATATGCATGAACGACGTTTTTATGATTTTACAGCACCAGCCGAAACGTATAGCTATCCTGCAAGATTTAAAGGAAATGGCTATGATAAGCATGGTGGTGCGGTGGGCTTTAGTCGCTTTTTACAGGAGGAACTAAAGCCACAAATTCAACAGCAATTCCTTATAAATGAACAGCAACAAACTTTATTTGGTCACTCTTTAGCAGGTTATTTTGTGTTGTGGCAATTATTTAATGAAAAGTCTAGTTTCCAACGCTATATCGCCATTAGCCCTTCCATTTGGTGGAATGAACACGAATTATTCCATAAAGCAAATGTATTTATGAAAGAGCACAAGCAAGTGAACGAACATTTATTTATCGGTGTTGGAGAGCTAGAAACTTTTATGGTAGATGATGGACGGCAAATGACAAATGAGTTAGAGAAAATAATGGGCATTGAATTTTATGAAGCATTAGAAGAGAATCATGCGTCTGTCGTACCGACTGTAATGAGTAGAGCAATACGTTTTATGAATAAAAATTAATTTTGTAACCGCATTATCTTTAATAATGCGGTTTACTTATGGATAAAAATTCAATATTATGTATTTATAATCAAAGAAGGGGTGTGACATAGATGAGGGTACTTTTAGCAGATTGTCGGGATGCACCAGTAGTGCATAATTTAATGCTTCAGGCTTTTAAAGAATACGAACATGCAACGCCACCCTCCAGTGCATTAAGTGAAACAGTGGAATCCATTGAACAGGCGCTAAATAAAGGTGAGCAAGCTTTTATTAGTTATATGGAAGATCAACCAGTAGCAATGGTTCGATTTACGTTAAATGATGAAGGTATTTATTTCTTTCGATTATCTGTCATTCCACAAATGCAAGGTCAAGGGCTGGCTAAAGCATTAATAGCGAAGCTTGAAGATTATGCACGTGCACAAGGGAAAAGGATTAGTGAATGTAAAGTGCGTATGAATGTTCCGCGAAATATTGAGTTATACCGTTCGTTAGGATATGTTATCACTAAAGAAATGCTAGGAGAAAATCGTAATGGCTTTTCTCTTCCGATAGTAACAATGGAAAAGAAACTTTAGGGGGAGTGCATTTGAAGAAAAAAATAGGCTGTTTGCACGCACATTATTCGAATATAGACTATATAGAGCAGGCATTTCAAAGCTTTCAGGACATAGAGCTTAAGCACTTTGTTGATCCTGGACTTATTCACCATGTAGCAAAGGGTACTTGCGGTTTGTCATTAAAGGTGAAGGAGCAAGTAGAGTGGATAGCCAGCTGTGATGTCGATGCCATTTTAATTACGTGTACGAATTATATTGCGTTGTTGCAGGAAAATCAACTGTCATTATCCATACCTATGATTAAAATTGATGAACCCTTTTTTAAAACGATTTGCGAAGTGACGCAACCACAAATAATACTTTTTACAAACCCTGCCACTGTAGATGGAACGATGGAGAGGCTTTACCAATATGCTAATCTACATAATAAATCGATAAATGTTCAGGCGCAGGTCATAGCCAATACATTCGAACTTATTATGCAAGGGGAAAAGCAGGCATACAACAATGCCATTTTGCAATATTTCCGGGAAATAATGAACGATAACCTGTTCATTTCTGTTGCGCAGCTTTCGATGGTCGAAGCGGCTCAACAATTTGAAAATGAGTTCGACATGACGATTATACATCCTTTGAAATCATTAGTAGAATTTGTGAAGAAATAGGATAATCGCCGATAAAAGTGCTGTAATCGCCGATAAACCTCAAGCAATCGCCGATAAACCTGAAAGTATCGCCGATAGAATTTTAAATTCAAATGAAATGAAACTTCTAAATTGGTAGTATAATGAAATGAGAAAGAGAAATGGGGGAGAGCTAAATGAATGATTTACGATATCCGATTGGACAATTTCAATTTCCAGAAGTAGTGACCGCACAGCAAGTAAAAAAATGGATTGATGATATCCGTCTGTTGCCGAGACAATTAGCGGAGGCATTAAGTGGAGCAAGTGAACAATCATTAGCAAAATCCTACCGGGAGAATGGCTGGACTGTAACGCAGCTAGTCCATCATCTAGCGGATAGCCACATGAATAGTTTTATGCGCTTTAAGTTAGCTTTAACCGAAGATACACCGAAGATTAAACCCTACAATGAAGTGGACTGGGCAATGCTTCCAGATTCGGATATGCCAGTTGCGACTTCCTATAGGTTGCTTGAAAGTTTACATGAACGTTGGGTTTATTTGCTGACAACTTTAACAAGTGAGCAATTACAACGAGCTTTTCAACATCCAGACAGCGGGCTAATGACGCTTGAAAAAGCACTCGCTCTCTATGCATGGCATGGAAAGCATCATCTTGCCCATATACAGAATGCTCTTGCGAAATAGAAAAAAGGCGACTTATCCTCACTGCTGAGGAAAGTCGCCTTTTTGAATTTTGACTATTCAAATGTGTGTGTGGATTCTTTAGTCGAATAAACTGCGAAGTTAAAAAGTTAAATTATAGAATTGTAATACCTGCACTTGCAGTACCTGTAAGTACTTGAGCAATAGCAACACCAGCTGTAGTAATGGAGTACACCATTACTAGTTTGTCACCAGCAGCGACTGGAACTGGTGCAAAACTGCCTGAACCAAATGCAGTAGCACCTAGCGCAATTAAGCCTGTAAATGGAGGAGCTAAGTTAACAGTAGCAGTTGTAGCTGTATAAACCGAGCTTCCAGCAGGTGCACGATAGATTGTAGCCGTAACTGTAGTAGTGCCCACTAACGTAACGGCAGCCGTAGCCGAGAATGATGCAGAAAGGCCTGTAATACTACCAGCACGTGGCACTGTAAATGCTTCTGTTATTATGCCAGTTAAATCAAGTGTTTCTCCAACAAGCGTAACGCCAGGAACGGCAGTACCGAATCCGATAAGGGACGGTGTAGCAATTAAACCAGTCACTAAAGAAGTTAACACAACAGGTGTAACCCCAGAAGAGAATGGAATAATAGAACCTTCTGTAGTTGGCTGTATTGGTGGAATGCATGCAACATCAACTGCTAAAAATGGACCGAAGTTTGGGCAATCCATATTACCAGATCTTGATGAGCAACCACATCCATTAGGATCATTTAAGAACATATTTACACCTCCTTTCTTCATTATTCTATTCGTAGAGGTATAAAGTAAAAGGGCTATTAACTACATACATAAAGCTATTTTTACAATACAAGTAAAAGAGAATAATCACCTGTAAATGCTGCGAATTAGTCTATTGTCTATATAAAAATTCATACACTAATATTATATGTTCAACATTTGGATAAGTTATTAAAGTGCACATGGAAGCAATTTAGAGTATTTGGACGAAAAAAAGTCCAATATGTATTTGGTGATACCTATTGGACAGTACATATAGGAATAGAGATAGCTAATTTCATATCGTTTAATGAATATTCCTCCGCGTTTTCAAACTAATTGCGTCTGCGGAATAGATTGAAAAACAAAGAATTTTTTTCTTTCTTCGGTTCTTCCTCCGCTTCTTCATTAATGTCTAAGTTTTCTGGTTCGTTATTGAAGTCCAATTGTGCAATACTTTCTTCGATTACATCACTCACTTCGCCTATAGGAGGAGGCTCCACCTCAATTATTGAAGTTGCAGGAACTATAGAAGAAGCTTCGATAGTTGCCACGTTATTTGTAGTAGGCGTAAAGGTTTCTGTTATCTCCAAATCATTTGCAGCAGGAGTAGAGGGTTCTATTATGTCCAAGTCATTAGCAGTAGGAATAGAGGCTTCTATAATCTCCGTATCATTAACGGTAGGAGCAGCGGTTTCTATAATGTCCAAGTCATTAGCAGCAGGAACAGAAGCTTCTATAATCTCCGTATCATTAACGGTAGGAGCAGAGGCCTCTATGATGCCCAAGTCATTAGCAGTAGGAGTAGAGGCTTCGGTATTCTCCAGTTCATTAGCGGTAGGAGCAGTAGCTTCAGTATTCTCCAAATCATTAGTAAGAGGAGCGGAGAACACTGTATTGTCCAATTCATTTGCTAAAGGAGCTGTAATATTATTTGCATCTACAACGCTGACTGGAATTCCTTGTGTGTCAGTTGCATTTTTAAAATGAAATGTGGATTCTGCTGTATTATTTCTATATAAACCATTATAAATTTGGCTTGGATGTGTATTAATTGATTGAAAATAATGCTGATTAAAATGGCGTTCTTCCTGTTTTTTTACGGCATTTTCATTAGCAGTATAAGGGATCCCATTGCTCATATTAGAGGCTTTACCTGCCAAGCTTTGAAGGAATTTATAACTTGGTTCATTGGTAGGTAATGATGGTTGTACAGTCGTTTGTGCTATTTGTTCTAGAAGTTTTCTTGAAGGAAGGGCTATTTTTTTTGCGGAATTTTCTTCAACAGTCGTTGGGGTATTTTTTGATGGTTCATTTTCTTCTACTATTATTAATTTATTCAGTACGGCTAAAATTTCATGATTCATCTCTTCAATTACTTGATTCAGTGATTCTATTTGGATGGATAAATGCTTGACTTGCCCTTCATATTCTTTAATTTGCATACTTTGATTACCTTCCATTGTTTCTGTCAGTTCCTCTAGTTGCGCGACTTGTGGCTTAAGCTCCTCAAATTCATTTTTCATAAATAAGTAATCTTCAATTGAAGTACCCGTTTTTAATGTTGTTAACGTTTCTTTATAACTATCGATTTTTTCCCTTAGTTTTTCAATGTCTTGAGTGGAGTACAACTTAGAATCTTCCATTGCATTTCACCCCTTTCAGTCCATTATATTTTATTAAAAAACTTTACTTTCTGTTACAAATCATTTGCACATAAGAGTGAAGAATTGCATTCATTATAAGTAGTAGCAACATTACCACTTGAATAATAATCATGGAAATTATTTGTTAGCCCATGCACGTAACGCTAAAAATCATATGCTACAAACGAAAGATAAAAAACTTATGGAGGTGTCAAAAGGATGCAAGATAATATGCCATCCCAGGCAAGCGAACTAATTTGTATAAATGTGGATAAGGTTTATGACTGGATTGTAAAAGAAATGTCATTTGATATTTCTCCAACGGGTGCAATTACATTCCCAGGCATTACACCGACTACAGCTTTAACAGGTGCAATTGTTACATGTAGAGTAACTCCTGCTACGACAAACCCAATCGTAATTTTAAGTCGTGAGAATCGTCAATTCTCTATTGATGGATCAACAGTTTGTCTGCAACACTTAAATATTCAAAAGAATTTTGTTCTGACGATTGTTGTTACTTTACCAAATGGAACTATGTACACAAGTAGTGAAATTCCAGTATCACGTTGTGAGCAAGTTACATTATGCGCGCCTAAAGGAACAGATGTGGAAATCCTTTATACAGACTTAGATTGCTTCGTGTGTACAACAGGTACGCTTACTGCTGGTACGGGAACAATCACGTTTTCTGCGTTAACAATTACAGTAGCTGTATGTCAAAGCATTCAGTCTACATTCCCTGTAACTGTTGAATTCTTAGCAAATTACTGCGACCCAAGAGCAGATTTACCATTCTCATGTCCGTCAACGGTTCGTCCTAAGCAATGTTCCGTTATTTTCCCAACGGTTTGATAATGGTGCTAACAGATAAATAAAAGTCATACCTTAAAGAGAGGATTATCCTCTCTTTTTTTTAGTTTTGTTACATATTATATAGGCAAGGGGGCACTAATTATGAATACTCAAAAAGATTCTATAGAAGGAAAAATAAAGGATCTTAAAGCGCAAACGTCTTTTTATATCCATGAAATAAAAAAGCTAGTGGAAGAACAGGGCTTTTATAAAAATGTAAGTGTCATTAGTTATTTCACAACTTCACTTAATATTTCTTATGATGCAGAACAGGAAAGTTTATGTCTTGGTTCATATCATATTCGCAATATAGGTAATCAACCATTAACAAATCCTTATTTGTGCATCAAACTACCTGAAGATTCTCCGTTTTCCTTCTCGGGAAGGTATGTATATGAGCATTTTAATCAAAATTTAAAAACAACGGGTAGTTGGGAACGAATAAATGATACTTCTAATAATGCAGAATTTTGGCTTAAACCAATAGGTAAAACAACAATCGAGCCAAATGAGACGATTTCTTTTACTAATTTCCAAATAAAATGGTCCCATAATTTATCCTATGCGGGTACAATAACAGGCTTTACATATTGTGATGAGCTGCAAGACGGTGTCTTAGTGCTAAATCCTATTAATCTTAATGGAATTAATGTTGGACAGGAGGGAAGTGATGAGTGAGTTAGAAGGACAAAACGTAGAAGCAAGTTTCGACCAAATTGTACGTCATTTTATGAGTGATCAGCTTAATAATGTCTCGGACTTACGAAAGGAGGGGGATAATAGTTTTGCATTTCTTGAAAAAAGCACGTTGCAATTACTGCTTTCCCATTTATTATCAGGAGATAGAGCACCTGTAGAAAATTTAACGGGGCAGTTCGAATTGCGTGTTATAAACGAACTCGATGATTTGATAGCTAATAATAAAGTGCAATTTGAGGAAATAATGGATTATTTGAAAAAGCTATCGTGATAGGAGGTACTAACGTGGATAATCAAAGCGTTAAAAATAACGATCCTATACAGCTCCAGCAAATGATTATTTTTTTAAGAGCGGAACTTGCGAAATATAAAAATGAAATAAATAGACTTAGAGATAGCGATTATTATTCACTCGTACTTAGACTAGAGCGGGAAAATGTTCATTTAACGAAACGTAATAAAGAGCTTTCAATGGATCGAATGAAATTAAAAAGAACGAATGAGAAGGAAGCCAAGGCTTATTATGAGGATATACAGAGAAGGGAAACTCAACGGAAAAAGCACATTTCCTCCATAGATACATTATTAAGAGAGATAGAACATTTGCGTTCTGAAAATAAAGAATTACGGCAAATAACAAAGACTACCGAGGATGAGTTGCTTTCTATTAAAGGTGAATATGTATTAGAAGAAAAGAAGGCAATGGAAAGTTTCGAAATACAGTTAAGTACATTTACAAAAGCAGCGCATGAAAAAATGAATACTATAATCGAAGCTATACAGAGACAGGACGAAAATAATGTAAATGATTATTTAGTTAAAGCATTAGCAGAAAAAGACAATGAAATTACTAGATTAACCATGGAATTAGTGGATATTAAAAACAAAAATAAAAGTGCTGAAGCATTAGATGGTGACAATACGAAAGTGAACGCTAAGTTGCTTCATAATCTAAATGCTAAAATTGAAAAAATAATAGCTCAATCAAATGATTTTGAGGCACAACTAGACAAGAAAGTTCGAATGCTTAATGACATAGAGCAACAATTGACCGAGCTTGCAATAGAAATTAATGTGAATGAAACTACGTAAAAAGCAGGTTGTAAAAAATAAATAAAGTCAAGCTGGAGTTTGTAGCGGTAGAAAACACTCCTGCTCAGAACGCACACAACGTAAGACGCAGCAGATCGCACGCAAGCGAGGATTGCGGCTTACGTTGTGCTGAGCGGAAAGCGACCGCAATAGTGGACAATAACGGTCGCAGCAAGTGTTTTGTCTTAGTCCCAGCCGCAAGCTATTTTTATTAACTTTTTTATTTTGTTTCTCGGTGTAATGTAACACGCTTCAAACGTGGGGAATATTTTTTTAGCTCCAGTCTTTCGGGGCTATTTCGTTTGTTTTTTGTTGTGATGTAGTTTTTATCGCCTGTTTCTGTACAAGCTAATGTAATTTGCACACGCATAGTTTCAACTCCTTTTTAAATAGTAATCATTACGATTTATACAATATTATTTTTTTATACTATTGTCAATGTGCAGTTCACAAAAAGTTAAACATTGCATTTTCAGCTTCTCTATGGTTAAAATACAAAATGTAAATAGTAATGATTACGATTTAAGGAGATTGGAAAATGACAAAGAAAATTCCAGTGACAGTTTTAAGTGGTTATTTAGGTTCAGGTAAAACAACGATGATGAATCATGTTCTTCAAAATGAGAAAAATATGCGTGTGGCAGTTATTGTCAATGATATGAGTGAAATTAATATTGATGCAGAACTGATTGCAAGTGGTAGTGGTATTTCTCGAACAGAGGAAAAGTTTGTAGAGCTCTCCAATGGCTGTATATGTTGCACGCTACGTGAGGATTTATTGCAAGAGGTTGAACGCCTAGCGATGCTTGGAAATATTGATTATATATTAATTGAGTCGACGGGAATTAGTGAACCGATACCAGTTGCACAAACGTTTAGTTATTTGGATGAGGAGCTTGGAATAGATTTAACACAGTTTTGTCAGCTCGATACGATGGTGACTGTAGTGGATGCACACCGTTTTTGGCATGATTTTCAATCAGGTGAAAGCTTGCTAGAACGCAAGGAAGCAGTTGGTCATTTAGATGAGCGAGATGTGGCAGACCTTCTGATTGACCAGATTGAATTTTGTGATGTGCTAGTATTGAACAAGTGTGACCTCGTAACGGAAGAAGAACTTGAACGGTTAGAGCGTATTTTGCGTGCATTACAACCTGAGGCAAAGCTAATTCGTACAATAAATGGTGTAATTGAGCCAAGTGCAATTTTAAGTACAGGGAGTTTTGATTTTGAGCGAGTATCGGAATCTGCTGGCTGGTTAAAAGAATTAGAACTCGGTCATGAAAATCATACGCCCGAGACAGAGGAATATGGCATTACTTCATTCACTTATAAGCGCAAAATACCTTTCCATCCAATGCGTTTTGTGGAGTGGTGTGATAATATGCCAGAATCCATTGTTCGTGCGAAGGGTATTATTTGGAGCGCAAAACATCAGGAAGTGGCATTACTACTGTCACAGGCAGGTTCATCTGCGAAAATTGAGCCCGTTTCATATTGGGTAGCGGCATTACCAGCAACACAGCAACAGGATGTATTTTTACAAGACCCCGAGGTTTTGGAGGATTGGGATGAGGAATTTGGTGACCGTATGACACAACTAGTCATTATAGGTATCGATCTGGACAAAAGTGCAATTATTAAGGAGTTAGATGCATGTCTGTTGACAGCGAATGAGTTTGCGGAGCCATGGGAGCATCTAGAGGATCCTTTTAATTGGGAGTGGAGTTAAAGAAATAGGGGTGGCCGAATTCAGAAGTAGCATGAGTATTAAATTACGCTTACGGAATGCCAGCAACCCGAATTGAAAATCAACTTGCATATAACCATTAAAGAGAAGACTCAACACTTGCCTTGGACTCACGAATGGAAAGTAGAATACTTTAGGAGACAAGCTGAATCTACCACATTATTTTTGTGGTAGATTCTTTTTAAATACATGATTATAATTTGTCGCATCACGTAACGCTTTTTCCTCAACAGGAATTCGTACCGACAGCATCGTAATGTTCAACAGCGTAAAGCAAAATGCTGTGAAATATGCTTGAAACATAAGTGGTAAAAGAAGGATTTCCAAGCTAACAACGGCATAATTTGGGTGGCGCATAAATGTGTAGGGCCCTTTGCATACAACTTCTGCGCCAGGCAAAATCAGTATTTTCGTATTCCAATATGGTCCTAGTGAACGGATACACCAAATACGCAAAGCTTGCACCAGAAGAAATAATAAGAAAAATAACGGGAATAAGGACGATGGACCGTTTTTATTTGAAACTACCTCAACAATAAAAAATAGAAAAAAGCTAACATGCATAGCAACCATGTATGAATAATGGGAGGCACCAACCTCATAGGCTCCTTTGGCAAGCATCCATTTTTCATGACGTTTTGCTATTAAAACTTCAGCTAATCTTTGTAGAATAACAAGAATTAAAATAATGTAAAAAAGCATACTACTCCCTCCATTTAAGTAATACAGCTTCTGCACAGAAGCCTGGACCGAGGGCGATAAGCAACCCAATATCATCGGTTTGGCCTTTGTTTAACATAAATTGCTCTAAAACATACAACACAGTAGGAGAAGACATATTACCATGTTGACGTAATATTTCCCGAGAAATGTCGGTTTTTTGTTCAGAAAGAAATAGTGTGTCCTCATAAGCTTTTAATACTTTTTTTCCGCCAGGATGTGCAATAAAGTGGTCGAGCTGTTCACTGTATAGATGTTGTTCAAGTAAAAACTGTTCAATGAAAGGACCGAGCCAAGTCGTAATAATGGCTGGAATACTTTTTTGGAAAACGACATGAAGGCCGTTGTTTTTTATATTCCAGCCCATTACATTTTCTGAATCAGGCATCCACTTGGAGCCTGTTGTAACTATCGAAGGAATGGCTTTTTTCGTTGGTATTGCTACTTCGTCTCCACATACGAGTATGCAGGCTGCACCATCAGCGAAAAGGGAAGCGCCGATTAAATTACTTTTTGAAAAATCGTTTTGCTGAAAGGTTAGGCTACAAAGTTCGACACAGACAACAAGTACTTTTGCTTGAGGATGCGCTTTGCAATAATCATTAGCACGACTGACACCAGCAGCTCCGCCCGCACAGCCTAACCCCCATAAAGGTATGCGCTGTAACCTATCTGAGAATGGTAGCTGATTCATAACACGTGCATCTATACTTGGTGTAGATATACCTGTGCTACTTACAAAAATAATGGCATCAATATCTTCAGGAGAAATAGGTGACTTTAAAAAAGATTCATTTTGTAAGCAGGCTTGAATGACTTCAACGCTATATTGCGTTGCTAACTCTATATAAAGATTGTTACGCTCTTCGAAAGTATGCTCGCTGCGATGCCACTCAGCGGGTACACAAAAATGACGAGTCTCGATGCCACCATTATCAAATACTTTTAAATAACGCTCTAGCTTCGGGATCTTTTCGTAAAATAGCTCCTTCGTTAAGGCCTCTGCGTTTGCCTGTTGCAATGTGTAAGGTGGTTGATATGTACTGATAGAAATAATTTTTGACAAGTCAACAGCTCCTCCGTAAATAGTGGTCTTGTACATTGTATGCTGATAGGGAGGGCATACATGCTTCGATAAATATAATTGACAATTTTGAAAAATTTAGATATATTGGTAACATCTAAATCGGAAGTAGGTGATGTGACATGATGAATAGAGCCGTTTTTAACGAACTGCAATTCGGTTTGTTCAATTTCACACGCCTAAACTATGCAATTTGACCTTGTCTGTAGCGTTAACTACTATTTGACAAAGGGTTATTTGTGTATTCCCTTAAACGTGCCTGTGAAACCTTGGAACTGCCGAATTGCAGTTGCAAGGTTTTTTTATGCTTATTGCGCAAAAAAAGCGTAATTGATGATAGACACATTTAGGAGGAATAACAATTGAATTTAACAACATTAGGGTTTTCAACATATTTTGAAGAGCAACTAACTGCGTTTAAAAAGGAATCAAAGTTAGCAAATTGTGTACCTGCGCGAGTTACATTGGAGCATAAGCATTCATACCGTGTGCTTGCTGAAGAAGGAGAGTGGCTAGCTACAGTCGCTGGACATTTTGCGTATACATCGCAAGCAAGAGAAGACTATCCAGCAGTTGGAGATTGGGTATTAGTCGAGAAGATGGCTGGAGAAGAAAAAGCCATTATTCATAAATTATTTAACCGAAAGTCTGTTTTTTCTCGTAAAGTTGCAGGGCAGGAAATAAAGGAACAAATTGTAGCATCGAATGTCGATATTGTGCTACTTGTAATGAGCTTAAATGCAGATTTTAATATTCGTCGTTTAGAGCGCTATTTAGTAGCAGCATGGGATTCTGGCGCAAAGCCAGTCATTGTACTGACAAAGGCTGATTTATGTGAAGATATTACGAGCATGGTACGGGAGGTTGAGCTTGTCGCTTTTGGTGTGGATATTTTTGTAACTAGTGCACGATCAGGTGAAGGCATAGAAGCTATTCAGACCCTCTTTATAGAAGGAGTGACAGGTGCACTGCTCGGTTCGTCTGGTGCGGGGAAATCCACTTTAATGAATGCATTAAGTGGAGAAGAGCTGATGAAAGTTTCTGGGATTCGTGAGGATGATGCGAAAGGGCGCCATACAACAACACATCGAGAATTAATTGTGTTGCCAAGTGGGGGTTGCTTAATTGATACTCCAGGAATGCGTGAGTTGCAATTATGGGATCAAAGTGAAAGTCTATCCTCAAGTTTTCGCGATATTGAAGAATTCGCAGCCGCATGTCGCTATAGAGATTGTACACATCATATGGAGCCGCACTGTGCTGTGCAACAAGCTATTAGTGATGGAGCACTCGAACAATCACGTTTGCAAAGCTATTTTAAGTTGCAAAAAGAGCTTGCTTTTATTGAACGAAAAACGAATATACAAGCAAAGCTAAATGAGCAACGTAAATGGAAGCAAATTGCGAAAGGCATGAAGAAGGGGAAAAAATAGTTAAAAAGCTTTTAGAGGCAACTTCGCTATTGTGTTGCGAAGTTGCTATCTAATAAGTGAGTTAATCATTTAAGGAGTTGTCCTATGGCGATACAAAATATTAACCATTTTTTATTTTCTGTTTCGAATTTAGAGCAATCAATTGCATTTTATCAAAATATTTTTGATGCAAAGCTACTAGTGAAAGGGAGAAGCACTGCTTATTTTGATTTAAATGGGCTGTGGCTAGCTTTAAATGAGGAAGCTGATATTCCACGCAACGACATACAGCACTCCTATACACATATTGCTTTTTCTATCGATGCTGATGATTTTGAAAAAATCTATGACAAGCTTGTGTATTACAATGTCAATATTTTAGCGGGCAGACAAAGAGATGTGCGGGATAAACAGTCCATCTATTTTACAGATCCAGATGGCCATAAGTTCGAGTTCCATACAGGTACGTTACAGGATCGCCTAGAGTATTATAAAAAGGAAAAAACACATATGGAATTTTTCAATGATTAAAAATTGGGAGTGATAGTATGAAAAAAGCAATTATTTTCGATATGGATGGTACTTTATTTCAAACGAATCTTATATTAGAGCCTGCACTGACAGCAACTTTCGATGTGCTACGCACAAAGGGGTTATGGCAAGTGGACACACCGATTGAACAATATCGTGAAATTATGGGTGTTTCATTGCCTGTTGTATGGGAAACATTATGTCCGATGCATACATTAGAGGTGCGTGAAGCAAGTAATGCGCTATTTCATGACAAGCTTATTGAGCTGATAATAGATGGAAAAGGTGCATTATATCCAAATGCAGAGCAAGCACTTGCGGTGTTAGCGAACGACTATCATTTATACATAGCGAGCAATGGACAGAAGGAGTATTTGCAAGCAATTGTGGATACCTATAAGCTGAATCGTTATATAGAAGGGACATATAGTATTCAATCTATCCCAAGTGGTCATAAATCTGATTTGGTGAAAAGTGTAATAGAGCAAAATGCCATTCAAGCTGGCGCTGTTGTTGGAGATCGTGCGTCGGATATCCAAGCAGCATTGGATAATCAGCTGTTTTCAATAGGTGTTCGCTTTGATTTTGCTCAAGATGCTGAATTACAAAAGGCACATGTTGTAATAGATAACCTACTGGATATTACAAAGCATCTAACTACTTTTTCTCACTAATGCGAGGTCGATTTAAAGGTTTACATTGCATTTCATAAGGGGAAAGAGTAAAATAGTGCCAAACTATATTAAAGCGTTGAAAAGGAAAAGTAAATTGGACAAGCATTTAATAGAGAGCCTCTGCTGGTGGAAATGAGGTAAATGAACCCTTTTGAAAATGACCTTTGAGCTTCGTACCGAAAGCATGTGTGTGAGTAGATTACGACGAGATGGGCACTCGTTACAACAGCGGCAGTATCTCTTATATGAATGCAAGACGTACTGATTGAGGCAAATAGTGTGAGCTATTTGTAAATATAGGTGGTAACACGGGTATACTCGTCCTAATCAGTCATGATTAGGGCGTTTTTTTTATCTTCAAAAACAGTGGACAAGGAGAGAAATTCTTTTTGTCTCTAAATGAAGGTAAAGCCACTGACAGCTGTCTCATTGATTTTCATGCCAGCTTAAAAGAATGAAATTTAATAAGTCGAGGGGAGCAACTTAGGATGACAATTGTAATAGGAGGAGCGTGGCCTTATGCCAATGGCTCATTGCATTTAGGGCATATTGCCGCATTATTACCAGGTGATATTTTGGCTAGATATTACCGACAAAAAGGTGACAACGTATTGTATGTTTCAGGTAGTGATTGTAATGGAACCCCAATATCGATTCGAGCTGCACAGGAAAACACGACAACAAGTGCGATTGCAGATCGGTATCATCAGGAATTCACGCAATGTTTTCATGATTTAGGATTTACTTATGATTTATATACGAGAACGGATGCTCAGCATCACCATGAAGCTGTTCAGGCAATATTTCTACAATTGATGGCAAATAACTATTTATACAAAAAGAAAATTGAGCAGGCTTATTGTGAAACAGACAAACAGTTTTTACCTGACCGCTTTGTGGAAGGTACTTGTCCGAATTGCGGGGCAAAGGCACGTGGAGATCAGTGCGATAATTGTTCGAAAATTTTAGATCCACTAGAATTAATCGATAAGCGTTGTAAAATTTGTGGCAATGAGCCTGTTATTCGAGAAACAGAGCATTTTTATTTCACGTTTAGTCAATTCCAAGGAAGGCTAGAAACTTATGTAGCTGAGGCAAAGGCGGATAAGCGCTGGCGAGACAATGCAATAGGTTTAACCGAACGCTACTTAGCGGAAGGCGTTCCAGACCGTGCAGTTACGCGAGATTTGCCAAACGGCATTGATGTGCCTGTACCTGGCTTTGAAGGGAAGAAAATTTATGTGTGGATTGAAGCCGTAGCAGGGTATTTAACAGCAAGCATGGAATGGGCAAAACAACATAATATAGCGCTTGAGGAATTATGGAATGAAGAAACAGTCTCCTATTATGTGCATGGCAAAGATAATATTCCGTTCCATACAGTTATTTGGCCAGCGATATTGATGGGGATGGGTGCGAAAGCATTGCCAACACATATTGTCTCCAATGAATATTTAACATTGGAAAAAAGAAAATTATCAACAAGTCAAAATTGGGCTGTTTGGGTGCCATATATTTTAAGGCGCTATGACGCAGATTCTATTCGTTATTTTTTAACTATAAATGCGCCTGAAAATCGTGATACAGATTTTTCTTGGCGAGAATTTATATATAGTCATAATGGAGAATTGCTAGGAGCTTACGGCAATTTTGTTAATCGGACGTTGAAGTTTTTAGAAAAGTCATTTGCTAGTCAAGTACCACAGGTTGATGTAGATGGAACTATAAGAAAACAGACGATACAGTTGTTTAGTGATGTCGGTGTAGCGATTGAAGGGGGACATTTTAAACAAGGATTAGAGGAAATCTTTGCTTATATTCGTGCAGCCAATCGCTATTTTGATGAGCAGCAACCATGGTTACAGGTGAAGGAGAATATAGCAGCCTGTCATCAAACGCTTGCAACGTGTGTCTACATCATTGCAAATTTAGGACAAGTGCTACAACCATTTTTACCGTTCTCTACAGAGAAAATTCGAGACATGTTAGGCATCACAGAATTAATGTGGTATGAGCAAGTGGAGCTACCGAAAAGCATTGGCGAGGTGACACCGCTATTTGAACGACTTGATGTAGCGCTAATTGAAGAAGAATATGAGAAGCTAGTTAATGACAGTCATTCATAATTACACTGTTGATTTTTAGGGGACACCGCGAAATTGTGTGTGTGCCTGACACTAAATAAAAGGCCTTAAGAATAATCTTAAGGCCTTTTATCTTTGTAGATTAGCTCATAACAGGAGTTAAGTTCGCCACAACAATGCTGTTAATTGCATTGATATATGCAAGCGCACTTGCTTTTAAAATATCTGTATCTGCAGCTTTTGCAATATACTTTTCGCCGTCATGCTCAATCGTTATTTTAACTTTTCCTAGCGCTTCTTTACCACGCGATACACTGTTAATATTATACTCTACTAGCTTTACATCAATCTTTACAATTTCAGCGATGGCAGAATACAATGCATCAATTGGGCCAGAACCAACAGCACTTGCTTTCAATACTTCGTCACCTTTGCGAATTTTTACACTAGCAGAAGGGAAGCTTGTGTTGCTGACGACTTGTAAATCTTCAATATCAAAAAATTGCTCGCTATAATGAGTAGCATTGGCATGATTTGCGTCATGCTTTTCATAATAACTTTCCACGATAACATATAAGTCATGGTCATAAACTTCTTTTTTCGCATCAGCTAATTTTAGGAAACCATCGAAAATGCCTTCGAATTCCTCAGTAGAAAGATTAGAAAAGCCTAATTTTTCAAGTGCATTTTTTACAGCATGGCGTCCTGAACGAGCTGTTAGGACAAGTTCCATATCATCTAGACCTACATCTTCTGGATGCACGATTTCATAGGCATCACGAGATTTAAGTAGACCATCTTGGTGAATGCCAGATGAGTGTGCAAATGCATTATCTCCAGTAATAGCTTTGTTTACTTGGACATCCAAGCCCATAAAGCTTGAAACAAGGCGTGAAGTGTTCATAATTTCTCTTGTGTTAATGCGTGTCTCTGCATTGTAAACAGAACTACGTGTTTTGAGTGCCATTACTACTTCTTCAAGTGCTGCATTTCCTGCGCGTTCCCCAATGCCGTTAATTGTACATTCCACTTTATCAGCACCGTTTTTAATAGCTGCAAGTGTGTTAGCTGTTGCCATACCAAGGTCATTATGACAATGTACACTTAATAAAACACTATCGTTTACATTTTTCATGCGGTCATTCAGCTTATAAATCATAGCCCCAAATTCCTCTGGTTCAGCGAAACCAACAGTGTCAGGCACATTAATCATGGTTGCGCCAGCCTTCATAACAGCCTCTATCGTTTTCCATAGATACTCAAAATCTGAACGTGAAGCATCTTCTGTTGAGTATTGTACTTGTGGTAGCAGCGTTTTGGCATATTTCACAGCATCTACGCCAATTTGTAGTATTTGATCTTTAGATTTACTGAATTTCTTTTCAACATGTATATCAGAAGTGCCAAGCACCATATGAATCATTGGATTTTCTGCATATTTTACTGCGTTATAGACGGAATCAATATCAGCTTTTACAGCGCGTGCTAAAGCTGTAATCATAATGTCATTTGTGTTGCCAACCTTTTGTGCAACAGCTTTTACCGCATCAAAGTCTCCTTGTGAAGAAGCAGGGAAACCAGCTTCGATAATATCGACGCCTAATTTTTTGAGTTGCTGTGCAATCTCTACTTTTTCGTATAAGTTCAGTTTTGCTCCTGGCACTTGCTCTCCATCACGTAAAGTTGTATCAAACACCCAAATTTTTCTTCCCATTTTCAAACACTCCTTTTGTTGTAATAAAATAAAAAAAACCCGCCTCTATATAAAAATATAGAGACGAGTTATTTGCTCGCGGTACCACTCTAATTGACCTTCCCTTTAAAGAAAAAGCCCCCTTATCGACAGCTATCACTGTCTATCCCAATAACGGTGGAAACCGACTTCCCTTACTTTTTGGACGTCATCCAACTTACTGCTTTACATGCAGGCATGTTGTGCCGACTCATTTTGGTTCAGGGAGTAGCTCATGGATGAGTTCAAAATGTGTGCCTACCAGTTTACACCAACCACTGGCTCTCTAAAAGTACACGGGCATTTTTACTATTTCCAATCTTTGCTTAACAATGTGTTGTTGAAAGCTATAATACGTTGATATTGTCAGTATGTCAACAATATTCTAAAAATTATTTGTTTTCAGTTTTAATAATGGTGATTTTAAAGGTCACTAGTAAGGTGGCATGCTAAAAAGTAAATTTCACAAATAAAGGCATTTTTTTTATGAAATAATGAGAGGGGATTTTATACATAGAAAGTAGGATGAAAGGTGAAATTTGTATTTGATTTAGATGGTACGATTTGTTTTAAAGGTCAGCCTTTAAGTACAGGAACAGCAGTGATCGAAATAATAAAGTGTCAGGCACTCAAACAATTTTGAAAATTTCCTCGCAGACTCTGCGCGAGCGCCCAAGAAGTAGGACGCAACAAGCAGCGTGTTTGCGACTGCTCGTTGCGTCCTACGATGTGCCCGCGGAAAGCGAAGTGGGCTAAAGTGCCAGGCACTCATACAATTCTGAATTTTGTAAGGTCAGTTACTTAGCTATTGCACCTTAAAGCGAGAAACTTGTGTTTGCAATTCCTCAGCCATTGTCGATAAAGTTGCCGCAGAAGCTGCCACTTCTTCGATTGTCGCAAGCTGCTCTTCAGATGCAGAAGCTACATTTTGAAGGTTAGAAGATGACGTTTGTGCAATTGTCGCAATTTCATCGAAGGACGCATAAATTTGTTCTGCACTAGAAGACATTTCTTCTGAAACAGTTGTTGCTTCTTGTATTTGTTTCGATACTTGCTCAATAAGGTCAACAATTTTTGAAAAACCTTCCTCAGCTACTTTAACAACTTTCATCCCGACTTGAACTTCTTGTGTACCTGTATCCATCACTGTAACAGCGCGGTTTGTCTCCTGTTGAATTTCAGAAATTAACCCTGCTATTTGTTCAGCTGATTTTTTAGATTGCTCAGCTAATTTTTTCACTTCGTCAGCAACGACGGCAAAGCCTCGACCATGATCACCTGCTCGAGCTGCTTCAATAGCAGCGTTCAAAGCCAGTAAATTGGTTTGCTCAGCGATGTCGGTAATAATACTAATAATGTTACCAATCTCAACAGAATGATTGCCTAAGTTTTTGACAACGTTGGCAGATTCCAAAACAGCCGTATTAATCGTATCCATTTGCGTAATGACGCGATGTAGCGACTCATTGCCCTTGTTTGCTTCCGTATTTGTTTCAATGGCAAGTTCAGAAACAGCAGCAGTTGTTGATGCTAATTGTTGAATGCCGTTGGTCATATTTTTCATAGCTTGTGAGCTTTCTGTAGCATTTTTTCCTTGTGCCTCAGAGCCACTAGCCACTTCCTGCATAGCAGATGTAATTTGTTCAGTAGCTTGGATAGTTTGATCTGCACTTGCAGTTAACTCAGCTGCTGAAGCACTTACTTGAGCTGTATTTTGACTAACATTCGTAATTAAGCCTTTTAAATTTTGCGCCATTTGATTAAAGGCAAGGGCTAAATCACCAACTTCATCGCGATTTTTAATGCGAATTTGTTCAGCTGTTAAATCACCTTCAGCAATTTTTTGCGCAGCTTTTGCCATCCCTTTGATAGGTCGAGAAATGATAGTTCCCATAATCATGGCAATTATCAGACTAATGATGACGGCAAACACGCCAAGAGAAATCATGTTCAATTTAATAGCATCAATATCTTTTGAGGTTGCAGCTATTTTTGCTTCTACAGCTTCGCTTTGATAGTTAGCTAGATTTTCAACACGTTCATCGAATTGTTTAAGAATAAGTCGCCCTTGAGTGCTGTCCAATTTCTCGTATTGTTCTGTTTCGCCAGCATCCTTTAAAGAAAACATACGATCAGCAAATTGCTGAACATTTTGTTCACTTTTATTGACAGCCTCTAATAATTCAATTGATTTTTTTGAATCTAATGTTGCCATTAAACTTTCGGATTTTACTTTAAATTCTTCACGAGCGGATTCATTACCATCACGATTTTGTTTATCTCCAAGTAAAAGATATCCACGCATACTTACAATTTCCTGTTTTGCAATTACTCTAAGCTCTTGAATGCTAATAGATTTTTGGGTTTGTTCTTCGAGTAACTCTTGATAAGTGCCATTTACTGAATTAAGCTGCTTAAAGTTTAACGCTATCGTGCCAATTAAAACTAAAATAACAATAAAAAAACCGAGAATTAATTTTTTGTAAATCGTAAATCGCATGTATTGTAAGTCCCTTCCTAGTAATTTAGTAGAAATGTTACAAAAAAGTGAAATATGTATATATACTTATTTATAGCAGATTATATGTATTTTAAAAAGCATTATGAGTTTATTCATAGTGAAAAATATGAAATAAGAGGGAATTTAGTTACAGGATGGGTTTGTAAAGGTGGAATTTTTTGCACTATCTATTATGTCTTTAACTATGAAGAAGCAACTAAATGACATGATAAAAAAGGCAATTTTGAAACCTAATTGCTGGAAGTTACGTAAATACAATTAACGATAAACGAGGATGTGGAGCAATGTATAGACCCGTTATAAAATTACCGAAAACAAGGTATGAAAAAATTTTGAACGTCATTGGTGGCGGATTATTTATTGTCTCCATCATATTTATTATTTCTCAGTGGAGCGCCCTACCTGAAGAAATTCCAGCACATTTTAATGGTGCGGGAGAAGTGGATCGATGGGGATCGAAAATAGAATTGTTCATTTTACCAGGTATCGGCATTTTTTTATGGATATTTCTAGGACTTATTGAGAAGGCACCACATATGCACAATTATCCAGCGCGCTTAAATAAGGATAACGTTCAGGCATTTTATTTAAATAGTCGTAAATTATGTAATGAAATGAAAAACTTTTGCTTAATGTTATTTGCAGTCATTTCTTGTGAAATGGTACTTGTTGCATTAGGGAAGACAGATGGAGTAGGATGGTGGTTCTTGCCCCTTGTACTCATAGGCACAGGTATTCCAATCGCTAAAGGCTTAATTGCTGCATCGAAAATTAAGTAATCGGCAGGGAATTGAAAACGAAAGAAGAATAACTTAGATAATTACAAATACAGGAGGTCGTATTTTGCTACTATTCTTTTGATTTCTAGCAACTATCTAATAACTAAATAAATTAGGAGTTGGTAGAGAATGATTTATAAAAATTCACTAGAAGGTATTTCTTCAAATATGTTAAAAGGTTTTTTTGTAGGTTGGCCGAGTCCACCTAATCCACAAACACATTTACGCTTGCTGGAGAACAGCAGTAAATTCATTTTGGCGATTGATGAAAATACAAATGAAGTAATAGGGTTTATTACTGCGATAAGTGATGGCGTTCTGTCTGCTTACATTCCATTACTCGAGATATTACCACAATATAAAAACAAAGGTATTGGCAAGGAGTTAGTAAGACGAATGTTGAAAGAACTCGATCATCTTTATATGATCGACTTATGCTGTGATGATGACCTCGTACCTTACTATGAAAAATTCGGCATGACTAAAACAAATGGAATGGTTTATAGAAACTATAAAATGCAATCTGGAAATGATTAAAAGGTGAGAACGCTTGAGAAATTGTTCAAGCGTTTTTTTGTCTATTATGTTGTGGGCATGGAATTAGCGTTAAAGTAAATATTTTGTGATAAATTTAGTGTAAATAAATACAGAAGGGTGCTGAAATAATGCAGAAGAAATTTAAATTAAAGGATGGACTCTCTATTACAGTTCATCATTTGCCAGACAATATGGTATTAGAGGGGATTTCGGATGTAGGACACGCACCTTACGACCGTATTATATCTTTTGTGTTTACAATTAATGAACTGTTAACGTATTTAAAAAGCACGCTTAAACAGAACTTGTTGGCAGAGCAAGGCTATTTATTTTTTGTTTATCCGAAAAAAAATAATAAAAAATATAAAGAGTATATTCATCGAGACGATATTTTCCCAGCCATTCAGGTGGACGAGGCGAAATATATTGCTGGGAGTGACTATAAATTTTCAAGTTTGATGTCATTGGATGATACGTTTTCTATTGTAAGTATTAAACGAGATGCAAAGGGAAGAGGGAAGAAAAAGACAGCAAGTAGTCAATGTGTAGGTGACTACGAAAGTATGGTTCCATTATTGCGAGGTGAACTTGCAGAAAATCCAATTGATGTAGCCTTTTATGATGCATTAACACCAGGCTATCAAAAGGATTGGGCTCGCTACATTTATAGTGCGAAAAAGCAAGAAACACAGCTAGCACGTTTAATGGAGATGCGTGAACTTACAAGGGCTGGCTTTAAAACGAAGGAGCACTATCGAAAAGCGAAAGCAGAGGGCCAAGTATAGGGAAATTTCCAGAAGTAGGCGTTAGTTCTTAAAACTTTTGTCGATTGTTGTAATAAAGGTGCTTGCACTATTGCTAATAAATAAGCTTCATACTACTATTAAGGAATATTTTTTAATCGTTTAATAACACATTTTTAATAAGAGTGGGGTGGAAATGATGGAGGCATATATTGAACAGGTAGATGAAAAGTGGCGTGATAGCTTCGCCAAGCTTGCAGATGTAATAGCAACGAATATCCCTGCTGGCTTTGAACAAACAATGAATTACGACATGATAAGTTATGTAGTACCGTTATCTTTATATCCAAAGGGGTATCATGTAACATCTAATACACCGCTACCATTTATTAGCTTGGCAGCGCAGAAGCGACATATAGCCGTTTATCATATGGGTATTTATGCAGATGCTAATTTATTGGCTTGGTTTCAGGAAGAGTATGCAAAACGAGTGCCAACAAAATTAAATATGGGGAAAAGTTGTATTCGTTTCTCTAGTACGAAAAATATTCCCTATGATTTGCTAGGAGAGCTCGTTTCAAAAATGACTCCAGGGGAATGGATTAATAGATATGAAGGAGAATTGACTAAATGAAAAGTGCGACGACATTTTTAATGTTTCAGGGACAAGCTCATAATGCCTTGGAGCAATATAAGCAATGGTTTCCAGAATTATCTGTTGAAAGCTTAACATATGTAGAGAATACACAACAGATTGCGATGGCTGAAATCGTGTTAAAAGGAATGAAGATTAAGTTGAATGACAGTCCAATCAAACATAATTTTTCATTCACTCCAGCGATATCAATCTTTTTAGAGTGTGAGACGCAGGAAGAAATTAAAAGTCTTACTGAGCAAATATTAGACGGTGGTCAAGCATTAATGCCATTGGATAATTACGGCTTCTCTAAGCAGTTTTCTTGGATTCAGGATCGTTTCGGTGTATCGTGGCAACTTACGTATAATTAAATTTTAGGGGGAGTATAAATGAACCAATGGATGGCGCGAGCAGTGGAGCTAGCTCTTCAAAATATAGCACAAGGCGGTCAACCATTTGGCGCTGTTCTAGTAAAGGGTAATGAAATCATTGGTGAAGGTGTCAATGAACTGCACCTACGACCAGATAGTACGGGTCATGCCGAGCTACTTGCTTTAAGACGCGCACAAGAAAAGTTAGGCTCTATCGATTTACGCGGAACGGTGATGTATGCAAGTGGGGCGCCTTGCCCAATGTGCTTTGGTGCGATGGCGATGGCTGGCGTGGATAAAGCTTATTTTGCTAATTCATTAGCTGATGCCATTGCAGTAGGTTTAGGACGCTCAAGCGAAGTCTATGCAGATTTACAGAAAATTGATGAAGAACGCGAGTTTCGAATGATTCATATGCCAGTAGAGGATGAAGATAAAAATCCTATGCATGTTTGGTATAGTAAAGCTTAATTGCATAAAAAGGAGAAAAGAGTATGGCAGTAACTTTAGTGAAGCATGATATTAAATATGCTGAAGCAATGCATGCATTGTCTTCAATGCCTCAGGTTCGGGATGCTCTTGGGTTACCTGCTGGGAAAGTAGAAGATACAATTAACTTTATAAAACGTGAATGTGTTGACGAGGAAGAGGGCAAAAGTGTCCCTCGAGTTGTGCTAAATGAGGAAGGACGACTAATAGGCGTAACAGCATTAATGTTTATAGACCGTGAAAATAAAAACTGTCATATTGGTTCTTGGTTAGGTCACGAGTTTTGGGGTCAAGGCTATAATGAGGAAGCGAAGAAGGCAATTTTAGAAATCGCTTTTTTTGACTTAGGGCTAGAACGAGTTTTCGCTGGTGCTAGAAAGGTCAATATTCGCTCACAAAAGGCACAAGAAAAGTTACCTTTTATCCGTATTAATGTAGAAAAGGAATATCCTCAGGAACATTCATGGTTAGAAATGAAGGAAAAGCAACCTTGTGTATTAAATGTTTTTGAACGCGAGGATTTTGTTCGATATTACACATCTATTGAAAAGGTGCAGGGTGACCGAGAAAGCTATATGCCCTATCTACTACTAGCAGATGAAAGTGAAGTTGCCGTTCGTCAATATATGAATGACGGTGACTTATACGCCATTACATGTGGTGAGAAATTAGCGGGTGTCGCATTGCTTATTGCACAGTCTAATACGACAGTAGAATTAAAAAATATAGCTGTTGTGCCAGCATTTCAAGGTAAAGGTATCGGTAAGGAAGTGTTGAATAAAATTTATGCGGTCTGTGCAGCACAAGATTTTAAAAATATTTTAGTAGGCACAGCAAATTCGAGTATTGATAACATTGCTTTTTATCAAAAATCGGGTTTTCGTATGGAGACTATACAGAAAGATTTTTTCAGTAATTATCCGCAACCAATTTATGAAAATGGTATACGCGCATTGGACATGATTATCTTTTCAAAAGCTTTATAAAAGATATTGTCTATAAAGAAATACCCGATCAACAGTTGTTGAGCGGGTATTTTTATTTGCCGAATAATAAAGCCATTAATTTCTCCTTTGAATGTAAAAAATCATCAAGGGTGTATCGATCAAGGACAGCCATATATGCTTGTAAAGCTTCATATAGAACACCTTTTAATTGACATTCAGGTGCAATTTTACATAAGTTATTTTCTTTGTCGAAGCATTCAACAAGGTGAAAATCTTCTTCTGTATGGCGCACGATTTCACCAATAGTAATTGATTTAGGGTCAATTGCTAAACGAATACCGCCGCCTCTTCCCCGAATTGTTTCGATGTAACCAAGTAGCCCTAATTGGTGTGTCACCTTCATTAAATGGTTTTTTGATATATTATAGGCATCTGAAATTTCTTGAATGGTAGAGAGCTGGCCCTCTTCTTTCGCTCCTAGATATATGAGTGTCCGAAGGGAGTAATCTGTGTATAAAGTTAATCGCATTGGAACACCCTACTTTCTATATAGTTCACTATAATAATTATATCATTTCTACAATAATTTATAGTATTTCATTACTTTTTTAAAAGATGTATTTAAAATACATCAAATATGTCTATTTTGTTAAAGATGTATTTAGAATATTGCTTTAAGGAAATGAAAGCGTTATATTGTAATCACGAAAGGATGGTATGCGATATGTTAAAACAAGAAACAGTACAAATTATTAAAGCAACAGTACCCGTATTAGAAGTTCATGGGGTAGAAATTACGAAGACGTTCTATAAAAATTTGTTTCAAGCTCATCCAGAATTACTAAATATTTTTAACCACACAAACCAAGAAAAAGGTCGTCAACAAACTGCGCTAGCGAATACAGTTTATGCAGCGGCAGTTCATATTGAAAACTTAGAAGCAATTTTACCAGCAGTAATGTTAATAGCTCATAAACACCGTGGTTTAGGCATCTTACCTGAGCATTACCCAATCGTGGGTGAGTTCTTATTAAAAGCAATTAAAGAAGTTTTAGGTGATGCAGCTACAGATGAAATAATTAATGCATGGGCTGAAGCGTATGGCGTCATTGCAGATGTTTTCATTCAAGTAGAAGAGGAGCTATATCAAAAAGCTGAAAATGATGGTGGATGGCGTTTATTTAAACCTTTAAAAGTAGCGAAAAAAGAAGTTGAGAGTGACCTTGTTACTTCAATTTACTTTGTAAACGAAGATGGCTCACCACTTCCAGCGTACGAACCTGGCCAATATATTAGCATCCGTGTGAAAGTACCTGGGGAAGAATATTTATTAAACCGCCAATATACTCTTTCACAAGCTAGTGCAGAGGACGGCTATCGTATTTCAGTAAAACGTGAAAGTGAGCATACTCCGAACGGTAAAGTATCTAACTTTATTCATAATGCATTACAAGTTGGAGATTTAGTAGATGTAAGTGTACCTGCAGGATTATTTGTGCTGCATGAGAGCGCGGCGCCAATTACATTTGTTAGTGGTGGTATTGGCGTAACACCATTAAACAGTATGCTACAATCATTAAAAGATAATGCAGCTAACGAAGTGAATTTTATTCAATGTGCTCGCAATGAAAATGTAGTAGCTTTCAGTGATGACATTAAAGCTAAAGTAAATGCGCTTCCGAATGCATCGTATACTGCCCTTTATTCGGATGAGAACAAGTTACTGACAAAAGATTTATTAGCTGAGCAAGTAACGAACAATACAGATGTTTATATTTGTGGTCCGAGTGGCTTTATGGAGGCAGTCATTAAAAATCTCCATGAACTCGGCGTTAAAGATGAAAAAATTCACTATGAATTCTTTGGTCCAGCAATGCAAATAGCAAACTAATAATTTTATTAACTCTGTTATAAGTCGCATTTTGTGCACTTATCACAGAGTTTTTTTATGGAATGAAGTTAGAAAATAATTATTTAAATCTTTCATGTTGACATTATACCTACAGGGGTATATTATAAAGCACGTAAGCAAGATGAATTACTAAAGTTGAAAGGAGACGTTCACATAATGGCGTACGATGCTAAAACAGCCAATCGTATAAAACGAATGGAAGGCCAATTGCGTGGAATTTTACGCATGATGGAAGAAGGACAAAACTGTAAAGATGTGATTACACAGCTATCTGCCGTGCGTTCTGCAGTTGATCGGACGATAGGGGTTATCGTCAGTGAGAACCTGTTAGATTGTGTAACGACTGCTGATGGAGATTCAGAGAAGATGAATACGGCCATCCAAGAAGCGATGGATTTAGTTGTGAAAAGCAGATGATTTCAATATACCCTTTATAGTATATAGACAGGAGGTCGTATTACGTGGAAACATGGATTTTTATTGCTATTGTTATTGGGTTTTTAGTTTGGCGTATGAAGCCAGCGAAAGGGGTGCAGTCAATATCAACAGCACAATTAAAAAATATGCTAAATGATAAGGACAAAGTATTTATTGATGTGCGAACAGCAGCTGAGTACAAAGGTCGAAACATTCCACAATTTAAAAATATTCCCTTAGGCTCTGGATTCGATAAATTACCGAAGGACAAAGAAGTAGTTGTTATTTGTCAAAGTGGTATGCGTAGTAGTCAGGCGTGCAAGCAACTGAAAAAACTAGGATATGAGCGTGTAACTAATGTCCGTGGTGGCATGAGCGCTTATTAGGAGGAAATAATGGTGAAAGAAATAACAGCAATCGAAGTTCAAGAAGCTTTAGCACAAGGTAAAACATTAAATTTAATCGACGTACGTGAAGTAGACGAAGTGCAAGCGGGACATATCCCAAGTATTATTCACATCCCACTAGGCTTACTTGAGTTTCGTATGCACGAGTTAAATAAAAACGAATCATATATTATGGTGTGCCGCTCAGGTGCCCGCAGTGGTCGTGCTACGCAATTTTTAGCAAGCCAAGGCTTCGATGTGACGAATATGGTTGGTGGCATGCTTGCATGGGAAGGTGAAGTTCAGTAAAGGGTTATAGTAAGGGTTATGTAGTGCCCTACGCTATATTTTTTTATCAAAAATAATACCCTTGTAGGTATAAGGAGGAAGTTATGGCTATTAAAGCAGATTTTCAGCTAGATGCGAAAGGGCTATCTTGTCCAATGCCAATCGTAAAAACGAAAAAGGCGATGATGGAATTAGCAGATGGTCAAATTTTAGAAGTGTCCGCAACGGATAAAGGTTCGAAAGCAGATATAGCTGCTTGGGCTGATTCTGTTGGGCATCAGTATATTGGAACGATAGATGAGGATGCGGTGCTAAAACATTATATACGTAAATGTGCACAAGATGCAGTTAGTGAAAAAACGTTTGCATCGACAATTGAGCTACAGCAAATTCAAGGAAGAGATGGGCTAATTCTTGATGTGCGCGAGGAAGCGGAGTTTGCTTTCGGTCATATTGAAGGTGCTAAATCAATTCCGATGGGTGAGCTTGAAGCGCGCCTTTCTGAACTAAATAAAGAACGAGAAATTTATGTGATTTGTCGTACAGGAGCGCGTAGCGATTTAGCGGCGCAAAAACTTGTGGCAAATGGTTTTACAAAAGTATTTAACGTCCTACCTGGTATGACTTCTTGGACGGGCGAATTATTCAAAACTATTTAAATTGGAGGAATTTATTATGTCAAACAAAGTAGCAATTATTGCAAGTAACGGTGGTCTTTTTGATGCGTATAAGGTGTTTAATATCGCAACAGCAGCGGCGGCTTCTGACAAAGAAGTAGCGATCTTCTTCACATTTGAAGGGTTAAATTTAATTCATAAGCAAGGGATGCAAGCTTTGCCAATGCCTGCTGGAACAGAGCATTTTGCTGAAGGATTTGCTAAAGCGAATGTACCTGCAATTCCGCAATTAGTAGAAATGGCGCAAGAATTAGGTGTGAAATTTATAGCATGTCAAATGACGATGGATGTTATGGGCTTAACGATTGAGGATTTCGTAGATGGTATTGAAGTTGGAGGAGCAGTAACATTTTTAGAATTTGCTAAAGATGCAGCACCATCATTAACGTTTTAAGTTGTTTAAGATGAGCGCGGATTATGCACAAAACTCATCATAGCTGACGCAAGTTAAAGTCCGAAGATTGATTGGAAAAGTAGTTATTCAAGCGGGCTCAGAAAAAATATGATTTGACAAAATGAAGCGAAAAGCGGAGAGGTATATCCTTTCCGCTAAAAAAATAATAACAATAATACCATAGGGGGTAAAAAAGTGTCAGTATTCAAATGGAGCGCTGCTGATGTAGCGAAAAAAGTAATCGACAATGATGATTTATTTATTTTGGATGTGCGTAATGCAGATGCTTTTGCAGATTGGAAAATTGAAGGGCATAAATTTGAGTACCTTAATATTCCGTATTTTGAGCTATTAGATGGAGTGGAAGAAATTTTATCTAAAATTCCTACAAGCAAAGATATATTAGTTGTTTGTGCAAAGGAAGGTTCATCGATGATGGTAGCAGAGATGCTTTCAGATGCTGGACGTTCAGTTGCGTTTTTAGAGGGTGGTATGAAGACGTGGAGCGAATATTTAGAACCAATTAAAGTGGGTGACTTAACAGGTGGGGGCGAGTTATACCAGTTCGTCCGTTTAGGTAAAGGCTGCCTATCGTATATGGTTATTTCAGAAGGTGAAGCAGCGATTATTGATGCTGTACGTTTCACGGATGTATTTACGAACTTTGCAAAAGAGAAAAATGTACACATTAAACATGTCTTTGATACGCACTTGCACGCTGATCATATTTCAGGTGGTCGTCATATTGCAGCCGCTACAGGCGCTGCTTATTACTTACCGCCGAAGGATGCGGAAGAGGTCGTCTTTGATTATACGCCTTTAGTAGATGGCACTACAGTGCAAATTGGTGCATCAAAAATTGATGTAGGAGCACTTTATTCACCAGGTCATACTATTGGCTCAACGTCGTTTGTGGTGGATAGCAAATATTTATTGACTGGTGACATTTTATTTATCGATTCAATTGGTCGCCCTGATTTGGCGGGACTTGCAGAAGATTGGGTTGGTGATTTACGAGAAACGCTGTATAAGCGATACCGCGAATTATCGGATGATTTAGTTGTGCTACCTGCCCATTTTATGATTATTGATGAATTAAATGAAGATGGTACAGTAGCGAAGCGTCTAGGTGAATTATTTGCGCAAAATCACGGACTAAATATTGAAGATGATGAGACATTCCGCAGCATTGTAACTAATAATTTACCACCACAACCAAATGCATATCAGGAAATTCGCCAAGTAAATATGGGGAAAATAACTCCAGCATTAGAGGAACAAACAGAAATGGAAATCGGTCCGAACCGCTGCGCAGTTAGATAGAGTGCAAGATAGAGTGCCAGTCACCCATACAATTTTCACACAATTTAAAAGGAGATTAACATGAACGCAAACTTACAATTAGATGCAAAGGGCTTATCTTGCCCGATGCCTATCGTGAAAACGAAAAAAGCTATTGATACACTTAATTCAGGTGAGGTTTTAGAAGTACAAGTAACGGATAAAGGAGCTTTAGCGGATATTCCTGCATGGGCTAAAGCAGGAGGTCACACGATTTTAAATAAATCGGAAGACGCTGGCGTCATTACATTCTTTATTCAAAAAGCGTAGGGCGAGCAAGGGTGAGTGTTCAAATGAGGACACTCACCTTTCCTCTCATACTACAATTTATGTGGATCTTTGCCTTATGCCTCGTTCTTTATAGAGGACACAGGTGTAAAAGACTTGAAAGAAGGAAAATGAATGACTATCTCGTGGGTAATAACTATATTTATAATTGGCTTTGTAGGTTCTTTTGTATCGGGTATGCTAGGTATCGGCGGAGCCATTATTAAATATCCTATGCTTTTGTATATTCCCTCTTTACTCGGATTTACTGCATTCACTGCCCATGAGGTATCGGGTATTAGTGCGGTAGAAGTATTGTTTGCCTCGATTGCGGGCGTATGGGCATATCGTAAAGGCGGCTATTTAAATAAATCACTCATTATTTATATGGGCGGGGCCATATTAGCTGGCAGCTTTGTTGGTAGCTTTGGTTCGCAATATTTGTCGGAGTCAGGAGTCAACATTGTTTATGGCATATTGGCACTCATTGCGGCGATTATGATGTTTATTCCTAAAAAGCAAATAGATGAGAAGCCATTAAATGAAGTTACATTTAATAAGACGTTAGCAGCTATTCTAGCGTTTATAGTTGGTATTGGTTCTGGCATTGTGGGCGCAGCTGGTGGATTTCTGCTTGTACCAATCATGCTTGTTGTATTAAAAATTCCAACACGTATGACGATTGCTACAAGTTTAGCCATTACGTTCATCTCCTCTGTTGGGGGCACAACAGGAAAGCTAATAACAGGCCAAGTCGATTATTATCCAGCAGCCATAATGATTGTAGCTAGTTTAATAGCTGCACCACTAGGGGCAAAGGCTGGTAAAAGCTTGAATATAAAAGTATTACAAAGTATATTAGCTGTCCTCATTTTAGCTACTGCATTGAAAATTTGGATGGATATTTTATAGGAGGGGGGAAAGGGTACAATGAAAATAGAAGTGTTTTCAGATTTCTCATGTCCATTTTGTTATATCGCAAAAAGGGAATTAGAGCGTGCGATAAAAGAGGCTGGATATACAGGTCAAGTAGACATCGAATTTAAATCTTACCAAATTGATCCGTCCGCATCCAAAGAGGTAGGTCAAAATTATTATGATTATGTCATGGCGCACCAAAAGGTATCATTTGAAGAAGCTCAACAAATGATGGCTGGCATTATAGAACGAGCTAAAGAAGTGGATCTTCCTTATAATTTTGCAGAAATGAAAAAAGTGCATACAGAAAACGCCCATCGACTAGCAAAATGGACGAAACAATTCGGTAAAGAAGCGGTATTTATAGAAGCGTTAATGGCTGCTCATTTGTTAGAAGGTAAAGATTTAAATGATAAGGCAGTATTATTAGCGGTTATAAAAAAATTAAACTTGAATGTTGCTACAGCTAAAGAGGTGTTGGCTAATCCACAAGCTTTTATGGAAGAGTTGGATAAAGACCGCTATGATGCCCAACAGATTGGCGTGCAAAGCGTACCGTTCTTTGTCTTTGAAAATCGTTACGGCATTAAAGGTGCTGAGCCAAATGAAGTATTTGTGCGTACATTGCATCAAGCGGCAGAAATTGCAGGCATTAAACCAACTTTAAATTAGGTGTCAGGCACCGAAACAATTTTGAATTTTATGAATATTTAACATGTAGTATGCCAAGTGTTTCTTGGCATACTATTTTTGTTTTTTCTACCTAGAACAGTGGATTTTGATATAAAGTCAGCGCTGTTTTAGCAGAAACTATAGGGTACTTCAAGAGGTATTAAGGATTGCTTTTATTGTTATAGAACAAAATATTTTGTATAATAATTCCATTTTTATCGTCTTTATGGTTCTATTACTGTGAAGTGTGAGAAAAGTCACATCGTGCCATATATTATCTTGCTAGAATAAAATTAACATTCAAAGGGGGTATTGGTAATGAAGAAAATTGCTACTGGTATAGCGGGAACAGTCTTATTAGCCGCTACACTTTTTGTTGGGGCAGCAATCAGTGAAAAAATTTTAGGTGATGCGAATGGTGAGACACAAGAAGCGGGAGTGCAGACACAAATTCCAACAACGGCAGCTTCTCAAAAGGTAGTCTACGCACCACCGAGTATCGAAGAAGTACCCGATGGACCGATGAAAGAAGCTATCTTATTTGGTTATGAGCTTGTAAATAATACGCACGTTGCTGCGGATGAATATGTAGGAAATCAGTTATCTTGCACAAGCTGTCATGCTGGTGCTGGCTATGATGAACAAGCCTCTTCATTAGTTGGCGTTATGGCTAACTATCCACAATATATCGCACGTTCTGGAGGAATTGTGACAATTGAAGAACGCATTAATGGCTGTATGGTACGGAGTATGAACGGTAAAAAGTTTGAAATGAACAGTGACGAGCTTGAAGCGATGGTTGCTTATTTTGCTTACATTTCACAAGGAGTACCGATTGGAGCAGAGCGTGAATGGGCAGGCACAAGTAATATGAAAAATATACCTGTTCCAGATGTAGCGAACGGTGAAGAACTATACGCTCAATCTTGTATAGCTTGTCATGCAGCAGATGGTTCTGGTACTGGCGCTAATACAGGTCCAGCATTATGGGGCGATAATTCCTTTAATGATGGTGCAGGTATGGCACGTATGTCTAAAATGGCTGGCTATATAAAAAATAATATGCCAGTTGGAGCAGGTGGTTCTTTAACTGATCAAGACGCCGCTGACTTAGCTGCCTACATTTTATCGCAGGATCGACCAGAATGGGCTAACCATGATAAAGACTGGCCAAAAGGTGGTCGTCCAAACGATTTAATGGACAAAGAGAAACGAGACCAAGTAAAAAATGGCACGATTGATTGGGAGCAAGTACTTTCTACGAATTAAAAAGTGACAGGCACCAAAACAATTCTGAATATTATCAGTAAAAAATCCACTGAGATTCCTGCGGCTTTCGAAATGCCATCGGGAAGCGAGGTGGATTTTTACGTTTTAGAAGTTCTGATAGGCATCTGTATAGGAGAAATAAGGGAACTGGCGCCAACTTATCTTGCTGTCTTTAGTAGTTTGTAAAAGAAAGTTAGTACATGAATTTGGTATACTAACAGTATTAGCAGTATTAGGAAGAACAATGGGAGGTGGCGCTAGTTGGTTTACATAAAGTTACTTATTCAAATTATATTTGTTGCAGGAATTATTTATTTTGTTAGTGGTCGTTTAATAGGCTCAAATATAAACTTTGTCAGAAGAGTACTATCGGTTGTTATTAGTGTTACGCTTACGTCCTTTGTTTATTGGTACTCCTATTTGCGTCATCGAGATTTTTTATCGGAATCCATGATGCAAACCGTTACCGAAGTAAGCACGCTTATCTGGATAGGTAGTATGTTGCTTATTTCCATGCTACTCTACCTCGTATTCGAACTTTTTGATCCAATAGGGATGAAGGGCGGAGAGCGTCGTAATGGACAAAAAACAATATTGTTGAGACTCCGAAGCTACTGGCGACAGCAGAAGAGACTGCGTCAGGTGCTAAAAATAGCCGTTACAAACGGTATTGTGCAAACAATTAAATATGCAAGACAGCGGGAAAATGAGAAGGAGCTTGCTATTGCGTTGCGCTCTACTTTAGAGCAATGTGGTGGGATATTTATTAAATTTGGTCAAGTACTTTCAACACGTAAAGAATTATTTTCTCCTATTATTATAGATGAGTTAAAGCATTTACAGCAAAGTGTTAAGCCATTACCACACGAGCAAGTTACAAAGATTTTAGAGGATTCCCTACCGATGTCTGTAGATGATGTATTTACAAACTTTCAAATGGAGCCATTGGCAGCAGCTTCTATTGGACAAGTACATAAGGCACGACTGAAAAATTATGAAGAAGTCGTGGTCAAGCTATTGCGTCCAGAAGTAAAAGGAATTATGCGGGATGATCTTGATATTTTAGAGGAATTTGCTAATTGGTTTTCAAACAAGTCTACTTGGGCAGAATCATTAGGCTTCCGAGAGTTAGCAGGTGCATTTGCAGATGGCTTACGAGAAGAAATTCATTTAGATATTGAAGTGCGCAACACTTTACAAGTAACGAATGCTCTTGCCAAAAGTGAATATAAAGTACGTATCCCTAAAATATATACAGAGTTTTGTGATGAAGACATCATTGTAATGGAATATATTCGTGGGAAAAGTGTTGCTGAGGGGTCATCTGAATTTAGACGATTAAATATTGACCATAGACAATTCGCAAGAACAATTTTGTATTCCTTTTTTGAACAAATGTTATTTTCGGGAATATTTCATGCGGATCCGCATCCTGGAAATATTTATATTGATGAGACGGATGGGGGACCCATTCTCCTCGATTTCGGAGCTGTAGGACGGCTAGGAGCTACTCAACAAGAAGGCTTAAAGTTATTTTTATTAGGTATTCAACAAAATGACTCCAGTATTTTATACGATGGCTTAATGCTGCTAGTAGAAAATAAGGAACATGCAGAGCGTAGTAGGGTAGAACAGGCAATGGATCAAATATTACTTAAAATATCTTATGTAGATCGTATTCCAACTGAGGAATTAATCCATTCATTGTTTACGGTCGTACGTGATTTTGGGCTTGCGTTCTATCCTTCTGTTGGTTTAGCGCTTCGATCATTAGTCACTTTAGATGGGACTTTACGTGTCATAGATCCGCAATTTGATATTTTTTCAGAAGCTAAAGATTTTTCTGCTTCCTATAGGAGAGCTGCATTTTTAAGACCATTTAAAGAACCAGTAGCAACAAAAGATCGAGTGCAGGAAGAACTGTCGATGCTGCTTCCTACTTTACGAAAAATGCCAAGACGAATTGATCAGCTAATTCAAAGAGTAGAAAGCGGAAAAATTATTTTACATCATGATATTTTTTCAGATGAACATAACTCACGTTTCATTACCCAGCTATTTGCTCGATTCGTACTATTACTTGTCGGCATTACATTTGGTATTATCTCAGTTGCACTGCTAGCAATATCTCAGTTCATTCATGAGCCGTACGCCGTGTATTTAAATACTGCCGCATATTTAGGGCTGTTCTTATGTGCCATTTTATTAGTACGACTATCTATCCAAGCTTTACGCTCAATGAGGTAAGGGGTATTTCCTTAACTTTAGTGTTAACAAACAGAGGTACTCAGGTTTTGGAGCTTATGGCGGGACGTATGTGGAAACGCACAGAACGTAAGAGTCAACAAACCGCTTGCAATCAAGGGTTGCGCTTACATGTGAGTCCGTGGAAAGCATTGGCGCTTAGCAGAGGTTCACTAGTAGTTTAGTCTATGAAATCATTAGATTCTAAGGTAGGGGATGTTTCCCCTACCCTTTTTATATTACAAAAAGATTACAAATAACAGAGGTGAAATGCACTATTTAGAGAAATTTGACGTAATTTGTAGCGTTATATTAACGTTTTGTAGAAAAAAGTCGTTTTAAAGACAATGTTACAATTATATTTCGAGTTTTACTAAACTATTAAAACGGTCGGAAATAGTATAAAAGTTACGGCAATAGTGCTAAACTTTAAAAGGCTAATCAAAACATAAGAATTTAAATTGATCGTTCATGTATTTACATAGGAAAATAAAGAGCGAAATTGATAGATGAAGGGAAATGAAGACCCATGGGTAAGCGTAATAAATGGCGTAAGTCGATGGTGCTAGCAGTAGCACTTGCAGGCGGCCTATTATTTAATACAGTTCAACCGATTGAAGCGCACGCTGAAGAAACATCTCAGCAAATGATAGATAAAAAAGCAAAAATTGATGCGGAAGTTAAAAAATTAGAAACAGAGTTAGATCAACTTCAACAAGAAATTGATCAAAAAGTAAAAGTATTTAACCAAGTACAAGCAGATATAAAAGAAGTAGATGCAGGTATTGTTGAAACTGAAAAACGTATTGAGCAACGTTCAACTATTTTAAGCGAGCGTATGGCTGCATACCAAGCTCAAGATAACACAGTGGGTGTATACTTAAGCGTTGTTCTAGAAGCAAAAAGCTTTGCAGATTTAATGGACCGTGTCGTAGCGGTAAAAACATTAATGGATGCTGACCAAGAGCTAGTAAATCAACAAGAAGCTGACAAAGCGAAATTAGAAGAACAAAAAGCAACATTAGACGAGAAACAAAAAGAGCTTCAAAAACAATTCCAAGAGCTTCAACAAAAGGAAAGCGAAATGGAAGTGAAAAAAGCTGAAAACCAAGCAAAATCACTTGCATTAAAGGCACAAATTGCAACGAAACAAGAAGAAGAACGTCTTGAAGCAGAGCGTAAAGCAGCTGAAGAAGAAGCAGCTCGTTTACGTGCACTTCAAGCAGCTACACCTGTAGTGCATGTCAACAACAATAACAACAACACTAACACTAGCGGTAAAAATAACGGTGGTAGCAAACCTCAACCAATCATAGTTGGATCTGGTTCAGGTACTGCATCTTCAGGTGATGCTATTTCTACAGCGAAGCAATTCCTAGGTCGTTCATATGTTTGGGGTGGCAGTAATCCTACAACAGGCTTTGACTGCTCAGGTCTTGTACAATGGTCTTACAAGCAAGCTGGCGTATCATTACCTCGTACAGCATCACAACAATATTTATCAACAAAACGAATTTCAGCAAGCGAAGCTCGTGTTGGTGACTTAGTATTCTTCAGCTATGGCTCAGGCGTAGCGCATGTTGGTATTTACCTTGGCAATAACACAATGATTGATGCTCAAAATAAAGGGGTAGTCATTGAGTCACTTGATTGGTGGAACCAATACTTAGTAGGCTTCGGTCGTATTCAATAAGCCTCTATTAATTAGACGATTATAATAGCAAAAAAGTTAAATATATTATTAAATAGCATCCATTATCATCACTAGATAATGGATGCTATTTTTATTTAGAAAAAATAAGAGTAGCTAGCGCCCGCTGTTTGCATTCCCCAGGCAGGTAGCGGAATAATCGAACGCATCTTAAACAATGGCGTTTATTAATTCATAAATTTTAATTGTAGTAAATAGACGATAATGAAAGGCACTCTCTGTTTAAATCGAGAGTGTCTTTTAGACTTTTGAGGCGCAATAAAAACATTTTCATTCTATTAAATTTTAAAATTGAATTTGATAACACCAGTTTCTTTTAAGGTGAAAAAAAGAATGATAATGAATGGCCCTAAGAGTAAGCCAATGACGCCAAACAATTGCAAACCGACAAACATCGCGATTAATGTTGGCAAAGGGGGTAAGCCGATGTGAGCACCCATTACTTTAGGCTCGACAGTGCGGCGAATAATTAATAAGATTGCTGCAAGAACAAAGAGCTTTATGGCAATCGTTGTATTACCGATTAGGAGGTGATAAGTTCCCCAAGGTGCTAAAATAATAATTGAGCCAAGGAAAGGGATAACATCTATAATCCAAATAATAATGGTCATGACTAGTACATATTTCGGTTGAATAAGTAGTAAACCAACAAGAGTCACACCAGCTATAATAAAGCTAACAAGAATTTGAGCTTTCATAAAACCGAAAAATGCATCTTTTAAGCGATTAGTAATAATTTTCAATTTTTCTTCAGTTGATGGCTTTAAATATTTATAAGTTGTCTGTTTTAACTTTGGTAAATCTAGCATAAATAAAAATAGGGCAATCATATAAACGAGAAGACTAATAAAGAGGCTTGGAATTTGTGAAAAGAAGGTCGTAACTTTGGTATAATTAAAGAAGTTTAAAAAAGATTCTTCAACCTTCTCAATGAAGTCGGTTGTCGTTTTTTGAAGTGAAGCACTCACTTCAGTTGGAAAGTCTTCTGTATATTTTGAAATATTCTCTTGCATATGACCCCACATCTCGGATAATTTAGAAATATAGTAAGGTGCTTGCTTTGAAATGGAAATAATTTGCGACATTAGTTGTGTAATAGTAAAGTAACAAATAATAGAAATAAAAATAACGCTTACTATGTATATAAAAGCTACAGCTATTTTTCGAGACATTTTCCATTTTCGTTTAAAGAACATAACAATGGGTTCTAATAAAAAAGCTGTAACACCTGCTAAAATAATTGGCACGGAGACAGGTATGATAAAATATGCGGCTACAAGTAGGCAAATAATCGCTAGCGTTCGTATAATCAACTTTCGAGTTATAAATCTATTCATAAGCTCTCCTTTTTATCATTAAATTTTAAGTACAGTGTAACAAAAAAATTTTAAATTTGAAAACGTTCTGAAAGAATGAAGGTAGGGATAAATCATGGAAAAAGAGATTTTGCAACTTTTTAGTAATTTAGCAGAGCGTGACCGTGAGATTGAATACGAGTCGTATAGAAAATTAATAAAAATCATGCAAGAACCAGTAGATTGGACATATGCAGTGTGGGAACAACTTATTAAAGCCCTTACATATACAGATGGACATGCTCGTGCACGGGCAGCGCAGTTTTTATGTGCATTAGCAGCAAAAAGTGACCCGGAAGAACGTGTTTTAGATGATTTTTTAAAAATTTGGGCAGTCACGTATGATGAAAAAACAGTAACAGCAAGGCATGCCCTGCAAGCAATTTGGCAAATTGGGCTTGCTGGACAAGTTCAAAGAGATTTAATTGTTTCGTATTTAGCAAAAAGGTTCCAAACTTGTATTGACGAAAAGCAACCATCGCGTATTCGATATGATATTATTGTATCCTTTAAGAAGTTGTTTGATGCTACGAACGATCATAATTTACTAGATATTGCAAAGCGATTAATAGATGAAGAGCAGGATATGAAATACAAAAAGAAATATAAAACCGCCATCCGTTAAAATAGCGAGATGGCTATTTTTATGCCCAAGCGTGTTGTTTTGAAGAAAGAAAAGTTATTGATTATAATAAAAATAGGAGGATGGATTCAGTTTTCGATAGGTCTTATATACTGACGTAAGCTATCGTATAAGTGAGAGCCAGAAACTATCCATAAAGAGGAAACAAGTAAATCTGCAACAGTATATAGCATAGTAACAGGATAAATATTGTAAATTAGAAAGGGTCGAGAAAATGGGGATTTATAATTATTTAGTGAAAAAGCCAAACGGTGAAATTTTATCAATGGAGACGTATCGAGGAAAGACAATGTTAATCGTTAATACCGCCAATCAATGTGATTTTACATATCAATTTGAAGATTTGCAAAAAATGTATAATAAATATGGCAAGGGAAATTTCATTGTTTTAGGTTTCCCGTGTAATCAGTTTGGACAGCAGAACCCAGAAGATGGAGTTGAGACAACTCAACTTTGTCAGCTTAACTACGGGGTAACTTTCCCGATTTTTGAACTAGTTCAAGTTAATGGAGAAGAGACACATCCGTTATTCAATTATTTAAAGCACGAAGTAGATTTTCGTGAATTCGGTAAGGCGAATATGCAGGAAAAGATGTTAGCTGAAGCTATTATCCAAATTGCACCTAGCTTTTTAGATGGACGTAACATTCGTTGGAACTTTACAAAATTTTTAGTAGATAATCAAGGAAATACAGTCGAGCGCTTTGAACCAACAGATTCACAATTAGATATTGAGCAAGCTATTGAAAAAATTTTATAGCTAGCCATTTTAATCAGAATTTTTAGGCTGGAATAACAAATAGCTAATCACTATGTAGAAATAGTGCTAAGTTTTGTATATATATTTTCGAATATTCCACAATCTCACAACTATTTTTTCAAATCAATATATGATAAACTGCTAATCAAGTGAATAATTCTTGCAGAATAATGGTGCTAACTTTAGCATAATCGGGAATTCGGTGTAAAACCGAAGCTGTTTCCGCAACTGTAAGTACAAGAATCATAAAAAATGCCACTGTCGAAAAGGGGAAGTCCTAAGATGGGAAGGTTTTATGATATCGCAACTGATTAGTGGTAGCGAACTGTACGAGCCAGGAGACCGACCTTTATTTAATGTATAAAAACTCTTCGGAAGCTAGGAGGATATACGGCAAATACATAAGCGATGTCGCATGGGCGGCACTATATATGCTATTTTCGTCGTTCCTAGGGAGCGGCGTTTTTTTATGCACCTATAAAGCAAAATCTGTTCATGAAAGAAAGAAGGGACTAGTTATGAAAAAAGATGCTCGTTATTCTTGCTACCCATTCATGCGTGAAAAAATATCTACTGTAGATTTTGAGATTCGTACGGATAGTTTAACAACTCATGTCGGTGTAGCATTAACGGCTGTAAAAGCAGAAGCAGTTGAGGTTGTAGCGACAGATTTATTGACGATTTTGCCAATGGCCTACCATGTAAATGGCTCAGTACGTGGCAAATTAGCAGTAACGGAAGAAGATTTAGTATGGCTTAGTGATCGCTATGATTTTTATGTGGGGCATGTAAAGGAAGAAATACAGAACTTTGTTTTACCACAAGGAACGGGGGCTGCAACAGCGCTTCATTTATGTCGTAGTGAGGCAAAAAAATCATACCGTGTTCTACATAAAGTTTCTGAGGAAAGAGAAGTACCAGCAATTCTTTTCGATTACTTAGGATTATTAGCGAATGTATTTTTTGTAATGGCTGTATACATGAATCAGCAAGCTGGTATTGCTGAAATACCGTTTATAAGCAAATCATACCCTATGAAGAAGAAGAAGGAGAATGTGTAAAGTGAAGAAACTAATTAATTTCCAATGGATTACAATATTAATGTTAGCACTTGTATTGGCAGGGTGCGGTACAGCAGATGAAGCCAAAAAGGACGATACATCATCTAAAGAAGGACAACAAGCTGAGCAAACAGGCTATAAAGTGACAGATGATCGCGATGTCGAAGTAGCATTTGATGCAGTACCAAAAACGATTGTGTCACTACAACCAAGTAATACAGAAATCTTATTTGCACTAGGCGTTGGAGATAAAGTTATTGGCGCAACTGAATATGATACGTACCCAGAAGAAGCAAAAGATATTGAACGTGTTTCAGACTCTGTGACATTTAACACTGAGCGAATTGTGGCTTTAAAGCCAGATGTCGTAATTGCTTATTCAACAGGCAATGCCGAAACACTTGATGCGCTAAAAGGTCTTGAAGATGCAGGCGTAAAAGTATTTGTAATTAAATCAGCAGCTTCATTTGAAGATGTATATGGAGATATTCAACAAATTGCTGAAGTGATGGGTGTTAAAGATAAAGGTGAGCAGTTAAACGAAAGTATTAAAGCGAAAATTGCAGATGTACAAGCAAAAGTCAAAACTGTAGAAACACCGAAAAATGTCTACTTAGAAATTAGCCCTAAGCCAGATATTTATACAACAGCAGCTGGTACTTTCCAACAAGAAATTCTTGATGCAGCGAATGTGAACAATGTATTTGGTGATCAAACAGGATGGGTAAAAGTTTCTGAGGAGGATGTTATTGCGAAAAATCCTCAAGTTATTTTAACAACAGTAAACTATGTAGAAGATGCAGTAGGTGAAATTCTTGGGCGTGATGGATGGAATACAATCACTGCTATTCAAGATAAAGCGGTAAATTATATTGATACTGATATTTCAAATCGCCCAGGTCCACGTATCGGTGAAGCTGTAGAGATGGTAGCAAAATCAGTATATCCTGAGTTATTTAAATAAGGATAAAGAATAATAGCCCTTGGGCAAAAGAGATTAAGTGTTAGATTGATGGCAATCAATCTAACACTTTTTGCAGTGAACGGTATTTTCCACTTCTGTTTTCCTCGGGCGCACGGGCTTCTCAGGCGTCTATCGGCGATCTAGGAGCATCTATCGGCGCTATTCCTAAGTTTATCGGCGATTTAGGAGCATCTATCGGCGCCATTCCCAAGTATATCGGCGATTCAGAAGCATCTATCGTCGCTATCTCCATGTTTATCGGCGATTCGCTCTCAATCTCTTCAAAAAGGCATTGGATAATTGGTATTATCTTCATTTGTTCTATAAAATAGAAGTATAGATAGATGATTGCTTAAATAAGGGAGGCGTAGTGGATGACACAGTTTGACATGAAGGTTATTCCGTTTGAGGCAGTCTTGAATTTCCGCGATATGGGTGGCTATAAGGCCCGAGATGGTAGAGTAGTTAAAAATGGATTGCTCTATCGCTCAGCTGCACTAGGTAAGATGACCCCAGCGGATAAGGAGCGCTTTGAAGCATTAGGAGTAAAAACAATCTTTGATTACCGCGATCAACACGAGGCACTGAATAATCCTAACCCCTCGTTTAAGGGCGCACAGTATATTCATATACCTGCAAAGGGCAATCACGCGTTTGAGATGCCGACAAATACTGGTGGCCATAATTTTTATAAAGTTGTTAGCCCAGAGATGTTCCGAGATTTTTACGCACAAATGCCATTTAACAATGCTTCATTTAAAAAGTTAATATCCACAATTCAAAATCCAGATAATTTAGGCCTCGTCCATCACTGTGCCGTAGGAAAAGATCGAACAGGAATTGGCGGTGCCCTCATTTTGCTTGCATTAGATGTCCCTGAAGAAACTATTATGCAAGATTATTTAGATACTAATATATATTTACGTCCCATGGTAGAACGAATGGCACAAGCAATTCAAAATACTTTTAATGACCATGAATTACAACAGTTCCATGCATTAATGTCTGCACGTGAGGATTATTTACAGGCTGCATTCGATGCTATTGATAGTCGTTATGGTTCGAAAACAGTATTTTTAGAGAAAGAGTTTGGTTTAACAACAGAAAAACGCCAGCAATTACAAGAAAATTGCTTATGCTAATAGCCCACCCTTTCACAGTAATTCAGTGAGAGGGATTTTTTTGTAAGCAATTCAAAATATTTTTTTATTAGCTATCCTTTACAGTGGCAAATCTGTGATAAGATACAATAGATTTTTATGTAAAGTATAGAGAGAAGTGAAGTTGTTGGGACAAGCGATAAGAGAGAAACATTCGGCGGACCAGTTTAGTTTATTTCATTTAACATGGCCGATTTTTTTAGAAGTTTTTTTATTTATGTTAATGGGATTAGCCGATACATTTATGTTAAGTGCCTTATCGGATAACGCTGTATCTGGTGTCGGCGCAGCAAATCAATACATTCATATTGCGATTTTAATACTTGAAGTAGTAGGTAATGGTGCTGCGATAGTTGTCTCGCAATATTTAGGTTCAAAGCGATTTTTAGAAGCTACAAAGATTTCAGCGTTAGCTATTACGTTGAACTTAATTCTAGGGCTTATTATGAGTGCTCTATTTTTCTTAGGCTCAAGCCATTTAATGACGATGATGAATTTAAAGGGTGATGTTCTACAATATGCCCAAAGCTATTTAGTCATTATTGGTAGTTTTATTTTCTTACAAGCGATTATTAATGCGTTAGCAGCTATTATTCGTGTCCATGGTTGGACGAAGCAAACAATGTACGTATCACTCGGTATGAATGTTATTCACGTCGTGTTAAATTACGGATTGATTTTTGGTAATTTTGGAATGCCAGAATTGGGTGTGAAAGGAGCTGCTATTTCCTCAATTATTAGTCGTGGACTTGCAGTTATTGTTTTTTCATGGTTGTTGTATCAGGTAATGGAGATACGTGTGAAAATCGAATACTTTTTTACTTTTTCAAAAGAGTATGTACGAAAAATTTTAAATATCGGATTACCTTCTGCATTTGAACAAGTACTTTATCAATTTTGCCAAATTGTTTTCCTCTATTATGCAACGTATATAGGATCCGAAACACTTGCAGCAAGACAATATGCAATGAATATTTCGATGTTTACATACTTGTTTGCGGTTGCAATCGGTACAGGGACAGCTATTATTATAGGTCGCTATGTAGGCGCTGGCAAAAAAGACGAGGCGTATCAACAGTTATGGATAAGCGTGCGTTCAGCTTTTATTTTTACAATACTAATGGTGAGTGTAGTGACAATTTTCCGCAAACCGTTAATGAGCATATTTACAGATAATCCAGAGATCATCGCGATTGGTGGGTCTGTATTAGCATTGAGTATTTTATTGGAAACAGGTCGTACGATGAATATTGTTGTTATTAATTCATTACGTGCTTCAGGCGACGCAAGATTTCCTGTGAAAATTGGATTTTTATCGATGGTCTGTATGAGTTTGCCGCTTGGCTATTTGTTTGTATTTGTATTAGATTGGGGACTAGTTGGGATTTGGTTAGCTATATCAGCAGATGAATGGATGCGTGCTATTATCGTATACTTTAGATGGAAAAGTCGAAAGTGGGAGCGTTATGCAATTGTCTCACCTACAGACCAAAAGGAGGCGAATTAAATGGGAGCACTTTCTAAACGTGCTGCAGGAGCGGCATTAATAAATGCAAATATTGGACTATTTGCTTGTCCAATTTGTCAGGAATCCATGCAAGTCTATGAGCAAGGAAGGCTTACATGCTCAGCAAACCATTCCTTTGATATTGCAAAACAAGGTTATGTCAATATGCTGACGCATAGTGCAGCTTCTAAATATAGTAAAGATCTTTTTGAATCTCGTAAAACGATTATTGATAGTGGTTTGTATGACCCATTAGAAGAGAAAATAGCAGAGCTAATAGGAGAAGCCAAAACAGTACTTGATACAGGCTGTGGAGAGGGATCACATTTAGCCCGTATTATGACGCAAAAACAAGGTATTGGCATTGGTATTGATATTGCAAAAGAGGGTATTCTTGCAGCTGCTCGTCATTATCCAAAGCAAATTTGGTGTGTTGGAGACTTAGCAAAAAGTCCTTTTGCCAAGACAAGCTTTGATGTCATTTTGAATATTTTATCTCCAGCAAATTATGAGGAGTTTAAACGCCTACTTACATCAAATGGATGTGTCGTAAAAGTGGTACCACAAAGTGGCTATTTGCAACAAATACGTTCACAACTTTATGCTGATTCGGCAAAAGAAACATACTCTAATGCACAAACTGTAGAGCGCTTTCGGGAAAGTTTCTCACATGTCACAGTAGAACGTATTACTTATACAGTGCCACTTGCTTCGGTGCTAGTGCCTGCACTGCTTGAAATGACGCCGATGGGCTGGCATAAGGAGCAGCATGCAGAAGTTTGTGTAAATGAAATCACGATTGATGTTGATGTCCTAGTTGGTCGGGTATAAATCAAATAGATTTGACTTGGACAATTGCAGTATACAACTCTTTTCGATTACAATGGTAATAACTATTGAATAAGGTAGGAATAAAACAGTGTATAAATTTACGGCAAATCTTGTCAAATTAATATTAAAATTATCGGGTTCAAAAGCTCGGGTATATGAAGAGCAAAACTTACCGAAAGATGGTGGGTTTATTATTGCATGTACACATACAGGGTATGTGGATATTTTAAACTTAGGTGTTTCGGTCTTGCCTCGTGAAATTCACTTTATGGCGAAAAAACAATTGTTTGATATTAAGGGCCTTGGCTGGCTTATTGACCATTTAAACGCCTTTCCAGTTGACCGTGACAACCCAGGACCAAGTGTTATTAAAGTTCCATCACAATTGCTGAAAGAGGGAAAAATTGTTGGAATTTTTCCATCAGGTACTCGGAACTCAGAAGGGTCTGATTTAAAGCAAGGTGCTATAACGATTGCACAGTTGTCTAAAACACAAATCGTTCCAGCTGCTTATGTTGGAGCGCGAAATGCTGGGGATGTGTTTAAGCGTGGAAAAGGTTATCTCATTTATGGTGAGCCATTTTATGTAACAGGAAAAGGGAAAGAAGGTCGTGAGGAATTTACACACCATCTTGAACATGAGCTTATCGCTCTAACAGAAGAATTAAATAAGCGAATTGCAGCAGATAAAAAATAATACGGACAGCACTCAAAATCAAGTTGATTTTGGGTGCTTTGTCGTAGGAGGTATTTTTAATGATACGCGTACTATTTGTTTGCCTAGGGAATATTTGTCGCTCTCCAATGGCGGAGGCAGTTATGCGAGATTTAATAGAAAAGGCAAAGTTGGATGACAAAATTAAAGTAGATTCAGCTGCGACAAGCTCATGGCATATTGGTGAGCCGCCACATCGCGGTACACAAGATAAGTTACGAGAATATGGTATCTCGACGCAAGGAATAAAAAGTAGACAATTACATAAGCATGATTTTGATCAATTCGATTACATTATTGGAATGGATGAAAATAATATTCGTAACATTTATACGATGCTTGGTAATCCCGATTCACCAAAAATTTTTCGTTTTTTAGATTTAACGGACCATCGAATGGATGTACCTGATCCATACTATACAGGGGATTTTCAGGAAACTTATAATTTAGTGCTAGAAGGCTGTCAAGCTTTATTGGCTAAAATGAAGCTTGAGAAAAAGTTATAATTAGTAAAATATTTAAAATGTTTAATACAGCATACCGTTCTGAAAACATTACTATAAACATTGGTATATCTAGCTTTGAGAGCATCAATATGTTATTATTTGCAGAGTAAAGATACGAAAAGTATTTAAATACCATTTGCAGATGTGCAGTTATGCATCTATGATTTTATAAACTTTATTTTCGAAAGAGAGTGGAAACAATGGGTCGTAAGTGGAACAATATTAAAGAAAAGAAGGCGTCAAAAGACCAAAGCACAAGTCGCGTGAATGCAAAATTCGGTCGTGAAATTTATGTAGCAGCAAAATCAGGCGAACCAGATCCTGAATCAAATCGCGCTCTTAAAGTTGTTCTTGAACGTGCTAAAACTTACAGTGTTCCTAAACATATTATTGAAAAAGCAATTGAAAAAGCGAAGGGTGGCGGCGACGAAAGCTTCGATGAATTACGCTACGAAGGTTTCGGACCAGCAGGAACAATGCTAATCGTGGATGCTTTAACAAACAATGTTAACCGTACAGCTTCTGATGTACGTGCGGCATTTGGTAAAAACAACGGTAACATGGGTGTAAGTGGTTCTGTTGCTTATATGTTTGATTCAACAGCCGTTATTGGTTTAGAGGGCAAGACTGCGGATGAAGTACTTGAAATTTTAATGGAAGCAGATGTCGATGCACGTGATATTCTTGAAGAAGAAGAGGCTGTCATTATTTATGCAGAGCCAGACCAATTCTTTGCTACACAAGAAGCACTGAAAGCAGCGGGTGTTGAAGAATTTACTGTTGCTGAGCTGACGATGTTACCTCAAACAGAAGTTACATTAACAGGTGATGATGTAGCGAAATTTGAAAAATTAATTGATGCATTAGAAGATTTAGATGATGTACAAAACGTTTACCATAACGCAGACTTAGGTGAATAATTTTTATTATAAGGCAGACCAGTAGCAATTCTTTGCTACTGGTTTTTAACTTGATTCAGAGAATTCCTACTACAATAAGTAAGGATGAGTGAGAAAAGTATGGACTAACTGCAAATGGGGGTATCTAAACCCGCTGAATCAAGTTAAAAGCACCGGCGGATGTCACAGATTTTTTAAAGGAGCTATTCGAGCAAGCTCGAAAAAAATCTGGACGCACTGACGCCGAGGCGTCAGTGATTGGGCTTGATTCAGAGAATTCCTACTACAATAAGTAAGGATGAGTGCGGAAAGTATGGACTAACTGCAAATGGGGGTATCTAAACCCGCTGAATCAAGTTAAAAGCACCAGCGGATGTCACAGATTTTTAAAGGAGCTATTCGAGCAAGCTCGAAAAAAATCTGGACGCACTGACGCCGAGGCGTCAGTGATTGGGCTTGATTCGAAGAATTCCTACTACAATAAGTAAGGATGAGTGCGGAAAGTATGGACTAACTGCAAATGGGGGTATCTAAACCCGCTGAATCAAGTTAAAAGACAGGCGGATGTCACAGATTTAAGGAGGAGAACTGTGCAAACTTTTTTAGCTATCATTATATTTTTAGTGACGTTATTTTTAGTCATTGTACAGCCACGGAAATTGTCAATTGGCTGGTCAGCATGTATAGGTGCAGCATTTGCCTTAATGCTAGGTGTTGTTACAATCAACGATGTCGTGGCAGTTACTGATATTGTTTGGAATGCAACATTGTCATTTATTGGGATTATTATCATTTCCCTCATCTTAGATGAAATCGGATTTTTTGAATGGGCAGCATTGCATATGGCACGACTTGCGAAAGGTAGTGGGATTCGGCTATTTATTTATATCGCCTGCTTAGGTGCGATTGTTTCTGCACTATTTGCGAACGATGGTGCAGCATTAATATTAACGCCAATCGTCTTAGCGATGGTAAGAAAGTTAAACTTAACAGAGCAAAGAGTATTTCCGTTTATCATAGCAAGTGGCTTTATTGCCGATACAACTTCATTACCGCTAGTAATCAGTAATTTAACGAATATCGTGTCAGCAGATTATTTTAATATAGGTTTTATGGAATATGCAGTGCATATGATTGTGCCTAATATCGTTTCTTTAATTGCTAGCATATTCGTGCTATATGTATATTTTAGAAAAGTTATTCCAAAGCAATATTCGATGGAAGCGTTAGTACATCCGTCAGTCGCTATTCGTGATCAAAAGTTATTTAATATTTCTTGGTACGTTATTGCAATATTATTACTTGGTTTCTTATCGAGTGAGTATTTTACTATTCCAGTGTCATTTATATTATGCAGTGTAGCAATAATCTTTTTATGGTTGGCACGGAGAAGTAAAAGCATTGATACGAAAAGAGTTATTAAAGGTGCACCATGGAGCATCGTGTTTTTCTCAATTGGTATGTATGTCGTAGTTTATGGTTTAAAAAATGTAGGGCTTACAGGTTTATTAGCGGATTTGTTAGAGCTGACTGTTCAGCAAGGATTGTTCGTCGCAACATTAACGATGGGCTTTGTGGCAGCGATTTTGTCTGCAGTTATGAATAATTTACCGACAGTTATGATTGATGCATTAGCAATTGCTGAAACAAGTGCAACAGGCACAATCAAAGAAGGTCTGATTTATGCCAATGTGATAGGGACGAATTTAGGGCCAAAAATGACACCGATTGGTTCCTTGGCTACATTGTTATGGCTTCATATATTGGCACAGAAAGGCATTAAAATAAGCTGGGGGCAGTACTTTAAGATTGGTATTTTACTAACGATACCGACACTTTTCATTACATTACTAGCATTAATTGCTTGGTTAGCAATAATATCGTAGTATAAAAGTCGAAATAGTTGAAAAAATAAAATATTCAGTAATAATAAGATTAGTATACTAGTAAAATGAAGAAGGAAAGTGCCAATAATATGACAAAAACAAATAAGTTAAGTAATAAGATTATTTTAATGTTATTAATGACAATAGTCGCTTTATTAATTGGTTTTATAGTAACTACTATTTACACAGCAAAATCAGCTGTAAATAAAACGATGGGTACACAGGCAGTTGCAATGGCAGGCAACATTGCTAAACAGTTAAATGTTGATGATTATATTGAGCTTTCAAAAAGCCCATCGGAGTCTAAATTATACTGGGAGCTACGAGAAGAGCTAAACGGATTACGTGAACAAAATGGCGTTCTCTATGCTTACACTTTTGCCGTGCCACAGGAAGATCAAAAGGTAAGATTTTTAGTAGATGGAATGCCTAAAGATGACCAAGAAAATGCAGGTAGCATTAATTCAGAATCATCTTCTACATACTATAAAGATCTTGAAAAAGTAATATCTACAGGCAGTTATTATTCAGCAATATTACATAGTGATTTTGGCGATTATTTATCAGGTACAGTGCCGTTAAAAGATGCATCAGGTACTATCGTTGCCTTTGTTGGCGTAGATATTGAGGCAACACAAGTAAGCGGCGTAACAAATGCCGTGCTAACTTCTGTTTTACCAGCCCTTATTGCTATTATGCTAATTTTAACGGCAATTTTGATGTACATAGTGTATCGTTATGTAAATCGTTCATTAAAACCGTTAAGTTATTTAGGGGAAGCGGCAGAAAGCTTTGCTCAAGGTGATATTGAGGAAGCAACAAAAGCGGTGGAACAAATTCAATTTAAAAATAAAAATGAAATTACAATTTTTGCACAAGCCTTCAAGGAATCGCTAATAAAGTTAAAAGACACATTCCAAACAATTCAACATCGTACTGTTGCATTGCAAGAGGTTGTTGGGAAAATAGATGCTACGTCACAGCAAGTTGAAGCATCAAATTTAAAGATTGCAGACAGTATTATCGAGATTGCAGCTGGCAGTGAACAGCATCAGCAAAACAATAATGAAGTTGTGTTAACGATGAACGAAATGTCGATTGGTATTCAACGTTTAGCAGATTCGACTTCGGAAATAGCTGAGTCTTCTACCGCGATGACGGGATTAGTCGAATCGAATGTGAATCATTCTCATGAGGTAGTTTCACAAATACAAAATGTTGAATCTTCCGTCCTACGTACAGCTGGACATGTTGAAGAAATGGGCAACAGATTCCGATCAATCGAAGATATGGTTCAGGTTATTACAAATATTGCGGATCAAACAAACTTACTTGCATTAAATGCAGCTATAGAGGCGGCAAGGGCTGGAGAAGCTGGGAAGGGCTTTGCTGTTGTAGCAGACGAGGTACGTAAATTGGCTGAAATGTCTAAGACTTCTGCTGATGATATTCAAAAACATTTAATTAGCTTTAAAGATATTACAGAGCGTGCACTTTCTGAAATGGCAAGAAGTACGGAAGATGTCCAGGCAGGTAATATCGCAGTACAACATATAGGGACTAGCCTTTCTCAAATTTTACAATCTGTTGTGCTCGTCAATAATAAAATTCAGGATGATTCAGCAGTCATAGAGCAAATGTCAGCAGGGTCAGAAGAAATATTAGCGACAATAGAGCAAATGCAAAGTATTGCACAGCAAAGTGCTATAGGAACTAAAGAGGTAGCGACAGCTTCTGATCTTCAGGTGGCAATGGTTACAGAATTAAATGATGTCGTGGAAATTTTGGAACGTACATCGAAGGAAGTAATTGAAGCGATTAATACTTTTAAATTATAAAGAATATCAAAAAACTATTTTTCTACACATCATATCCCTGTAGAAAGATAGTTTTTTTTGTTTGCGAAGAAATGTGTATATTAGCATATTTAAGCGAAAGGGTGAATAATATACACATTTATTGTGAAATACCCATTGTGTAAACTGTAAATCCATTCCATAATATTAATTAATGCATTAAACGATAGAAGTAAAAAGGGGTGTAAAGTATGAAATTTTTACGTTCAATACAGGGGAAATTAATTATCGTTTCAATGGCATTATTAATAGTGCCGAGCTTAATCATTGGGATAGTTAGCTATGGGAAAGCAAAGGATGGGATGGAAGGATTAGGTGAACAAGTTCTTCAAAATAGTGTTGAGTCTACTTTGCAATTAATCGAACTGGCAAATGAGAGTGTAGAAAAAGGTAACATTCCATTGGAAGTTGCGCAAGAAAGAGTACGAGAAGCACTACTTGGTCCAAAGGATAGTGAGGGAAAACGGCCAATCAATTATCCTGGTAATCTAGGTGAATATGGGTATATATACGTGTTAGACGATAAAGGGACGCTAACTACCCATCCGACACGTGAAGGAGATAACTTGTGGGATGATCAAGATAGTAGTGGTAAGTATTTTATTCGCGATGTAACTGAACGAGCATTAGAGGGTGGGGGCTTTACACAATATGAATTTGCACTGCCAGGTCAGGATGTTTTAGCTGATAAAATTATCTACTCAGAAAAAGATCCACATTGGGGATGGATTATAGCATCAGGTACATATATGCAAGATTTTAATAAGGAAGCCAATTCGTTGTTATTAGTTATTGGTCTGACACTATTAGGAGCTATAATTATCGGAACGGTTATCGTCATACTTGTTTCTAGACATTTAGCTTTACCAGTTAAAAAGTTATCAACTCGTGTACGTGAAGTGGCGCAAGGTAATTTAACGGTAGAAATAGAACACCTACAACGTACAGATGAGATTGGCCAATTAAACACAGGCTTTAATGATATGGTAGATCAATTAAAGACATTAATTACAAATGTGGAAGAATCTATTGCTGAAATTCAATCCACTTCATCTAATTTAACAGCCGTTGCTGAGGAAACAAATGCGTACGGTGATGAAATCGTGAAGGCAATTAATGAGGTTTCAAGAGGTGCAGTTAAGCAAGCTTCAGATGCTGAAGATACAAATCGTACAGCTATAGCGTTTGCTCAGCAAATAGAAGGACTACATGATAAAAATGAATTAATGCTTGATGCTTCTCAAACTATGAAGCATTCCAATGAAGAGGGGCTTGTAAACTTAAATAGTTTGAAGGACACATCACAAGAATCGTCTACGCTTATTAATAGTGTACAAACAGTGTTCAATAGCTTAATTGTTAAGGTAAGAGAAATTGAAGGCATTGTAGGAACGATTAATGAAATCTCCGATCAAACAAACCTTCTTGCACTTAATGCATCAATTGAAGCTGCTCGTGCTGGCGAGCATGGCAAAGGATTTGCAATAGTAGCGGAGGAAGTAAGGAAGCTAGCAGACCAAACGTCTGTTGCCACTGATTTAGTACGTACAACACTACGTGGTATCGAAAGTGAAACGAATTTAGTAAATGATGAAATGCAAAAAACAAGTGCTATTGTTCGAGAGCAAAATAATTCAGTGGGAATAATGGAATCTTCATTTAAAGAAATTGAATTGGCTGTTGAAAAAATTATAGCGATTATTGGAGACATGACTTCAGGTGTAGCATATTTAAATAGCTCTAAAGATGAGATGATGCAATCTATAGAAAGTATCGCTATGATTAGTGAGAAAAATGCAGCCGCATCAGAGGAAGTAACAGCTTCTGTTGACGAGCAACAAAGGGCTATACAATTAGTTAGCGAATCCTCAAACGATTTAACGGACGAAATCTCGGCATTACAGGAATCCATTCAACGCTTTACGATAAGATAGCCATTCAAGATGCTTGTACAGTAGCCTAAACTTTGTACAAGCATCCTTTTTATGTTTGGGACGTTGTAAGTAAAAAAGGGGTGTTGCATTTGAAAAGGTGGTTGGTGGGAGGAATCACAATTGTCGTTTGTATAGGTAGTGCCCTCTACATATGGCTAGGACAGGAAATGAAACGAGGGACACAGCCAGTCGCTGATGGAACTGCACAATATGCCATAGTACTTGGGGCGAAGGTAAAGCCTGGAGGGATATTATCGCTATCTTTAAAGAACAGATTGGAAGAGACTGTAACCTATCTTAATAAGTATCCACACGTAAAAGTAATTGTATCGGGTGGTCAGGGGGCGGATGAGGATAGAACAGAGGCGTCTGCAATGCTTTCGTATTTACAAGAGAAGGGGATTGACCCTGAACGAATTTTAGTGGAAGAACAGTCAACATCGACATATGAAAATTTGCTATTCTCAAAGGAATTACTCCCAGAGGGAACGAAGCAAATTACGATCGTCTCAAATGATTTCCATTTGCAAAGAGCAAAGTATTTAGCGAATAAGCTTCAGTTAGAGGCGGATGTCGTTGTTGCAAAAACACCAAAATCGGTTGAAGCAAAGTTAAAGATTCGAGAAAGAGCAGCATTGTTAAAAACCTATATCATAGGTCATTAATGGTATATTTGCTTTCTTTCTTTAATATATTTGTCATATAATAGAAATATAATGAGTAAACGACAGAAAGAGGGTACTTCTATGACAACGTTTAAAGATTATAAATACAGCCGTCCAAACGTGGCAACAATGAAAGAACAGCAATTAGCTTTAATCGAGCAATTTAAAGAAGCGCAAACTGTTGAGGCGCAAAGCGAGCTAATTGAAAAGTTAAATGAACTGAGTAATGAATATGCAACAATGGCTAACCTTGTATATATTCGTGCTTCAATTGATACGAATGATACGTTTTATCAAGAGGAACGTGATTATTTTGATGAAGTAGGACCAGAACTTGAAGAGCTTACAACAGAATATTATAAAGCATTAATAGCATCACCATTCCGTGAGCAGCTTGAAGAGAAATGGGGCCAACAGTTATTCGACTTAGCGTCCTATCAAATTAAAGGATTTTCTCCGCAAGTTATTGATTTAATGCAGAAGGAAAACAAGCTAGTTTCAGAATATAATAAACTAGTTGCCTCTGCCCAAATTGAATTCAATGGGGAAACATTAACATTAGCTCAGCTAGGGCCTTATGCAGAATCAACAGATCGCGAAATGCGTAAAGCGGCTACAGAAGCTCGCTTTGGCTTCTTTGCTGAGCATGAAGAGGAATTTGATCGATTATATGATGAGCTTGTCAAAGTACGCCATGAAATTGCGGTAAAATTAGGCTATAAAAATTATGTAGAACTTGGCTATATTCGTATGAATCGTATTGATTATAATGCGGAAATGGTGAAAAAATTCCGTGACCAAGTGCGTGATTTAATCGTTCCAGTTGCAACAAAATTATTTGAGCGCCAAGCGAAGCGTATCGGCATAGCAGACTTAAAGTTTTATGATGAAGCATTAAACTTCTTAACAGGAAATGCTACACCAAAAGGTGATGCGAATTGGATTGTGGCGAATGGTAAAAAAATGTATGAAGAACTATCACCTGAGACGGGTGAATTTTTCAACTTTATGATTGACCATGACTTAATGGACTTAGTAGCGAAAAAAGGAAAAGAAAGTGGCGGCTATTGTACGTTTATTGAAAACTACCATTCGCCATTTATTTTCTCGAACTTTAACGGTACATCAGGTGATATTGATGTGTTAACACATGAGGCTGGACATGCCTTCCAAGTATACTCAAGCCGCGATATTGGCATTCCAGAATATTTATGGCCAACATATGAATCATGTGAAATCCATTCGATGAGTATGGAGTTCTTCACATGGCCTTGGATGGAATTATTCTTCAAAGAAGATACAGAGAAATATAAATTTACGCATTTAAGCAGTGGCCTACTATTTCTTCCTTACGGTGTTGCTGTTGATGAATTCCAACATGTTATTTATGAAAACCCTACAATTACACCAGCTGAACGTAAAGCTGCATGGAAGAAAATCGAGGAAACATATTTACCACATCGTGACTATGACGGGAATAGCTACTTAGAATCAGGTGGTATTTGGCAACGTCAGGCACATATTTATGCAAGCCCATTCTATTATATTGACTACACGTTAGCGCAAATTTGTGCATTCCAATTCTGGAAACGTTCACGTGAAGAGTTTGATGCTGCATGGAAGGACTATATTCATTTATGTGGCTTAGGGGGCTCTATGTCATTTACAAAGCTAGTGGAGGAAGCTGGCTTAATTTCACCATTTGAGGATGGCTGTGTAGAATCAGTAATTGGTGTTATTGAAAACTACTTAAATTCAGTGGATGATACAAAATTATAGATTGCGATAGATTCTTTCGAGAGCTAATGAAAAAATTTGTGAACTTCTCTCGGAAACCGAGTTAGTTAGAGAGACTGGAACTTAGCTATTATTACTTTGCCATAAATAAAATTCAGCAAAGAAAGAGTACTAGTTGATGGTAGCGAAGGCGGTGACTCCTGTGGGAACGCACGCAATGTAAGCCACAACAAACCGCGCGCCAGCGACGGTTGCGGCTTACGTGTGTGCCCGCGGAAAGCAACCGCCGTAGCGGACATCAACGGCATTGCAAAAAGTGTTAGATTGATGGCAGTCAATCTAACACTTTTCTCATTTGTCAAAGATAAGTTGTTTTTTTGCCTGATATCTTTTTTTATGTTTGTAATAAATACTAGGATACTTGCGAAATGGTTAATATATAAGTAGTATTTTCAGTAACTGCGATAAAAGGAAGTGAAGAACGTGACGAGGAAAGTATGGTTCCAAGTAGGAGTAGGCATTTTGCTAGTTCTACTAATACTTAAATATTTTATAGAAATTCATTGGCTCTTTTCACCGCTTGCGATTATTTTAAAAGCGATATTTGTGCCGTTACTGCTTGGTGGCGTGTTGTATTATGTGACTGAGCCAATTCAACGTTTTTTAGAAAAACGAAAATGGCCAAGATGGGCTAGTATACTAACAATTGTCGTTGGTTTGATTGCTATGGTCGTTGGCTTTGGCTGGGTTGTTGGAAATCCGATAGCTACTCAGCTTAATAATCTTGCAAAAAATGCACCGATGATTGGATCAAGTCTTCAAGATGCAACGGATTATGTTGTAAGCCTGTTCAGCAATAAGGATAATTTACCTCCACAAATAACCGAATTTATCGATAACCTCGCCAATTCCGTACAAAGCATTGCGGTCGTGGCAAGTAAATGGCTCGTATCATTTATACAGTCTATTGTGTCAGTTTCGTTATTAGCTATTTTAATACCATTTTTTTACATATTTATGTTGAAGGATCATGAGAAATTTGCGCCTTCTATTTATAAATATTTTAGTGGTGAGCGTCGAGAATGGATTAAAAAGACGTTAAGTGAAATAGATGATGTATTACGTAGCTATATTCAAGGCCAACTGCAAATTAGTTTTTTATTAGCACTTATTATGTATGTTGGATATTTAATTATTGGCTTAGAGTATTCATTATTGCTCGTTATTTTTGCTTTCTTTATGAATATGATTCCGTTTATCGGACCGTGGATTGCCCTTACACCAGCTGTGATTGTGGCAGTTATTCAAGATCCGATGCTTGTTGTTTGGGTATGTGTTGTTACACTGATTGCGCAGCAGATTGATAGTAACTTCATTACTCCTAATGTAATGGGGAAATCACTCGATATCCATCCGTTAACAGTTATTACAATTATTTTAGCGGCAGGAAATATCGCAGGCTTCATAGGAATTATCATTGCCGTTCCGTTTTATGCGGTATTAAAGGTTATTGTTTCGAATATTTATGATAAACGAATTGCCATAAAGAAAAAGGCTACGAAGTCAGTATAGGGGTCGAATAAAATGGAACAAGAGATTGTTAAAGTTTTTAATGAGCAGCATGAACAAATTGGTACGGCTACAAGAGCTGAAGTGCATGAAAAAGGCTTATGGCATGAGACTTTTCACTGCTGGCTTGTTAATGAGAACTATATTTATTTCCAAATTCGTAGTGCGCAAAAAAAGGACTATCCAGGGCTGCTTGATATTACAGCAGCAGGTCACTTACTGGCTATTGAGACAGTGGAAGCGGGCATACGAGAAGTAAGAGAAGAATTAGGATTAACAATCGATATTGATGAAATCGTGAAAATGGGTATGACTTCATGTAGTATCGTTTCTGAAAAAATGATTGATAATGAATTTTGCCATGTTTATTTGTACCCTTTTGAAGACAATTGGGATTCTTTTAAGTTGCAATATGAGGAAGTTTCGGGTGTTGTGCGAGCAAAGCTTGATGAAGCCGAAGATTTCTTTTTAGGAAAAACCGTCACGTTAAATATTGAAGGATATGAATATTTTCCAGATGGACAACGTGCGAGGGTAGTACGCCCTGTAAGCACAGCACAGTTTGTCCCATATCGTGAGTTGTATGTCGCAGATGTAATAGATTTTGTGAAAAATTCAATGTACAGTCGATAGGTAGCTTCGGAGAATATTAGAAAAAACGATACGCTTCATGCGGATAACTACACGCCTAAAAATTGGTTGTAGCTTCTAGCATGATAGCGTGTTTTTTGTTATGACGATGCTAATCCGAAGTCTTTTTATAAATAAAGAGGGCGTTAGGAAGGTCATAATAGTTTAATGGAGAAATATATGGTTTTAAACAATTTGGAATAAGGGAAGATAACTTCAAAAAGTATTGAGGTTATTTTTATGAGCTTTTTATGTCTATATGTTAATTTGTGTAGAAAATAAGCTATACTTGTAATTACAATGAAAGAAAAGGAGCATATACATGCTAACATTTGAACAAAAACAAGCGATAATTGAATCGTTTTCAGAATTAACAAGAAAAGAAATTTCAATGAAACGAGTAAATTATCATTTTATGGACAGTTTGTTTGAAAAAACGATTGTCGTTGAAAAATTACATCCAAACGGAAATGGTTTTGTCTTCGTAGGTGATTTATTGCGCTATGAAAATGAGGCAAATGATAAAGGATTAGTAAATATTCGTGATTATGATGAGCAACAGCTACGTGCCATTATTGAAGATGCGATTACGTATTTAGGCGAAGAACAAGAAGAGGAACAACCAATTATTGAGACTTGGCGTAACCGTGAAGGAGATCAATTAGAGCTTGCCTTTGAACAACGTTCATGGAATGTCTACCATCGAGATAATTTAGAAGAAGCGTTTGGTACTTATGAAGCGGCAAAAGAATACTTATTGGAAGAAGGCTTTCGTAAAAAGAACTAAGTAATATGGGGGAAATGAAATGAGCGGTAAAAAATTGGTGGGGATCGTAATTATTGTTTTAATTATTGCATGCTTATTTTCAGTTTTTACGATTCAAAATTTCTATAAAAACAATGAAGAACAACCAAATAGCGAAAATCGTGAATTTAATAAGTCAAAAAGTTTGAATTTAATTTTACCACAGGCTACAATTATCTCGAATTCAAGATAATTGAAAGGTGATGTGTTCATGCAACATATATTTCATAAAGGAACAGATGAAACAAAGCCAACCTTATTGTTATTACACGGTACAGGTGGAGACGAGCATTCTTTAATTAGCCTTGCGAAGGAAATAGATGCAACGGCCAATGTTTTAAGTGTGCGTGGTAATGTATTAGAAAATGGCATGCCTCGTTTTTTCCGCCGTTTAGCTGAAGGTGTCTTTGATATAGAAGATTTAATTTTCCGTACGCAAGAACTACAAAGCTTTTTGGCAACAGCAGCAGAGCAATACGGATTTGATCGTACGCGCATTGTAGCGATTGGTTACTCAAATGGTGCAAACATTGCAGCAAGCTTATTATTCCATTTCGAAGATGCATTGGCTGGTGCAATTCTACATCATCCGATGGTGCCAAGACGTGGAATTCAACTACCAGTGTTACCTAATACGCCTGTATTTATTGCGGCTGGAACAAATGATCCATTATGTTCGGCACAGGAATCAGAGGATTTAGAATCACTCTTATCTGATGCAGGCGCTAATGTAACGACAGCATGGTTTAACTACGGTCATCAGCTTACAATGCCTGAAGTAGATTCAGCAAGAGAGTGGTATCATAAAAATTTTTAAACAAAAAACCGAGAACGATGTCCGTGGACGTTCTCGGTTTTTTTATAGATAGTTACTTCTTCTTAGCAAATGGTAGCCACCAATTCCAATCGCCAAATAGCTTCATAAGACTTGGGACGAGCATAAGGCGAATAATGGTAGCGTCAATAGCAATAGCAATGGCAATACCAACACCGATTTGCTTGACAGGCATAACATCAGTAAAAGCAAATGCTCCTGTAATAACAATCATAATAAGCGCAGCAGATGTAATAATACGGCTAGTAGATGTTAGTCCCTCTACTGTTGCACGAGTATTGTCCGCACCTTTTTGGTATTCCTCTTGTATTCTTGAAATTAAAAACACTTCATAGTCCATGCTCAAACCAAATACAAGACAAAATACAATGACTGGAATAATGAGGACAATGGTGCCAGCTTCTATTCCAAAATGTCCATATTGGAATATATATACGAGTATCCCAAACGCTGAGGATAACCCAATAATATTCATTATTATTGCCTTAAGCGGAATTAAAACCGAGCGGAAGGCAAGCATTAAAATAAAGAATGTTGACACGATAATGATTAAGACAGCGAATACAATTTTATTGGCAATTTCATCGAAAATCTCTTGATTGAATTTACCTTGTCCACCTAGTTTAAAGTCAACGTTTAAGTCTTTGTCCATCCATGTTCTTGCGAATTTTTGCGCATCAGAGGACGAACCAGCTACTTTTAATGTAATAGGGATAAACAATTGTGTATCCTTTGAAAAAGAATGAATAAGTGGTTTTAATTGTTCTGCAACTTGTGGCATTTCCAAGGATGCTGTTAATTCCTCAGGCGATTTAATATTAGCTTCTGTATAAACAGTTGATACTTGATCAACAAGTGGATCATCAAGTAGCTTTTCTTGTATATCAAACAGTAGCTCTCTTGCCTGCTCATCTTCCCAGCCTTCTTTGCGTTCTGCTAGCAAATATAAAACGGAAGTATCACCGAGTCCAAATGTCTCATCTAATTTATCGTAGGCAGCACGTGCATCATATTTGGTAGGTAAAGAATCCACTTGTGGAATAGCTAGTTTAATATCCTTTAATGGAATCATACCGATACCCAGCAGCAATAATGCAACGATGACAATCGAGACAGGTCGTTTCATAACAAAGCCAGCAAAGCTGCGCCAACGATTTGTACCGCTTGGCTTTACGCGTAAGATGCGCCATTTATTTAGGCGATCTCCTAACACCATCATTGTAGCAGGTAGTAAAGTGAGACCTGCTAACACGGCGAATAACACGACAATTGTGCCGCCTAGTGCAATATTGCGGAAAATTTCCACGTCAATTACGATCATGGCACCTAGACCAATCATGACACAAACAGCAGAGAATATGATTGAACGGCCTGCTGTCTGGATAGCCATTTGTATTGCATCGGCAATTGTTGAATGGCCACGTTCCTCGCGATAGCGATTAATAAATAGTAGTGCGAAATCAATACTGAGGGCAAGTCCTAGCATTGGTACAATGTTTAAGACAAAAATGGATAAGTTAACGCTACCGCTAAGCAGTGTCAACAATCCAAATGCAGTGACAACAGTAACGACACCAATTATAATTGGCAAAATGGCAGCGACAACGGTGCCAAAAGCCAGTAATAATACAACAATCGCAATTGGTAAGCCAATTGCTTCAGCAGAAGCCAAGTCTTTCTGGCTAGCTTCATTGATATCCTCTGATATCACAGGGCCACCTGTAATACTAATGCCATCCTCTTCAATTAAAGTACGAACTTCTTTTACTATATCAGGCAAATTTTCAATGTTATTTTTAAAATGTACCATGGCATAGGCGATGCTATCTTTTTGTAACGCAGAATCATCCAGTGGTGACTGGATTGAATGGATTTCTTGAATGTTATCAAGTTTTTTCAAGGTGTCTTCGATTTTTTTATCGTCTGCTTGGTCAAAGACAACCATTATTGTTTCTGCAGGTAAGTCGAATGTTTCTGCTAGTTCATTTGTGACATAGGTATGATCAGCTTCAACAAAAAAGCCATCTCCATGCAGTTTGCTCGGAAGCTGTATAGCAAACACAGCCATTGCGATAAAAAATACAATCCAAATTGCAACGATAGCTTTCGCATGTGCAGTGATAAAAGCTGAAAAAGTTTTCATAATTATAAAGCATCCCCCTTTTAAACTAGTGTAAAGGATGTGTCGCTTTTTGTCGTGTGACAAAGTAAAAACTCCTGCCAACAGTAACATGTGTGGGAATTGTGTGAGAATTGTATGCGTGCCTGTCACTCCTAAATTGGCGCTTTCCGCGGGCACGACGTAAGGCGCAACCGTCGCTGAGGCACCGCCTGTTGCGTCTTACGTTGCGTGCGTTCCCGCAGGAGTCTCCGTGGATTGTTACTGGGATATTGAATTGTATGGGAATTGTGTGAGTGCCTGACACCAAAACTAAAAAAGCACTTTCTTTGAGCAGAAAGTGCCGTAAAATCTAGAAGAATAAAGATAATATAAAGTAAATAACGGATGCCATAACAGCTGATATTGGCATTGTAATAATCCACGTTGTCACGATTTTACGTGCCATTCCCCAGTTTACACCACGAACACGTTGCGCTGAACCAACGCCCATGATTGATGAAGAAATCACGTGTGTTGTCGATACTGGTAAGTGAATTAGAGTTGCACCGAAAATAACAGTAGCAGAAGCTAAATCTGCGGCAACGCCATTTACAGGGCGGATTTTCATAATTTTACCGCCGACCGTTTTGATAATTTTATAACCACCAATAGAGGTACCAAGCCCCATAGCAATTGCTGCCGCTGCTCGAACCCAGAAAGGAATATCATCCCCAGTGTGTAAGCCTGCAGCGATTAGCGCCATTGTCATAATACCCATTGCCTTTTGCGCATCATTTGTACCGTGTGTAAACGATTGTATAGCCGCTGTGAAAATTTGCATTGTACGGAAGCCTTTGTTCGTACGATATAGATTTAAGTTTTTAAACCATAATTTAAACAGAGACATCATTAGAAAGCCGGCACAAATTGCAAGAATTGGTGAAAATACTAAAGCCATAATAATTTTTGTAAAACCACCGTAGTTAAGTACGCCAAAGCCTGCAGAAGCAACTGCAGCACCAGCAATTGAACCGATTAACGTATGTGAAGAACTTGATGGGATACCAAAATACCAAGTAAGCAGGTTCCAAATAATAGCTGAAATCAATGCGGCTAAAATTACGACAGAACCTGTAGTATCTCCTTGAAAGGCATTTAAAGAAAATGGATCTACAATATCTTTTGTTAGAGCCTTTGCTACACCGACGAATGTAATAGCACCGATGAAGTTCATCGTCGCCGCCATAATAATGGCAACACGTGGAGGCAATGCTCTAGTTGAAACCGACGTTGCGATAGCATTTGCTGTATCGTGGAAACCGTTGATAAAGTCAAATGTTAGGGCAAAGATGACGACCAATACGGTTAGTATAATTATTGTATTCATTGTAAGTGACCCACTCCTAATTACGCGTTTCGCATGATAATTGTTTCCATTGTGTTTGCAACGTTTTGACAATAATCAGCGATATCCTCTAGTTGTTCATAAATATCTTTAAATTTAATGATGCGGATTGGATCTTTTTCATTTAAAAACAATTGCTTAATAGAAGTTCTTTGTACTTCATCACATTCACGCTCATAGTCTTTTATTAAAATTGCATGTGGGCGCATGCCAATAAGATTTTTTTTCTTTAACTCTTCTGTAGCTTTAACAATTTCATCGGCACTTTTAGAAATGTAGCCTAAGAAAATACGCATCGCTTCGTCAACCTCTGTTAAAGAGAACATTTCAAAGTGAGCGATACAATGCTCCGTACCATCTAACACGTCGTCCATACGGATTGCGAATTCTAAAATATCTTCGCGTTCGATCGGTGTCATAAATGATTTGTTTAGCATCACGATTAATTCATGAATAAGTTTATCGCCAGCTGTTTCGTAATTCTTCATTGTAATGCTAATCTCTTTTAAGTCAGCTACACTTGTAATACGAAAATCATTTGCGTAATGTACGGCCTCTCTCATGTTTTCTGCAATTTTATGCAATGCTATAAAGAAAGGGTCTTGTTTTTTTGAGTTAAGCATGTAAATGAAATCCTCCTGGATGTATATAAAATAATCAACCTTTAAACTTTACTATCATAACAAAATCTTTCGTTTATCTACATAAAATTTATCTTCTCTACATAAAACTTTACAATCCTGTAATATACAATTTGTTCACAAATAAGCTGTATCGCATGTGTATTTATTCCTATTAGTACAGGGAAATGCCTATAAAATAAGAGTTTTTGTGAAAAATATAGGTTGTTTAGTACAGAATATAGCAATCACAATTACGCGATTATACTTGATGGCTAAATTGAATTGTAAACGCATTGTAAAGAAATGCCCTTTAACATAGTGTTCCCTATTTTCTTAAGAATATCTTCATTTTTATCCTTCAATATTTTTAAGAATTGTTTTCTATACTTAAGAAAGTACGAGAAAGGGGCATTACAACAAAAATGATTCAAGTCGAGAACTTACAACATACATTTTTAATTGGGAAAAAAGGCAAGGAAAAGCATGTACCTGTATTAAAGGACGTCAATTTCGAGGTAAAGAAGGGCGAGATTGTCGCGATTGTCGGCAAAAGTGGCTCAGGCAAATCTACATTGCTTCAAACATTAGCAGGGTTTATGAAGGCTGAACAAGGCTCGATAAAGGTTAATGGACAAGAAACAGCAAAACTTAATGAAACAGAGAGTGCTGCTTTTCGATTGCGACAATTCGGATTTATTTTTCAAAACTTTCAACTCATGCCAGGTTTAACTGCATTTGAAAATATCGAATTGCCATTGAAATTGCAAGGTGCAAGCAAAGCTATACGTAAAGAAAAGGTAAAGAAGTTAATGGAGAAGGTTGGTTTAACAGCTGTAGCTGACCATTATCCAAATGAATTATCAGGCGGTCAGCAACAGCGTGTAAGTATTGCAAGAGCGTTGATTACCAATCCTCCGATATTGCTTGCGGATGAGCCGACGGGTAGCTTAGATTCTGAAACAGAACAAGATATATTACTCCTTATTCAAAGCTTAAATCGTGAGCTTGGCTTAACCTTTGTCATTATTACGCACGATGAAGAAGTGGCAACGATTGCTCATCAACGTTTCAGAATGTCTGATGGCGAGCTTGTGAAGGAGGAAAAATAACATGGTATGGAAAGATCAACTAGATTTTGTTTTACAACATATAAAGAAAAATAAACTACGCGTATTTATGACAGTGCTAGCTGCAACAATGGGTTGTGCATTTTTAATTGTCCTTGCATCTGTAGGGTTTGGACTACAAGATTCAATTCGTAACGAAATTCTTTCAGATGAAAATGTAACAAAAATACAAGTATATGATGGTTCACAATTTACAGAGCAACAAAAAGATGAAATAAAATCGATAGAAAATGTTAAGACAGTACTTGAAACGATTACAGTTAATGCAAGTGCGCACTCATATTTTGAAGACCGTGATACAAACTCAAACTTAATTTTAACGAATATGAAAGATTTTAAAGATGTAACGGGGAAACTTGCACAAGGACAGTATCCAACAAAGCCGAATGAGATTATTGTTGGGTATCATTTCGCTCAAACATTATTAAATGACGCCGATCGCGAAGTTATTAACGAAAAAAGTAAAAAGGCTGAGGCTGAGGGAACGTACTATGATGGAAATGAGGAAGGATATAAACAGTCTGTCATAGGTAAAGAGATTGAGTTATCGTTAATTTCTAATTCAAATGGAGCGACTGAAACTGAAAAGGTAAAATATACGATTGTCGGTGTGACGAAGAAGCCTTCTTATGATTGGATGATCGACAATACAGTGCATATGGATTCAAAGCAGAAAGAGGCAATAGGTAGCAGTTTAGCGGCATTGGATGATGTATCAGAAGATGAAGTGTTTAATTCGGAATTTAATATATATGCAGACAGTTTAGAGCACGTAAAGCCTATTTTGGAAAAACTTAAAGACAAAGGCTATAGTGTGTATTCAGTGACTGAGCAATTAGATCAAATGGATGTATTTTTCCTTGTATTGAAGATTGGTTTAATTTTTGTTGGCACAATTGCCGTATTGATCGCTTCTATTGGGATTTTTAATACGATGACAATGGCAGTTACAGAGCGTACACGCGAAATTGGAGTCTTAAAGGCGATTGGCGCTAGTCCAAAGCTGATTCAACGTCTATTTTTAATGGAAAGTACATTTATCGGTATTTTTGGAACAATCATTGCGGTAATGATTTCGTATGCGATTAGCTTTACAGCAAATGCGATTTTACCGTTAATATTAAAAGCGGCAACAGGTGAAGATGCGTTTAGTTCGTCTGATATTACATTTTCACTTATTCCATGGCAGCTCGTTCTTATTGCGTCAGCTATCAGCATTGGTGTTGCGATGATTTCAGGCTACCGACCAGCTCGTAAAGCAACAAAGATCGATGTTATCCAAGCGTTACGACAAGAGCTATAAAAAGAACCCGAGGCACATAATGCGCCTCGGGTTTTCATAGTTTATAAATAAGATGTTAATTCATTTGCCAAAAACGGCTTCGCATTCAACAGTGTTACAAAAGCATCGTACTTAGCACGTTGCTGTGTACTTGGCTTTTTACCAGTATAATATGCTCGAATTAGTATGTTTTTTGGTGTGTTTTCCATGTCGATAAATTCTAGTAATTGCGCTTCATAGCCAACAAGCGATAAAATCTCTGCGCGAATTGAATCAGTAGCCAGTGCCGCAAAGCGTTCGCGGACAAGACCGTGCTGAAGCATGATGTCGAGTGCAGGTGTATCAAGTTGACGATTTAGCTCATGCTGGCAACATGGGACGCTTAAAATAACACTTGCTCCCCATTTCACTGCGCGTGATAATGCCATATCTGTTGCAACATCACAGGCATGGAGAGTCACTACCATGTCTACACTGGACTCGTCATTATAATCATTAATATCCCCAACTAAAAATTCAAGTTGCTCATAGCCTAAATCCTGTGCAATTCGTGAGCATTCCTCAATAACCTCTTTTTTCAAATCTAAGCCAGTAACACGAATATCCAAACCTTTTTCAATTTTTAAGTAATGATATAAGGCAAACGTTAAATAGGATTTTCCTGAACCGAAATCTAAAATGCGGACTTGGCGATCTTTTGGCAAATAAGCTAAGGCATCGTCGATAAATTCAATGAAGCGGTTAATTTGCTTGAATTTATCGTATTTTTGTTTTTTCACTTTTCCTTCTTCACTTTGTACACCTAAGCGAATTAAAAAAGGATAGGGGGTGGACTCATCCAGTAAATAGTTTTTCTTACGGTTATGTGCTAAGTTGACTTCCTTTGGAGTAGCTGTTTTATCAGACTTCCATAATACTTTGTTCTTTTTCGATAGCTGTACCTGTACTTTTTCGTCAATAAAATCGATATGTGCTTGACGGAAATCAGCAAAAAACAGCTCGAGCTTAGGAGAGAAATCTGCCAGTAGGACGTTCTCATGTTTTAAAATGCGCTCATATTGGTATTCAATTTGTATATGATAAGCCTCTTTCAGCATGATGGGTTTGAGTTTAATACGTTTTACTTCATTAGACTTCATTCGAGGTTGACTGATTGTAGCTGCAACGAGTTGTTGTTGTGCAAATTGCTCTTGTAGCTTTTCTTTCATTTCTTCAAATGTCATTTATTTCGCCTTCTTCGTTGTGTAATAGATGGCATTAGTGTAACACAATTTTATGAACGCATTGTTGTTTTCAATTTTAAATAATCAGTATATCGAATATTCAGATAAACGATTTTGTTTTTAATAATTTTACGGTATATTTATAGTGAAACGTTTTGAAGGTAAAGAATAATTGTGGATAGGAGGAAGACTTATGTCGGACAACACTTATCAGCTAATCGCTATTATTATTTATATGATTACAATGCTAGGAATCGGTTGGTATGCATTTGTAAAAACTTCAAATTTAACGGATTACATGCTAGGGGGACGCTCGCTAGGACCAGCTGTAACAGCCCTTAGTGCTGGTGCTGCGGATATGTCTGGTTGGCTATTAATGGGGTTGCCAGGTGCAATTTATCTATCGGGACTTGTGGAAGCATGGATTGCAATCGGCTTAACAATCGGTGCCTATTTAAACTGGATGTTTGTCGCACCAAGATTACGAGTTTATACGCAAGTTTCCAATGATTCTATTACGATTCCAAGTTATTTGGATAATCGATTACGGGATAATACGAAATTAATACGCATTGCTTCTGGGCTCATTATTCTTATATTTTTTACATTCTATGTATCTTCAGGAATGGTAGCTGGAGGCAAGTTTTTTGATAGTTCTTTTGGCTATGAATACCATACAGGTTTATTAATAGTATCAGGTGTAGTTGTTGCCTATACATTGTTTGGTGGTTTTTTAGCGGTAAGTTATACAGACTTTTTGCAAGGCCTAATTATGTTTTTAGCACTTATAACAGTACCGTTATTCGGATTGTTTTTAACGGGTGGACTTAGTGAAACAGTCGAATCCATTAAGGCGGTTAACCCAGAGCATTTAAGTTTACTGCCAGCAACAGCGACTGCAGCCGCGATTATTTCTTCCCTTGCATGGGGATTAGGATACTTTGGGCAACCGCACATTATCGTGCGTTTTATGGCGATTAGTTCAGTAAAAGAAACAAAACAGGCACGTCGTATTGGTATTGGATGGATGATATTAAGTCTTGCGGGTGCTCTTGCAACGGCATTAGTAGGTGTAGCATACTATCAACAAAATGCTGGCGAATTAAAGGATGCTGAAACGGTGTTTATTGTACTTGGTCAATTATTGTTCCATCCATTTATTGCGGGTATAATGCTAGCGGCCATTTTAGCAGCAATTATGAGTACAATCTCATCGCAATTAATTGTTACCTCTTCCGCACTTGTTGAGGATATATACAAGGCTTTGTTTAATAAAACAGCTACTGATAAACATTATGTTTTTATTGGCCGAATGGCAGTATTAGTAGTAGCGATAATTGCTGCCATTTTAGCTTGGAATCCTGAAAATTCTATTTTAGATTTAGTAGGTTTTGCCTGGGCTGGGTTTGGAGCGGCATTTGGACCAATTATTTTATTATCATTATATTGGAAGAGACTGACGAATTACGGAGCGCTCAGTGGGATGGTATTAGGAGCGGTAACAGCCTTTGTTTGGGGGAAAATTAATTCACTGTCAACAGCTCTTTACGAAATCGTACCAGGTTTCCTCGTTTGTTTAGTAATAGCCATAATCGTTAGTATGATGACATACAAAAGAAACGATGAGATTGAAGATGAATTCAATCGTAGCCTATCGCTGTTAAAAGAAGAACAAGGAAAATGATGAACAAAACTTAAAAAAAGGAATACTGTTCGTTTCTTATAGAATTTAGGCTAAGCCCATTGGGAAAAAGTATGACGTAGTTCGATTTTTTATTAGAAGTTAAGAAAATAAAAAGTTTTATCTACAGTTCGAATACGCCCAACTTTAGGGCGTATTTATTTTTTAATCATTAAAATTCAACGCTAAGTAATTTTGTTAAATAATAGCGCTTTGGTGTCATGAAAGAAACTCGACTAAAAGACACAGATTCGGGCATTATATGGTAAGATGAAGAAAATTTGCTGTAGCGTCACCAAGGCGTTGGTGGGAGGATTGTGAGTGGAAAAATTGAAAGAAGTAGATGTTTTGCTAGAAAAGGCTATTCTTGTTGGGGTTAATTTACGCAATGATAAGCATTTTGAGTATTCTATGGAAGAGTTAACAAATTTAGCCGAAGCATTGAATGTAGAAGTCGTAGGCGTAGTGACACAAAATTTAGAGCGTGTCACACCTTCACATTATGTTGGTACGGGTAAAATCGAAGAGATAAAAAGCTTTTATGAAGAAGCACAAGGGAATCTTGTTATTTTTAATGATGAATTATCACCTTCACAAATCCGAAATTTAGAGCGTGATTTAGAAACGAAAGTAATCGATCGAACGATGTTAATTTTAGATATTTTTGGTCGTCGTGCAAAAACACGTGAGGCGCAAATGCAGGTAGAGTTAGCACAACTTCAATATATGCTTCCACGGTTAGTCGGCTTGCACGCTTCGCTAAGTCGACAAGGTGGTGGTACTGGAGGCGGTTTTAAAAACCGTGGAGCTGGTGAAACGAAACTGGAACTAGATCGCCGTAAAATTGAAGATCAGATTTCAAAAATAAAAAAAGAGCTGGAGCAAGTGAAGGAGCAGCGAGAGACACAACGAAAACAACGTCGGAAAAATGCAGTTCCAGTTGTGTCCATTGTAGGGTATACGAATGCTGGTAAGTCAACCATCATGAACCAACTGCTCGCTAAAATTGGACAAGAAGATCATAAGCAAGTATTTGAGAAGGATATGCTGTTTGCGACGCTTGAAACGTCCGTCCGTTATATTGAATTACATGATAAGAAGTCATTTTTATTAACTGATACAGTAGGCTTTGTAAGTAAATTACCACATCACTTAGTAAAGGCGTTTCGCTCAACACTAGAAGAAGCACGTGATGCTGATCTATTGCTTCATGTTGTGGATGTTTCAAATCAAGAGCATGGTTTTATGATGGATGTTACAAATGAAACATTAAAGGCAGTTGGGGTTGAGGGAATCCCTACTATATATGTCTATAACAAAGCAGACTTAGCAAATGTTCCGTACCCAGTCATTAGTGGGGATAATATATGGATTTCTGCAAAGCAGGGTACTGGATTAGATGAACTATTACAAATTATACGCCAACACATTTTTTCTGATTATGTGACATGTAAAATGCTTATTCCATATGAGCAGGGCAATATAGTGTCTTATTTAAATGAAAATGCAACTATTTACGAAACGGCATATGAAGAAAATGGCACATTATTAAAGCTTGAAGCAAAAGAAGCTGATTACGCAAAATATCAACATTTTGTTGTGAAATAGCAATTAAATAATTCATACGCAAATTAGTATTGCAATGTGATTGTAATCTAAATTGGGTGTGTAGAAAAATCAACAGCAATTATGGCTGTTGATTTTTTATTTGGAAAAAAGTATAAAAAACCTAATATTTATTATTTTCAAACATTAAATTTAAATACAATTTATTAGAGGAGAGGGAAGAGTGAGAAAACGTAGATATTTCAATATATTTAATAAAATATTAACTAATCAGTCTGAATATAAAGAAAAATGACAAATTTTCAACATTTTTTAAAACTCTTGCGAAAGTAATAAAAACGCTTTAGTATGATGAAACATAGTTTTTTATCCTTATCAATGGGGAACAATATTTAAATGAATAATGAAAGTGGGAGAGGATATTGTATGTCTACTAAAGATGAAATTGTAAAATCCGTCCCTCAAAAAGGATTTGTCGGACACCCTAAAGGGCTCTTTACATTATTTTTCACAGAATTCTGGGAGCGTTTTTCATACTACGGTATGCGAGCGATTCTAATCTTCTTCATGTATTATGAATTAAATGAAGGTGGATTAGGTCTTGATCGCGGAACAGCGAATTCAATTATGGCTATATATGGATCGCTTGTTTATATGTCGGGTATTATTGGAGGCTGGATTGCCGATCGACTTTTAGGGACACGTAAAACGATTTTTTATGGTGGCGTGTTAATTATGATCGGTCACTTACTGCTAGCATTCCCTGGCGGTGTGACAATGTTATTTGCTTCAATGGCGTTTATTGTTATCGGTACTGGTTTATTAAAACCGAATGTTTCAAGTATTGTAGGAGATATTTATGCTGAAACAGATAGTCGTCGTGATGCAGGATTCTCAATTTTCTATATGGGTATTAATATGGGTGCATTCATTGCGCCGTTTATTGTCGGAACAATTGGACAAAAGTATAGTTTCCATTTAGGCTTCAGTTTAGCAGCAGTTGGTATGCTAGTTGGATTAATTGTTTTTAAAGTAACTGAGAAAAAATATTTAGGTCTAGCGGGCTTACAAGTAAATAACCCGTTAAAACCTGAAGAACGTAAAAAAGTCTTTACGCAATTCGGTATTATAGCATTAGTCATTATCGTTTTAGGTGGCATTGGTATTAAAACTGGTGTACTAACAATGGATGTCTTTAGCTTAATTATTACAGCACTTGGTGTGATAATACCAACAGTGTTCTTTATTTATATGTATCGTAGTAAGAAAACTACAAAAGATGAGAAATCTCGTCTACTTGCATACATTCCGTTGTTTTTAGCCGCGGTTATGTTTTGGGCTATTCAAGAACAAGGTGCAACAATTTTAGCAACGTATGCAGATGAGCGTACACAATTAAATATTGGTGGTTTCCATCTTGAATCGTCTTGGTTCCAATCGCTTAACCCATTATTCGTTATTACCATGTCTCCATTATTTGCGATGCTATGGTTAAAATGGGGCGATAAGCAACCATCAACACCACGTAAGTTTTCTTATTCACTATTTTTTGCAGGACTATCATTTTTAGTAATGATGATTCCAGCACATCTTTCAGGTGGACAAGCTTTAGTTAGTCCATTGTGGTTAGTATTATCATTCTTCTTAGTAGTAGTTGGGGAATTATTATTGTCTCCAGTAGGTCTATCTGCAACAACGAAATTAGCGCCACAAGCTTTTGCTGCACAAACCATGTCACTTTGGTTTTTAACGAGTGCTGCGGCTCAAGCAATTAACGCACAGCTTGTAAAGGTATATGAAGTTGTAAGCGAATTCACATATTTCGGATTCTTAGGAACATTGTCGATTGTTATCGGCATACTCTTATTAGTACTTTCACCTATTATTTCTAAGGCGATGCGTGGTATTAATTAGTTAAAGAGGCTAGAGAAAAGAAAAAAGTGTTAGATTGACTGCGGTCAATCTAACACTTTTTTTGCTATGCCGTTTGATGTCCGCTACGGCGGTGCTTTCCGCGGGCACACACGTAAGCCGCAACCCTCGCTAACGCGCGGCTTGTTGCGTCTTACGCTGCGTGCGTTCCCGCAGGAGTCACCGCCTCCGCTACCATCAACTAGTGCATTCTTCTAAATTTCTTATTGCAAAAGTAAGAATAGCTAAGGCTTCATCCATTTTGCATAGCGGGAAAATGCCAACAATCCAACCATTTTTGCAATGATGTTGGTGTCCGCTACGGCGGTTGCTTTCCGCGGGCACACACGTAAGCCGCAACCCTCGCTAACGCGCGGCTTGTTGCGTCTTACTATGCGTGCGTTCCCGCAGGAGGCACCGCCTCCGCTACCACCAACTATTATTATTACATACACCTTTGCCCTGCTTTTAAAATTTTAGAGTAATGTCCCTGCACCTTTTTTGTCTCTTGTGTAGTCTATTAGCTAGAAGATAATTTAATTTTCTGTAGAATAGAGCTGTTTTTCGTTATAATAATCTTACTAGTAACAATTTTAAGGGGTTGGTTGTCATGAAAGAAGCATTGGATCGTTTGAGGCCACGATTAATGGAGATATTCACGTATTTACATGCGAATCCAGAAATAAGCTGGCAAGAGGTAGAAACAACAAATTATATTTTTGATTTGTTGACGCGTGAAGGATTTTCACCACAACGCTTTAAAAATTGCACAGGGCTGTATGTTGATATTGGTGATGGAAACCCAAAGGTAGGTTTACGGACGGATATAGATGCATTATGGCAAGAAGTAGATGGTGAGTTTAGAGCAAATCATTCTTGTGGACATGATGGACATATGACAATGGCAATCGGAGCTCTTTTACTTCTGAAAGAGCAGTCTCAATCATACAAAGGCACAATTCGTGTTATTTTCCAACCAGCTGAAGAAAAAGGAACAGGTGCATTAGCGGTTCTAAAAGAGGGCATTATTGATGACTTGGATTTTCTATTTGGAGTCCATTTAAGACCAGTACACGAGCTTGAGGACGGCACATATTGTGCAGCTTTGTACCATGGTGCCTCTCGTTTACTCGAAGGCGAAATTATCGGTGAGGATGCACATGCGGCAAGACCACACCTTGGTGTGAATGCAATTGAGGTAGGTGCAACAATTATCGAAGATTTACGCACCATACATACAGATCCCATGGTGCCTGTATCCGTTAAGATGACAAAATTTCAAGCTGGAGGTGAGTCAGGTAATATTATTCCAGGTAAAGCAGCTTTCACGATTGATATAAGAGCACAACGAAATGATGTAATGGATACACTTGCTCAAGGTGTGAAACGTGTTATTGATTCTTCGAAAATTTTGCATAAAGTGCAAATTGAGTTGCGTACAGTTGCTAATATTGTGGCAGCAGAGGTAGACACAACTGCTCAATATATGATGGAGCAAGCCATTGTTAAGGCAGCGGGGCTATCTAATTTACGAAAGCCTGTGCATACACCAGGCGGAGAGGATTTCCACCATTATGCCGTTCAACGTCCGCATTTAAAATCGACAATGCTTGGACTAGGTTGCGGATTAACACCTGGATTACACCATCCAAAAATGAAATTTAAGCAGGCAAGACTTGTAACTGGAGTTGAGATTCTTACAAACGCTGTATTAGGAGCATTAGAACTCGAAACATAGAGGAGGCATCAGATAATGTTAGAAAACGTTTCTATTAGAAAAATGATGACACCTGAGGAAATTGCTGAGGTGCAATTCTTAAATGTTGAAATCTGGGGGAGTCAGGCAATTCCCTCACATCAAATGCTAGCGGCTGTTCAAAATGGTGGATTATTGCTTGGGGCGTATTTGGAAGGTCGACTAATTGGTTTTAATTACTGCTTTGTAGGTTACCGGGAAGAAAAAATGTATCTACACTCACACATGATTGGCGTCGAAAAAACATATCGTGAACAAGGTGTAGGAGAGTTGTTGAAGCATGCTCAACAAGAATATGCGCGAGAAAATGGTTTTCAGCTAGTTCGTTGGCTATTTGATCCATTAGAAGCGCGTTTAGCAAATTTATCATTTTTAAAGCTGGATGCATATAGCAATCAGTATGAAATAGATTATTATGGGCCGTTACAAGATGATTTTAATGATGGACTGCCCTCTGATCGGATTGCGGTAGAATGGTGGCTTGAGCGTAATCATGCAAATGATAGCTTGGATGAGCTAGAAGAAGCGGCAGAGCAAGTTGTATCATGGTCATTGACGGTTGATGGATTACCTGTGCTCGATCAAGATAGTGAATTTCAAAGTAACCAAAAATTTTATAAGGACGCTTATTTAGTTCCTATTCCACAGTATTTACAAAAGATGAAGGTGGAAAGTCCGAAATTAGCTGAGGACTGGCGTTATAAGATTCGTACAATTTTAACTACCTTCTTTGCCCAAGAATATGCCATTGTTCGAGTAAAAAAGCAAAAAGAATATATACACTTTTATCTGTTAGTCAGACGCTCTTTATTGGCTTTATAATAGAGATAAGGAGTGAACTTTGTGAGAATAGAAGAAATTACAATAAGACATTTAAAAATGCCGATGAAGGCTCCGTTCACAACAAGTTTTGGTACTGTTAGTGAAAAAGAGCTATTGCTTTTAGAGGTGAAGGATGCGTCAGGAACGATTGGTTGGGGAGAAACAGTTGCTTTTGTAGCACCGTGGTACACAGAGGAGACATTAAAGACAACTTGGCACATGTTAGAGGACTTTTTAATGCCTACCTTGCTACATAAAGAGATTGCACACCCAGATGAGGTTAGTGCCTTGTTTTCGCCTATTCGGCGTAATTGCATGGCGAAAGCTTCTATTGAAGGGGCTGTGTGGGACATTTATGCACAGCAAACGAAACAGTCCCTTGCCCATGCTTTAGGTGGAAGCAAAGATACTATTGACGTAGGGATTAGTTTAGGAATTCAAGCTAGCACAGAAAAACTGATTGATTTAATAAAGATCTATGTAGAAAAGGGTTATAAACGAGTAAAAGTTAAAATAAAACCTGGGTACGATGTAGAAGTTATCCGTGCTATCCGTACTGCATTTCCTAATTTACCATTGATGGCAGATGCAAACTCTGCGTACACATTAAAGGATATAGAAGTGCTACAACAGCTGGATGCCTTTAACCTTTTAATGATTGAGCAACCACTTGCAGTTGACGATATTATAGATCATGCCAAGCTGCAAAAGCAGTTACAAACACCAATATGTTTAGATGAAAGTATTACATCACTTGAAGATGCTCGTAAAGCGATCGAGCTAGGTAGTTGTGGTGTCATTAATATAAAAATTGGTCGTGTAGGTGGTTTAACGGAGGCTAAGAAGATTCATGACTATTGTCAGGAGCATGCCATTCCTGTCTGGTGTGGAGGCATGTTGGAAGCGGGAATCGGACGAGCGCATAATATAGCATTAACTGCACTCTCCAATTTCATATTACCTGGTGATACAGCAGGTTCGAGTCATTATTGGTATGAGGATATTATAGTGCCTGAGGTTATGGTAGAAGATGGCGTTATTCATGTGCCTACAAGTGTTGGTATAGGCTATAAGCTAAATATGGCAGTTATTGATAAATTAACAATGAGCAAGAAAGTTTATAAGGAATAGCTTTAAGCGATGGAGGCTGCCTTTTCTCCATCTGTTTGTCAGATAAATAGTCGAGGAGAGAAGTGATTGAAAAAGAGCTTGCAAATCGGCGGTGCTTATGTAGGAATAATCGTCGGTGCGGGGTTTGCATCAGGGCAAGAAATCATCCAGTATTTTACGAGTTATGGCAATAAGGGGATATTAGGCGCTCTTTTAGCGACACTCTGGTTTGCCTTTGTGGGAATGTGTATAGCACAAATTAGTTCACGGTTGCGGACAACATCTCATAAGGATTTGATATATCAAATTTCGGGTAATACTATCGGCTTTCTAATGGACTTTGTACTATCACTTTTTTTGTTTGGTGTGTCAGTTATTATGTTTGCTGGAGCGGGTGCTACTTTCGAGCAAATGTTTGGACTACCCGTATGGCTAGGGAGCATTTGTATGATTGTCCTCACTATGATGACAGTTATGATGAATGTAAAAAGTATTATTAATATAATAGCCATTGCGACGCCTTATTTGTTAGCTGTTGTTACAATTATTGCGGTCTATTCCATAGCTACGATGGATCTAACATTTGCAGAGCAAGCAGTGATAGCAGAACAACAATTACCAACATCATCAAAAAGCTGGTGGGTAACAGCTTTGCTCTATATGTCTTTTAATATCGGCGTTTGTTTTTCGCTTCTCACGGTGATGTGTGGCGCTATACGAAATGAGCGAATTGCAGGCATAGGTGGCATTATCGGAGGACTATTGTTAGGCGCGCTCATTTTAATTATTCATTTTTCCCTTCTCGCTAAAATGAACGTTATTGTTGGATTGGATATTCCCATGCTCGCATTAGCTAATGAAATTCATCCAATAGTAGGTTTATTAATGTCATTTTCTTTATTGGGGATGATTTACAATACAGCGGTAGGTATGTTTTATTCGTTTTCGGTGCGATTTTTTAAACCGACAAAGCCTAGCTTTAAGGTCGCTGTCATTTGTATGGGCATTCTAGGCTTTTTTGCGAGCCAAGTGGGCTTTACAACACTTGTATCAAAATTATATTCGGTAATGGGCTATTTAGGCTTTATTTTAGTAGCGTCGATAATTTTTGCATGGCTACGAGGAATAAGAAGAGTAGCTTAATGAGGTGATTGAGAAGGGCAACTATGTCATTCTCAATTACCCCTTTTTTTTGAATAAATTTCTGAGGGGAAAGAGCAACATGTTTGAATGAGAAATATCTCAATTTAGCGGTGTTTTTGTTGAAAAAACATAGTTTTTAAGTATTTCCAAATAAAGCGAGAACAATTCTCAATAGGAGGTTGACTGATAATAAAAAGATGCTTATAATGAGAATCGTGAGTAATGATAATCATTTTCAGCTGATTATTAATTACACTCAATAATGAATCTACCGGGGATTACAATGAAAATAAGATATCTTTTAACAGCAACTGTTGTGTTGTCTATTGTGTCACTATTCATTGGTGTAGTAAATATTAAGCCAAGTGACTTATTGGACTTCGGATCAGAAGAAACTAGACTATTCTTAATTAGTCGTATACCAAGACTGGTGGCAATTTTGCTGGCAGGTGCAGGTATGAGTATTGCTGGTTTAATTATGCAAAGCTTAAGTAGGAATAAGTTCGTGTCACCAACGACAGCAGGAACTTTAGATGCTACGAAATTAGGTGTACTAATTTCAATGATGTTTTTTACAAATGTCACGTACTTTCAAAAAATTTCCTTCGCTTTCATATTTGCTTTAGCCGGCACGTTAATGTTTATGCAAATATTAAATCGAATAAAGTTCAAAGATGCGATTTTTATACCGCTTATAGGCTTAATGTTCGGAAATATCCTATCTTCTATTACGACGTTCTTTGCGTATAAGGCTGATATTATCCAAAACATTTCTGCATGGTTACAAGGAGATTTCTCATTGATAATGAAAGGTCGTTATGAGCTTTTATACATAAGTGTACCTGTTCTAATAATGGCTTACATTTATGCAAACCGTTTCACAGTGGCTGGAATGGGTGAGGATTTTGCAAAAAACCTTGGTCTTTCCTACAAATTCGTTGTGAATTTAGGTTTAGTGTTAGTAGCTCTAGTGACAACTACGGTGGTACTAACAGTAGGTGTGATTCCGTTTCTAGGTTTAATTATTCCAAATATTATATCGCTGTTCAAAGGGGATAACCTTGCAAAGACATTACCGCACACGGCTTTACTCGGTATGTCGTTCCTATTATTCTGTGATATTATAGGGCGCGTGTTAATTTTCCCTTATGAAATTCCGATAAGTATGACGGTCGGCGTCATCGGAAGTGCAATCTTTCTAATTATGTTATTTAGGGGGAGAGCATATGCGTAACCGTACGAAAATGTTGATATTAATCGGACTAGCAGTAGCTGCTATGTTACTGTACGTCTTTTATGAATTAAATGGGAACTATAGCTATGCATTCCCACGTCGCCTCATTAAAGTGGTGGCGATGGCACTAACGGGAATTGCCATTGCGTATTCGACAGTGGTTTTCCAAACAATTACGCATAATCGTATTTTAACGCCAAGTGTTATGGGGCTTGATGCTTTGTACATGATGGTCCAAACGATTATTTACTTCTTCTTTGGCTCGATGTCTATATTTGTTATTAACGCACATTATAATTTTTTGCTAGCTGTTTCAGCAATGGTCATTTTCGCATTAATATTTTATCGAGTATTGTTCAAAGAAGGTAAACGTCCGATTTACTTCCTGCTGCTTGTCGGTATGATTGTCGGGACATTTTTAGGAAGTGTCACAACTTTCTTCCAAGTTTTAATTGATCCTAATGAGTTTCTGAGCTTACAAAGTAAAATGTTTGCAAGCTTTAATAATGTAAATTCAGATTTAGTATGGTTAGCAGGTCTTGTTATTGTAGGTACATTTATTTATGGTTGGCGTCATATGAGTCAACTAGATGTAATGTCACTTGGTCGCGATACAGCAATAAACCTTGGGGTACCTTATGATAAACTTGTACAACGCATGCTCATATTATCTTCGATATTAATCGCAGTATCTACAGCTCTTGTTGGGCCAATTACATTCTTTGGCTTAATCGTAGCAAATTTATCGTATCAGTTTTTCAAGACGTACAAGCACTCTGTATTAATTGCAGGTTCTTGTGTAATGAGTATTGTTGCTTTAGTCGGTGGTCAGTGGATGGTCGAGCGAATATTTAAATTCGATACAACACTAAGCGTTATTATCAACTTTGTAGGTGGTGTGTACTTTATCTACCTATTATTGAAGGAAAGTAGGTCAGCAGGATGATCCAAGTAAAAGAAATTTCTAAGTTTTTTGGGAAAAAGCCTGTCATTCAAGATGTTAGTGTAGACGTTGCGCCAGGTAAAATTACGTCCTTTATTGGACCGAATGGTGCAGGTAAATCAACACTGCTTTCAATGGTAAGCCGTTTACTTAATGCAGACACTGGTGAAGTATTACTCGATAAGTCAGATGTGCGTCGCTGGAAATCTGATGACTTTGCAAAGCGCGTTTCGATTTTAAAACAGTCAAACTACATGAATGTGCGTCTAACAATTCGTGAACTCGTTTCATTTGGTCGCTTTCCTTATTCAAAAGGAAATTTAAAACCAGAGGACGAGCAAAAAGTAGATGAAGCAATTCACTATATGAATTTAGTTGACATTCAGCATAATTATTTAGATGAATTATCAGGTGGTCAGCGTCAACGGGCATTTATTGCAATGGTCATTGCGCAAGACACCGATTACATTTTGCTAGACGAACCACTTAATAATTTAGACATGAAGCATTCTGTGCAAATCATGAAAATTTTGCGTAAGTTGGTGGATGAGCTAGGAAAAACGGTTGTCATTGTTTTACATGATATTAACTTTGCATCCGTATATTCTGATCATATCGTCGCTTTAAAAGATGGACGTGTTGTAAAAGACGGTCCGACTAATGACATTATTAACTCAGATGCGTTAAAGGAAATCTATGATATGGATATCCCTGTGCAAGAGCAAAATGGTTGCCGCATTTGTGTGTATTTTAACTCTTAGTAACAATAGATAGTCATCACTATCTAAAAATATAAAAACAAAAAGGAGATTTCACAATGAAAAATTGGAAATTACTTACGGTATTAATGGCAATGATGCTTTTAGTATTAGCTGCTTGTGGTTCTAAAGAAGAATCAAAAGAAGATGATAAAGGTTCAACAGATAATAAACCTGCTGAAGAGCAAAATGAAGCTGCTTCTGCTTACCCAATCACAATCCCAGGTAGTACATCTGGTGAAAATACATTTGAAGATGTAACACTAAAAGAGCAACCAAAAAATATTGTCGTATTTGACTATGGTTTCCTAGATACTTTAGATGCTTTAGGCGTTGAAGTTGCAGGTGTTTCACAAAAATCAGTACCAAGTTATTTAAGCAAATATGCTGACACAACTTACGTAAATGTTGGGTCTTTAAAAGAGCCAGATTTTGAAGCAATCTCTTCTATGAGCCCAGACATCATTTTCATCTCAGGTCGTCAAGCTTCTGCTTACTCAGAATTATCAAAAATTGCTCCAACTGTATTCGTTGGTGTAGATAACAATAATTTTATGGAATCGTTTAAAACAAACACTGAATTAGCTGGTAAAATTTTCGGTAAAGAAAAAGAAGCTGCTGATGCGTTCGCTGCATACGAAGCAAAAGTAGAAGATCTTAAAGCAAAAACTGCTTCATCTGAAGATAAAGCATTAATCGTTTTAGGTAATGAAGGTTCATTATCTGCATACGGTCCTGGTTCACGTTTTGGTGTAATTCATGATGTATTTGGCGTAAAAGCTGCTGATGATAAAATCGAAGCTTCTACACACGGTGCTAACGCTTCATTCGAATATGTACGTGATACAAACCCAGATATTTTATTTGTAGTTGACCGTGACGCTGCTGTTAACCCTGAAGGCGAGTCTGGTACAAAAGCTGCTATTGAAAACGAAATTGTTGGTGCAACTAACGCTGCTAAAAACGGTAAAGTTTACTACTTAGATCCAGAATATTGGTACCTATCAGGTGGCGGTTTACAATCAGAAACTGCTAAAGCTGATGATATTTTAAAGGCGTTTAACTAATATGTTTGTACAAATTAAACGTATGGTCGTAACTGAGGGTAACGCTGATAAGGTTGTTGAACGATTTGGAGCTAAAAAAGATGGTCCTTCATTACTTGAACAACAACCAGGTTATATTGATAAGCAAGTGCTTGTAAAAAAAGTTCGCCGTGGAGATGAAGAAGTGCTAATTATGGTTCGTTGGGAATCAGAAGAGGCGTGGAAAAATTGGGAGAAGAGCCCTGAGCATATTGCAGGTCATAAAGCAAATGCTGGTAAGCCTAAACCTGATTATATTATTGAAAGCGGTCAAGATGTTTACTATGTAAAAGCTTAATAAATACTAGAGGTGTCTCACAAGTCAATTGTGACACCTCTTTTTTTATGTCTTTTTATATAAACAACCATTATACAACAAGGTGTGAACAATTAAGCTCACTGAGGAGCTAGTCAAATGATTAGAAGTTTATGTATTTTTGTTGGATTGTAAGAAGGTAGAGGTGAATGGATAAATGGCAAGGGGCTTTTGTTACTACGTCACACCTCGCCACACATAGAAGTTGAATATTGAGGCAATTATATTTGAACGACGAAGCTTAGGAAGCAGCGCAAACGAAACGTCTGTTTAATGTTTGATAGTAGCCTTGCTCCAAATATTAAATGCTGAGTTAATGTTGAAGGAAATACCGCCATTATTAATGAATAGTCCAGAAATATTAGTCGGGTAGTAATGATAGGCGTCAAAGGCCTCTGTGACTGAATTGTATATGTTGGAAGAGAGATGTTGATTATTGTTTTTTAAATCATTTGGTGAGCCTGCAAAGCTGCTTATTTTAGCGGCATTACTACTATTTTGACCACTCTGCGTTCCTCTAGCATAAACAATGCAGTACTGAGTAGTTTTATAGAGCATTGGTGTATTAATATTCAAACTAGATGTAAAAGGGCTCACTAAAGAAAGTAATGGCAAATCTTTTTCGGGTACTTTTACAATGTCGTGTTGCGCCATATACGTGTCTAGTTTTTGCTGAAAAGTATCTTCAAATCCAGGGATATTACAAATGAAGTTAGAAATAGAAGACTTATGTTTATACTCCACTAAAGCTTCTTGATATGCTCGCTGTTCAGCTTGAATAATCAATTGTTCAATAGTTTGTTGTTCATTCGAAGGCTTCTTTATAGTAATTTCCTCTGCAGAGACAGAAATTGTACAGGAAAAAGTTTCTGTAAGTATTAACACGTAGTCATTTACTCCATTCGTCATTTCAATCACCTCTTAATGTTAGAGAATATTATATAAATAATTAAAATATCATACACTCAAATTGCAAATTAAGTCACATACAATACGCATGATTTTTACTTATCATAAGCGTAACACTAGTCAGGACGCCATTTCAATGGTCAGTTAACGCCAAAAACTGGCGGTCTCTCTAATGACACCGCCAGTTTTTTATTATTTCCTAGCAAAAAACTGGCGTGCTTTCTATAAATACCGCCATTTTTTGGCGGTATTTATAAATAGTTAATGGTAATAAATAGAAAATAGAGTGATTCATTTAACTTATAAAAGATAGAATTAATTCCCATTAATATGTATAATATTTATCAATACGTTTAAGGGAGTAGAGGACTATTGGGTGATATAGATGTACGTATTAATGAATCGTTAGACAGTCTGATTGAAAATAATTCGATGCTCGGTGATGAAATAAAGTCAATGCTTAAAAGTTTTAAAGCAGAAAAAAAAGAGATGGGTTATGCATTTGGAAAACTATGCTATTGGCATTATGAAGCATTTGTTGATTCTTTAAATGAAGAGATATATATAGTTGCTGCGGCTATTGAACTTCTAATTTTATCCTATGATATTATTGATGATTTGCAGGATAAAGATACGGACTATATTTGGAGCAAAACACCTGAACTTTCTTTAAATGCAGCACTTGCCTTACTCGTCATGTCATCGAGAGCTATACATGAGACATCATTTGAACATAAAGGTATAGCCATTCGTCTACTGGAACAATATGCGTTACGTAGCATTAATGGTCAGCAGTTAGATGTACTGAATGCTTGTCGAGATGAACAATCCTACTTACAAATGATTGACCAAAAATCAGGGTCACTTACAGCAATGAGTTGCGTCATTGGGGAGGCACTTGCAAAAGGGATGGTGACTGCTGAAATTGAGGAGTACGGGAAATACATAGGTATTATCCAACAAATAAAAAACGATATTTTAGATTTAAAAACTTGGGGACCTAAAAATGATCTATTAAATAGAAAGTATTCATTACCAATTATTTATCTAATGGCACAAAAAAATAGTGTATCAAAATCTGTGATAAACTATTATAATAAAGATATAGTTACATTTTTGGATAATATTGTTACAGAACATGAGTTGACAAATAGCGGTGCAATACGTTATGCAGTTGCAATTAAAAATCTCTATAAAATAAAAGCATTGAATAATCTTGAAAAAGTTGCTATAAACAAGTTAGGTAAAGAATACCTAATAAAACTAATGAAATGAGGAGAGATTTTTATGATTAATGTAATTCAGTATCTAGAAGAGAACCCAGCACTAGTACCACTGTTAAAAGAACAAAAAGTTGCATTAATAGGTGTTTCAGCAATTGAACAGCAGGCAATACTTGACTCATTCGAAGATGTACTATGCTTAAGAGACCCTATTTGGAATTAAATTTATATAATCAAAAATGGTTTATGCTTGCTATAAGTGTTTACGTATTGCTAGGTTTCTACCTGCTATATGTTCCTTATAGCAAGCCTTATTTGGGTATAGATTTGATCGAGGAAAATGGAAATTGGGTAATAGAGCATTCACATGATCAATTAGTGGATGGGCAGAAAATCTCTGCAGGGGACATCATTTTAAAAGTTGATAATGTTCAAATAGACGACATTTCTTATATAAAGTATGATTTTACAATTAGGGCGGCAAATTCATTAACAATATTAAAGTCTAACGGGGAAAAAATTCATATTACTCCTACTGGTTTAGATTTTACTGAACGGTTTTACTATATATTGCTTATCCCTGCCTGCTATTATTTCCTTACATTATTTGTTGTTTGTTATTTGCATTATAAACAAAAAAACACTTCACTTTTAAGATTGCTTATTTTATTTATGCTAACAGTTTCCATGGCATATGTGAGTATAGGAGCATCTGGTAGTCTCGATATCGTGGGCATTATGGTCAATCGAGGTAGTATGTTGTTATGTTTAGTATTACTTTTACATTTTTTAAGAAACTATTATTCATTTTTAAATGCCAATTGGTTACTTTTTAATAATATTAAATTGTTTTATCTATTGCCTATCTTTGCGATGCTACTTAGCTATATTGGTATTATTAATAACAATTTGCACAACCTTCTTTCGTATGTTGTTTTAGGCGTTTTTTTAGTTTTACTTATTTTAATACTTATTATTTTATTGTTTAGCTATTTTAAATTTAAATCACCCCAGTTAAAAATTTTATTGAATAGTGTAATGATTCCATTTCTTCCATTCTTGTTTCTGTATGCACTTCCGAATATTTTATTTCATCATCCCGTACTTTCCGCTGAAATCAGTGCTTTATTTTTATTATTTATTCCATTTAGCTTTATTTTTACACAACTAGCGGAACGATTATTTGACATTGAATATCATATTACAAGGCTTCGTTACTATGTCATATTTTCTGTAATTTTTACTGCATGGTTTACTTTTGGTTTGTATTGGATTGCTGGCAAATTTTTAACGATGACGATAATGTCGGGTGTTTCATTGTTTACTTTTTTATCGTTAATTGTTCTTTTCTACATAAAAGAAAAGGTAGATTATCGCAAACGCAAAATTTTGTTTTCGACTAAAGGGGACTATATACATCAGTTGTATACGGCTGTAGATAGAATCGGTAAAACAATTAAATTAGACGAGCTTCTAGAAAAGTTTGCCCAGGAAGTTTCGCTGCACCTAGAGCTTGAGCATGTATTTGTATTGACCTATGACTATGACACAAATCAATTTACTTCAATGGTTGAGGGAAAGATTCCGATAAATCCTATGCTAATGGAAGATTTAAAATTAGGAGAAATACGGAAAATTGACAAAGTCTATCTAGCTTTCCTCCATCAAGATGCTCATTACAAAAGAGCCTTAGTATTGGGGCATAACAATTCAATTCATTTAAAAGATGAAGAGCTTTTATGGCTCGAATTGCTCCTGTTATACGTAAATAACTTTATTGAAAATACAAAAATGGTGGAAGAATTGTTAGAGGAACTAAAGCATATGAAGCAAGCAGATGAAAGTCAATTACCTTGGCTAAATAAGCTATTATGGCTTAGGTTTGAAGAGGAGAAATATCAACTAGCTCAAGAATTACATGATACTAATTTACAAGAGCAACTCCATATTGCTCGAGAAGTTGATGTTTTAATAAATGCAAAAGATACTACAGAAATCCAACAAAAACTAGTAAAGATTCATACACAAATGGTTTCATCGCTACATGATTTAAGAGCTTATTGCGAAAACTTAAAGCCCCCACTATTAGATACATTAGGGCTAAATGCTGCTTTAGAAAAGCTCATACGAAAAGTAACGGAAAGAGCTAACTTTCTGTTAATTTATACAATAGATCGCCTTTATTTAGAAGATGAACGAATGAATTTAATGATCTATCGTCTATTTCAAGAATTACTCAATAATGCTTTGAAACATTCCTATGCGACAACAGTTGAAATTCATCTCAAGGAAATGGACAATGGTTTTGAAGTCATTTATAAGGACGATGGAGTAGGATGTAATGTGAATGATATTATTGTCGCTGATTCGATGGGAATCCGAGGTATGCAAGAGCGTGTAAAAGCCTTTGATGGACAATTTTACATTGATACTCAAGTTAATGAAGGGATGTCTATTAGAATTACAGTAAAAGAAGGAAGTGACACACTTGATAACAATGCTCATAGTGGATGATCATCCTATTGTGTTAGAGGGAACGAAAAATTTATTTAAAGATAATGAAGACATTTTAGTTGATACAGAGAGTGATGCAACTTCTGTAATACCAAAAATTAAGGACAAGCCATATGATATTTATCTAATTGATATCAATATGCCTTTAGAAAATGGCATTCATTTAGCGAGAAATATTAAAGCTATGCAAATAGATGCTTCGATAATCCTTTATACAGGGGATGACATTACAGATTATTATCCACTAATTTTAGAAAGGAAAATAGAGGGGATTTTAGCCAAAACGGCCTCTAAAGAGCAGATTTTACGGACAGTTCGTGCCATTGCAAATGGAGAAATTGTTTTGCCGAAAAATTTCTTAGATTTCCTAGATAATCGATTTAAAATACAAGATGCTAAGCTCGATATTCATTTAAATGAAAAAGAAAAGAAAATTTTACGATTGATTGCTGAAGGGCATACAAATAAGGCTATAGCGATAGAGTTAAACATTCCTCAACGAACTACTGAAAGATATTTAACACAGCTGTTTTCTTTGCTAAATGTAGATTCCCGAACAGAGGCAGTAAATCTTGCTGAACGAATGAATTTACTATAGCCTCTTTATATGTTAGTATAAATATTAATTGTTATATTTTTCTATAAAAGGATAGTATTTATGTAATGTAAAGACAATATATTATTAATCAGGAAAAATTATTTAGTTTACACAACTAAATACCTATATATCTTAAAAAACACCGCCATTTTTTGGCGGTGTTTTTTTCATGACCGCCAAATCACGCCAAAAAAACTAGTGAAGACCGCCAAAAAAATGGCGTAAACCCAACATTGAAATGGTGGTATAAGTACTGGTACGCTTAGATTAATCATAGTTAAGTAATTTTTTCCAAAGTGAGTAATAGTTTAAGAATATATCGTTTATATAAGCAGTTTAATATCATAGATTTTTTAGCATGTTACTAGCTAGACAGCATACTCACGAAAAAACTTTAATAAAGGTAGGCGTATAATTTGAAAGTAGAACTTGAAAATTTAATCTCTATAGATGAATCTAACCAAGATCAAGTCATTAAAGTTTATAATCGCTACGGTATTTATGTAGGTGCGCCTGAAATCAGAAGAAGAAATTTGAAGGCATCTTTTAATCCTATTTTTACTTTAAATGAAGATGTGACGTATGAGCAGGTGGCAGCATTATATAAATCATTGGAACATGAGCTAGGTATTGTTTCTATTGGGGAACGTTTCTATTTTGATTTTTCAAATAGCGAATACGAACAAACTCCATTATTTACGTTAAACTCGACGGGCAACTCGCCAGAAATGTTTTTAGATGATAGAGGCACTTTATTTTCAATAAGTACATATTGTAAGCATTGTGGGCTTATGGAAAAAGAGCAACTTTCACCGTTAGTTATTGATACTTCTCAAATGAAAGGCCGTCATTTAGTCCACGTAAGCGGATACTGGGTAGCCTCCGAAGAATTAGTAGCTTTAATGAAACAAGCAAATATGGAAGGCTATGAACTTCTAGAAGTAATTCACAGCGGGTCGGAAGTAGAGAAGCAACCTGCATATCAAATCATCCCAACTCAAATGCTACCTGCAAGTAATGCAGAAAGAATAAAATTGTATTTTGCAACTGAGCAGCCACCATGCAAATGTGGGTTAAATGGGGTAATTCTAGGACCTGATATTTATGATGGCAAGGATATTATGAATTTAAATGGAGATGTATTCTATTCTTCGGAATGGAGTCATGATGGAAGCTATCTTTACAGAAAAACAATATTCAGTAGAAAGTTCAGAGATTTAATTATTAATAATCGTATTTCTCGAGAAGTGAGAGGGGAAAAGGATCGAAACTTTGGACCGAAAGATTGGTTATTCGACCCTGTGTTATTGAAATAGTTTGAACTATAGAATAATAAAAGGTGAGGGAGTGTTAATGTTGTTTAGAAAAATACTACCTATCATTGCAATTTTATTTATCGTTGCGTTAGCACTTTCAAATTACTTTAATAAAACGAATGAAGAATCCATTATATTAGCGAATATAATTAAGTATATTTTTATGCTATAAGACAGATATCGTATATTTCCCTCAAGTTCACCTAAGTATGGTATGATGTGAAAAAACATTGCATGAATGAGCTTTGAGGTGAAATTTTGATAAAAAAATGGTCATTTCCTTTAGCGATTTTAACTCTAATTATATTTTTTGCGTTCCGCTTAACATACGAGAGTGACGTGATTTTAAATTTCGATAAAAAAGTGGCGGAAATATTATTTGGCAATCGGTATATAGAGTTTTTTCATTATATTGGTGAGCCAAAATTTGTCGTTTGGGTTGCGATTATATTAATTGTCTATTTAGCATGGATTGCGAAAAATTACCGTGGCATGTTATTTGTCGTATTAACATTTGCAGTAGGGAACGTATTAAACCAAATGTTAAAAAAGTGGGTGCAACGTTCTCGCCCTGAAATAGAAGATCAATTGACATCGTTCAGTTTTCCATCTGGACATGCTATGACAGGCATACTGTATTTATTTACGGTTGCTTATTTATTATCTGAAAATAATACAAAGGCACGTCAAATACAGCTTTGGATAGGCGCAATTGTGCTAACAATTCTTATTGGTCTTTCACGAGTAGCAGGTGCGCGCCATTTTGCCTCCGATGTGCTTGCAGGCTGGTGTATAGGATACACCTGGTTTATCATTTGTGTTTTTTGGTATGAACGACGTAAGCGCGTATTTAATAAGAACAATATTAAATAGTAATACTCAAGTGAGCAGCACCTAACTTTATGGTACTGCTCTTTTTAGTGATTTTTTAAGTGCCAGGCACCCGAATTATTCTGAAAAATTAGATTTAATAAATATTTTCCTAACAAAAAAGAATTGCTTATAGGAAACTTTTAAGCTAAGATGAGTACAATAAAAAAAAGAGAAAAGGAAGAAGGAATTGGAAGGACAAATTTTATTTGCTTTAGGGTTAACCCTATTTGCAGGGCTTGCAACAGGAGTAGGTAGTTTAATTGCATTTTTTACCTCAAGAACAAATACTAAATTTTTATCAATAGCTCTTGGTTTCTCAGCGGGAGTTATGATTTATGTGTCACTTGTTGAAATTTTTGTGAAAGCAAAGGATGCATTAACCAATGCCTTAGGTCCAACGAATGGTTATTGGATGACGATAGCGGGTTTCTTTGGCGGAATGTTATTTATAGCTTTAATTGATAAGTTTATTCCGAAATCGACGAACCCTCATGAAGTAAAGCTTGTTGAAGATGTGAATGCTGTAAAACCACAGGTAGATGAAAGTCATTTAATGAAAATGGGCGTATTCACTGCACTTGCAATAGGAATTCATAATTTTCCTGAAGGTATAGCAACCTTTATGTCCGCTATGAATGACCCTAATGTCGGCATTGCGATTGCAATTGCTGTAGCCATTCATAATATTCCTGAAGGAATTGCTGTCTCTGTTCCTATTTACTTTGCTACAGGAAATCGTAGAAAAGCATTTAAACTATCCTTTTTATCAGGGTTAGCAGAGCCTGTTGGGGCGCTAGTAGCTTATTTACTATTAATGCCGTTTTTATCAGACGTTATGTTCGGTATTGTATTTGCTGGAGTTGCAGGAATTATGGTGTTTATATCATTAGATGAGCTATTACCAGCCGCACAGAGATACGATGAAACACATTTATCAATGTATGGTTTAGTTGGTGGAATGGCAGTGATGGCTATTAGTTTAGTATTATTAGCGTAAATCTTAATTAACTACTGAAAAAGGAATCTAGTCGATAAGACTAGATTCCTTTTATTATGCCTTTATTAATTCTTTAACTGTCTCTAAGCAGTCATAAAAGGTGTTAAAAGGCTTATAGGGAATATGTAAATCATTACAGCGGTCAATTAATTGCTCCCTAGCTAATACTAAATCTGCTTGTTTAGCAGCTTCGAAATCGGAAATAGAGTCGCCAATCACGATTTTAAATTGATCGGGCTGTGCCATTTCTCGCATGACGGTTGGTTTGCAACAGCCACAACTTTGGGTTGAAAATTTTGCACAATGTTCATCACAGCTATGTGGATAGACAACCGTAATTTGCTCTCCAGAGAAGTCTGCATTATTACAATAGATTCCCGAAAATGGGCCAAATCTTTCAAGCAGTGGTTGAATGAAAAAATCTACTCCGCCACTAACAATGTAAAAAGGTATATCGTGCTCCTGCGCATAGCGAACAAACTCGCTAAAGCCCTCACGGATAACGGCGGTCTCCATTAAATATTGAATGATATCATCCTTTTGGCTAGTCGATAAAAGCTCAAACATCGCAGTAATACCGTCTTTGAAGCTTATTGTTTGAGCCATCATTGCCTTTGCAATTTTCTCCGATTGTTCAGGGACGAAATGCGTCATAAGGGAGACGATATTATCTGTTTCTGTAATAGTACCATCAAAATCGCAGAAAATAATTGGTTTCAAAGTACTTCCTCCTTCAAGAAAAAACGTCTACTTTGAAGTAGACGTTCTAATTTATTTTACTTGTACACCATGTTCATCGGCCTGCGTTAAGATGATTTGATGTTCTGGGAATTTCGTTTGCATTGTTGTAACAAAGTCATCAGCAATCGAAGTTGGAATAATGGAAATGAGTGTCGGACCTGCTCCACTTAATGCTGTACCGTATGCACCATGTACTTTTGCAGCTTCACGTATTTCAGCATATTGTGGGATTAATGTTGAACGGAATGGTTCATGGAACAAATCCGCTTCCATGTAGCTTCCTGCACGTTTAAAATCACGTGTCATTAAAGATGCTGCCAGCATATTAGCATTAGCAGAAGCATGTACTGCATATGCTCGCTCAAATTGCTTTGGTAATACGGAGCGAGACTCACTTGTCTTTAGCTCAACATTCGGTACGTACACAACAAAAGAAGCGTTAATATCATTTACATGGAATGTATCGACTACTCCGTTGTCATCCATTGAGGAAATCGTCAAGCCACCGAGTACTGAGGCAGTTGCATTATCAGGATGCCCTTCAATTTGAGAAGATAAATTTAGCTTATCCTGTATAGTTAACTTTAAATCACATAATTGGTTGGCTAGCTCAATACCCGCTACAATGACAGCGGCGCTACTACCTAAACCACGGGCTAATGGTAGTTCACTTGCCATTTCAACTCGGCAAGCAGGTAATGGTTTATTATACTGATCCGCAATTTTTTTGGCGATAATATATAGTAAATGTTGTTCTAGCTCAAATTCACTAGGACCGTTGTCATCGAGATGTATGATCTCCCAACTATCCTGTAGGGAAACATCTAATTTTAAATAAAGAGACAAGCCGAGTCCGATAGAATCAAAGCCAGGGCCTAAATTGGCTGTGCTCCCAGGAACGGTGATTTGCCACTTTTTACTCATAGTACGCCCTCGATATATTTACGAATTTCTTCTTCATCATTTTTAAGAGATACGACGTCCACTGTTGAAACGTTCATAGCAGTATCTGGATCTTTTAAGCCGTTACCAGTAAATACTGTCACGACTTTTGAGCCTTTAGCAATTTTACCATTTTCAACAGATTTAATTACACCTGCTAATGATGCAGCTGAACCAGGCTCAACAAAGATCCCTTCAGTTCCAGCGATTAGCTTGTATGCTGCAATAATTTCCTCATCTGTTACAGAATCAATAATGCCGCCAGACTCATCACGTGCTGCTTCAGCAAATTGCCAGCTAGCAGGATTACCAATACGGATAGCTGTTGCCACTGTTTCAGGGTTAGGAATTGCTTCGCCTTTAACAATAGCTGCGGCGCCTTCCGCTTCAAAGCCGAACATTTTTGGTAAACCTGACGCTTTCACATCGTTATATTCTTTAAAGCCTTTCCAGTAAGCAGTAATGTTACCTGCGTTTCCAACTGGAATGCATAAATAGTCGGGAGCAGAACCTAAAGCATCTACAATTTCAAAAGAAGCTGTTTTTTGCCCTTCGATACGGTATGGGTTAACCGAATTGACAAGTGCTACTGGTGTTGTTTCGCTAACTTGGCGCACAATATTTAAAGCATCATCAAAATTGCCATCGATTTCAATAATTTTTGCACCATACATTGTCGCTTGTGCTAGTTTACCAAGGGCAACTTTCCCTTTAGGAATAACGACAATCGATTGAATACCTGCGCGTGTTGCGTAAGCTGCAGCTGCTGCTGATGTATTCCCTGTTGAAGCACAAATTACACATTTACTACCATCCTCAATAGCCTTTGCTACCGCAAATACCATACCACGGTCTTTAAAAGAACCAGTCGGATTTGCGCCTTCTATTTTACCATAAAGCTCGATACCAAGCTGTTTTGATAGATTAACTAAATGTATAAGAGGCGTATTGCCTTCGTTTAATGTTAGAGCGGGTGTATTTTCTGTTACGGGTAAAAATTGTTTATATTCTTCAATAAGGCCTTTCCACATAACGTAACGATCTCCTTTTGTTCTTATAGAAAGAACAGTTGTTTTTGTATAAGAGACATTTTAACGCAAAAGACTATATATTTTCAATAGCAATTATTAAATTGTCTAAACAATTCGGTCATTTGAATTTTACTTGTCACTTTCTCGAAACAACTGTATAGTAAACTGGTAATGTAAAGTCATATGTAAAGACAGGTGGTTATTATGACAACAATAAAGACAGAACAATCCATTTCACGTAACAAGCTTTTAGGCGTTGCAGGTGTTGGTTGGCTCTTTGATGCGATGGATGTTGGTATTTTATCTTTCGTTATTACAGCGCTAGCGGTAGATTGGGATTTAACAAAAAGTCAAATGGGCTGGATTGGTAGTATCAATTCTATTGGTATGGCGGTAGGTGCACTTGCATTTGGAATTTTTGCCGATAAAGTGGGGCGCAAGCAAGTTTTTATGTGGACCCTTATTCTCTTTTCAGTAGCGAGCGGCATATCCGCATTTACGACAACATTAGTAGCGTTTATGGCATTACGCTTTTTAGTAGGCATGGGGCTCGGTGGAGAATTACCAGTAGCATCTACACTTGTTTCTGAAAGTGTTGAGGCAAAGGAACGTGGAAGAGTAGTTGTATTACTGGAAAGCTTTTGGGCAGCAGGCTGGCTAATTGCAGCGCTTATATCATATTTTGTTATACCTACATGGGGATGGCGTGTAGCATTATTATTAACAGCTATTCCTGCTATTTACGCGATTTACCTTCGTTGGCATTTACCAGATTCGCCTCAATTTACTGCAAAGGTAGAATCTAAAAAGCGCAGTATTTTTCTTAATGTACGGGAAGTATGGTCGAAAAAATATGCACGTTCGACATTCATGCTTTGGGTGCTATGGTTCACGGTTGTATTCTCGTATTACGGAATGTTCTTATGGTTGCCAAGTGTAATGGTAGGAAAAGGTTTTGATATGATTACTAGCTTTAAATATGTCTTAATGATGACGTTAGCACAGCTACCAGGATACTTCACAGCTGCATGGTTTATTGAAAAATTCGGACGGAAATTCGTACTAGTTTCCTATTTAATTGGAACGGCTGTAAGTGCTTTCATTTTTGGTAATGCAGAAACGTTGGCTGTCCTATTAATATCAGGAATGTTTTTATCATTCTTTAACTTAGGTGCATGGGGTGCGCTATACGCTTACACACCTGAACAGTATCCAGCAGTTATTCGTGGAACAGGTGCAGGAATGGCAGCTGCAGTAGGAAGAATTGGCGGTATTTTTGGTCCGCTATTAGTAGGATCACTGTTAACGGCAGGCTATGATATCGGCTTTATTTTTGCGATTTTCTGTTGTGCGATAATAATTGGCGTTATTGGTGTTATATTTTTAGGAACAGAAACAAAACAAATTGAATTAGAATAAAAAAGTTTTGGATGCTATCTGAATCCAAGACTCAGCTTGTCGACAAAAGGGATTAAGAATAGAAATCTTAATCCCTTTTGTTATTTTTATTGTAAAAAGGGGTTCTTACTTTCGCGTCGCCATACTCTTCAAGCATCCCCGCCCTATGAAGCTGTTTGCCATAATTATAGTAGACTGCTAGCAATCCATATCAAGTTGATAGGAGTGAAGGGTGGCAACTCCTGCTCAGAACGCTCAGTACGTAAGTCGCAACAGACCGCGCGCTAGCGAGGGTTGCGGCTTACGATGTGCCCGCGGAAAGCGCTCGCCCGTAGCGGGAATCAACAGTAGTAGTCATCACCTATATTAGTTTTAATAAAAAAAGACTATAGATAAATTCGGAAAACTTCGAGTTTGTCTATAGTCTGATCCAAGACTTTTCAAATCTGCGTTCTTCAAAAAATAAAATATAAGATTATTTTTATACATATTTTTCTGAAATGTGTTAAAATTTCGAATTGAATATTGTATACAGTAAAATGGCGAGGATAATAAACATATTTTTAATATTGCGAATACATAAATTATATGTCAATTTATTACGAACTAGTGCATTAGTGTATTAATGTATTAAAGATTTTTCTGAAAAGTCATTGTATTCAAATTGCAATCGTGATACTGTATTTTTAATCGAATTTAGAATCAGTAGGGAATAATCTCCATTCGTGATAATTTCTTTGAAAGAAAGGTTGTTAGGAATGAGTATAAAAGAAGATATAAAGAAAAGATATGTAAGGCTGTCGAAAGGACAACGAAAAGTCGCACAATTTGTTATAAGTAATCCTGCGGTTGTGATTGCCAATGGTGCGGCAGAAGTGGGGAGGCAAGCGAATGTTAGTGAATCAACCGTGATTCGTTTTTGTTATGCAATGGATTTGTCAGGTTATGTTGAACTACAGGAAGAAATAAGAAACTATTTAAACTCTCAAAATGAGGGTACACCTCACCATCCCACCTATATGACGAGCAACCAGAAGACATCTAGCTTCGGTAAGGTCATGCAGCGTGATATGCAAAATATTCAAGATACAATACATCTAATTAACGATAGTATGCTTCAAAAAAGCTCCAAGTGGATGCATGAAGCGGATACTATTTATATTTTAGGCGCGCGCCAAGATGCCTCGATTGCAAATTGGTTATCGTATACGTTGAAAACTTTACGAACGAATATAAAGCAGCTACGTACAGATTCCGATGATCTCGTTCAACAAATAAACAGTATGAGTGAACGTACTACGTTAATCGTCTTTTCATGTGACAAACAATCCAATGATGTAAAAACAATTGTGGAAATAGCGAAAATGAAAAAAGTAAAAATCATTGCGATTACAGGTTCGGCATTGTCACCAATTAGGGATTATGCAAGTGCTTTGTTTGCATTAGGCTTAAAAAATCAATCTTCCTTAGACGTTGTGCCAGTCCTATTTTCCTTTATGCATGCATTGATTGAGGAGATGGTTAGCCAAGATAAAGAGCAATATGAGCAATATCAACAATCATATGAACAAGTAGAAAATAATTTATTGTTTTTAGATATTGCAAGAGAGAAGCAAGTATTTTGAAAAAACAGCGTATAGATTGGAGTACAACTGCTAATCTATGCGTTTTTTTGATGGGCAATCGAAGGAGAAATAAAAAAAGATGTCCAAATAAGCATTAGACATCAAAGAAAAATAATTTATAAAATTTTGCTAAAGCTATATTCAGCCTTAAACGTATCTTTTAGTTTAATAGCATTGGCGCGGGTTCCTTCTTGCACAAACCCATGTTTTTTAAATAACTGTAATGCAGCATCATTATGCTCCATCACGGATAATTCTAAACGGGAAATATCACGTTTGCTAGCCCAGTCTTCCACTGCATTCATAAGTGCTGAACCGATACCATTTCGTTGGTGCTCTTTCTTTACGGCCATGTGAATTGATGCAATATGTTTAGCTTTAGAATGTTTATAGCCATGGACAACGGCATAGCCTGCAAAGGTGCCATTTAAAATGCAAAGTAAAATCGTGCGGTTTTTTAATTGCTTCCAATAAGTTAGATCTTTTCTTAGCTGCTGTACGGTTAGCTCTAACTCATTTTCTACATTATACAAAAATTCAGTTTGCTGAAGGATTTCTTCCTGTAAAAGAATAAATGCTCTAGCATCTGATGCTTCAATCGCTCGGATTATGTACGCAGAAGTATTTTCGTTATTTTCAGAATTATTGTCCAAAGGCATTTTCTCTTGTGTGCGAGAGAAAGTGACACTCGTGCCCAATTTGACATCAATGACATAATAACCTGCATTTGTCCAAGATAAAAAGTGCGTAAGAGGGGGCTTTGTTTTTTTCCACCAGCTCTTATTCAAGTATGCAGCATTGGGTAAAGCTTGTCCCATAATGTTTTCTAATGCGCTAAAGGATAATGTAATTTCATTTTGCGAAGCTACGTCAAAATAGCTTGCTAAAGGAATATACTTTTTTTCCATCTTCTTTGTCATCATAATCCCCATTCCTGTAATTCCTAAAAAAAAATTTTGACTACATGATAATAGCATAAAATTATCGTTTCTTGTATAAAAATCACAACTATATATCCATCTAAAATAAGGAAATTTATGCTTAACATAGAAAAAGTAAAATAATGCTTGGTAATAAATAGATAAACTATGAAAAGAAGTGGAATTCTTTTATTATAGTATAGCGCTGCCTCATTGAACAAGAAGATAGTTGACGAAAATGGTAGATGATGAAAGTTTTACTTTATATCATGTTCTATCATAAATTATGTTAAAATAAATGAAAATGTAGAAGCCATTTAGGAGGAAAAGTATTAATGAGTAAAGTTTTAGTTTTCGGACATAAAAATCCTGATACAGATACGATTACATCTGCAATTGTATATGCCTATTTAAAACAACAAGTTGGCGTAGATAGTGAAGCAGTACGTCTTGGTGACGTAAATAATGAAACAAAATATGCCCTAGAGAAATTTGGCTTTGAGGCACCTCGTTTAATTACTTCCGTAGTAGGGGAAGCGGAAAAAGTTATTCTTGTAGACCATAACGAATTCCAACAATCAGCTGACGGAATTGAAGAAGTACAAATTACTGAGGTAATTGATCACCACCGTATTGCAAACTTCCAAACAGCAGACCCATTGTACTACCGTGCAGAGCCTGTTGGTTGTACGGCAACTATTTTAAATAAAATTTTTAAAGAAAATGATGTTGAAGTACCATCAAACATTGCAGGTTTAATGTTGTCTGCTATTATTTCCGATACATTATTATTCAAATCGCCAACATGTACAGAACAGGATGTCAAAGCTGCACAAGAACTAGCAGCAATTGCTGGCGTTGATGCGGCTGACTATGGCCTAGCAATGTTGAAAGCAGGCGCTGATCTTTCAGATAAATCACTAGAAGATCTTTTATCTTTAGATGCTAAAGAGTTCCAGTTTGGTGAATATAAATCAGTAGTAGCTCAAGTGAATGCTGTCGATATTAATGACGTACTTGGTCGACAAGAGGAATTAGAAATTCTTTTAAACAAAAATGTTGCTGAAAATGGCTTAGACTTATTCTTCTTTGTTGTAACAGATATTTTAAACAATGATTCAACAGCAGTTGCAATCGGACAAGTTGCAGAAGCTGCAGCAAAAGCATTTGGTGCTGAGCTTACAAACAGCCGTGTTGTATTACCAGGTGTTGTTTCTCGTAAAAAACAAATCGTCCCTGTATTAACGGAAGCTTTAAAATAATTTAAGGAATAGCCCAAACGTAAATGTGGCTAGGACAAAAAGGAAAAGTGTTAGATTGACTGTTATCAATCTAACACTTTTTTGCATTGTCAATGTTGTCTACTACGGCTGAGCTTTCTGCAAGCACACCGTAGGCTGCAACAATCACTATTGCACCGCGCCTGTTACGTCTAACTATGCGTGCCATCTTGCAGGAGGCACCGCCTTTGCAACCTTCCACTAAAGCTCTTGCTAGAGGAAATGATGACGTAATGCGGCTGTCCTTTTTAGTCAAGCTTTAATGGCTGTACTGCTGGCCCCTCTAGCACTTCACCTTGTGAATTAAATCGGGAACCGTGGCATGGGCAATCCCATGTTTCATCAGCTTCATTCCATTTCGTTTTACAGCCTAAATGCGTACAAGTTGGAGCGTTGCCGTTTCTTATATGTCCTGAGACAAATTCCTTTGCTACGAAGCCACCAACCTTTAGCATTTGCATAAATTGAGCACCAAATTTCGTGCGTGTTGGTGAATAGAGTGCACTTGCATCATTAGCATTTGTAGTTCCTGTAATTAGCGATGACAGTAAGTCTCCAGCTACAAAAGAATTGGAAATGCCCCATTTACGATATCCTGTTGCTATATAGACATTAGGTAAGGACTTTGTAATTCTCCCGACGTAAGGTACCATGTCTGGTGTTTCGATGTCTTGAGCAGACCATCTATATAATGGTTCCTGCCCAAAGTGGACTTTCATTTCATTTTGAATAGCATCGTAATAGGGTTCTGTATTTGTCGTTTCACCAGCGATATGATTTGCCCCACCGAGCAATAAATAATGTTCATCATTTATTGTTGCCGTTCGAATAGAGCGAGAGGGGAAATCAACTGATAAATATTGCCCTTTGAACGTCTCTGTTATTTTGCTAGCGACCATATAAGAGCGGTTATTTGAAAGCTTGAACAGTTGTAGCCCTTTAAATGCCTCAATGGGATAGTGAGTACACAAAATTAGCTTGTTGTATTGAACCGATATATTTTTTTCGGTATGTAAGTTATTTTGTGCAATTTGTAGTTGCTGAACACGGGTATTCGCATACAGTTTAGCGCCCATAGATAACGCCTCTTTTATAAGAAAGTTGCTAACTGTTACAGGATTTATTTGCGCCTGTTGTGATAGGCTGAGCGCTTTTGTAACAGGGAATGGGAGCTCCGTGTCAGATGTGATTTTGGACTTTATATTTAATACTTTATAGGCATTCCATTCTTTTAATAATTGTGAGTAGCCTTCTTTAGTTTGACAATAAAGTAATGAATCCACTTGTTGAACGGAATCTTTAGGAAGTAACTGTAATGCTTTCTCTATAGCAAGCTGATTCAATTGATAGTACAGTCGGGCATCATCTACAGAAAGCTTTTCGATAAGATTCGCATACACTAAGCCGTGCTGTGCAGTTAATTTTCCTGTTGAATGACCAGTCGTACCATGACTAAGCTTAGTATTTGCTTCAAGTAGTACAACATCAACGCCTGCTTTTGCTAAGACATAGGCAGTGTAAAGTCCAGTCAACCCTCCCCCAATAATACAAACATCACATTTCGTTGAAGCCGTCAATGATGGCAATGAATCGGAGTCGGTCGTTGCTAGCCAAAGAGATTGTGTCATAAATAACCCTCACAGTGTTTTTAGGCTTAGTATGGAGATAGCTTTGAAAATTTATGCAATGAAGCATAAAAATTGCTTCGAGGGAACTGGTGTCGTTACAATGTAGCAAAAGGAGCGTGTTTCATTATGAAAATTGAAATTTGGTCAGATTATGTTTGTCCATTTTGTTATATTGGCAAAAAGCAATTAGAAAAGGCGATTCAGGATACAGGCTTTGAAGGACAGGTGGAACTTGTGTATAAAAGTTATCAGCTTGATCCAACAACGCCAGAAGATACGAATGAGTCAATCTATGAATCTTTGGCTAAAAAATATAGTATGTCATTAGATAAAGCGAAAGAAATGACACAAGGTGTGACAGCGCGTGCGAAGGAAGTAGGGTTAAACTATAACTTCGATAAGATGATGGCAGAAAACACTTTAAAAGCGCATCGACTTGTGAAATGGGCGGAACAACAAGGAGACGCTACAGCACTTGTTGAGGCAATTTTACACAGCTATTTTATAGATGCAAAACGCATTAGTCATGATGATGTGTTAGTTAGCATTGCAGAACAAGTAGGCCTAAACCGTGATGATGTGTTAAAGGTTCTTGCTAGCGATGATTTTAAAGCTGATGTGGAAGTAGACATACAAGAGGGCCTTCAGCTTGGTGTTAAAGGAGTTCCGTTTTTTGTGCTAAATCGTAAATATGGTATTTCAGGAGCACAACCACAAGAGGTATTTGAAAATACATTACGTAAAGTAGCAGAGGAAGAAGGTTTGCAGCCTACTTTAAAAATGGAAGGCTCTGGAGATGCAGGCGTATGTACAGATGATAGCTGTAATTTTTAACTTAAATTAGGAGTCAATGCAGTGGGGTTCATCTTCGGCTGAATCAAATTAAAAGCCGCGGCGTATGGCATCGATTTTATAAATGAGCTTTTCGAGCAAGCTTAAAAAATCGGGACGCAATCACGCCGAGGCGTATTCGTTTGGAACATGTTAAGGTTTTCTACTACAATTATTCAGTCAAAAGTCTGATGTTTGGGACGTTGACTTTTTAATGTTATTTTATTATTATAAGTATATATCTTGAATTCGAGAGATATTAAACTAAGATATTTAAGGGAGATTTATATAATGAACGTATTAGTAGTAAAAGCTAACAACCGTCCAGACGGAATTTCAACAAAAATGTATGACACTTTCATGGAAAGCTTACAAGATGTAAACGTAACTACATTCGATGTATACGCTGAAGATATGCCTTACTTCGGTCAAGATCTTTTCAACGCATTTGGTAAAGTTCAAAGCGGTGAAGAATTAACTGATATCGAATCACGCATTTTAGCTGCAAAACAAAAAGCTATGGATGCATTAACTGCAGCAGACTTAGTAGTATTTGCTTTCCCATTATGGAACTTAACAATCCCAGCTACATTACAAACTTTCATTGACTATGTATACCAAGCTGGTTTCACTTTCAAATATGATGAAAACGGTCAATTAGTTGGTTTAATGACTGATAAAAAAGCTATCATTCTTAATGCTCGTGGTGGTTATTATTCAGCACCAGAAGCACAACCTATGGAAATGTCAGTAAACTACATTAAAAACGTAGTTGGTGGCGTATTCGGTATGGAAATTATCAATGAAGTTATCATTGAAGGTCATAATGCTACACCAGATAAAGCAGAAGAAATTATTGCAAACGGCCTAGAAGCTGTTAAAGAACTAGCAAAATCTTTACAAGCTGTAAAAGCATAAGTAACTTTTTTTTACTAAAAGTCCTCTCAATATTGGGAGGGCTTTTTTTATTAGATTTATAGAAGTATGGTAGAGGTATGAAGGTATGACATATTGGTGTTGCGCAGTTATTAGACATTTACATAAAATAACATACTATAAACAATAAAAAATAAGAAATAATAATAATGTATGATTTGTTAAGAAAGTGTTCTGCTATTAGTTTAAAAGTACATACAATTAGGTCTAAGTATTCAGTTAAATTAATGATTAGTATAATATAATAGAATTTGCAGGAAAATATTATATTTATAGGGAGGTAATTGCTTGAATAAGAAATTAATAACTAAAATGTTAGCCCTGTTACTTGTTCTATTTGCTGTATTACCATTTGGCTTTTCAGCGAATGCGGCAGCTAATGATGTAACACGTGGGGATTACGTGAAGGAACTAGTAGAAAGCTTGGATGTCGAGCTTGGTGATGGGTCTTCACTTGGTTTTACGGATGTCCCAAAGGATTTAGCCCCTTATGTGGAAAAAGCGGTAGAACTAAAGTTAATTAAAGGGAAAACAGCAACATTATTTGGTCCAAATGATAAGCTAACACGCCAACAGGCATTTGTTATTTCTGCTCGTGGATTAGTCGCAAACAATGCGTCACTTAATGAATTAGATAAGTTCAAAGATGCAGATCAAGTTGCTGACACACATAAGCAAGATTTAGCAAATGCTGTAGCAGCAAACATATTACAAGGATACGAAGATAATACAATTCGTCCGCGTGACTATGTGACAGCTGATCAAATGCAAAGTATTATTGAACGTTTTGTAGCTGAATACAAAGTACCTACATCTTCAACAACAGTGGATCTTCAAATTTTAGGAACTACTGATATTCATACAAATTTAGCAAACTATAACTACTATTTAGATGCTGAATCTGCTGATGTTGGTCTAGCAAACACTGCTGCTCTTATTGAGCAAGCACGTACAGAAAATCCTAATACATTATTATTTGATAATGGTGATTTAATTCAAGGAACACCACTAGGTTCCTATAAAGCGTTAGAAAATGTGTTAAAACCAGGCGAAACTCATCCAGCTATTGCTGCTTTAAACGCATTAAAATATGATGGCGGCACTTTAGGAAATCATGAATTCAACTATGGTTTAGATTTTTTAACGGAAGTACTCAATGATGCACAATATCCAGTCGTAAATGCGAACACTTACGATGCAAAAACAAAAGAACATATGTATACACCATTTGTTATTATCGATAAAGAGGTTGTGGACAATACAGGTAAAAAACATGCACTAAAAGTGGGTGTAACAGGTATTGTACCAACGAAAATTGTTGAATGGGATGCCATTCATCTAGAAGGTAAAGTTGAAATGCAGGAGCCTGTAGAAGCGATTAAAGAAGTTGTACCTGAAATGCAAAAAGCAGGTGCAGATGTAATCGTAGTGCTTTCTCATTCAGGTATCGGGGAAGATACGAATGTAAAAGGCGCTGAAAATGTAGGATACCAAATTTCTGAAATTGAAGGTATCGATGCGTTAATTACTGGTCACTCACATTTAACATTCCCAGGTGACTATAAAGACCTTAAAAATGTCGATCAAGAAAAAGGTACAATTAATGGCGTTCCAACAGTTATGGCAGGAAGCTATGGTAGCCACCTTGGTGTAATTGATTTGAAATTAGAACAACAAGGTTCGAAATGGGTTGTTGTCAATGGACAAGGGTCAATCCGTTCTATTAAGCAAGAAGGCTTACAACCATCTTCAACTGTATTAAACGCTATAAAAGAAGCACATGAAGGTACATTAACGTATATTCGCCAAGCTGTTGGTGAAACGACTGCACCTATTCATAGCTACTTCTCAATGGTTCAAGATGATCCATCTATCCAAATCGTAACACAAGCTCAAAAATGGTTTATTGAAAAGGAACTGAAAGGGACTGCTGATGAAAACACACCTATTCTTTCTGCGGGTGCTCCTTTCAAAGCGGGTTCACGCAATAACCCTGCAGACTTCACAAATATTCCTGTAGGTCCACTTGCTATTAAAAACATGGCGGACATCTATCATTACGATAATACGGTTGCAACGATAAAAGTAACAGGTGCACAAGCTATCGAATGGTTAGAAATGGCTGCTGGTATTTTCGCAACAATCGATCCGACGAAAACTGAGGAACAAAATATTATTGATGCGGAAGCGCGCTCTTACAACTTTGATGTTTTAGATGGTTTAACATATCAAATTGATGTAACATCTCCAGCAAAATATGATCGTCGCGGTGTTGTTTTAGATGACAAAGCAAACCGTATTAAAAATGTACAATACAATGGTAAGCCAATTGATTTAGAGCAAGAATTCATTATCATCACAAACAATTACCGTGTTGGTGGTTCTTATGGAGCAACGTTTAAAAATGCGGAAGGCACAAACGTAACAAACTATGCTTATGAAAATCGTCAAGCAGTAATTGATTATATTATGGCAAACAAAACAATTAATCCAGCTGCGGATAATAACTGGTCATTTGTACCATTCCCAGCTAATACAAAGATTATTTACCACTCGGCTAAGGATGCACAAAAAGTCATCCCAGCAGGAAGCAACATTGAGTATCTTGGTGATACAGAAGGTGGCTTCGGTAAATATTTAATTAAGTAATACTACTTATGTAAAAAAGAGAGCACGATTATTCATCGTAGCTCTCTTTTTTATGGCGTTCAAATGTTTTAAAGCGAGTACCTTGAAACGTTAATATGCCAAAGTCATGTTCAGCTAGCTGCCGATAGCTTCTACCATTGAGCTTTAGCTCTAAACGATCTCCACTTTGAACTTCAAAAGTGACATAGTAGGAGGTATGAGCACTAGAGTTGCCTGAACCACCTGTGTCTGTCCGTTTTGTAACGGTTTTGGCGGCACTGTTAATTCAGGTGAATTATTATTTTTTGCCCATTGTCTAATGCTGGTAAGTATAACGAAGGCAAATGTGCTAAGACGATGAAAAAAATTAAGGAAATAATTTAAGAAAAACTCATAGTGGTTGTCGTGTCATTGATGTGCAGCATGCTAAATTTGAAAGTATTTTAAGTAGTATTTACCGTCTAACTGTGTATGAAATGGCAATCTAAAAAGGACTTTAAACACCTAAGTAAACATCAGAATTCGGCTCAAAACACTGTTATATCAACGTCGAGTGTAGAGATAACTCACGCGCGATTAGAAGTGATTATGTATCAATTATTAGATGCAGCGATTTCAGCGAGCAGTCAATACATCAAAACGAATCGTCTAGCGTTGTTAAGTACAGATAAAGAAAGCTTATTTTGCAAAAGAACGATTATAGACCTCCTACAAATAGTGTCTTCTAGTAATATTCTGTAACAAAATCTTTACAAAATATTATTACTTTATTAATATTCTCATGTTACATTTTTTTTTAAAAAAAGAGGTAAAATTATGCTGAACATGAAAACTTTATTTTCTTCCTTTTATCTTTGGTAAATTAAAAAAGGAGGTAGTAATGATGAGAAAGATTTGGTCTTTAATTATTGCGACAACTTTGATGTTCACTGTATTTGGATCACTTAATATTGCTAAAGCAGAAACAAATTTCATGGATAACAAAATTCCAGATAATGAAATTGAGTTTCTGACAGGAAGCACTCTAGATGGTTATAACTATATTGAACTTTCGGAACCCGTAACAGAAAACTATGATGGAGTTTACCAAGTATTAATTGGATACTATATAGAAGAGAACTTAGATGAAATCAAAACACTCGACAATTATAGGGAATATGACACGTATTTAGTTTATGATCAGGGTATAACTCAAAGCTGGTCTTGGTTATCAAGACCATATTTTATTATGAGTATTGCAAGAGGTATGTCTTATAAAAGTTCAACAGAAGTATCAGCTACTATTTCAGGCACATTTAGTAGTGATATTCCGAGTAAGGCTTTACCAAAAGTTAAATCTTCTTTCGGATTCAGTGCATCGGGCAGCAAAAAAATAACTGAAGAAGTTGTTTTATCGGGTCCTGACGCAGGTTATTCTAGTAGAGATTTTTACTATAAGCAAGGAAGACACACACATAGAGTTAAAATTGTACAAGAACACAGATCCAATTGGGATGGTTTGTTATGGACTAAAACATACTACGGTAGTGTAGGAAAACCAGCTATAAAACATTATTCAGTTGATAGAAAGTAGGTTCTTAAAGTGATTCAACAGATCGTTAAATGGTTTTTGCTTACTATACTAATAATTTCATCGATTAGTTTTATAATTGTTCTTCAATCAAATTATTTAGCGGCTGAATTAACAGCTCGTTCGATTCCAATAGCTATTGTAGTAGGTTTCTCTTCATTAGCTGTTGCTATCATGTTTCGAAAATAATATTTGTATAAGAAAAACCAGGAAAAAAATATGTCCGATCCCAGACTGTAAACAAAGTCGATTTTTTCGACTTTGTTTACATAAGAAATGACCCCCTATCAAAACAAAAAGAGAACAGCTTTTGCTATTCTCATTTTTTTTATTTACTTAATTTTTTACTGGTTACTGGCGCTTTTCCAAAACCCCTATAATTCTTTTATATCGTTTTCCTGTATCTTCTAATTCTTCCCGAAAAACTTCTGCTACTAAACAGGGTGACATCACTTTTCTAACAACAACAATATCACCAGGTTAAATGTTAAATTCACGTAAATGTTTAGGGATATGCAACGTATATTTCTTTGGATATAATTTCGATGCCTCTGATATGAAATCTCGAAAGTTCTTTCCAATCATCAACTTTTATTGATTTCCCTAACGTACTTCTATAATAAGTCGCAACGGGACGTCAATTTTCCTAATAAAGATATGACTTTTAATGAAAATATTTCATTTTATTATAATTTGAAATAATTAACGAACATAGAAAATCATTGCATCTTCATTGTTATCTATAACTACTATCTGTTCATTGTCAAATGTATATGGAATTTCCTTGTCTTTTAAATTAGACAGCAACTTTTGTAATTCTTCCTGTGAAGAAAGTGATAATGTATAGCTAAGTAAACCCGTTGTTTGTGTTGGTGGCACTGGTGCACCGGCCCCTTGCCAGATGTTGACGGCGATATGATGATGATAACCACCAGCAGAAATGAAAAGTGCGCTATCATGGAAGTTAGTCATAATATCAAAACCGAGTGCATCTATATAGAAGTAAGTTGTTGCTTCATTTAGAATGCTCACATTTAAATGGATGTGGCCGAGTACCGTTCCTTTAGGGAATCCTGCCCAAGGACGCTGACGATCATATAATGCCATCACGCCTTCTATATCCACTGCCTCTGTCCCAGTGACAAGCCCACCATGACCATCGCCAATCCATTCAGAACGAGGGCGATCATGATAGATTTCTATGCCGTTACCTTCAGGATCGTTTAAGTAAAAGGCTTCCGAGTAAATATGATCTCCAGCCCCAGTAATAGATATGCCTGTATTTAATAAATTGCCAATCACATATGCTAAATCTTCCCTAGAAGGAACTAAAATAGCAAAGTGGAATAAACCAGTCGTACGAGGTGGACGAATCGCTACCCCTTCCTCTGTTGATAAAACTAAAATAGGCTTTGTATTGCCTGGAATTGAAAATGTCACTTGTGTTGTCGTTTCATGGAGTACTTGAAGTCCAAGCTTTTTATAAAAGCTCGACATTGTTTCTAGTGACTGTACAAGTAAATGTAAATGCTCAAGCTTTAAATTTGCATCAATTTTAAATGTCATTGCTAATAAATCCTCCAAATATATAAGTTACTTTTTGTAATTAAATATAAAATAGTAAACTCGTTACGTCAAGTAAATAAGTTACTTTAAATTTACTTTTACTACATAAATCGTTACAATAGAATACATAAGAGGTGAAAAATATGAATGAGACAACTTTATGTCCTCGTTTAGCTAAGGCAATGGATTTAATCGGAAAACGCTGGACTGGGCTAATTTTATATCAATTATTAGACGGATCGCAGCGCTTCAATGAAATTGAATCAGCATTGCCTGTAAGTGGCCGTTTATTATCTGAACGTTTAAAGGAACTCGAAAAAGAGGGGCTTGTTGAGCGTAAAGTATTTTCTGAAGTTCCTGTACGTGTAGAATATTCATTAACGGATAAAGGTCGAGCATTAGAAGGCGCTATTCGTAATATTGAATCATGGGCAACGAACTGGCTATAGTATGAGAAACTATTAATGTGATAATTCAGCTATAAATGTCAGTGTGAATGCGCGAGATAGTTTAAAATTCATCAAGTGATACCATTTTACTTAGATGATTAGTTGAACAAATCGGGCAGTTATAAAGTCCTGGATGTACTGAAAAATACCGAGTATAACTGAAAAGGACAACAAACTGCCCGTTAAAGCGCGAAAAATACCCTTCATTTTACTTGTCAAATCGAGGTTCTAAATCCATACTAGTGTAGAGTAAGAAGGACGTTAGAAAGGAATTAGCTCTCATGACAAAAGAACAATGGGCTGCGGATTTAGCACAAGACATAAATCCAGCCAATATTAAGTTAGATGAATTATTACAGAAATATACAATGACAAAATTAGGTGGTAAAGCGGATGTTTTTGTTCTCCCTGAAACAGAGGAAGAAGCAATTGCCGTTATTCGCTATGCACATAAAAATAATATTCCATTATTAATGTTAGGAAATGGCTCGAACATGGTTGTCCGAGATGGAGGCATGCGTGGGATTGTTGTGACATTCTCACATTTAGATGAAATTCATATTGATGGCGATCATGTTTATGCACAAAGTGGTGCACTCATTAAAGATGTATCAAAGCTTGCAGCTGCTGCCTCTCTAACAGGTTTTGAATTTGCGTGTGGCATCCCTGGCTCTATTGGTGGAGCGATGGCGATGAATGCAGGTGCTTATGGTGGCGAAATAAAAGATATTATTATTTCTTCGAAAGTATTAACAAAAGAAGGAGAAATATTAATTTTATCAAAAGAAGAGCTAGAATTAGGTTACCGTCAAAGTAGTATTGCCAAAAAAGGTTACTATGTACTGTCTTCTGAGTTTCAGTTAGTGCAAGGTGTAAAGGAAGAAATTGATGCGAAAATTGCTGATTTAACGTTTCAGCGTGAATCAAAGCAACCACTCGAGTATCCTTCAGCAGGCAGCGTTTTTAAACGCCCGCCAGGACACTTTGCAGGTAAGCTTATTCAGGATAGCGGCCTACAAGGAAAAGGGGTCGGTGGAGCAGAGGTTTCTACAAAACATGCTGGCTTTATTGTTAATAAAGGAAATGCTACGGCTACAGACTATATTGCAACGATCAAAATGGTACAACGAGTTGTAAAAGAAAAGTATGATATTGATTTAGAAACAGAAGTGAAAATTGTCGGTGACGACCTATAAATACAATGCCGCTCTTCGCTTTGGCGAAGGGCGTTTTTTTGAGGAGTGGGAAAGAATGAAATTGATTTCATGGAATGTAAATGGAATACGAGCTTGTTTGGGAAAAGGTTTTTTAGATTTTTTTAACAGTGTAGATGCAGATTTCTTCTGTATTCAGGAAACAAAGTGCCAAGCAGGGCAGGTTGAGCTTATGTTAGATGGTTATGAGCAATATTGGAATTACGCTCAGAAGAAAGGCTATTCAGGTACAGCGATTTTTACAAAGCACACCCCTCTATCTGTACATTACGGTGTTGGTGAGGACGAGTCGCAGGATGAAGGAAGAATTATTACATTAGAATACGACAACTTTTATGTAGTAAATGTTTATACGCCAAATGCGCAACGGGATTTAGCTAGATTGCCTTATCGATTAAATTGGGAAGATCGATTAGCATTGTATTTAAAAGAACTCGATGCAAAAAAACCAGTCATTTATTGTGGGGATTTGAATGTCGCACATGAAGATATTGATTTAAAAAATGCAAAATCAAATATTGGCAATTCGGGTTTTACATATGAAGAGCGAGCTAAAATGACAGATTTATTAGCAGGTGGCTTTGTAGATTCTTTCCGCTACAAGCATCCAGATGTGACCGATCATTATACGTGGTGGTCTTATATGAACAAAGTTCGTGAACGCAACATTGGATGGCGCATTGACTATTTTATTGTGTCTGAGCGTGTAAAGGAACAAATTGATGTAGCTACCATTCATCCGCATATAATGGGTAGTGACCATTGCCCAATAGAACTTCAGCTAAATGTATAATTGTTTGAGTGCCTGTCACTTTTGTTTAGGTACTTTTGTTTGGAACCGTATTCTCCATTAGGAAATACGGTTTTTTACTGTTCAATTGGATAATAGGTTGTGATTGAATATAGAAAAAACAAGCGTAATACAGCAAAAAACGATAAAATTTGAGGTTATTCTAGTTTGCGAAAAAGGATTTGAGAAGCTGAATAAAGAATATATTGCTTATAGAGGGGGTTGTAAGGTGAGAAAGTTTAAGTGGAAAAAGTGGTTATTGGCAATCGCTGGCGTGTTGGCGGTAGTCGCAATAACATCTGTTATTGTCTTTACATGGTTTATGAATAAATCAAAACCGATTATTGATGGAGAGCTCGCTGTTAGCATGCTCGATGAAGATGTGACCGTGACAAGGGATGATAAAGGGGTTCCTCATATATTTGCTGAGACAGATGCGGATTTATATCGCGCTCAAGGCTATGTACAGGCACAGGATCGATTGTTTCAAATGGATTTAGCGCGTAGGCAGGCTAGTGGTCGCCTGTCAGAAATAATTGGGGAAGCGACGATTGAGACAGATAAGCATTTTCGTACATTTAGTCTACGTAATGCAGCTGAAAAATCATTAGCGGCGTATGATCCAGCTAGCAAGCAAGTACTTGAATGGTTTGCCGAGGGAGTAAACGCCTTTATGGAAGAGGCGAAAAGTACGAATACGTTAAGCTATGAATTTGCGTTACTAGGTTACGAGCCAGAAGAATGGACTGTAGTAGATTCTTTAACAATCGGAAAATATATGGCTTATGATTTAGGTGGAAATTGGAATACACTTGCCTTCCGCCATTGGGCTTTGCAAAATTTTGATGAAGAAAAAGCTAAGGAATTATTTATTACGTATCCTGAGAATGCATCATCAATTATTGAGGCAAATAAAGAAAATCCAGTGTCTGTAGTAGGGCAGTTTAATGCGGAGTTATTGCCAAATGAATTTAATGGCAGTAATAACTGGGTAGTATCTGGCGATAAAACAAAGTCAGGAAAGCCAATTTTAGCTGATGACCCTCATTTAGGATTGAGTACACCATCTATTTGGTATCAAATGCATTTACAATCACCCGAACAAAATGTAAGCGGTGTAATATTTGCAGGGATTCCAGGCATTATTTTAGGTCATAACGAAGAAATCGCATGGGGGGTAACGAATGTTGGTCCTGACGTACAGGATTTATATATTGAAATTCCAAACCCAGATAATCCAACACAATTCCGTTATGACGGTGAGTGGGAGCAGGCAGAGGTGCGTGACGAGCCGATAAAGGTTAAAGATGGAGAAACGGTAGACTTTGAAGTAATCGTTACACGCCACGGTCCCATTATGACAGATTTAGTGTTTAAGGAAACGGAGCCTTCAGCCCAATTTTCAATGCAGTGGACAGCACTTCAACCAACTGCAGAATTGCGAGCAGTGCTTGGCTTTAATAAGTCGAAATCTTGGAATGAGTTTGAGAAAGCTTTAGAAGATTTTAAAGCACCTGCACAAAACTTTGTTTTTGCATCTAAGGATGGCACGATAGCTTATAAAGCAAACGGCCAAATTCCGTTGCGAAAGCAAGGGGATGGGCAATTACCAGTGCCTGGTGACTCAAGTGATTATGGCTGGCAAGGTTTTATTCCTTGGGATGAGTTACCGACTGTTGTTAATCCAGAACAAGGCTTTATTGCAACAGCGAATAATGAGGTGATAGGCGATGAATATCCTTATCATATTACGGATTTTTGGGCACAGCCTTATCGCTATGAACGGATTAAGGAAGTGTTAGAAGCGAATGATTCAATAACAGTAGAAGATATGATGAATTTACAGATGGATCAGCACAATTTATATGCTCGTGAATTTTTACCTGATTTATTAACATCTATAAAAACGATGGATAAGGATGGGAAGTATGCTGAAGTCATAGCAATGTTAGAGGATTGGAACATGGTGGACGCTAAAGATTTAGGAGCCCCGTTAGTGTTCCATACGTTAATGCTACAATTGCAAGAAGTGTTATTTAAAGAGCAAATGCCAGAAGATATGTATAAAATGATGTACGGTAAATTTAATATTACGGATCAGCTTCTACGTAAAACATATGCAGGTGAGAGAAGCATCTGGATGGAAGAGCAAGGGGGAGTAGATGCCACAGTATTTGAGGCGTTAGAGCGTACTGTTGCGCAAATTGAAAATCAGTTCGGGAAAAATGTATCGAAATGGCAATGGGGTGATTTCCATCAACTAACGTTTGATCACACTTTAGGCAGTGCTTCACCAATACTTGCCGCATACTTTAACGCCAAGAAGGTTCCGATTGGTGGCTCGAAGGTGACGGTGCAAGCAGCCGATAATGATTTAGCAGGTAACGTTAATCACGGAGCATCATGGCGTTTTGTTGCTGATGTGGGTGATTTAAGCTCAGCCTTCCATATTGTTGGTCCTGGCCAAAGCGGTCATGTGAAATCGGATTGGTATCAAGATCAAGTAATGGACTGGGCAAACGGTACGTATCATGAAACATTTGTCCAAAAGGAAGATATTAAGGGTAAAACGGTATTATTAAAATCGAAATAATAGAGAAGAGAATCAGCGCATGTTTTTTATGCGCTGATTTTTTGTTGAGCGGACAGTGTCTGTTTAAAAGGTGTCAGGCACTCAAACAATTTATATAACTTCCTAAGTAAAAAACTACGTAGACTCCTGCGGGAACGCACGTAGCGTAAGACGCAACAATCCGCGCGTTAGCGACGGTTGCGGCTTACGTCGTGCCTGCGGTAAGCGGAGTGAATTGTTTAAGTGCCAGGCACCCAAACAATTCACAAACAATTTATTATACATTCGTGATAGTAATCATATACATTCAAATGTCTGTTTGAATATGATGGAATATTATGCTATATTAAAAACAATCAAACGAATATTTGAATGAGGTGAGGAATTGACGAAAGAAATATGCGAAGTGACGCATGTTAATGAACAAGCGGTCACAAAAGTACAGCAGCAAATGCCAGACTTATCAGGCGTAGCCAAATTTTTAAAGGCATTATCTGATGAAACAAGACTCAAAATAGCGTATGCCTTAACCGTAGAAGATGAATTATGTGTTTGTGATGTTGCGACAATTATCGGTTCATCTGTAGCAACAGCATCCCATCATTTACGTTATTTAAAAGAACATAGTTTAGCGAAATCGCATCGTAAGGGGAAGCAAATGTATTACGCTTTAGCCGACGAGCATGTATACCAAATTGTAACGATTGCCTATGAACATGCGAAGGAAGGGATTGCCAATGGCAGTGATACCGAGTAAGCAAGAGTATCGTCTACAAAACTTATCCTGTGCTAGCTGTGCAGCTAAATTTGAAAAAAATGTAAAAGCTATTCCTGATGTTCAAGATGCGCAAGTAAACTTCGGCGCTTCTAAAATAACGATTGTAGGAGCAGTTAGTGTCGATCAAATCGAAGAAGCAGGTGCATTTGATGGCATTAAAGTTTCACAATCTGCGACAAAATCAAGTGAAGGAACAATTCCTTTTTATAAGAAAACGGAGAATATCTTAGCTAGTGTTTCACTGCTATTCGTTGTCGTTGGCTATCTATTATCTTCTGTTCGTGGAGAAGAAGACTTGTCGACCATTGCGATGTTTATCATTGCAATTATTGTCGGGGGCGTGAAAATTTTCAAAACTGGCTTCCGCAACCTTGCACGACTAGAATTTGATATGAAAACGCTTATGACCATTGCCATAATTGGCGCTGCCATAATCGGCGAGTGGGAAGAAGCGGCCGTTGTTGTCTTTTTATTCGCAGTAAGTGAAGCGCTGGAAGCGTACTCAATGGATAAGGCGCGTCAGTCGATTCGTCAGTTGATGGATATTGCTCCACCGACTGCCACTATTAAACGAGCACACGGTGAACATTTCCACGAGATGGAGTTAGCAACAGAAGAGATTGAAATTGGCGATATTTTAATGGTGAAGCCTGGTCAAAAAATTGCAATGGATGGCATTGTCATCGCGGGGTTATCTGCAGTCAATCAGGCAGCCATTACAGGTGAATCAATTCCTGTCAATAAATCAGTTGGTGACGAGGTGTTTGCGGGAACGTTGAATGAAGAAGGCGCATTAGAGGTACGTGTAACGAAACGTGTAGAGGATACAACGATTGCGAAGATTATTCATTTAGTGGAGGAGGCACAGGCAGAAAAGGCTCCATCACAACAATTTGTAGATCGCTTTGCTAAATACTATACACCTGCAATAATGCTTGTAGCGCTTCTTGTAGCCATTGTTCCACCATTATTTGTAGGAGATTGGCAACACTGGATTTATCAAGGGTTAGCAGTTCTTGTTGTTGGTTGCCCGTGTGCGCTAGTTGTTTCGACTCCAGTGGCAATCGTAACCGCTATCGGAAATGCTGCAAGACAAGGCGTTCTTATAAAAGGTGGTATTCACTTAGAGCAATTAGGTCATATAGATGCGGTTGCATTTGATAAAACAGGAACATTAACAAAAGGAACGCCTGTTGTAACAGATATTATTACACATAAGGAAATGCTAGAAGATGATGTATTACAGCTTGTTGCAGCAGTTGAAAAGCAATCTCAGCATCCATTAGCAAAAGCTATATTGAAGGCATTACATGAGAAAAAGCTGACAGAGCTTGTTCCTACAGACTTTCAATCCGTAACTGGTAAGGGTGCTTATGCAACGGTAGATGGTCAGAAGGTTTACGTAGGAAGCATGAATTGGATTTTAACGTTAGCGACAGTTGACGCAACGGTTAAGGAGCAGGTTAATCAACTTCAAAAACAGGGTAAGACTGTAGTAGCAGCTGTTAGTGATAGTCAGTTTATAGGATTAATAGCTATTGCTGATCAATTACGTGCAGAAAGTAAGAAAGTACTAGAAAAATTAAGTGCTTTAAAGGTAAAGCATACGGTGATGTTAACAGGAGATGCCAAATCTACTGCTGAAGCGATTGCCTCTACATTAAGTATGAGCGATGTAAGAGCAGGGTTACTGCCTGCTGAAAAACTATCTGCTATTAAAGAATTACGCACGAAATACGGAGCTGTCGCAATGGTTGGAGACGGTGTGAATGATGCGCCAGCATTGGCTTCAGCTAATGTAGGGATTGCGATGGGTGGCGCAGGTACAGATGCTGCATTAGAGACGGCTGATATTGCGCTAATGGGTGACGATTTAACGAAATTACCGTATACGATAGCTCTTAGCAGAAAAACACTACGAATTATTAAAGAAAACATTATATTTGCACTAGCTTTAAAATTAATTGCCCTATTACTTGTTATTCCAGGTTGGCTAACATTATGGATTGCCATTTTTGCAGATATGGGTGCAACATTACTCGTTGTATTTAATTCTTTAAGGCTTATAAAAACGAGAAAATAATAGGTAAAAAGAAGTGCGTAAATTTTCTCTGTAGGTAAATAATCGTTACAATGTTTATTTATTATTGTTATATAGATGCTACTAGCGATTCTTGAAAAGTGATAAAATTCACGTTATTATTAATAGAGGAAAAATGTAACAATACATTATAAATGAGGCGAAAGTTTTATATGTCAGAACCTATTTTAGTAAATGTTACAGAGGAAATAGTGCGTGGTTTAGTAAGTTTTCTACTTCGAGGACCAGAATATCAAACATTTTGTAAATGTCAAAACTGCGAATTTGATACAGTGGCACTTGCATTAAATGCTTTGGCAAGTAAGTATGTTACATCTATGGAAACGCGAGATGAAGCATTTAAAGCGTTGAATACTCCTGAAAATATCGAGTTGATTAACAGAGAAATTATTCATGCATTACATGTGGTAAATAAGTATCCTCGTCATTAAAAAGAGCCCACTTCTATAGTGAAGTAGGCTTTTTTTATGTTTCAAAGAAGTGTTTAACTTGGTTATGTATTTTCAGTTAACTTTTAAGGCAAGCTTGTAGTAAACTAGAGAGTAAGAATAGGAAAGAGAGGGAATAAGATATGCCAACACCTAGTATGGAGGACCATATCGAACAAATATATTTATTGATCGCTAATAAAGGTTATGCTCGTGTGTCTGACATTGCTGAAGCATTATCTGTTCTTCCTTCTTCTGTTACTAAGATGGTTCAAAAATTAGATAAAGATGGTTATTTAGTTTATGAAAAATATCGTGGTCTTACATTGACGCCAAGAGGAGAACAACTTGGAAAACGTCTTGTGCAACGACATGAACTGCTAGAACAATTTTTGCGAATCATTGGTGTAGATGAAGAGCGTATTTACAATGATGTAGAAGGAATAGAGCATCATTTGAGTTGGAATTCAATTGATCGTATTGCGGAACTTGTGCAAGTAATGGAAGAAAATCCAGACATCGCAAAAAAGCTAGAAGCATCAAGAAAACAGCACAATCTATAAGATAAGAGATTATGTTCACGCTATAACACGCTATAATCTCCATGTTAGAGGAGCTGCTTGTATAACCTATATTTGTGTCCTTGTGCTCGTTGCTTTGAAGTATATGCATTAAGTACGGAATTATATATTTTGCGAAATTGATGGTATGAAGGAAAGGAAGACATTGATGAACGAATTAAAATCAGGTGAAGTTGTTACTTTAACAGTGTTAGAGCAACAAGCATCGAAATGGATCTTAACAAATGGGGTAGTTGAACTACCATTAAATGCTTCTGAGGTCACAGAACCGCTAGCTGTAGGGGATCGTCTTGAAGTGTTTTTATTTGCGGATCGACGTGGTGATTTAGCAGCTACTACTGCTATTCCTGCATTTGCACAGGGTGAATACGGCTGGGCACGCGTTCTTCGTGTTGTAGAGCGCGAAGGTGCTTTTGTAGATATTGGTACTTCTCGTGAAGTGCTTGTACAAGCAGAGGACCTACCTGCTGTTAAAGAAGTGTGGCCAGAACCTGGTGATCATTTATTTATGACATTACGAACAGATCGAAATGGAGATTTATTCGGTCGTTTAGTAACGGAGGAAAAGATTTCAGAGCTATACGAAGGTGCATTTGAAGATATGCACAATAAAAATATTACAGCTCGTCCGTATCGTGTATTACCTGTAGGCACATTTTTACTAGGGGTAGAACAACCATATCGTATTTTCGTGCATGAATCAGAACGTTATGCGGAACCACGTCTTGGACAAGATGTAGAAGTGCGAATTATTGATATAAAAGATGATGGCTCAATGAACGGGTCTCTTTTACCTCGAAAACACGAGCGCATCACAGGAGACGCACAGCAAATATTAAGCTATTTACAAGATGTTGGCGGGAAAATGCCATTTAGTGATAAGTCTTCTCCAGATGAAATTAAAGAAATGTTTAATATGAGTAAAGCGGCATTTAAACGAGCGCTTGGAACACTTATGAAGGCTGGTAAAGTGAAGCAGCAAGATGGCTGGACAGAAGAAATTTAATTTCTTTAAAATATAGAAAATGACGAGAGCCATGCCTGAAACCTTCTCGTCATTTTTTCGTACTAATAATTGTATAGTGACATACATTATACAGGCTATATGATTTCTAGCGAAAGGGGTCACACAATTTGAAAAAAACATGGGGGAAAATACTAGTAGCTACGATGCTAGTGTTTGGTGTGCTGGCACCGTCAACAGGATTTGCAGCAGACAATACGCCGCCGAAAGCAATTGATGAAAAATTAGGTGTACCAATTGTCGTATATGGCGCAAACCTATCTGAGACCGAAAAAGAATCTGTAAAAAAATCGTTAAAAGTAAATGAAGATCCTGAAGTTGAGGAAATAACAGTATCAGGGAATGACTTAGCTAAATACATTAAAGATAGTAATGCAAGCTCACGTATGTATTCTTCTGCGAAAATTACGCGTAAGGATGCTGGAAAAGGCTTAGTTATCGAAATTGTCACACCATCAAATATTACACAAGTAACTTCTGAAATGTATGCAAATGCAATGTTGACAGCGGGTATTGAGGATGCAACAGTTCAAGTGGCAGCTCCAAAGCCTGTAACAGGTCACTCTGCGCTTGTAGGTATATATAAAGCCTATGAGGTAACAACAGGCGAAACGTTAGATATAGACCGTACAGACGTTGCCAATGAAGAACTGTCCGTAGCAACTAAACTAGCAGATTCTGCTGGCGTTGATGATGCAAAGGTTGCGGAATTACTTACAGAAATTAAAAAACAAATTGCTGAAGTAAAGCCTGAAACACGTGAAGATGTTGAAAAAATTGTACAAGAGCAGTTAGAAAAACTAGAAGTGAATTTGAGTGAAAAAGATCGTCAGCTATTAGTGGACTTAATGGACAAAATTAGTAAACTAGATATTGATTTTAGTAAATGGTCAGAACAACTAAATGATATTAGTAATACATTGCAAGAGAAGTTTGGAGCATTGATGGAAGACGAAGGTTTCTGGACGAGTGTGAAAAATTTCTTTGCAAATTTAAAAGATACAATTTCAACATGGTTTAATTAAATGAAAGCGTGCTTTGCCATTAGGTAGAGTGCTTCAGACTGTAGATAAAGTCATATGTCCTTGGCTTATCTGCAGTCTTTTTTAGTATAAACGGTAGGATGGATGACAATAAAAACGTATCTACTATTTTTGTAAAAATGCAAATAGCTATGGTACTATGAAAAAAAGGAGTGGTGAGAAATGGAATTCCAATTACAAAATGAAACGGAAAACAAACTAGCTTTTGTTTATAAGCAGGATGGGGAACAGTTAGCGGAAATTACGTGGAAACAGGAAGGTCAAGTAATGGTCATGGATCACACCTACGTTTCAGACAAGCTTCGTGGTCAAGGGGTAGCTAAAAAATTATTGGATCGTGCAGCAGATTATGCTCGTGAAAATAATTATAAAATGGTAGCTGTTTGTTCATATGTAGTCGCAGCATTTGAAAAATCGGATGCTTATAACGATGTAAAACAATAAAAATAAAGCAATCTGCGATTTAGCTCTTAGCTACAATGCGGATTGCTTTTTAGGTTGAATAAAGAAATTTTTCATTACACATATTAAAAGAATAGGACACTGTAAATAAGTACTGTTAAGAAGCCTGCGCCTCCAACTAATGAAGCCATATCTACCCAATCATATACTAAATCTAAATCTTTCATAAAAACATCCTCCTATCGATTGTATTATTGTATTATTTCCCTCATATTGTCAGTGTTAATCATATATAAGTACAAAATAATAAAGAATTACGAAAAAGATTAGAATTATGTGATAATAACGAGTAGGAGAGTGATTGCGAATGTCTTGGAAAATTCAGACGTACGATGAATTAACGACAGAAGAACTGTATAAAATTATTCAGCTACGAGTAAATGTTTTTATTGTTGAGCAACAAACATGCTATGAGGATTTAGATAACCATGATCAAAACTCTATACATATATCATATGTTGAAAATGGAAAATTATGCGCATATTCGCGTATATTGCCCCCTGGTGAAAAATTTGAAATGGCCTCGATTGGGCGAGTTATTACGAGCCAGGAAATGCGTGGGACAGGACTAGGGAAAGAAATGATTCAATTCGCATTAGATATAATCGAACAGCGATGGCCAGGTTCGGCGGTATTTATACAGGCACAGGAATATTTAAAAAAATTTTATGGTTCCTTTGGCTTTGAACAAGTCTCAGAGCCTTATATTTACGACAGCTTGCCACATTTAGATATGCTCTATCAAGGAAAAAAATAATGTTTAGTCCTCACAGAATAGGGAAAAGCTATAGTACAAGGCTAGTTTCTATATTTTTAGGAGGGATTTATTATGGCAAAGCGTAAAGGAACAGGTGTTGTGCTTGCTGGATTAGCAGGATTTGCAGCATCTTATTTAAGTAAAAAAGAGAATCGTGATAAAGCATGTGAAATGTTCAACAATGCAAAGTCCAAACTTGAATCTTTTCTGAATACATCAAATGTTAATATGGATGATCGAATTGCGGAACGTGTCACTTCTGAAGTAGCAACGGAAGCAGGGACAGCGCCAACAAAGTTAGCGTCAAACGAAATGGTTTCCGAAGGCGGAGGACATACAGGCGTTCATTTCTACAATGAAGAAATCCAAGAAAAAGAAAAATAAAAAAACAAACCTTCTCATTTAGCTATGAGAAGGTTTTTTGAGTTTTGTATTGGTGTCAGGCACTCGAATAATTCTGAAAATTAACGGATAATACTGTATTAGCCGCAAGCGAAGTGGTTTTTTCTTAGAGCGGCTTATGGAAAAGTCCTTGTTTATTTGGAATAAGGGTAACACCAGCGAAAGTGATTAACACAATTCCTGTGAAAATAAATCCGCTGACTACACCGAGTGATAACCATCCGAGTAATGAGGAGCCTAGTACCACTCCTAATGAGAAAAAGGCATAAAAATATCCGTATGCTTTCCCACGGATTTCAACAGTCGTAGAATCAATTAATAATGAATTTACAGACGGGAACAACAAACCGAAACCAATGCCGTAACAAGCCATTGCTATGTAAAGTAACATACTCGAATCAGCCTGACTGATCAATATTTGACTTAAGCCCATTAAAGCAATGCCAAGCGATAATGTTTTAACTGGGGCAACTTTATCGAAAATGCGGTTACTCGGTAAAATAAATACTAGTACAGCAACAATACCAAAAGCACTCATTAATGTACCGCTTAAGCGTGAATCAAAACCTAAAGATTGAACTTTTAAAGGTAATAAATAGGCAATGACTCCTTGAGAAAACATTAAAAAGAATGCGCCTGAGAAAGCCTTTAATGTTCCTGCATTATTAAAAAATACACTAATAGGGATATAGGTACTAGAAGAAGACTTTTCTTTTTTAACTTTATTCGAATTTAGTAAAAAGAAAGAAAGGATTCCTAACAATAGCATACAACTTGCCGTAATATTAAAGACAAAAGGCACACTAGTACGGCTTGCTAAGATACCACTAAAAGCTGGCCCGATTATGGCTGCAATACCTACAAATGCTCCAGAAATAGCACTGCCTTTGCCGCGTTTCTCTTGCTCAGTAGCATTAGCTAAAAATGTGAAAGCAGCAGGAACGATAAAACCAGCAACTAGTCCATGAATAAAGCGGACTATTAAAAGGGCAAGTGGTGCTTCGACTAAATTATATAATGTTAGCGAAAGCCCTGTTGTTAGAAGGCCAATAATTAAAATGATAAAAGGTCCTTTACGATCGGTTAAAAAGCCAGAAATAATATTCCCGAACGTATTGGAAAGAGAATACATACCAACAGCAAGTCCAGTTAAAAAGGCAGAAGCACCTAAAGATTCTGCATATGTACTCATTACAGGCAGCTGAGTAAATAGGTCAAAAAATGAAAAGAATATAATCAAATAGATAAATTTTTTCATAACTCCTCCACTACAAATTACGACATAGTGGGTTTATTATACCATTTTCGACAAAAAAAGAATGCCTAATAAGTTGAACTTATTAGACATTCGAAAATTGATAAAATTAAGCTTTAGCAATTTCTTTTTTCATTGTTTTGTTTTTCGCAAGGTTTACATGCCAAGAAAGAGCCTCTTCTAAAATGTGAGGAGTTTGTTGGTTACCAGTTGCTTCGATAGCACGGTTGTAGTAATCCCATAATTGTTCTTTGTAATCTGGGTGTGCACAGTTTTCAATAATTAAAGGTACACGTTCTTTTGGTGCTAAACCACGTAAGTCAGCAATACCTTGCTCAGTGATAATTACATCTACATCATGCTCAGTGTGGTCTACGTGAGAAACCATCGGTACGATTGAAGAAATCGCTCCACCTTTTGCATATGATTTAGTTACGAAAATACCAAGACGTGCATTACGTGCAAAGTCTCCAGAACCACCGATACCATTCATCATACGAGTTCCTGATACGTGTGTTGAGTTTACGTTGCCGTAGATATCTAACTCAAGAGCAGTGTTGATTGAAATTAATCCCAAACGACGGATAAGCTCTGGGTGGTTAGAAATTTCTTGTGGACGTAAGCAAATTTTATCAGCATATTTTTCTAAATTGCCGTATACTTTTTGCTGTAATTCTTCAGTAAGCGTAATTGAAGTAGCAGCTGCGAATTTAACTTTACCAGCATCGATTAAGTTAAATACAGCATCTTGAAGTACTTCTGATGCAACAACTAAATCTTCAAATTCAGAATCTGCAAAGCCATCAAGTACAGCATTTGCTACTGAACCTACACCAGATTGTAATGGCATTAATTGTTTTGTTAAACGACCCGCTTTAATTTCATCGCGGAAGAAGTCTAATAGAATGTTAGCCATTGTTTGTGTTTCTTCATCTGGTGGTACGATTAATGAAGGAGCATCGGGCTCTTCAGAAATAACAATCGCTTTAATTTTAGCTGGATCAACTTTGATACCGATTTCACCAATGCGTTGCATAGCATCTGTCATTGGAATAGCTTCACGATTACCTTGTTCTCCAGGTACATAAATATCATGAATACCAATTAAAGCTTCTGGATGAGAAATGTTTAACTCGATAATAATGTTTTCTGCGTATTGTGCAAAGATTGGTGAGTTACCAACAGAGTTTGTTGGGATAATATAACCATCTTCAGTAATAGCAACTGCTTCAAGAATTAAATATTTAATTGGTCCAATAATTCCTTGACGTACTAACTCAGCATTATGAGAAAGGTGAGCGTCTACATATAGGACATCACCAGAGTTAATTAAGTTACGGATACCCGAATCTCCTTGGAATGGTCCGCGTTTACGAATTGCACCAGCTTCAGCTAAGTATTTATCTACTTCTGGCCCTAATGATGCACCTGTGTATACATCAATTTTAAATTCTTCATTTTTTGCACGCTCAACTAATGCCATTGGAACAACTTTTGCATCCCCAGCACGAGTAAAACCACTCATACCAACTACATCACCGTTAGAAATAAGTGCTGCTGCTGCTTCAGCAGAAACAATTTTACTTTCAAGTTCTTTTAAACCTAGGCGTTTTTGAATATTTGCATCCATAAAAAAATCCTCCCCTAAATCATTTTGATGGAAACCGATTACAAAACTAGAAAAAACCTGTATGAATTTTCTGTTTATTTAGTTGTAGTATGACTCCAACCATTTGATTAATACTATCACCAATTTGTCACAAAAACTTTATAATTAGCATTAAATTAAGTAAACAAAGAAAAAACGAGCGGAAGGCTGATTTTTCGACAGAGAAAACGTTTTATTGTAGAGCTGAGGTTTCGAAACGAAAAAAGTACAGCAAGCTATCCTAAAAGAGGAGCTTGCTGTACTAGAGCATATTAGAAGCCTAATGAACGACGGAAATAACTTGCGTAGCGTTGACTAACAGGGATACGCGTACCATCTTTCATTATTAATAAGAACGTTGAGTGTGAATCTGGCTGAATTTCATCAATGTAATCAATGTTTACAATATAAGAACGGTGACATCTAATAAATGAGTCAGGTGCTAAAAATAGCTCAAGATCACTTAAATTTAAACGGTGATAGCCTTCACGCCCCATTGTTTTAACAAATGTTTTACGAAGCTGTGTTTCAAGATAAATGACTTGATCATGCTTAATTGGATACCAACAATCATCGATTTTAATCGTGATATAGTTTGTTAAAAATGCAGATGGTTTTTGCGGGAAGATAGCTGTGATAGCACCTTTTGTCTCGCCTTCTTCCATTAAAGGAATACTCATACCATAGTAAGCAACACCAAATACATCAGGTTCAATATACGTGCTGATTTTTTGATTATAGCTTAAAGCCTTATGTGCAGCTGAACCTTCTTTAATAGGGTCACCTGGCTTAATTTTTAAATCAACCTTTTTGCTCGGTTGGTAGTACAAGTATTCATTTGTATCGGAAATTGCAATTGAAGTATTCTCAGGGAAAAACTCCTTAATAATCTCCATGATTTCTTCTATTTGTTTTGGATCCACTATTAGCACCTCGTTTTAACTTTTAAAAATAGTATTATCATCTATTTTACTACATATTCGTATAAATTATATAGAGAAGATTTCGGAATAAAATAGAGATATGTCGATTGCTAAAATAAAAAGCGGAATAAATGCTTACATAAAATTCAATATGGAGTAATTAATTACTAATTAATTTTATTATGTATATGGTAAAATTTAAATGTCTATTAATAAGTTTACAAGGTTTCAACTATCTTTATATGATAAATAAGAACTAGAATGATGTGCAAAATGTGGTTGAAAGGAAATCGCAGAATATGGTAAAATTCACTGTAAAGTATATTTTTTTTTAATACTGGTGTTTAAGTTGGGTTATTTTTAAGCTATATTCAATATATAATTGTGTAATAGGACTCAATTCATATGATAAATAAGTAAATACTTTTTTCTTATTTTGAAATTGCAATTCGATGTCAAATATTGTAATGTAATTCGTGCACTCTGAGGAAAGATGGGGAAGATTATGCAACTACATCAACATTCTATGTCCGAAACGATATCAAAAAGATACTTCCAAGAAATCGATAATATTAACCAATATGTCGGTGTAGAAGAATTTTTTAATATTGAGTCAAAGTTAATATTTGAAATTTATCATTTAGAATCTGCGAAGGCAAAAAAATCTTTGCATGAATTAATTGATATTCTTTCTATACGTTTTGGCAAGCAAGTTATTAAAATTGTGAGAGGTTACTTTTCTGTATTAGCGTCGATTGTTGCTCGTAAATTACTAGACAATCAAGTACCTTCAAAGAAAGCCTTTGCTTTTAATATTGCTTGTAATGATATGATTGAAAATCAAATGAAAGACGCTGAATTTTTGCAATTTGCTGATGATTTAATCGATTTCTTTGTTTATTTTATCGCAGATAGAAAACAACCGACTTTCCGTCATCAGACAGTCAACAAAGTGATTATGTATATAAATGATGAGTTAGAAAATGATTTAACAGTCGAAAGTATCGCGAATAACTTCCATATTAGTACTAGTCACTTATCACGTATTTTTAGAGAACATGTGGGCATAACATTGGTTGAATATTTAAATGTTCGTCGAGTAGAAGAATCACAATATTACTTACGACATACAAATAAAAGCATTACGTCAATCTCAGACCAATTCCATTTTTGTAATCAGAGCTATTTTACACGTATTTTTAAAAAATACACAGGTGTAACACCAAAGCATTTCCGTGATGAGCTACACCATGAGTTTTATCGTTTTGAAATGAACGAGACTGAGATGCAAAACGTATAAATCTAATTTGGACATTAAATGACTGGCGCTAACTATATGAACATACTATAAGATGCGATCGTATTAGCGATGCTAAAGCGTGCATCTTTTTTATGTAGCCGATTGCCATTGTTCCAAGTTTGCGATAACACGTATAAGAATTGATAAGTAGCGCTTGCTATTTGATAAAGGTAGTCTTTATAAGGTATACTTCACATTAGTTGAAAAATAATAGTAGGTGGAAAAATGAAAAATTTGAAGCTATTATCAATGCTTGGTCTTGTTGTTTTTGTATTAAGCGGCTGTCAAGCAGTTGAGAACAAAGAAGGCTTTTTCTATAGTGTTTTTGTAAAACCTATGGAATTTTTACTGGAGTTTTTCGGGAATGATATTTTTTCAGGTAGCTATGGTTTAGCGATTATCGCCATTACGGTCCTTATCCGCTTAGTCTTAATGCCAATTATGTTGAAAAATTATCGTCAGCAACAATTAATGAAATCGAAAATGGATGCCTTCAAACCAGAAATGGAAGCCGTTCAGAAAAAAATGAAGGAAGCAAAGACAAAAGAAGAACAAATGCAATACCAGCAAGAAATGATGGCTTTGTATCAAAAGCATGGTGTCAATCCGTTGAATATGGGTTGTTTACCAATGTTAATTCAAATGCCAATCATTATGGGTCTTTACTTTTCAATTTTATATTCTGCCGATGTGAAGTCACATGAGTTTTTATGGTTTAGCTTAGGTTCACCAGACATTGTTATGACAATTATTGCAGGGATTGTTTATTTAGTACAAGCACGTGTATCTTTATGGACTGTACCAGAGCAACAAAAAAAGCAAATGAAAATGTTTATTTACATTTCGCCAATTATGATTGTCTTTATTTCTATGTCCTCTATGGCAGCTCTACCTCTTTACTGGTCTGTCAGTGGTGCATTACTAATTCTTCAAACGTATATTGGTCGAAAATATTATTCGGAGCATCCCGAAAAAGCAAAATCATAAATGAAATTATGTCGAGGCGCTTGTGTAGCCTCGATTTTTTTTAGGAGGAAAACAGCATGAACACAAAATGGATTTCATCAATTCTTGTTGCAGTTTTTAGTATCGCAGCCATTGTATTTATCATTTTAGGTAACTTCAATTTTGCTGTACTAGCAATGACTATAATGTTTGCCATGTCAAATGGTTTCAGAGCAAAAAACTTTAAAGAGCAGGGATATATTAAAGAAGCTAAATGGATGAAGTATATGTCTATCTTTTTCTCTATAGCTTCAATCGTTGTTCTTATTATCATTTTTACAGAATAATAGGGGAAAAGCTTCACTAAAAAATATGAACAGTGATAAAATAAAAATATCATATTGAAATGTCTTGGCGAAGGTCACAGATTTTCAGAGTTTTTTTCAGCAGGCTCAATAAATCTGGACGCCATTAATGCCGAGGCGTACTGATTAAAGGTCTTAGGGTTGCGCAAACTCTCGATGAAACGACCTGTCTGGTAGTTAAGCAACCCTGTATCTGTACAAAAGGGGCAAAAAAAGTGAAAAAAAGTCGTTTACCACTTATTATTGGTGCTGTTATTTCTGTGGCATTAATTGTTTCTATTTTTGTAGTTGTAAACTATAAAAATAGCCAAGTAAATGTAGCATCTGACGAGGAACAACCAGCAGCACAAAAGGGCAAAGAAGATGAGCCAACAAAAGAACAACCAAAATCACCTGATAAAACATCTGAGCCTCAAGAGCAGCCAGATGAAAACGGCTATTACCCAAATCAAACGATACCAACAGAGCCTACTTATATTGATGGCGTTTTATTAGCAAATAAAAGATACCCACTACCATCAACATTTGCACCTGGTGAAAGTCCAGAGGCTCGTCAAGCGTTAAATACAATGATTGCAGAAGCGAAGCAACAAGGTTTTAACTTAGTAGCGTTTAGTGGATATCGTTCCTACGAGTATCAAACAACTTTGTATAATAACTATGTGAAGCGTGATGGTCAGGCTGCTGCAGACCGTTATAGTGCACGACCAGGTTTTTCAGAGCATCAAACAGGCTTAGCATTTGATATTGGTGAAGTTGGCAAAGATGATTTATGGCTGACTGAGGAGTTTGGAGAAACACCAGCTGGACAATGGCTATTTGATAATGCTGCACAATTCGGTTTCATTTTACGATTCCCACAAAACAAAGAAGACATTACAGGGTATATGTATGAATCATGGCATTACCGTTACGTAGGGGTCGAAATTGCTAAAAAAATTAAAGAACAAAATCTTACTTTAGAAGAATATTTAGGCGTGAAATAAAAAACAAGAGAATCCTACCGTTGATTTACGCTAATGGTGGGCGCACTGTAAGTCGCAACCCTGGCGATGCACGGTTTTGATCCTTTTGTCTAGTTTCTTGGACTATAGCTTTAGTCGATGTTAAACCGACAAGTTGTTGTACTATCCTTATGAAAACAGGGGAGACGCAACCGTCGTAGCGGAAATCAACAACATAAAAAGTGTTAGATTGACTCCAGTCAATCTAACACTTTTTTCTTTTGTCTCGGCATCCAGGGAACATTATTAAGTAGCTACAATACTGGTGTTAACAAACGCGAAATAGATTCCTTGAACTTAATCATGTTCGATCGATTTTGATACATTTCCCACGTTAATTCCGTGCAATCTAAAATATCCTTTTCAAATAGCTCTGCTAATTGATGTGAAATCGTTGAATCATAAATAAATGCATTCACTTCGAAATTTAAACTGAAACTTCGTACATCAATATTGGCAGTTCCAACTGTAGACGCTTCATCGTCAATAATAATGGCTTTAGCATGAATAAATCCTTTTTCATAAATATAAACTTTTGCCCCAGCGCGCAGTAGCTGCCCCACATAAGAGTATGTAGCCCAATAAACAAACATATGATCCGGTTTATTTGGAATCATTATACGAACATCAATACCTGAAAGTGTAGCAATTTTAATGGCATCTAAAAAACTAACATCTGGAATAAAATAAGGAGTTTGAATATAAATATATCTTTTCGCCATATTAATAAGTTTTAAATAACCTATTTTAATTTGTTCCCACTCAGAGTCTGGACCGCTTGAAACGATTTGTAAGCCTACATCACCTTTTTTCGGAATCGCTGGGAAGTAGCGATCTGAATAGCCCATTTTTTGCTGTGCACAAGCTTGATTCCAATCTAGCAAAAAGCGTGTTTGTAGCGGATGGACGGCACTACCTTCAATGCGTAAATGAGTATCTCTCCAATAGCCAAATTTCTTTTGGAGTCCAAGATATTCATCTCCTACATTAAAGCCACCAATATAACCAATACGACCATCAATAACTACGATTTTACGGTGATTTCTAAAATTTAGACGTGGATTGAGTAGTGGGAATATGGAGGGGAAGAACACTTCAACCTCACCGCCCGCTGCAAGAAGTTCTTTGAAATGTCTTCTTTTAACATTGCGGGAGCCCATTTCATCATACAAGAGCCTCACTTTTACCCCTTGTTTTGCCTTTTTGATCATTGCGTCGACAAGACGCGTACCTAAATTATCTAAACGAAAGATATAATATTGAATGTGGATATGGTCTTTTGCTGCTTCAATATCTCTTATTAGCTGTTCAAACTTGTCCGCACCATCATCAAAAATAGCAATATGGTTGTCTTGTGTTAGTACGGCATTATTCGTTTTTAAATGCATGTAAATCATCTCTTTATAATTTTCAGCATTTTCAATGCGAAACTCGAATGTATCCTCTCGAATCGTATCAATTTGGTAGCTAATCAGGTTATCTATCCCAATATCTTTGCGTCCTTCCCACCGAAACAAATGCTTCTTCCGCAGTTGCCTGCCGACTAGTAAATATAAAATAAATCCAACTAATGGCAAGAAAAATAGGACAAGAATCCATGCCCATGTAGAAGTGGCATCTTTACGTTCTAAAAAAATAATGGTCATCGCTGATAAGATGTTAAAGATTAATACTAAAGGTACTAGATATTCTACATCTGTAAAAATGCTCATTCCTGCACCCCTCTACTATATTTCATATAATACTTAGTATAGCCTACTTTTCAGGTGGAAAGAAAGAAGAGTCCGCTATTTGTTGTTACCATAGAAAAGATTACCCCAAAATATGAAGAGGTAATCCATAGCACTTCTATAAATTGATGAAAAAACAATGCTAGAGTCTTGTCAGGACAGCGAGCACTATAACGAACAAAGCGGCAAGCCTTCATGTCGTATGGCTTGCCGATTATGTTTCTGTCGATAAGCCGCTTCAAAAGAGAAGGGGACTCTCACTAGCTTAGGAATAATATTCCCATTGAAATAATATATCCGAAAAATCTTGTTGTAGCAGTTTTTCACGATTAATAAAAAACTTCCCTACGCCACTATCTGCCCACATAATACCGAACTCATCATTAGAATCAATCTGTAGTAAAAGGACATCATAGCGTTGTAAGAGCTGTGACGTATGTCGAATGTCCTCATCTAAAAAATATGCATAACCACCTATTTTTGCTCCTGCACCTAAAAAATGCTGTAAATATATTTCGTGCAAATTAACATCATAATTTAGAGTAGCTATTAGGCTAGGTAAATGATGCACAGCTCGATAATCTAACGCAGAAACAGGTTCTAACGTGGAGTGGAATTGTAATGCTAACTCCTCATTAATAGGAAACCAATTATTTGAGGAATGTGATTGGTGATGGTGTGTTGTCATAGTAATGTTGGATTCTACTGTCGGGTAAAATCGTACCTTATAAAACTGTTGAAAAATATCTTCTTTATAATACGCTGCATTGGCAAAAATATTAGATGATATAAAAAATTGCAAAATCCCTTGTGTAGGAAAACCTTGTATTTGCGGTACTTCTGCAAAATTTATTTGAGCTAATAAACGCATAGATTCACCAGTAATGTCTTTTGGAAGTGTTTGATAATATGGTAAATAAGGTTCACCGGCAAATTTACTTTCTGTTAATGAAGTTGTTCGTTTAGCTGGCGAAATAATAATCGCTGGAAGCAGCGAACTTTCAATTTCAGAACGTAATGGGTAGAGCTCTTTAGGTAGTGACAAATTTATCGTTTTGTTCATGCGGTGTCCTCCGAGTTTACACTTTCAAACATCAATGCCTTTAACAAATAAAATTAAAAACGTCTGTTATTATAAGATACGACATTTTGTAAGTAAATTATTCAAAGCGTAAAGTTTTATTTGATGCTCGATAAATAAACATCAAACTAATTGAGATAATGGCGATTGCAGCAGCGATGTAGTAACCAAGATTCGATTCCACTGTAAATAACCACGTGAAAAATAGAGGACCGAGAATACGTCCTAAATTGTCCATAGAATAAGAAAGTCCTGCTGCTGTTCCGTATTGGCCACCTGATTCTTTGGAGGACAGTGACACAACGCAAGTTCTTGCAAGGGCATTTCCAGCTGTAAATACACAAAGTGCAAATCCTGCCATCAATAGATTGCCCGTTAAAGTAAATAAAAGCATACCGATTGCAGTAACGATTTGAGCTCCGATAAGCCATGACGTTTCCGAACCATTTTTAATACGACGAACAACGCCTCCTTGTATGGCAGCATCTACAAAGCCACTAAACATAAATAAATAGCCAATTTGCAATGGTGTGATCTGAATACGATCAATTTGGAAAAGCTGGAATGTTGCTTCTACTCCTGCGAGCATAAAAGTTACTAAAAATGAAAACATAAATAAATAACGAACACGGTATTGCAGCATTTTGCCAACACCTTTTGGTACAATTGCTCGTTTTGTTACATCTTTTCGTTTTTCTGGTTCTTTTAAGACGAAAATTGCATAAATAAATAATAGCGCAATTAAAACTGCTGATGCGATGAATGGTAATTGCAAGCTATAATGACCTAGCATGCCGCCAATTGCAGGACCAAAGATAAAACCTAGACCGATGGACATGCCCATGAAACCCATGTATTTATTACGATCTTCCTCGCTCGACATGTCACCGATAAATCCTGTTACCGCTGTATAGAGTGCACCTGAGAATAAGCCACCAACTATTCGTGATACGTATAACATCGTTAAATTATCAATAAAAATTGAAAAAATGATAAAGCTGAGACTGAATCCAACCAATCCCGTCAAAATAAGTTGCTTACGTCCGACTTTATCGGATAGCTTTCCCCAAAGTGGTGCAGTAAAAAAACTTGCAAGTGAATACACTGTCAGTAAACCGCCTACATGAATGTTTTGCCAGTCGTGTTGCACGATGACTTCAGGTAAGACTGGAATAATAATTCCGAAGCCTAAGTAGACGAGAAATTGTACTGACATTAAGAGTAAAATTGGTTTTATCATTTAATTTCCTGCTTTCTTACAATATTTCAGTATGTATATTCTACCTCTCTTGTTCTTGCTAATACAAGGAAACGGAGGAAAAGCATTATTGTTAGCTAATGTAAAAAAGTTTTTTTAGTCTTTTTTATTTCGCTTAGCGGTTATTCCACAATAAATATTCCTTCTTCTATACCCTCCTTTGGTAGAGGTTTTAACTGGTCCCAACTATCCATATTGAATGAAAAAAATAATGAGGAAATATGAATAGAACCTATGAGATGTGCAAAGAATATAGTTAAATCAAATCAGTTTTTTTTGCCGTACAAAATGGTCATTAAACATAATTTACATTGTAACAAAATTGAAAAATATTAAAGACGAGTTAAATGGTATGATAGATATAAATAGACTTGTCTGACATCTATAACATAGAATATTGAAACTTTTTTGGAAATAAAACGTTATATAAAATCGAGGAAAGATTGAGGTGGAATGTATGACGAAGGAAGTAGATTTGAAAAAGATTGTTTCGAATTTATCGAAGTTGGGTGTGACTGCCACTGTAACGAAGTCTCGACTTGAACTTTTAAAAGTGCTCACACCACCAACGCAAACTCCGCAAGTTCAAGCTTAACTCGTTTTACAAAAAAAGAATGGATCGTCTTTTAAAATGAAGACAATCCATTCTTTTTTATTTCAGTTTTTAATCATCTTCATCGTGCGTTGTAAACATGTAAGTACGATAATGGAAACGCATGCTAAAGACCAGTCCAATGGCGAGCGCATTGCCCATTAGTGAACTTCCTCCATAGCTAATGAATGGAAGTGGAATACCTGTAATTGGTAATAATTGAATTGTCATGCCTATATTTTCGAATACGTGGAAGGTAATCATTGCAATAATTCCTGCACATACATAAGTTGAAAAAGGATCTTTTAACAAAAGAGTCGTTTTTGTTAAATGATAGATTAACAAAAAGAAAATACAGATTACGATACTTGCACCAATAAATCCCCATTCCTCACCAATGACGGTAAATATGAAGTCCGTATGATTTTCTGCTACGTATACTTCGCGACCACGGAAACCTTTACCGAAAATTTCGCCAGAACCTATGGCGTTTAAGGAAGTGATTAAATGGTAGCCATCACTAGAAGAATATGAATAAGGATCTAGCCAAGAATAAATTCTGGCAAACTGGTAAGCTTTAAAGCCAAATGTTTTTTCTAAAAAGTCCTGCATGTAAAGCGCCATCCAAAGGAGACTTCCCCCGATAACTGCGCCCCCTAAAAAAGTAGGTAATATAATCTTCCAAGAAATACCTGCTACAATGACAAGTGCTGCGGTAATTGCAAAGAAAACGAGTGCAGATCCAAGGTCAGGCTGTTTCATAATAATACCAAGTGGTATAATCAACGTTATACCGATTTTGCCTAGTAAAATGAAGTCTGATTTTATAGATCTTAAAGAATAAACTTCATGGTGCTTACTAATAAGTCGCGCAAGTGCTAAAATATAAAAAGTTTTCATAAATTCGGAGGGCTGGATATTGCCGAGCGGTGTATGGAACCAGCTTTTTGCTCCATTTACAGGCTCACCAATCTGACCTTTTCCTTCCGGCATGAAAATAAGTAAAACTAAAAGGGCGATCCCTGCTCCATACATATACCAAGCCATTTTTTTATATTGATCGGGTTCGAAAAACATAATGACACCGATAATAACTGCACCAATTACATACCACTGTAACTGCTTTGGTACGTAGTTAATGCCGTATTGTCCAGAAGTTTGCGCAGATGCAATAGCTAACAAACTAATGACAAGGAAAGTGAAAAGTATAAAAGCGAGCGTCCAGTCAAAACGGTTCACGAAATTTCGTTTATTTTCCATAAAAGCCACCTAAAATAAAATAGTTTAAAGAGATGCGTACATACGCATGTTGAACATTAACATTATAACGCAAAAAACAATTTTACGCCTGAGTATATTGTTCTGACGACAAATAGCATAAAATGTTTCAAAAAATGATGATTAGTTTTATAATGAAGTGAAGAATGGGGTGATGGTTGTGGCTAAGAAATTAAAGTCAGCTGAAGATTTTATGTATCATATATATGTTCATATGAACGATGTCGATAAATTTGTTATTTTTAGCGGGCTTAAGCTTTCGCAATTTGTGGCTGCTTTAGATCCACTGCATCACTTACTTTTACTTAAGCATTCCTATGAAGATGGATCATTTAATATGCATACACAGTTTGATTATGTACCAGACGAGGAGGTTCCTCGTTTTGTAAAAAAGGCTACAGAGTCAAAGGAATTGTGTTGGATAGACTTTATGGATGAAAAGAGGCTAGATCAGCTGACTGCAATGGAGCAAGGAGAACTGCTTTACATTAGCCATAAAAAAGAACCGATTACATCGCCATTTTTTAATAAACTGCAAAATCGGTTTGTGTATTGTTCTTCGGATGTAGAAAAAATGACAAAGATTTATTTTCGCCATTTAAGTGATTCGGATTTACTTGTTGCAAATGTCATTAACTCGTTAATTCGTGAGAAAGAACGAAGCACGGGTTTTTGGAGACGGAAAGTAAAATCAAGTATTCCTTGTCTTACACCAGAATTTTTGAGAGCTTATCGTTCTTTTGCTAAGGATGGTGCATTGTTATCACTATATCGCATCGAGAAGCCGAAAGCTGCATATGGTATAGAAATTCGTAATTTATCAGATTATAACTTCCCAGATGAAGTCTGGGATGATTTAAATACAATTTTGAAAAACGAACACGATGAATTGATTCAAATTATTTAGCGCTATTTAGCAGGTATTTCACCAGCCAAATATCAAGGGAACCGAAGCAAGTGATAGTCTGTCATTTACTTAGGTGATAACTTTTGAATGAATAAGGCACTCAAATCTCACCGTAATTTTGACGGTGAGATTTTTATGTCATTTGTCAAGACGTTTCGTGATAAACTAATAATACTCAAGAAGTATGTGGAGGGCACAAAAATGAAAAAAAGAATCGGTTTATTATACGGCGGAAAATCAGCGGAGCATGAAGTGTCATTGTCGACAGCGTGTGCGGTCACTGGAGCTTTGAATTTCGAGGAGTATGAGATATATCCGATTTACATTACACAAAGTGGGGAATGGCGACGCGGGGAGCGTTTAGAAAAACCTGCAAGCTCGATTGAAGAATTGCAATTTGGTGATGATGCCATTGTTTTAGAAAATAATATTACAGCATTTTTAATCGATCAAAATGGCGCAGCAGTACAATTTGATGTTATTTTCCCTTTACTGCACGGCACAAATGGGGAAGATGGAACCGTACAGGGCTTACTTGAAGTATTAAATCTTCCGTATGTCGGAAATGGTGTATTGGCGTCATCAGCAGGTATGGATAAAGTGATTATGAAGCAATTGTTTGAAATTGCGGGTTTACCACAAGTGCCATATACGTACTTCATTCGCAGTGAATGGACTAATGAGCAAGAGACTATTTTAACGCGCTGTGAAGAAACATTGGCTTGGCCGATGTTTGTAAAGCCTGCCAATTTAGGATCAAGTGTTGGCATAAGTAAGGCTTCAAATCGTCAAGAGCTTATGAAAGCGATTGAGGTGGCTTTGCAATTTGACCGTAAAATTGTAGTGGAGCAAGGAATTGTAGCACGTGAAATTGAACTAGCTGTACTGGGCAATGATTATCCAGAAGTTTCAGTGCCAGGTGAGATTAAACCTATGACTGAATTTTATGATTACGACTCGAAATATAAGGATGGCTCAACGGCGCTTATTATTCCTGCAGAGCTACCTACAGATGTTGTAACAAGCTTAAAAGAACATGCAAAAAGCGCGTTTAAAATTTTAGATGGAAGCGGTTTAGTACGTGCAGACTTCTTTGTTACGGCAGATCATGACATATATATTAACGAAGTAAATACGATGCCAGGTTTTACGCCTGTAAGTATGTATCCGCTTCTTTGGCAACATACAAATGTAAGCTATCCAGAGCTTATTAATCGACTGATTGCGCTAGCACTTGAGCGTTATGAGGAAAAACAACAGCTTCAATATAAAAAAGACTGAGTGGGATTATTGTGAAAAAGACATTAAAACAATTAGCAGCATGGTTGAATGTTGAGGAGCCAGCTTTTGGAGAGACGGTAGTAACTGGTATATCTATTGATACAAGAACAATCAATCAAGGAGATTTATTTGTACCATTTCGTGGAGAAATGGCAAATGGTCATAAGTTTGTACAACAAGCTTTTGAAAAAGGAGCTGGTGCTTCGCTTTGGCAAAAAGATGAACCGAATCCACCAAAGGGTGTTCCGTTATTATTTGTCGATGACCCAGAGCTGGCATTACAGCAAATGGCACGTGCTTATCGTGACGAGCATAAGGCAACTTTTATTGGCATTACAGGCTCGAATGGTAAAACGTCAACAAAGGATATTTTAGCAGGTACGCTTGCTCCGTTTTTTAAAGTGCAAAAAACGATTGGCAATTTTAATAACCAACTAGGTTTACCGATTACGATTTTACAGCTTGATGAGGATACAGACGTTGCAGTACTTGAGATGGGCATGAGTGGCTTTGGTGAGATTGAATTTTTAACAAAATTAGCTCGACCTCATATAACGGTAATTACAAATATTGGCGAGGCGCATATGCAGGATTTAGGCTCTCGTGCGGGCATTGCTAAAGCGAAGTTTGAAATTATTCAAGGCATGCAGAAAAATGGTGTCCTTTTTTATGATGGTGACGAACCATTGCTAAAAGAACTTGTTGCAAAAGAGCAAAATTTAAATGCGAAGGCATTTGGTTTAGAACGAGGCGATTTGTTATATGCTGACAATATTGAGGCAACAGCCAATGGAAGTAGCTTTACAACGCACGGCGCGATTGAAGGGGATTTCTTTATCTCAGTTCTTGGTAAGCACCAGGTGAAAAACACATTGATTGCAATGCTTATCGCCCAAAAGCTAGGGTTAAATGATGAACAAATTCGCGAATCGTTAAAAGGTGTCACATTAACAGATATGCGCATGCAACAAGTATATGGAAATCAAGGTGCATTATTTATTAATGATGCCTACAATGCTGCACCTACATCTGTAAAGGCTGCTATTCAGTTTATTGCAACAACGACGATTCGTCCTGAAAAGTGGCTTGTCTTAGGGGATATGCTCGAGCTTGGAGCGAATGAACAAAGCTTCCATGAAGACTTATCACTAGCTATTCATGAAGGTGAGATTGACTACGTTTGTTTATATGGTCCACGTATGGCCTATTTATATGAAGTGTTAAAAGAACGTTTTGATGCTGATCATTTACTATATGAGCAAGATGATTTTGCACCAATTATTGCAAAGCTTCAACAGGCTACGGAGCAGTCCATCGTTTTATTAAAGGGCTCACGTGGCATGAAGCTAGAAACGATTTTACAAGCATTTACTTCATAATTTATTATAATGAATAGTTACCGACAGGGTAAAAATCCGCTTTTGCTGTAATAGACATCATATGCGGGTTTTTACCTTTTTTGAAAAAATCATAATGGCGGGCTATATTGCTCGTAAAACGTCCACTTTTTTAGAGGTGAGAGTAATGGCAATAGGTGTATTATGTTTACATGGATTTTCAGGTGGGGCTTATGAAGTAGAGCCTTTTACCGCTTATTTACGTGCTAATACAAATTGGTTAATCGAAGCACCTACTTTATCAGGACATGGGGAAGAACTGAATATGAAAGGTTTTACAGCACAGCATTGGTTAATGGATGCCGAGTTGGCTTTTCGAGCGCTTTCAAAAAAAGTCGAGGAAATTATTGTTGTTGGTTTTTCAATGGGCGGAATTATTGCGCTCTACTTAGCAAAGCGATATAAAGTGAAGAAGCTCGTACTGCTCAGTGCGGCAGCTAAATATGTAAGCCCTAAGCAACTCGTAAAGGATTTTAAAATGCTGGCGACTGAGGCGTATCATCGAAACCTTTCTAATAATGAGCTGTATTTGAGATATCGACATAAGTTTAATAATGTGCCATTATCAGCAACAATCGAATTTATGAAACTTGTTCAAAAGGTGGCGCCATATTATCAAGATATTAAAGTGCCTGTTTATATTATTCAGGGGAAATTAGATGGGATTGTACCATATCATACCGCCCAATTTTTATTCGATCAATTAGCCTCCATGAATAAAAAGTTGTATTTTTCTGATAATGGAAAACATCATATTTGTTATTGTGAAGATTGTTTTGACTGGTTTACGAAGGTTTTAGCGTTTTTAAAAGAGCGATAAAGTAGTCAGATTATTACGACTCATGCGTTATCGTTGCATACGGTTCATTACCATGATAGACTAGTGTAAGCAATGGATACATTTTGTGCGAAGACTCTTCATAATTTGGTTGAAGAGTACTTTTTTTTGAACATAACGGTTTTATTCTAAGTGAATAATTACGCAGAATCAAACCGCTCGGTAAAGACCGGGCTTTCCTTTTCATATAAGAGAGCTCTACATGGAACTTTGTAGAGAAAATTTTTAAGTAACGGAAACGTTCCACAACACAGGCTCGAATTTGCCGACAACTTCATCTGAAAATGTAACCATTTGTCAACTTAAAAGGAAAAAAGGAGATTGAGAAGTTTGACAAATTTTTCAGAATTAAATATTAGCGAATCTACATTACGTTCAGTAAAACGTATGGGATTCGAAGAAGCAACACCAATCCAAGAGGGAACTATTCGTTTTGCCATTGAAGGTCGCGATGTATTAGGTCAAGCGCAAACTGGTACAGGTAAAACTGCCGCTTTTGGTATTCCACTTATCGAGAAAATCGATCCTAAAAACCCTAATATCCAAGCATTAGTAATTGCTCCAACTCGTGAATTAGCGATTCAAGTTTCAGAAGAACTATATAAAATCGGTTACGACAAGCGTGTGAAATTATTATCAGTTTACGGTGGTCAAGAAATCGGCCGTCAAATTCGTGCACTGAAAAATAAACCACAAATTATTGTTGGGACACCAGGTCGTATTTTAGACCATATTAATCGTCGTACTTTAAAACTAGAAGATGTTCAAACACTTGTATTGGACGAAGCAGATGAAATGTTAAACATGGGCTTCATCGAAGACATTAACTCAATTTTAGAAAACGTACCTGCTGAGCGTCAAACATTATTATTCTCAGCTACAATGCCACCAGCAATCCGTAAAATTGCTGAAACATTTATGCGTGAACCTGAAATTGTAAAAATTAAAGCAAAAGAATTAACAGTGGATAACATTGAACAATTTTTTGTAAAAGCTGCTGAACGTGAAAAATTCGATGTTTTATCTCGTCTATTGAATGTTCACCAACCAGAATTAGCAATTATCTTTGGACGTACAAAACGTCGCGTAGATGAGTTAGCACAAGCTTTATCAATCCGCGGATACCTTGCAGAAGGAATTCACGGTGATTTAAGCCAAGCAAAACGTATTTCAGTATTACGTCAATTTAAAGAAAATAAAATTGATATCCTAGTTGCAACAGATGTTGCCGCTCGTGGTCTTGATATTTCAGGCGTTACACATGTATATAACTTTGATATTCCTCAAGACCCTGAGTCTTACGTTCACCGTATCGGTCGTACTGGCCGTGCAGGAAAATCAGGTCTTGCAGTAACGTTTGTAACACCTCGTGAAATGGGTTATTTACGTATCGTTGAAGAAACAACGAAAAAACGTATGACACCACTTCGTCCACCAACAAATGACGAAGCTTTAGTAGGTCAACAACGTTTAGCTATTGAGACGCTTGAAGGTATTATTTCAACTAATAACTTAGGTGATTATCGTACATTAGCTACAGAAGTTCTTGAAAACCATGATGCAATTGATGTAGTAGCTGCTGCATTACGTTCATTAACAAAAGAGCCAGATGATTCGCCTGTTACAATTACAGAAGAACGTCCATTACCAATGCGCCGTGAGCGTTCTGGTGGCGGCGGCGGTCGCGGTGGTGATCGTAACGGTCGTAACAGAAACGGTGGCGGTCGTAGCTATGGCGGTAACCGTCGTGAAGGTAGTGGTGGCGGAGATCGTCGCAACAGTGGAGGCCGTCGTGAAGGTGGTCGTCGCGAAGGCGGAGCTCGCCGTGAAGGTGGACAAGGTCGTTCACGTGCACCACGTCGTCATGAAGACTAATTAATTTTTGAACCTTACAGTCAAATTGGCTGTAAGGTTTTTTTGTATTTATAATGAAACAAATTAGTGTTAGTGTACGTATACATAGGTAATTAAAAGAGGGGGAACAACATGAGAGCTGAACCAATTCATCAAATTTCTCGAAAAGGGTTAACGGTATGGCGATTGTATGGTGTTTTACAAACACTACTATTGTTAGTCATATCTGCTTTGGTATGTTACGGAACTTATTATTTTGAATGGCCTTCATTTATTTATATCATCGCAATTGCTGTTGTTTTATTAAGCGTTTTTTTATTGGTGTATTTATTTCCTAAGATCCGTTGGGAGCGTTGGCGATATGAAGTCCGTGAACATGAAATTGAAGTGCAACATGGATTATTTGTAGTAAAACGCACACTCATACCAATGGTACGTGTACAACATGTTGATACTACACAGGGACCAATTTTAAAAAGATATAGCTTAGGTAATATTTCAATCTCTACAGCTGCCACAGTACATACCATTCCTGCGCTTGTCATGAACGAAGCAGATGGACTTCGTGCGCGTATTTCGGAATTAGCAAGGGTGGCAGAAGATGATGTCTAATGAAATTTATCGTTTGCACCCTGTATCGGCTATTATTTCTAGTGTCAAAGCACTAAAAAGTATGATACTTCCTGTTGCTATTATTATTATTAGTAACGGTTTTAACTTTTCATTTAATTTCCGCAGCGAATATTTTTTTGAAACAGTGTTATTGTTTGGTGTGTGGGGAGTAGCGGCTGTGCTTGCGCTAGTTGGTGGTATCGTTAAATGGCGTACCTTTGTTTATTGGTTTGAGGATGGCGAATTACGGGTGAAGTATGGGTTATTCGTAAAAAAGAAGCGATATATTCCTTTTGAACGTATTCAAAGCTTAAATTATCATGAAGGTATTTTTCACCGTATCTTCGGTTTAGTAAAGGTGCAAGTAGAGACTGCAGGGAATAAGGGCGGTAAGCCAGAGGCAGAATTAACAGCTATTCGAAAAAATGCGGCAGATGTAATAGAGCAAGAAATGCGTCGAGCAAAAACGCAAGTAGCTAAACATCTAGACGAAGAACAATCACCTGAGCAGCAAGTCGGTGAAATAACGACTCCTGCAATTTATCATATGTCAATGCGGGATTTACTTGTGTTAGCAACGACTTCTGGTGGGATAGGCGTAGTGTTGTCTGGTCTTGCAGCAATAGTCTCGCAGTTTTCAGATATTATTCCCTATGATGAAGTCTTCCATGAACTGGCGGATTTTGCGAAGGTGGGGGCATTTTTAGTTGCCGTAATGGTTATGTTCGTCCTTATTGTTGCTTGGTTAGTATCGGTAGTCATCACACTTGTAAATTATTATGATTATACAGTTCGCATTGAAGATGAAAAGCTAATGATTACTAAGGGGTTACTGGAAAAGAAAAGAATTACACTACCGTTAAATCGAATACAGGCAATCCGAATTGTTGAAAATCCTTTAAGACAAGTATTTGGCTTTGCAACTGTTGTTGTAGAAAGTGCTGGTGGCAACGGTGAAAATGGTAGAGATAAGAAAATTGCATTGTTTCCACTAATTAAAAAGCAAGATTGTTTGCAAACATTAGTGCAACTTTTCCCTGAAATGAATTGGCAACCTGAATTTACAAGGGCTCCGAAACGAGCACGTCCATTTTTTTATCGCATCGACTTTTTCTGGCTTGTACCGATTATAGGTGCTTGTAGTTATTACTTCTATCCTTATGGGTTGTTGTCATTATTGTTAATTCCACTATCCATATTACTTGGCGTTTGGCAACATAGAACAGCAGGTTATATGATCGATGGAAAGCAACTTGCAATGCAATATCGTATATTCAGCCGTATTACATTGTTTATGGAGAAAAAACGGATACAATCTATGGAAAGTAGTCAAACGTATTTCCAAAAACGCAAGCAAGTAATGTCTATAAAAGCTACGGTAATGTCAGGGATGTCTGGTATGACGGGTAATGTACCAAGCATAGAGCAACGAGATGCCGAAACCATATTATCTTGGTATGAACATTAATAGAGAAATAAGCTAATCTTTACATGGAAATGTGGAGATTGGCTTTTTTTATATACGAAAATAGGGAAAACGCGTTTATAATAGAATAAATCGGCGAAAAGGGGTGGGATTAATGTTTAGATACAACATAAATGAACACACATATTTAAAAATGTTAGATTTAAGCGATGTAGATGAATTATTTGCATTAACGGATCGTTCGCGAGACACTTTACGTGAGTGGTTACCCTTTGTAGACAATGTGAGATCAGTGAAAGATACGGAGCATTTTGTACGAAATGCGATGCAACAATATGTTGATAATAACGGGATACAGGCTGGGATTTACTATGATGGTAAGTTAGCAGGCGTTATTGGTTATCACCAAGTAAATTGGCAACATAAATGGACGAGCATTGGCTATTGGCTTGGTAATGATTTTGTTGGCAAGGGGCTTGTGACGAATTCTATGAAGGCGTTCATCGATTTTGCTTTTGACTATTTAAAGTTACATCGTATTGAAGTACGAGTTGCAGTAGGAAATATTCGTAGCCGTACAATTCCAAAAGTATTAGGTTTTAATGAAGAAGGACGGTTACGGGATGCTGAATGGTTATACGATCATTATGTAGATCAAGTCGTATATGGGTTAACCGCAACAGAATGGAAAAAAATAAAAATGGCTAAAGAGGATACAGTTGTACTATAATTTCAACGATACCATAACAGTGAGGTAACGTTTGTGAGCTAAAAAAGAGGACTAGCCCAAAGTGATGAAGATATCACAGTTTGGGTTAGCTCCTCTTTTTATAAGCTATTTGCCAGCCATTTTTTGCTTGCGCCAGCTTAAAATTCTTGTGGGATGTAAGTAAATAAGACCGAGAATGAAACCTGTCACTAAACCACCTATATGGGCATAAACATTTACATTGGACTGTAAGAAAGTCATGATGACACTGATGACGATAATCGGCAATATAAGCTTACGAAGCATTGGCATCGTGCGACGAGTATAGTAAACAAGAGCACCGAATGCTCCAAAAATCCCGAAAATTGCACCACTTGCGCCAAGGCTTGCATAGCTTCCATCATTAAGCATAAAGGTTGCCATGTTACCTACGATGCCAGATAATAAGTAAATCGTAATGAAACGTGCTTTACCAGCAATTTTTTCGAGTTCTGGTCCAAATAAAAACAGAGAAAACATATTAAATAGCACATGCATAAAGTTTGCATGCAAAAACATGGCTGAGAATACTCGCCACCATTCACCGCTTTGTATGAGGAAATTGACTTGAATCCCATAGTTCCACAGCAGCTCCCCTATAATGGGAATAAGGGTTAATACATAAAGAATTAGATTCACAGCTATTAATGTTGAAACAACAGGGTAATAACTTGTATATTGCTTAAAATTTTCTGTTCTACTAAACATAGCTCCACCTCAATTTACAATTATTATACATGGCTTTTTGGAAATAAGAAAAGGAGAAGTTCATATGATTAAAGGAATAGGTCTCGACATTGTAGAAACCGAGCGTATTGTGAAGGCAATGACACGGACGGATAAATTTAAAGACCGAATATTATCAGAGAAAGAAAGAGCACTATTTGCTTTGCATACGGAATCTCGCAAAGTAGAATTTTTAGCAGGACGATTTGCGGCAAAAGAGGCTTTTTCAAAAGCGCTAGGCACAGGTATCGGTAAAGATTGTGCATTGCAAGATATTGAAATATTAAGAGGGGAAGCTGGTAACCCTGTTTTATATTTTAAAGGAGAGCCTGTGAATGGCTTTGTCAGCATCACGCATTCTAAGCAATATGCAGCCGCGCAAGTAATATTACTGTTGTAATAAAATATATTGCCTTTTCATCAAATGACATAACTGACACATACGGTTCATATATTGTCGTAGTGGATTTGAAAGAAGAAAGGGTGAAAGCGTGGGCAACCGTTTAGTTACTTGGCTCGTCTTAATTTGTGCGATATTACTTCTGTCGGCGTGTGGTACAGCCTCACAGGAAAAAGTGTTAAAGAAAGTTAATGGTAAATGGTCAGAGACGAATGGTTATGAGTTAGATGCTAAGATGGAGATTAAATCAGGTGGAGAACCTAGAACGTATGATGTTACAGTATGGCATACTAAGCCTGATTTCTATCGAGTGGAAGTAGTTGAAAGTGGAAAAGATGTTTCACAAATGATTGTGCGTAATGCTGATGGCGTTTTTGTAGTTACACCAACATTAAACAAAATGTATAAGTTCCAAAGTGATTGGCCAAAGAAAAATAGTCAGGCATATTTAATCGGAGCACTAGCAGAAGATTTAGCTGAAGATAAAAATTTAGTCATGAAAGAAGAGGACAAAGCATATATATTTGAAGCGGCTACTAGAAATAGCTATAAAAATAGTATGCCTCACCAAGTCATTACAGTGGATAAGAAAACTATGCTTCCTACGTCTGTAGTTATTATGAATGATGTTAAGGAAGAGCAAATCCGTATTACATTTAATAATATTAAATTAGGTGTACAACATGCTGCTAAAGAGTATGCTGTTGAGCAATTTACAGAATCAGATGATTCAAAAGGCGAACAAGCTGCACCTACAAATAAAGATGAAAAAGATGCAACAGATGATAAAGGTGCTAAAGGTGAAGATGGCGAAAAAGAGGCTGTTGGTGCAGAGGTAGAGTATGAGGAGTTCCAAACGCATTATCCAGTTGTCAATTTTGAGAACACTAAAATGACGGATGAAAAGGCTATTCGTGAGGGTGGCATGGATCGTGTTATTTTAACATTCGAAGGTGATAAAGCGTTCACAGTTATGCAACAACCAGTTATGAAGGAGACGTCTATGTTACCAGTTACGTCGCCTGGCGATCCTGTAGACTTAGGGTTTACAATCGGTGCTATTACCGATACGTCTATTAGCTGGGAAAAAGATGGAGTTGCATTCTTTGTAGCTTCTAGTAAATTAACTAGAGAAGAAATGATGGAAGTTGCCGCTTCCATGACGATAAGTAGTATGAAATAATATTTAAGCTACAGCTTTCTTTAGCGGAAAGCTGTAGCTTATTAGAAAAATGCACGTTTAATCACTACACTATTCTATCGATTAATACTATCTATAGAATAGTGTTATGTAATTTATAAAAAACGTACTGTTTTTTATAGGGAAAAAAAGGGAGATGGCAGCGCGTCGTCGAATTTAAGTAATTAGCTGTAAATTTTTAAGTAAGTGGAGCTAAGTATAATTCGAATTGTGGACGAGTATTACGCCTGAAATTTAACTTACATTTGCAGAAGTTCTCTACTTCGATAAGTGGAGGCTGAATGCACTGCATCAGTAGGAAGTTTTTCAATCCTTGCTGAATCAAGTTGAAGAACCCCGAAAGAAGTCATTAATATTGTAATCTGGATGTAATGAAGCCAAGGCATAATTGAATTGTTATATGGTAGTTTTTTCAATACATAACGGTTTAATAAATAAAAAAGAGGGTATTCTAATGGAGACACAGCAGCAATTTAGACCAACGAAAGCAATTGTAGACTTAAAAGCAATTCAGCAAAATATAAAAAAATTAAAAGAACTACTTCAACCAAATGTACAAATAATCGCAGTCGTAAAAGCCAATGCATACGGACATGGGGATATAGCAGTAGCTCAAGCTGCTTTGGAAGCTGGCGCAACGATGCTTGCAGTGGCTACACCAGACGAAGCATTACATATTCGAGCACATTTCGAAGAACCAGACATACTAATATTAGGAGCCTCGCCAGTAGCGTTTGCACCCTATGCAGCGCAACAGCGTATTACACAGACTGTATTTTCTAGTGAATGGATACAGCAAGCTTCAACGCTGCTAGCTGGTGAGGCAAATCCTTTACAACTACATATAAAGGTTGATAGCGGGATGGGGCGAATTGGGGTTCGCACAGAGCAAGAATTGCTAGAGGTATACGATACAATCCAGTCGACATACAATGTAGAATTGGATGGCATATTTACTCATTTTGCCACTGCCGATGAGGAAGAAACAGCTTATTTCGATAGTCAGGTACAATTATTTGAAAAGCTTATCTCTACATTACCTAAAAAACCTAGACTAGTACATGCATCGAATACAGCTGCGGCATTAGTGAAAGATCATCATTTACACTATGACGCTGTCCGTTATGGCATCTCTATGTATGGGTTAGCACCATCTTCTTACGTTGAAGGAATTTTACCATTCCAATTAAATCCTGCATTTTCACTTGAGAGTGAACTTGTGCATGTTAAGCAATTAAAAGCTGGTGATTCAGTAGGTTACGGAGCTTCGTTTATTGCCCAGACTGATATGTGGATTGGAACGATTCCAGTAGGCTATGCAGACGGTGTTATTCGTAAGTTAGCTGGACAAGAGGTACTTATAGACGGACAAAGAATGTCGATAGTCGGACGAATTTGTATGGACCAATGTATGGTTGCTCTACCAAAAGCATATGCTATAGGTAAGAAAGTAACGCTCATTGGTCGTCAAGGGCAGGAAGTTATTTCAATGGATGAATGGGCAGCGAAGCTCGAAACTATTAATTATGAAGTACCATGCATTATTACAGCCAGAGTTCCTCGAGTATACATTTAACTTGTTTTACAAAAGTTACTTTTAGAAGTATTAGTTAAATGAGTAGGTTGCAGTGTGGCTGAATCATCTTAATAGTTCCAGTGCTGGTGGAATTTTAACGACAGTTTTCAAGCAATCCATAAAAAGCCTGGACAATTATGCAGTAAAGCGTAATTGATAGTAGTTATAGCAGTCATCAAAAAAATAATTTCCTTTATACTTCGCAGTTATAGAATATTTGTCGAAATTACTAATTGTATGGGGAACTTAATCCTGTTCGGTTATAACGTAGGCATATAGAGGATTTAAGCAATAGGCACCGATGTCCTTTAGACATTTGGAAGCAGTATATACCATCGACAACCAACGAAATTTTACAATTTGTTCTTCAAATTGTCAGATATTTTGTCATTTCATGTCTTTTCAACAATATCTTTCAATGGTAGAATGAGTAGTAATGAAAAAGTGTATGGTTCCGTTGGAGGTGCTTGCTGTGTACGAGAAAAAGTTAAGAGAAGCTACAATTGCTGTTCAAGATAGACTGTTTCTACAAACAAAGGAAGTAATTGAAGGTGAATCTTTTGTGCGTTTTTTGTCGCGCAAAAATTTAATGCAGGAGCAACCAAATCAAATACGGGAAGCTATGATGAAAGGATATGTTGAAATGTCTCATATTAATCTGATGATTGCAAGTGAATGCTTGCACGCGGAATATGAAGCACAACATACGGTGGAGCGTCTCGTTAGCGGGGGATGACACTTTGAATGTAAAACGTGGTGACGTTTTTTTTGCAGATTTATCGCCGGTAGTTGGGTCCGAACAGGGTGGCACTAGGCCGGTATTGATTATTCAAAATGATATTGGAAATCGATTTAGTCCAACTGTCATCATCGCAGCAATTACTGCACAGATTCAAAAGGCAAAGTTACCGACACATGTTGAAATAAATGCTGAGAAGTATGGATTTGAACGTGACTCGGTCATTTTGCTTGAGCAAGTACGTACAATCGATAAGTCTAGATTGACTGATCGTATTACACAGCTCGATCATGCAGTGATGGAAAAAGTGGATGGAGCGTTGATGATTAGTTTAGGGCTAGTTAAATTTTGATATACATATGTGTATAGAAACATCAGGGATTTTACATCCTGGTGTTTTTTTATTTATTTGCGTTATCATAAAGTTAGTTTACTATTTAATAGTATTAATAGAATGAAAAAAATTGCAAGTCATATTGATTAATAAGTTTGTAGAAGATTGTTGAGGCTTTTCTATTACCTCAAAAAAAAATTACAGTTATGATATTAAATATAATTATTTATGTTTAACATCCGATAAATGTGGGAATAGAAAAAAAGTCGAATAAATATGGTGGAATAAATTTGGTGGAGGTGTGCTGTATGGACATGGTGGTACATTTTAAAAAAGAGGGTACGAAATTATATGGGTTTGTTGAAGGTGAGATTGATACGTATACAGCCTCAGGTCTTCGTGAGGAGCTAGAGGCAGTTAAGGTTACAAAAGGGATGGAAATTAAATTAGATTTATCGAAAGTAAATTATATGGATAGTACAGGACTAGGGATTTTTGTAGCTTTCTACAAAAGAGCTTTGCGTGAAGAAGGTAAAGTGAAAATTGTTGGACTATCTAAACGATTACAAAGATTATTTGAAATTACTGGCTTAAGTGAACTGATGGATATTGAAACTGATAAAAAGGTGGAATTAAGCAATGAAGGAATTTGATTATATTGAAATAAGGGTTCCTGCAAAACCTCAGTTTGTCAGTGTCATTCGTTTAACTGTTTCTGGATTAGCGAATCGTATAGGTTTTAGCTACGATGAAATTGAGGATTTAAAGATTGCTGTTAGTGAAGCGGTAACGAATGTTGTGCACCATGCTTATAAAGATGCTGAGGAAGGCGAAATTGTAATAGGTTGTGCCCTTTATGAAAACAAGTTGGAAATGATGATTGCGGATTATGGAAACAGCTTTAATTTTGAAGAGGTTAAAACGAAAATAGGGCCTTATCATCCTGAAGATAGTATTGCAGGGCTTAGAGAGGGCGGTTTAGGACTTTATTTAATGGAAACTTTGATGGATGAGGTGATGATTAATAACGATGGTGGCGTAACTGTTTTCATGACAAAGTACGTCGCTAGGGAGCAGGTGGAAAAAAATGTCGAAAGAATCACTACATAAATCTTCTTCAAAGGAAGATGTATTAAAGTGGATAGCACAGTACCAAACAACTGAGGATGAAGAAGCACAAACCAATTTGGTTATTCATTATCGAAATTTAGTTGAATCCATCGCACGCAAATATTCGTATGGTAAATCTTATTATGATGATATTGTGCAAGTAGGAATGTTGGGGTTACTAGGTGCAATTAGACGTTTTGATGCAAGTTTTGGCCGCAGTTTTGAGGCATTTGCAGTACCAACTATTGTTGGAGAGATTAAGCGATTTTTACGAGATAAAACATGGGACGTACATGTGCCAAGACGAATTAAAGAGATAGGGCCACGTATTAAATCGACTGTAGAATCGTTAACAATAGAATTCCAACGCTCACCTTCTATTCAAGAAATTGCTGAGCGTTTAGAGGTACCAGAAGAAGAAGTTTTAGAAGCGATGGAGATGAGTCGCAGTTATCAAGCACTTTCAATGGATCATTCAATAGAATCAGATAATGACGGAAGTACTGTCACTCTAGCTGATATTATGGGTAAAGAAGATATGGGTTATGAAATGACCAATAGAAGGATGATTGTTGCTGATGCTATGGAAGTTTTAAATGAACGAGAAAAGCAAGTTATCCAGCTTACTTATCTAGAACAGCTTAGCCAAAAAGAAGCGGGAGAACAATTGGGCATTTCTCAAATGCATGTATCAAGAATACAACGAAAAGCAATTAAAAAATTACAAGAAGTCGTTCTTGCAAGTGGTAGTGTACCGCTGTGAGGATGACATGAAGGTGTTTATTACTAGCGGATTACTCCATCCGATAGCAATAAGCACCTTATATTTTTGTCTGCTTTTTCCATTAGATAGACTATCCTTGGTTTTTTATTGAAGTGTAGTGGTAAAATGAAAAGAAAAAAGGTAGTGATAATGTGGAACAAAAACAAATGTTACAGCTTATTGCAAAGGATGTAGCTATCAGACCAAATCAAGCAGAGGCAGTGATAAAATTATTAGATGAGGGCAACACCGTTCCGTTTATCGCGCGTTATCGAAAAGAGGCTACGGGTTCTTTGGACGAGGTGCAAATTAAAGCTGTAGAAGATCGTTACCATTACATACAGCAACTTGAACAACGTAAAGAAGAGGTTCTTCGTTTAATTCAAGAACAGGATAAGCTAACTCCTGAGCTTGAAAATGCTATCCAAATTGCGACTGTTCTACAGCGTGTTGAAGATTTATATCGTCCATATAAGCAAAAACGACGTACGAAGGCGACAATTGCAAAGGAAAAAGGATTAGAACCTCTAGCCGACCTTTTGCTAGAGTATCGTAATGGAGCATTAGACCAGTTAGCTCAAGACTTTGTAGACAATGAAAATGTTGCAACGGTAGAAGATGCATTAGCTGGGGCGCGTGATATTTTGGCGGAGCGCTTTGCTGATGATGCTGGGATAAGACAAAAAATTCGTGCCTTTTCTTGGAAAGATGGCGTGCTTGCAACAACATTAAAAAATGCGGAATTAGATGAAAAAAAGGTTTTTGAAATGTATTACGAGTATGAAGAACCTGTTAACCGTATTGTTCCTCACCGTATTTTAGCAGTGAATCGTGGGGAGAAAGAAGAGGTTATAAAGGTTGCGATACAAGTACCGATAGATCGCGTATTAATGATTATGTGGAAAGAATGGATACCTGCTACAGGTTCATCTCCTGCTATTGCGGAGGTGAAGCTTGCAATTGAGGATTCTTACAAACGTTTAATTCAGCCATCTATAGAAAGAGAGTTACGCAATGAATTAACAGAAAAGGCGGAGGCGCAAGCTATTCATATTTTCTCAGAAAATCTACGTAACCTTTTACTACAGCCGCCACTAAAGGGCAAATATGTATTAGGCGTGGACCCAGCTTATCGAACTGGTTGTAAATTAGCCGTTGTTGATGAAACAGGAAAAATGCTAGAAGTTACAGCGATTTACCCTCACCCACCAAAACCAGATGTGGCAAAATCAAAAGCTGTGGTGAAAGAAATTTTAGCGAAGTATCCTATTACGATTATTGCGATTGGTAACGGTACAGCCTCACGTGAAACGGAGCAGTTTATTGCTGATGTATTGAGTGAATTAAAAACAGATGTGGCTTATGTGATTGTTAACGAAGCTGGTGCATCCGTTTATTCAGCGTCAGAGATTGCACGTTCTGAATTTCCTGATTTACAAGTTGAGCAGCGTAGCGCCGTTTCGATTGCACGCCGTTTACAAGATCCGTTGTCAGAATTAGTGAAAATTGAGCCAAAAGCAGTAGGTGTTGGACAATATCAACATGATGTTTCTCAAAAGAAATTATCGGAGTCGTTATCATTTATAGTAGAAACAGCGGTCAATCAAGTCGGTGTTGATGTAAATACAGCGTCAGCTTCATTAATGCAATATGTTTCGGGCCTATCGAAAACGGTTGCTGAAAATATTGTGAAAGTACGAGAAGAAAATGGGCAATTTACAACGCGCTCACAGCTTAAGAAAATCCCGCGACTTGGTGCAAAAACGTATGAACAAGCAATAGGATTTTTACGTGTGCCTGAAGCGAAAAACCCATTTGATGCTACAGGTATTCACCCAGAGAGCTACAATATTGCTGAGCAAATTTTAGAAGTAGCTAATATAAATAAGAAAGAATTAGGAACACAAAAGGCAGAGGAAGCCATTGCATCCCTTAATGTTCAAGAATTAAGTAATGCATTAGGAATGGGCGTTGTTACTATTCAGGATATCGTGGATACATTAAAGAAGCCAAGTCGAGATCCTCGCGATGCCTTTCCACAACCACTACTTAAAACAGATGTATTAAAAATGGAAGATTTACAGGTAGGAATGGAATTACAAGGCACTGTACGTAATGTAGTCGATTTCGGTGCATTTGTTGATATAGGTGTTAAGCAAGATGGGCTTGTGCATATTTCGAAGTTGCAAAAGAAGCGCATTAAGCATCCATTAGAAGTTGTGGCGCTAGGTGATATTGTCACAGTTTGGGTGGAACAGATTGAGGTAAATAAAGGACGTATTTCGTTAACAATGTTACCTCCAGAAAAACAAACAATTGAAAAGTAGTAATAATTTACTGCCACACTGTCTATACTGCGCAGTGTGGTATTCTTATTGTTAGAGGTGATGGTATTGAACAATGAGGAACTGCAACAGCTTGTAATGCGAATTTCATTAGAACATTTTCATAAACCATTTATGCATCGGGCATACTTTAATACAAGACTGCGTACAACAGGTGGTCGCTATCTTTTACAATCACATCATATTGAAATAAATCCAACAGCATATGAAATGTATGGTGTCAGTGAGGTAGAAGGGATAATACTTCATGAATTATGTCATTACCATTTGCACATAGAGGGGAAAGGCTACCAACACAGAGATAAGGATTTTAGAGATTTATTAAAAAAAGTGAATGCTCCTCGATTTTGTTCAGCGTTACAGAAGCCTACAGCTCGGAGTGCAAAACAACGTTCTCAATATAAATATGCATGTATAAAATGCCATCAATTATATGTAAGAAAAATACGATTGAATGTAAAGAGATACTGTTGTGGCAAGTGTTCAGGGCAATTAAAGTTAGTTGAACAAAAAAAGTTTTAAAAAAAGATTGACGTTTACTGAGCTTATCCTTATAATAGTAAAAGTCGACAAGATAAAGACGACAAAACAATATGATTATTCCGAAGTAGCTCAGTTGGTAGTAGCACCTGACTGTTAATCAGGTTGTCGCAGGTTCGAGTCCTGCCTTCGGAGCCATGGCCCCTTGGTCAAGCGGTTAAGACACCGCCCTTTCACGGCGGTAACACGGGTTCGAATCCCGTAGGGGTCATTTTCATAAATATAAATAATTGTAACAATGGTCCCGTGGTGTAGCGGTTAACATGCCTGCCTGTCACGCAGGAGATCGCCGGTTCGATCCCGGTCGGGACCGCCACTTATTGGGGTATAGCCAAGCGGTAAGGCAACGGATTTTGATTCCGTCATGCCTAGGTTCGAATCCTAGTACCCCAGCCATTCATTTCTTATATATGAGCCATTAGCTCAGTTGGTAGAGCATCTGACTTTTAATCAGAGGGTCGAAGGTTCGAGTCCTTCATGGCTCATCTTTTTTAAGAAAAAAGGTTGATTTTTCTAGTTATCATAGTATAATAAGAAAGTTCCTATTTTGAATGCGGTCGTGGCGGAACGGCAGACGCGCTAGGTTGAGGGCCTAGTGGGGGCAACCCCGTGGAGGTTCAAGTCCTCTCGGCCGCACCAAGTCAAGTTAGTCCAGTTATTTTACACTTGCGCCCGTAGCTCAATTGGATAGAGCGTCTGACTACGGATCAGAAGGTTGTGGGTTCGACTCCTGCCGGGCGCGCCATAATAACATTTTAATATTTGCGGGTGTAGTTTAATGGTAAAACCTCAGCCTTCCAAGCTGATGTCGTGAGTTCGATTCTCATCACCCGCTCCAAAAAAACATTTCAAAAAATGTTGACATCATAAACGATTGATGATAAGATGTAAAAGTTGCTAAAAACAAACGGCGACATATGAACCTTGAAAACTGAACAAGCAAAACGTAATCAATATAGTTTTTAGTAGCTAACTTCGTTAGCGAACAAAACAAAATTTTGGACATCAAAATTGATGCCAGCAAAACAATTTGAGCTAATCAAATTTCTTTTATGGAGAGTTTGATCCTGGCTCAGGACGAACGCTGGCGGCGTGCCTAATACATGCAAGTCGAGCGGACAGATAAGGAGCTTGCTCCTTTGACGTTAGCGGCGGACGGGTGAGTAACACGTGGGCAACCTACCCTATAGTTTGGGATAACTCCGGGAAACCGGGGCTAATACCGAATAATCTTTTGTCTCTCATGAGACAATTCCGAAAGACGGTTTCGGCTGTCGCTATAGGATGGGCCCGCGGCGCATTAGCTAGTTGGTGAGGTAACGGCTCACCAAGGCAACGATGCGTAGCCGACCTGAGAGGGTGATCGGCCACACTGGGACTGAGACACGGCCCAGACTCCTACGGGAGGCAGCAGTAGGGAATCTTCCACAATGGGCGAAAGCCTGATGGAGCAACGCCGCGTGAGTGAAGAAGGATTTCGGTTCGTAAAACTCTGTTGTAAGGGAAGAACAAGTACAGTAGTAACTGGCTGTACCTTGACGGTACCTTATTAGAAAGCCACGGCTAACTACGTGCCAGCAGCCGCGGTAATACGTAGGTGGCAAGCGTTGTCCGGAATTATTGGGCGTAAAGCGCGCGCAGGTGGTTTCTTAAGTCTGATGTGAAAGCCCACGGCTCAACCGTGGAGGGTCATTGGAAACTGGGAGACTTGAGTGCAGAAGAGGATAGTGGAATTCCAAGTGTAGCGGTGAAATGCGTAGAGATTTGGAGGAACACCAGTGGCGAAGGCGACTATCTGGTCTGTAACTGACACTGAGGCGCGAAAGCGTGGGGAGCAAACAGGATTAGATACCCTGGTAGTCCACGCCGTAAACGATGAGTGCTAAGTGTTAGGGGGTTTCCGCCCCTTAGTGCTGCAGCTAACGCATTAAGCACTCCGCCTGGGGAGTACGGTCGCAAGACTGAAACTCAAAGGAATTGACGGGGGCCCGCACAAGCGGTGGAGCATGTGGTTTAATTCGAAGCAACGCGAAGAACCTTACCAGGTCTTGACATCCCGTTGACCACTGTAGAGATATAGTTTTCCCTTCGGGGACAACGGTGACAGGTGGTGCATGGTTGTCGTCAGCTCGTGTCGTGAGATGTTGGGTTAAGTCCCGCAACGAGCGCAACCCTTGATCTTAGTTGCCATCATTTAGTTGGGCACTCTAAGGTGACTGCCGGTGACAAACCGGAGGAAGGTGGGGATGACGTCAAATCATCATGCCCCTTATGACCTGGGCTACACACGTGCTACAATGGACGATACAAACGGTTGCCAACTCGCGAGAGGGAGCTAATCCGATAAAGTCGTTCTCAGTTCGGATTGTAGGCTGCAACTCGCCTACATGAAGCCGGAATCGCTAGTAATCGCGGATCAGCATGCCGCGGTGAATACGTTCCCGGGCCTTGTACACACCGCCCGTCACACCACGAGAGTTTGTAACACCCGAAGTCGGTGAGGTAACCTTTTGGAGCCAGCCGCCGAAGGTGGGATAGATGATTGGGGTGAAGTCGTAACAAGGTAGCCGTATCGGAAGGTGCGGCTGGATCACCTCCTTTCTAAGGATATTTTCGGAATACAAACCTTGGGTTTGTAAGATTACGTTTTGCGTTCAGTTTTGAAGGTTCATCATTAGATGAAATACTTCAATATACTTGCTCCTGTCGCTACGCTTTCGTCGCAAAGCTGCGAAGAAGTAGAAACAGGTAGTAGCTTTGTTCTTTGAAAACTGGATAAAACGACATTGAAATTGTAACAAACACATTTATTTTTTAAATTAAGTTTTTTAGGCTTAATAACTAGGTTAAGTTATTAAGGGCGCACGGCGAATGCCTTGGCACTAGGAGCCGAAGAAGGACGGCACTAACACCGATATGCTTCGGGGAGCTGTAAGTGAGCTTTGATCCGGAGATTTCCGAATGGGGGAACCCACTACGTTTAATCGCGTAGTATCTTGACGTGAATACATAGCGTCTTGAAGGCAGACCCAGGGAACTGAAACATCTAAGTACCTGGAGGAAGAGAAAGAAAAATCGATTCCCTGAGTAGCGGCGAGCGAAACGGGAAGAGCCCAAACCAAGAGGCTTGCCTCTTGGGGTTGTAGGACACTCTATACGGAGTTACAAAGGAATGAGTTAGATGAAGCGACTTGGAAAGGTCCGCCAGAGCAGGTAAAAGCCCTGTAGTCGAAAGTTTATTCCCTCCAGAGTGGATCCTGAGTACGGCGGAACACGTGAAATTCCGTCGGAATCCGGGAGGACCATCTCCCAAGGCTAAATACTACCTAGTGACCGATAGTGAACCAGTACCGTGAGGGAAAGGTGAAAAGCACCCCGGAAGGGGAGTGAAAGAGATCCTGAAACCGTGTGCCTACAAGTAGTTAGAGCCCGTTAATGGGTGATAGCGTGCCTTTTGTAGAATGAACCGGCGAGTTACGATTACGTGCGAGGTTAAGCTTTAGAAGGCGGAGCCGCAGCGAAAGCGAGTCTGAATAGGGCGAATTAGTACGTGGTCGTAGACCCGAAACCAGGTGATCTACCCATGTCCAGGGTGAAGGTGAGGTAACACTTACTGGAGGCCCGAACCCACGCACGTTGAAAAGTGCGGGGATGAGGTGTGGGTAGCGGAGAAATTCCAATCGAACTTGGAGATAGCTGGTTCTCTCCGAAATAGCTTTAGGGCTAGCCTCGTGATGAGAATACTGGAGGTAGAGCACTGTTTGGACTAGGGGGCCATCCCGGTTTACCGAATTCAGACAAACTCCGAATGCCAGATATTTATACACGGGAGTCAGACTGCGAGTGATAAGATCCGTAGTCAAAAGGGAAACAGCCCAGACCACCAGCTAAGGTCCCAAAGTAATCGTTAAGTGGAAAAGGATGTGGCGTTGCACAGACAACCAGGATGTTGGCTTAGAAGCAGCCATCATTTAAAGAGTGCGTAATAGCTCACTGGTCGAGTGACGCTGCGCCGAAAATGTATCGGGGCTAAACGATTCACCGAAGCTGTGGATTGACATCTACGATGTCAGTGGTAGGAGAGCGTTCTAAGTGCGTTGAAGTCAGACCGGAAGGACTGGTGGAGCGCTTAGAAGTGAGAATGCCGGTATGAGTAGCGAAAGACGGGTGAGAATCCCGTCCACCGTATGACTAAGGTTTCCTGAGGAAGGCTCGTCCGCTCAGGGTTAGTCGGGACCTAAGCCGAGGCCGATAGGCGTAGGCGATGGACAACAGGTTGATATTCCTGTACCACCTCCTCACCGTTTGAGAAATGGGGGGACGCAGTAGGATAGGGTAAGCGCGCCGTTGGTTGTGCGCGTCCAAGCAGTAAGGCGTGTGTGTAGGCAAATCCGCACACTGTAACGTTGAGCTGTGATGGCGAGTCCGTATGGACGAAGTTCCTGATTTCACACTGCCAAGAAAAGCCTCTATCGAGGTGAGAGGTGCCCGTACCGCAAACCGACACAGGTAGTCGAGGAGAGAATCCTAAGGTGTGCGAGAGAACTCTCGTTAAGGAACTCGGCAAAATGACCCCGTAACTTCGGGAGAAGGGGTGCTCTTGAGCGTGCAAGCGCACGAGAGCCGCAGTGAATAGGCCCAGGCGACTGTTTAGCAAAAACACAGGTCTCTGCAAAACCGTAAGGTGACGTATAGGGGCTGACGCCTGCCCGGTGCTGGAAGGTTAAGAGGAGTGGTTAGCGCAAGCGAAGCTGCGAATTGAAGCCCCAGTAAACGGCGGCCGTAACTATAACGGTCCTAAGGTAGCGAAATTCCTTGTCGGGTAAGTTCCGACCCGCACGAAAGGCGTAACGATCTGGGCACTGTCTCAACGAGAGACTCGGTGAAATTATAGTACCTGTGAAGATGCAGGTTACCCGCGACAGGACGGAAAGACCCCGTGGAGCTTTACTGTAGCCTGATATTGAATTTTGGTACAACTTGTACAGGATAGGTAGGAGCCAGAGATCTCGGAGCGCCAGCTTCGAAGGAGGCGTCGGTGGGATACTACCCTGGTTGTATTGAAATTCTAACCCATGCCCCTTAGCGGGGCAGGAGACAGTGTCAGGCGGACAGTTTGACTGGGGCGGTCGCCTCCTAAAAGGTAACGGAGGCGCCCAAAGGTTCCCTCAGAATGGTTGGAAATCATTCGTAGAGTGTAAAGGCACAAGGGAGCTTGACTGCGAGACCTACAAGTCGAGCAGGGTCGAAAGACGGGCTTAGTGATCCGGTGGTTCCGCATGGAAGGGCCATCGCTCAACGGATAAAAGCTACCCCGGGGATAACAGGCTTATCTCCCCCAAGAGTCCACATCGACGGGGAGGTTTGGCACCTCGATGTCGGCTCATCGCATCCTGGGGCTGTAGTCGGTCCCAAGGGTTGGGCTGTTCGCCCATTAAAGCGGTACGCGAGCTGGGTTCAGAACGTCGTGAGACAGTTCGGTCCCTATCCGTCGTGGGCGTAGGAAATTTGAGAGGAGCTGTCCTTAGTACGAGAGGACCGGGATGGACACACCGCTGGTGTACCAGTTGTCTTGCCAAAGGCATCGCTGGGTAGCTATGTGTGGACGGGATAAGTGCTGAAAGCATCTAAGCATGAAGCCCCCCTCAAGATGAGATTTCCCATTACGCAAGTAAGTAAGATCCCTCAAAGACGATGAGGTAGATAGGTTCGAGGTGGAAGTGTGGTGACACATGGAGCTGACGAATACTAATCGATCGAGGACTTAACCAAAAAAGTTTGAAACATTCAATGAACCGTTTATCCAGTTTTGAAAGAACAACACTTTCAATTAAGAGGGTTTCAAGATACGATGTATATTGAAAGCCGAACATAGTCTAGTGATGATGGCAAAGAGGTCACACCCGTTCCCATACCGAACACGGAAGTTAAGCTCTTTAGCGCCGATGGTAGTTGGGGGCTTCCCCCTGTGAGAGTAGGACGTCGCTAGGCAATTAGACAGTCAGCTGAGTGCTGACTGTTTTTTGTTTTCATAAAATAGGTCTAGGTCTATTAAAAACTATTATTTTTATCTAAAAATATAAAAATAGTATTGTACTTTAAAATATTATATGTTATATTTATATATGTCTTAAAGAGGTCCCGTGGTGTAGCGGTTAACATGCCTGCCTGTCACGCAGGAGATCGCCGGTTCGATCCCGGTCGGGACCGCCATTTATTTAAATATACAGTTCTTATGATATGCATATATCGTAAGAGCTTTTTTTTTTACTTTGAACTATCAAAATGGATAATTGCTAATTCTATATAATTGGGCACAAAATCATTTTGAATTGCATATCTATAGACAGTATAGATTTTGTAACGGAGAATGGAGGTGTGTTCATAGGATTACGCTTCTGCATATTTTGGTTAATTTCAATACTTGAAGTTGCTTGTGGAAAACCGTTTATTGATATAGAGGAAGCTAATTCATATCATTGGCAAAAATATATGAATGAAAATGAATTTGAACAATTAACGGAAGGTATGACCTATATGGAAGTAGTGGAAATTGCCGGTGGTCGTGCTAGTGAGAGGGTTAGCAGTAATTATTATCGCTGGAATGATGAAGTACTTTTGACACAAGCATATATCGTTCAATTTAAAGATAATAAACTTGTAGGAAAAGAGGAAATTGCTGTGAAGGGATATTCCACAAGGGAGTAAACACGTCTTCAACATGAAGGCGTGTTTATTTTTTTGAAATTAACCCGAAACTTTGAACATTTGCGCGTGTTTCGGTAAACTAGAAGTAATGAGCTAGGAGAGGACTTAGAGATGAAATTTGAAATAATAATGAATTCACTAGAAGATACAGAGCAATTTGCCATGAAGCTAGCAAATTTACTTGTGGCACAAGATACAATTACATTAGAGGGCGACTTAGGTGCTGGGAAAACGACATTTACAAAAGCTTTAGCAAAAGGTCTCGGCGTAACTAGAACGGTTAATAGCCCTACATTTACTATTGTGAAACAATATGAGGGACGTTTACCCTTTAATCATTTAGATGTATATCGCTTGGCGGAAAGCGATGAGGATCTTGGGTGGGACGAGCTATTTTATGGTGATGCGGTATCTGTTATCGAATGGGCACATTTAATTGAACAGGATTTACCCAAAGAGCGGTTAGGAATTGAAATTTACCGTGTTGGTGAAAATGAACGACGATTTGTGTTAATGCCTTATGGTAAGCGATATGAGGCAATATGTGAGGAGCTAATGAGATGATTTGGTTGGGAATTGAAACAGCTAATGCGCCACTTTCTGTTGCAGTTGTTAAGGACGGAAAAGTGTTGGCAGAGGTTGTACAAAATATAAAAGTAACGCATTCTGCAGGAGCAATGCCAGCGATTGAAACGATTTTAGCTAATGTTGGTGTCAAGCCAAATGAGTTAGAAGCCATTGCTGTATCAGAAGGACCAGGGTCATATACAGGTGTACGAATAGGTGTAACGCTTGCTAAAACATTAGCATGGACATTACAGAAGCCATTAGTTGGTGTTTCAAGTTTAAAAATATTAGCAGCAAATGCAGCACTTTTTAATGGACTAATTTGTCCTATATTTGATGCACGTCGAGGCAATGTATATACAGCTGTTTATAAGGGACCAAAGCTGGATGTAGTTATAGAGGATTATCATGATCATATTGATGGACTGTTAGCCCGTTTGAAGGATTTAGATGCACCTATATTATTTATAGGGGTAGATGTTGATCTATTCTGGGATAAAATTGTTGAAGTCATTGGACATAATGCCTATCGTGCACCTCTTCATGACGACTTGCCACGTGCGAGTGCAGCCATTCATCTAGCTAGCATGGAGAACTTACCGAATGTGGAGGAAGTCCATCATTTTATTCCGCAATATAAACGTATTGCGGAGGCTGAAGCAAATTGGTTAAAAGAACAAAAGGAGAAGGCACATGAGTAGTAATGTAATGTATCGTAAAATGGTATCTGAGGATGTTCCAGCGGTATATGCGATTGAACTTGCTACATTCCCGACGCCCTGGACATTGGATTCTTTTTACTATGAGATGCATGAAAATCAATATGCACATTATGTTTTAGCAGTAGATGAGAACAATACTATAATAGGTTTTTGTGGAATGTGGATGGTCATAGATGCGGCTCAAATTACAAATGTGGCTGTTACTGAAGCAGCTCGTGGTCGAGGAATTGGAGAAGGCTTAATGCGGGAAGCGATGCGTATTGCACGTGAGCATGGAATGGACGTTATGAGTCTAGAAGTACGTGAAACGAATATAGTGGCACAAAATCTTTATCGCAAGCTTGCCTTCCAGGATGGTGGCATACGTAAAGGTTACTATACAGATAACGGGGAGGATGCCCTAGTCATGTGGGTGAATTTATAATGGAAAATCGAGTTATTTTAGCAATTGAGTCCAGCTGTGATGAAACGGCAGCGGCTATTATTCGTAATGGTTCTGATATTGTTTCAAATGTAGTTGCTTCACAAATAGAGAGCCATAAGCGTTTTGGTGGCGTAGTACCCGAAATTGCATCACGTCACCATGTTGAGCAAATTACGGTTGTTATTGAAGAAGCGCTAAAACAAGCAAATATGAAGCCATCTGACCTAGATGCAGTAGCGGTTACAGAAGGTCCTGGTCTTGTAGGGGCACTGTTAATTGGCATTAATGCCGCAAAGGCGTTTGCATTTGCTAATAATGTACCAATTTTAGGTGTACATCATATTGCGGGTCATATTTATGCCAATGCACTTGTCCAACCAATGGAGTTTCCACTTCTAGCCCTTGTTGTATCAGGGGGACATACAGAACTTGTTTATATGAAAGAACATGGTTCATTTGAAGTAATAGGAGAAACGCGGGATGATGCGGCAGGCGAAGCCTATGATAAAGTTGCACGTGTATTAGGCTTGCCTTATCCAGGAGGTCCTCGTATTGATCAGTTAGCACATGAAGGACAAGAAGCGGTCGCTTTTCCACGTGTATGGCTAGAGGAAGAGTCGTATGATTTTAGTTTTAGCGGTTTAAAATCAGCAGTAATTAACTATAAGCACAATATGGATCAACGCGGTGAAGCGATTTCCCCGACTGCTGTTGCAAAAGGCTTTCAGGAAAGTGTAGTAGAAGTACTAACTGCAAAAACATTACGGGCAGCGCGCGAATACAAAGTGAAACAAGTAATCGCAGCAGGTGGGGTTGCAGCTAATAAAGGTTTGCGTACATCCCTTGAGGCGGTATTTGCTAAAGAGGGTATTCCTTTTTTTGTACCTCCATTGAAGCTATGTACAGACAATGCGGCAATGATAGGAGCAGCTGCAACACCGATGTTCGAGGCAGGCATTCGTGGAAATATGATGATGAATGGCCGCCCAGGTATGGAATTAAAATCATGGGTTGAATAAATATTTGAATGAGAGGGCTCAGAGTTTTTTGAGCCCTCTCTTTTTTTATTTATATAGAAATATTAACATGAATAAAATTGCGAAAAATGCTAGAAAATATATACCTATAATAGAGAAATAATTAATTGACAAATTTTTCAGAAAATTATCCACAGGAACTGTGAAAAAAGTGCATAAAAAAACTGCGAACATTCGTACTTATGCACAAATTGTGGATAACTTGTGCATAAGTTGTGATTATTCTATATATAGTAGCGCATTTTACACAGAACTATGTGGATTAAATAATTTGAAATTGTGGACAGTGTGGAAAAGTCTGTTGATATGTTGGTATTACTAGTTTTATAGTGTGTATAAAGTTGTGGGCATTTTTTGTCGAAAAATAGCACTTGACCAATATATATGAAAAATAAAGACGAGTAAAGAAAAAAGCCATATGACATAGCATATGACTTTTTGAGAGTTTATAAAATAATCTTTTCTAGTTCCTCATTTAGCTCGAGCCATTCCATTTCAATAACTTCATGCTGGTCTTTTATAGTAGCTAACTCACCTTGAAGTTGTGAAATTTTCTCATGGTCAGTGAAAATTTCAGGATCACAGAGAGCCTCTTCTAAACGAGCGATTTCTGTAGCAGCCTCTTGCATATTGATTTCTAATTCTTCTATAGAACGTCTAATTTGGCGCTCACGTTTTTTTGCCTCTTTATCTATTGTAGAGGTAGAGGTCTTTTCAGGAGCAGTTGCTTGTAATTGCGGTTGAGAAGCAGCCTTCATTTGAGCAATTTCAAAAAGTTCCTGTTTTTTTTCAAGGTAATAATCGTAATCACCTAAATACTCAAATGAACCTTCGCCTGAAAGCTCCACTACTTTCGTTGCAATTCGATTAATAAAATAACGGTCATGCGATACGAAAAGAAGTGTTCCAGGGTAATCAATTAAGGCATTTTCCAATACTTCTTTACTATCTAAGTCTAAGTGGTTGGTAGGCTCATCGAGAACTAAGAAATTCGCCTTTTGCATCATTAACTTTGCTAATGCAAGGCGAGCCTTCTCACCACCAGATAAAGAATTGACGGCTTTATCCACATCTTCTCCACTGAATAAAAAGCGGCCAAGTACAGTGCGAATGTCTTTTTCATTCATTAAGGGCCATTCATCCCATAGCTCTTTTAAAACACTTTTATTGCTCGACAGCTTTGCCTGTTCTTGATCGTAATAGCCAATTTGCACATTAGTGCCATAACGTATTTCTCCAGCAAGTGGGGACAGGTCTTTGACAATCGTTTTTAATAATGTCGATTTACCAACACCATTAGGCCCTACTAGTGCTATGCGATCTTCTCGAAACGTTCGTAGTGAGATACCACTAGATATTTGCTTGTCACCGTAGCCAACAGTTAAGGAGTCAATAGAGAGCACATCATTGCCACTTTGTCGCTCTATCGTAAAGCCAAAGCTAGCTGATTTTTCGTTACCGTCAGGAGAGTCCATCCATTCTGTACGTTCAAGCATTTTGCGTCGGCTTTGTGCCATTTTTGTCGTAGAAGCACGGGCTATATTTTTTTGAATAAAATCCTCAAGTTTTGCTTTCTCATCTTGCTGGCGTTCAAACATTTTGACATCGCGCTCATAGGTTTTCGCCTTTTCGTCTAAATAAGCACTGTAGTTTCCAGTATATTTCGTAACGCGATGACGAGAAACCTCATAGACGATAGAGACAACTTGGTCTAAAAAGTAACGGTCATGGGATACGATTAAAATAGCACCTTCATAGCCTTTTAAATAAGTCTCTAACCAAGAAAGTGTTTCAATATCTAAATGGTTAGTTGGCTCGTCGAGAATTAATAAGTCTGGCTTACTTAATAGAAGCTTAGCAAGAGCTAAACGAGTTCGTTGACCACCTGATAATGAGCTAATTGCTTTTTCATAATCCTCTGGGTAAAATTGCATACCATGAAGTACAGAGCGCGTATCAGATTCGTATTGATAGCCGCCTGCATCTTTAAAATCATGCTGTAATTGGTCATATTCGGACATGACCTTTGCATACATTTCTGGCTTTTCATAAACCGCTGGATCAGCCATTTGCTGTTCAAGCGAACGTAATGTTTTTTCTTGTCCAAGAAGCGGTTCGAAAATTGTCATCATTTCGTCCCAAATTGATAAAGTTGAATTTAGACCCGCATGTTGTTCTAAATAGCCAACTTGTACGCCCTTCGGAATAATAATATCGCCAGAATCATATGACAATTGCCCAGCGATGATTTTTAGTAAAGTGGATTTACCAGCTCCGTTACGTCCGACTAATGCTACACGATCACGGTGTTGAACTTCTAGTTTGACACCACTTAAAATTTCATCTGCAATAAAGGATTTATATAGTTGATTGACTTGTAATACAATCATTCTTGACACCTCAATTCTTTCTTAGTGTAAAGGATGACGGAATTGCTTGCAATGCCAGTGCTTTACTTATTCTAAGCTGTCATGTAAGATTGAAACGATTTCTCTTTAGTTAGTGGCGTAAAACGCGCAGTTAACTAAAGGGAAATCCTCCAGTTGATGTGAAAATATTAACTCGCTTTAGCAGAAGTCATCCATTTATAGAAGTGGAAGATGAATATTAAATATGCATTGAACTCAGTGTGGGTTGAAACCCGTCTGAATCAAGTTAACAGCCAGCGAATGCCCTAGATTTCATTGGGAGCCTTTTTTACATGCTCACAAAAAATTATGAGACGCAAATACGCTGAGAGATGTAACTGATTCATATAAGCATGTTTTAAAATGAGTATTCAAATACGCTTAGGTGAATTTGATGTGTTTATAAGGAGGAAAAAGTTTGAAACAAGAAGTAAAAATTCCACAAGCCACAACGAAAAGACTTCCTCTTTACTATCGATTTATCCAAAACTTTGCGCAAGAAGGAATGGAACGTATTTCATCGAAGGAATTGAGCGAGGCGATGAAAATCGATTCTGCAACGATTCGTCGTGATTTTTCTTATTTTGGTGCGCTTGGCAAAAAGGGATATGGCTATGATGTTCAGCATCTATTGAAGTTTTTTAGCCAAACACTTGATCAGCATGAAACAACAAAAGTAGCGTTAATCGGTGTGGGGAACTTAGGGAATGCATTTTTAAAGTATAATTTCCAAAAAAATCATAATACGCATATTGTAGTTGCATTTGACTCAAAGGCACCAAAGGAAGGGAAAATGATAAGCAATATTCCTGTGTATCATCCCGACTTATTAGAAGAAAAGTACGCTGAATATGGAGCAGACCTTGCTATTTTAACTGTATCTTCACGCTCGGCTCAGAAGATGGCAGATCGTTTAGCTGCAATGAATGCAAAAGGCATTTTAAACTTTACACCAGAGCGTATTACCGTACCAGATACTATGAAATTATTAACGATAGATTTGTCGGTAGAATTACAAGCGCTTATTTACTTAATCCGAAATAGCGATAAATAAAGGGCATTCACAAATTTGTAAACTGTTACAAATGATGGTGTTTAAACTATTGAAATAAATTCGCCAAACGAAAAAATTTAAGTTAAAATGATATATATATAAGAGGAGGTGGCTGCAATGGTTGTGCACTTAAGTGCTTTCACACCAGTTAGCCTAGTTATTATCGGTGTGGTTGCAATTTTAATATTCGGACCAAAGAAATTACCTGAGCTAGGTAAGGCAATGGGTTCTACACTTCGCGAATTTAAAAATGCAACAAAAGGTTTAGCTGATGACGATGATGATACAAAAAAGAAAATAATTGAACATAAAGAAAATGATAACGTTAAGTAAGTTAAGGATGTCAATTTAATATGAATCCAAGAGAATTAACAGTTGTAGAGCATTTAGAAGAACTAAGAAAACGGCTCTTTATTTGCGCTGTTTTCTTTGTTATTGCACTTATAGTTGGCTTTTATCTAGCCGAACCACTTATTAAACATATTCAATATAGTAAAGAAGCGGAGCAACTAACTTTAAACGCATTTAAAGTGACCGATCCACTTGTCGTATATTTACAAGTGACGGTTGCAATCGCATTTGTGATAAGTTCACCGTTGCTTCTTCATCAACTTTGGTTGTTTATTACACCAGGGTTACATGAGACAGAACGCAAGGCAACTTTAAAATATATTCCATATTCGTTTTTTCTATTTTTAGCAGGAGCTTCATTTTCATATTTTGTGTTATTTCCCTATGTCATGCACTTTATGATGGGTTTATCTACAGAATTAGAAATACAGCAAACAATTGGTATTAACGAATATTTTTCATTTTTATTTCGTTTAGTCATGCCGTTTGGAATCATTTTTCAGTTACCTGTAGTGACGTTATTTTTAGCGCGTTTAGGTATATTAAATCCTGAACTGATGGTGAAATTCAGAAAATATGCATATTTCGGGTTAGTCGTTATTGCGGTATTTCTTGCACCGCCAGATTTTATTTCAAACGTTATCGTAGCAATTCCGCTATTTGTAATTTATGAGGTTAGTATTATCATAGCACGCAGAGGCTATCGAAAGTTTTTACAAGCCGAGGCATTGCTTTTAGAGGAAGAGCGTAAAGAAGCAGAACGCGAGCAAGTTGAGCGTTTGTTAGCTGAGCAGCGACGACAAATTGAAGAATTAAATGACTAATAAAAAGAGCTAGATGTTTTCACATCTAGCTCTTTTTTTATTGCATTTTTTGCAGTTCTTCTAAAAACTTTTGCAGCGGTTCTGCGTTAAATTGTACGAGTGTTACGAAGCCGTTTAGCATGACATGGGCAATAATCGATGTCCAAATCCGTTTTGTTTTGTGGTATAAGAAAGCAAAGATTAGACCACATATGGTATATAACAGAATATGTGAGAAATCGAAATGAATTATTGCAAAGAAAATAGCACTGACAATGGCTGCCACCCAGAAATTAGTCGTTTGGACGAGTGAGCCAAAAATAACACGACGGAAGACGAATTCCTCTAAAATTGGGCCAAAAACAACAATCGCTAAAATGGCAATTGGAGCACCTTTTGCTATCGCCACTATATCAGCGGTGTTTTCTGAGCCACCCTCGATCCCGAATACAGCCATTTCAATAGCAGCACCAATCATTTGTCCAAAGAACACAAGGAAGAAACCTAGAACACCCCATAAGATTGTAAGGGGAATAGACTCTTTTTTACCTTGATAGATATTCCAAAACGCTTTATCGCGAGTAGTTAAAATCAAACTTAAAACTAATGCAATGGCAAAGCTGAGAGCGATATACCAGCCTTGTGTAATAGGGGCCGCTTGCTCAGGAGGTAAACCTGTTGTACTCATCACGAATTTATGAAACGGTAAAAGTAACCATTTGCCTGATAATTGCATGATAATGTAAACAATTAAAACATAGAGAGCGGTTTTTTTATGCTGTACGTTTTTTAAAGTATTATTCACAGTCAAAATCCTTTCCATTCATAAGCTACCTTTCTATTGTAGAGGAATATGGAAAGAAAACAAAATTTTTCGTAGTTCTGGCTTGCAAAAAGACAGTTGATTGATTATCATAATAAATGTATTAGCACTCGTTGATATAGAGTGCTAATAAACATATAAGAAATATTTAATTAATAGGAGGTTGTTTCACTTGTTAAGACCACTAGGAGATCGTATTGTCATCGAACTAATCGAGGTAGAGGAAAAGTCTGCATTTGGAATTGTACTACCAGACTCTGCAAAAGAAAAACCACAAGAGGGTAAAGTAGTAGCAGTTGGGACAGGTCGTATATTAGAAAACGGACAACGTGTAGAGCTTGACGTTAAAGTTGACGACCACATTATTTTCTCTAAATACTCAGGTACAGAAGTTAAATATGAAGGCAATGAATACTTAATCTTACGTGAAAGTGATATTCTTGCAATTATTGAATAATAGTTATTATATTAATTAGGCTTAACGAATATTCCATTTCAGGAGGGTAAATTCAAATGGCAAAAGATATTAAATTCTCAGAAGAAGCTCGTGCATTAATGCTTCAAGGTGTAGATAAATTAGCAAATGCAGTAAAAGTGACATTAGGTCCTAAAGGTCGTAACGTCGTTTTAGAAAAAAAATTCGGTTCACCATTAATTACAAATGATGGTGTAACAATTGCAAAAGAAATTGAACTTGAAAATCCATATGAAAACATGGGTGCAAAATTAGTAGCAGAGGTTGCTTCTAAAACAAATGAAATCGCTGGTGATGGTACAACGACTGCGACAGTTCTTGCGCAAGCGATCATCCGTGAAGGTCTTAAAAACGTAACAGCTGGTGCAAACCCTGTAGGAATCCGTAAAGGAATCGACAAAGCGGTAGCAGCAGCACTTACAGAATTACATGCTATTTCTCGTCCAGTAAGCAACAAAGAGGAAATCGCACAAGTTGCGGCAATTTCAGCTGCTGACGACGAAGTAGGCCAACTAATTGCAGAAGCAATGGAACGTGTTGGTAATGATGGTGTTATTACAATTGAGGAATCTAAAGGTTTCACAACGGAGTTAGATGTAGTAGAAGGTATGCAATTCGATCGTGGCTATGCGTCTCACTACATGGTAACAGATACAGATAAAATGGAAGCGGTTCTTGATAACCCATACATTTTAATTACTGACAAAAAAATTACGAATATCCAAGAAGTTTTACCGCTATTAGAACAAGTGGTACAACAAGGTCGTCCACTATTAATGATTGCTGAAGACGTTGAGGGTGAAGCTCTTGCAACACTTGTAGTGAACAAACTACGTGGTACATTCAATGCTGTAGCCGTAAAAGCACCAGGCTTCGGCGACCGTCGTAAAGCAATGCTTGAAGATATCGCTATCTTAACAGGTGGTCAAGTCATTACAGAAGAATTAGGCTTAGACCTTAAAACTGCTGATATTACATCATTAGGCCGTGCTGCGAAAGTTGTTGTAACTAAAGATTATACAACAATCGTAGAAGGTGTTGGTGGTACTGAAGCAATCGAGCGTCGCGTTGGCCAAATTCGTGCACAGCTTGCTGATACAACTTCAGAATTCGATAAAGAAAAATTACAAGAACGCCTTGCAAAATTAGCAGGTGGTGTAGCAGTCATTAAAGTCGGTGCTGCAACTGAAACAGAATTAAAAGAACGCAAACTTCGCATTGAAGATGCATTGAACTCAACACGTGCAGCAGTAGAAGAAGGTATCGTATCAGGTGGTGGTACTGCACTTCTAAACGTTTACGCAGCAGTTGAAAAAGCAGCTGATGCAGTTGATGGCGATGTAGCAACAGGTGTGAAAATTGTGCTTCGTGCATTAGAAGAGCCAGTTCGCCAAATTGCAAACAATGCAGGTCTTGAAGGTTCAATCATTGTAGATCGTCTAAAACGCGAAGAAATCGGTGTTGGTTTCAACGCAGCAACAGGCGAGTGGGTAAATATGATGGAAGCAGGCGTAGTAGACCCAGCAAAAGTAACACGCTCAGCACTACAAAATGCAGCTTCTGTAGCAGCGCTATTATTAACTACTGAAGCGGTTGTAGCAGATATTCCAGAACCAGCAGCACCAGGTATGCCTGATATGGGCGGCATGGGTGGCATGGGCGGTATGATGTAATACAGCCCTTAAACACTTGATAGGACTTGGTTTTAAAGTGAAATGCTAACATAGAGTACTATAATCGAAGCTTCTCATGAGTTGTGTAAACTTTTGGGAAGCTTCTTTTTTCATTTCTTTTGTCACGGGAGATAGAAGTTCTTAGTGATTGAATCATCTGAATGGTCACGTCTATCCATGATTTGTTCGAGTGCGACACCTGCTCCTTTCAATAGTGAAGTGTGTATGTCTCGACGAGTGCGGTGTTAAGTCTAGGTTTCACTTTGCGATTGTAAGCATTAACTAACAGTTGAATGATTTTTGTTTAAATATCTTTGTAAAACCTTAAAGCTATATGGTAAGTTTATTTAAAATTAATAGATCAAAGAATATAACAAAATAGATGAAGTTGAGGGAGAGTAATAGAATTGAAGAAGTTTCAAATAACAGTAGAAGGCAATACTTTTCACGGATATGAATATGGTGATAACAGCCTTCCTTCACTTGTTTGTCTACACGGAATGACTGGTGATTTAAAAAGTTTTTCTGGGCTTATTGAATACCTAATAAATGATTTCCATCTTATTCTTATAGATAGTCCAGGCCATGGAGAAACGGATTCACTAAAACGGGAGGAGGATTATATGTTTTCCTCCTTAGCAAAAAGTATTTATCAAGTAATACAACAAATTACGAATAAACCTTTTTACATGATTGGACATTCTTGGGGGGCAGACCTTTGCCTACATATCGCAAAAATATCTTCTGCTAAGGTAAAGGGCGTTATTTTATTAGATGGAGGATATGCGTTTCCTGAACATGTTGATGGACTGACAGAGGAAAAAGCTTTGCTAGATTGGAAAGAATATGTTGAGTCCAGTATATATGGTTCTTGGGACGAAGTGGTCAAAGAATACCAAAGTTATACAACAAGGCAATGGGATACAAATCTTAATGCATTAATAGCATCTAGCTTTAAAAAGGTTAATGATAATTATATATTTAAGGCTGACGTTTTCAGTATTTTAGCGATTATTAAGGCATTTTATAAAGAGCCTTGTTCAACCACTTTTGAAAGTATTGAGTGTCCTGTCTTATTACTTCATGCAACCATTCTACCGACAGATTCAGCCCGACAAAAGGGAATACAGGAAATTAAAAAAGGCATTAAAAAATTAACAGTAATAGGTATAGAAAACACTAAACACCAACTTCATTGGGACTTTCCTGAAAAAGTTGCTAATGAAATTCTATTGTGGAAACAAGAAAGTAAACACGAAGTTTATTAACAATATTTTCTTCCTCAATAAATTGCGTTTGTAGATGACGATAATTAAAGTAGCCTTGTTAAATTGCTTTTAACAAGGCTATTTTTTATCTCGTTAATTAGCTATCAAATTGTTTAGTTACTCGTCGTACTTGGCTTTTGGCACCATATTTTTAAAGTCAGATATAAGTATGTAGTTCCTCATTACGTTTCATCGTATTTTTATGGATCTTTATTGAGAGCGATTGCTGATAGAAAAGGGAATTTATCCTAAGCTACTATTGACAAAAGATTAGAAGGAGACTATCATTTTTAAATAACAATGATAATCATTATCATTATTCTGTGATAAACGATAATGATAATAAATCTAAAGGAGAATCTTAAATTGAAAAGATTTATAATACCTTTCATTTTGATGTGTGTGCTTTTTCTTAGTGCCTGTGGCAATAGTACAAAGAATCAGGCAGCAGGGGATGCAAATAAAGAGGATAAAAGTGAAACAATTACATATCAATCTGAAAATGGACCTATTGAAGTACCCGCTCATCCGAAAAGGGTAGTAGTTTTAACTGGTAATGCAGGTGACGTAATCTCATTGGGCGTCAATATCGTAGGGGTAGACGAGTGGTCTAAGGCAAGTCCGTTATTTAAAGAGCAATTAAAAGATGTTACAACTGTGTCAGATGAGGATTTAGAGACAATTATTGAATTAGAACCAGATTTAATTATTGGAGGCAGCGATAATAATAACTTAGATAGGTTGAAAAAAATTGCCCCAACAGTTACCTATACGTACAATAAAGTTGATTATTTAACACAGCATTTAGAAATTGGTAAATTGCTAAACAAAGAAAAAGAAGCTCAAGACTGGATTGATGACTTTAAAAGCCGTGCCACTACTGTAGGAAATAAAATTAAAGCAAAAGTTGGCGAAAATTCAACGGTGACTGTAATGGAAAGCTATGATAAAGATATAGGTATTCTTGGAAATAGTTGGGGAAGAGGCACTGAGGTTCTTTATCAGGCAATGGGTCTGAAAATGCCTGAAAAAGTAAAAGAAATGACGACTAAAGAAGGATACTACATGATATCATCTGAAGTATTACCTGACTATGTTGGAGACTACTTGGTTGTGAGTAAATACAATGACCAAGATAATTCCTATCAAAAAACAGAACTATATAAAGAAATGCCTGCAGTGAAGAACGACCATGTAATTGAAGTGGATGGAAATGCCTTTATGTTTAACGATTCTCTAACTTTAGATTACCAGCTGGAATATTTTGAAGAACAATTTTTAAAGTAAGCTGTTTTTTAAGTGATATTTACTTTAAATTAAAAATACAAAATGCAGCTTCTGAAGCGGTAGTAGCAGATATCCCAGAGCCAGCAGCACCAGGTTTGCCTGATATGGGTGGCATGATATGCTTATACCTTTGAGTTTGGAAAGCTAAAAATAGAATACTAACATGGTGAAGGAAGCCTCTCATAAGTTCATTGAACTTGTGGGGGGCTTTTTTTGTGCATTATTTGTCTATTGGTTTTTGGGCTAGCCATGCATATGAAAATAGATAGGTCTATTCGGCATAATTAGTCTATAGAGGAAAAGAATAAGAAAATCTTAAGAATTGGTGCATGAGTTTGTTAAGATTTACTTAGTATTATAAGCTAAGACGAATCCTAAAGAGATGGAGGAGTGAATGTAATTGAACATTTTGATTTGTGATGATGATAAAGAAATTGTAAGGGCTATTAGCGTCTATTTGGAGAATGAGGGCTATCAAGTATACAAAGCTTACAATGGTATAGAGGCAATCGAACTTATTCGAGATCACGTTATTCACCTAATTATTATGGATATTATGATGCCGAAAATGGATGGCATTACGGCGACAATGAAAATTCGACAAGACAATATGATTCCGTTAATTATGCTTTCTGCTAAGTCGGAGGATTATGACAAAATACTCGGGTTAAATATTGGTGCAGATGATTATATGGCAAAGCCGTTTAATCCATTAGAACTTGTCGCAAGAGTGAAATCGCAGTTAAGAAGATACACAGCATTTGGCAGTCTTGATGTGAGCAGCCATGTATTTCAAACGGGTGGGCTTATGATTGATGATGAAAAGAAAGTCATTACCGTAGATAAACAAGCAGTTCATTTAACCCCAGTGCAGTATAAAATTTTAAAGCTTCTTACAGCAAATACGGGGAGAGTATTCACAATCGAAGAGATTTATGAAAAGGTATGGAATGAAAGTGCCGTTAATCCAGAAAATACGGTGGCAGTACATATTCGGAAGATTCGAGAAAAGATTGAAATAAATCCGAAAGAGCCGAGGTATTTAAAAGTTGTATGGGGAGTTGGATATAAAGTTGAAAAATATTAGTCATGCACTTATTACGAAAGTAATTGTGTTTCTTATTGCCATCGCTTGTTTAACTGGTACAGCGAAGGTAATCATCAATATGGAATTAAATGAAGTACATCTTAGTAGTATCAACCAAGACAATTATTTTGAGAGCATAGCATTTGCTGATGAAAGTTATAGCCTTATTAGCTCTTTAGCGCAATTAATCGGAACGTATAAAAGTGAAAAAAATATTTTAAGTGGTAAGACACTAACAAAAGAAGATATTACACAAATTGAAGAAGATTTATATAATGAGTTTCAATATTCATACAAATATAATCCGAATTTGAGTGAAGTGGAAAATAGACACAACTATCAAGAAGAATATGCTGATGACATAAAAAGTAAAAAAGAAGAAAGAATGAGAGAACAAGCACGATTATTTTATCGTTTACTCAGCACAGTAGAAGCAACTGAAGGAATCGTCTATTATGCGAGCGATGGTGAACATGTATTCTCTAATAGTGAACTAGATAAAAAAGAGCAATTTGAGTCATTTGGTGCATATATGCTATTTGATGATTATCAACAAAAGCTTTATCCACATGAAATGAAAAAAAATAAGTATTTAGATTACATTACACAAGATGTGGAAAAGTTGAATCCACAAAAAGACGCTATTTATGTGGCGTATCAAGAATCTTACTTAGAGCAAAAAATGCAAGAATGGGAACAGAATAAAGAGATTGCTAAAAGTTATCTTAATGAATTTATCTTATTTCTAGCAGGGTTTATCTTATCATTTATTTACTTAGTAATAGTTATTGGAAGAACGTCATTTAAAGATAAAATAATTCATTTTCATGTCATTGATAAACTATATAATGATATCAATATTGTATTAGTTGCTTGTTTATCAGGGATGTGGGTGGCAATGATAGTTGAAGTGATAAGAGAAATGAACATACTGCTCACGGTACCTATTTTTATCATTGTATTGCTGCTGATTTTATCGCTCGTTAAGCATGTGAAAAACAGATCACTACTTCAACATACACTCATATATCAAATACTCAAAAAGATTTTTATGATGATAAAACATGTTTTTGATAATGGCAGTATGGCTGTGAAAATTGTGCTACTTGTTATTGGATATCCTGTAGTAGTTGCAGCAACATTTTTCATGTTTCCTATCACGCTAGGTTTAGCTGCTTGGTTTGCAATGAAAAAGGTGAAGTCGTTAAATCGCATTAAAGAGGGCGTAGAGCAAATTAAAAATGGAGATTTTCATCATCGAATAGAAGTAGATGGAAAAGGCGAGTTTAGCCGACTTGCAGAAAATATTAATAGTATTACAGATGGCTTAAAAAAATCGGTGGATAATGAGATTAAGAGCGAACGTTTAAAAACAGAACTCATTACAAATGTTTCGCATGATATCCGAACGCCTTTAACGTCTATTATTACGTATGTCGATTTATTAAAAATAGAAAAAGATCCACAATTAATTGCTGAATATATAGACGTTTTAGATCAAAAATCAAAAAGGCTCAAGCACTTAACCGATGATTTATTTGAAGCGGCAAAGGCGTCAAGTGGTAGTATGCCTGTCCAGCTAGAACGGATTGATATCGTATCATTACTAAAGCAAGGAATAGGGGAAATGGGTGAGAAAATCGAGGCGTCATCATTAAACTTTAAATTAGCCCATCCTACAGAAAAAGTGTATGTGAAGGCTGATGGTAAACTCCTATGGCGCTCCATTGAAAACCTATTCTCGAACATCTTTAAATACGCACTGCCTGCATCAAGGGTATATATTGATGTAGAAGATCTAGGTAATGAACTACTGGTCACATTTAAAAATATTTCCGCATATGAATTAAATATTTCCGTCGATGAGCTAATGGAACGTTTTACACGAGGCGATGAATCAAGATCAAGTCAAGGTAGCGGATTAGGGTTATCGATAGCGGAAAGCCTTATTCACATCCAACACGGTAAATTTTTAGTGCAAGTAGATGGTGATTTATTTAAGGCGATGATTTATTTACCGAAATTTGAATAAGAAATGCAAAGGAATAGGATGCAGAAGTGTATCCTATTCTTTATTTGGTGCTGAATTCTTTTCTTTACAACTACAATAATTTTTTCTTATTTTTGAAAACTTTGACTTCTGCTAATAAGTCCGTTATAATTCGTTGTGTAATAAAAAATGCTTTAAGGAGGATTTAGAAAATGACACTACGATTCCCAACTTTGAACCAGTAATTGAATACTGTCAAAGGCTCTGTTTGTGGCAGAGTAAACGGGATTAGTCTGTCCTTTTTTAATTATCTTCATTTCATATTGCGAAATTGTTATTCACTAGATTGCAGTAATTTGTCCCCACATAGTTGTGAGGGCTAGTTATGTGATTTAAGTGGCTAAAAATATGTTAATGATAGAAAGGCGACTTGTTCTTCCTTTCTTTATTTTTGTCTAATTTAACCTTTTATTTGGTTTTACCAAAGGTAGGTTTCTTGTTCTTACTGACAACTCAATAAAATATGGATGGTTCTTTCCCTTTACTTTTAAGATCACAGGCAGGTGCTTGTGATCTTTTCGTTTTTTAGCGGGCGTTATCCGTTGAGTAGAACGATTGCCATTACTGGGATGGTTGATGAGGTATTGATTTGGGTAAAATTGGTTTGGATATTGTTATTATCGATTATTTAATCCTAGGTTAGTTTAACAATAATTAAGAAGGGAGCAATTCTTAATCCGATGGTGTAAGAAGAATAAAGCTCATAAAAAAACATGCTAGAAGGAGTAATTAAATGGATCAAAATCAACCTATGAAATATGAATTCCTGTCACAGGATCCTAATGTTAAAACATTACCGATTATGCTATCGCTAATTATCGGTGCTTTTTTTGCAGTTTTAAACGAAACATTATTAAACATTGCATTAACGACATTAATGCATGAATTCCACATTACGTTGCCAACTGTACAGTGGATGGCAACTGGATTTATGCTTGTTATGGGGATCGTCATTCCGATTTCTGCCTTAATGTTACAGTGGTTTACAACGAGGCAATTGTTCATTGGTGTTATGGTTACGTTCACAATCGGAACAATTATTTGCGCAATTGCACCGAGCTTTCCTGTTTTATTAGTAGGTCGGTTAATCCAAGCAGTTGGAACAGGGCTATTAATGCCAATTATTTTTAATGTCTTTTTATTATTATATCCACCAGAAAATCGCGGCAAAATAATGGGGATTGTTGGTTTGATTTTTACGTTTGCACCTGCAATCGGACCGACTTTATCTGGTGTTATTGTTGAATATTTAGGCTGGCGCTATTTATTTATTATAGTGATTCCTTTCGCCTTATTTTCCATTGTTTTTGCTTCTAAATATTTGACGAATATTTCGGAGGTTACAAAACCGAAAATTGATGTTCTGTCTATTATCTTTTCAACGATTGGATTTGGGGCAATTATTTATGGGTTTAGTGCTGCTGGAGAAAAAGGTTTCCTTAATTCAACTGTATATGTGACGATTATCATCGGCATTATTGGTGTTGTATTTTTCTCTTTAAGACAGTTTAAGCTGAAAGAGCCTGTTATGAATTTACGGGTATTTAAATATCCAATGTACACGCACGCAGTATTTATGTTTGTAATTATAATTATGGCGATGTTTGCATCGGAAATCATTTTACCGATATTTATGCAAGGTCCATTAGCTTTAACTGCGGCAACAGCAGGTCTTGTTCTACTACCTGGGAGCTTACTAAATGGACTTATGTCTCCATTTATGGGGCAATTGTTCGATAAATTTGGCCCTCGTGTATTAATGATACCTGCAACACTAGTTTTAAGTGCTACAGTGTTTACGTTAAGTAGGTTAACAGCTGAAACGCCTATTTGGATTATCGTATTATGCTATATTTTATTAATGCTAAGTGTGTCTGCCATTATGATGCCAGCACAGACAAATGGTCTAAACCAACTGCCTAAGTCTTTATATCCGCATGGTACTGCGGTCATGACCACGTTGCAGCCTGTTGTAGGGGCGATAGGTGTTGCTGTGTTTATTAGTATTATGAACGCTAAACAAAATCACTTTTTAACAAAGGCGGCCAATCCAAGCGATCCAGCTACAATTAGTCAAGCGATGGTAGCGGGTGTAGAACTTGTTTATCTTATTGCTTTTGTCATAACGATATTAGCCATTATTTTGTCATTTACCGTTTACCGTGCGGTTCCAAAAGAAATGGTGGAACCAACATCAGACTCTAAATCTTAATCAATTTTCGGTTAGAAGTCCGCAAATCGAAGCTACTCATTAGTTTTTGTAAACTTTTGAGTAGCTTTTTTTATGAGCGGATTCTTAGAAATGAAAGAGCATTTCATAGAAAGGGGAAGGTTTTTGTGAAAATCTATAAGGTAGTATGAACATGCGAGAGGCTCAATTAGGTGCCTTCTTTAGGAATCTAGCTAGATTAATCTCCTTCGACCTGTAACACTTCATATTGAAACCCTCGATATACATAGTTTTGTTTTTGATACATTTCTCTAGCGGTATCTTCCCCATCTGCTACTAAAATAACGATTTTATGTTGAAATTTTTGCATGACATATTGTTGAAGTTGGGAACCTATTCCTTTACGTTGAAAGGCTTCTAGTACAAATAAGTTATCAATTTCAACTGTTGCTTCTTCCTCAATAAGTTCCATAGAACCAACTGGGATGCCGTCATAGTAGGCTAAGAGCTGATATTTGGAAGGATCATGAAAACGCCGTTTTAGAAATGCTTGTTTTTCTGTAGCGAAAGTTTCGCCATATTTTAAATCCTCTTCATACTGTAGCTTTAAAAAAGCTTGTAAATTGTTTTCTGTCACAAGCTGGACATCAACATGTCGATGGACGTTCGTTGCAAATTGGCTTGGCTCAATTGAATATAATTCAAGAAACCCAATGTCATAATTTTTTTCAGTTAAATACATATGAATATCGCTTGATAGCTTCTCATTAGCTGGAAAAATGAATTTTAAATGCTTCTGATTATGTTTCTGATGGAAAATCCGTAGCATCTGTTCCGTTTTCTTAAATGCTGTTAATGCAGGCATCGTTTTAAATAAAATAAAATTACTATCATACCGACTTAGCATTTCTGGATAATGAACATGCTGGCAATCTTCATCTTCAAAAATGATATGACCAATTTTTTCTATATGGTCAAAAGTAATGTTGTGCATTGTAAATCTCCTTAGTTTGTATTGATTAAATTGCTTTTAGAACAGGAAAAATTAAAACCCCGTTGCTGTAAGTGTGAATGCAATGGGGTTTTTTATCAAGGGAGATTATGGATGTTTTTATTTTAAATTTCATGTTGTTTTTCACAACATTATAAATTAATATAGTAATTGATAATGAAAATCATTATCAATTAAGTGTTAGATAGAGGTGAAATTTTGGATAAACAGGATGTTAGCAGAATAGGAATGGGCAAAATATATTATGTGATTATCCTACTTTTAATTGGTGCCATATTTATTTCTGCCGTTTATTCTGTATCAATTGGGCAAGTCAGTATCCCCTTCAAGCAAACAATGAGCATTCTATTGCATGCTATGTCCAATGGCAAATTTGGTTCGCTTGATAGTGTGGACAGTGAATCCTTTTTGAATATTATTTTACAGGTGAGGATGCCACGCGTGATTTTTGCCTTACTTATTGGCATAGGGCTTGCTTTATGTGGGACTGTTATGCAAGCAGTCGTACAAAATCCACTTGCTGATCCATACATACTTGGTATTTCATCAGGCGCATCATTAGGCGCAACATTTGCCATTTTAGTCGGGTTCGGAAGTAGTGCACTATTATCACAGTTTGGTGTAGCGTTCGGAGCATTTGCTGGCGCAATGATTACGTCAATGGCAGTGCTTATATTATCAAGTATTGGTGGGAAGGCAACGTCAATAAAACTCGTCTTATCAGGTGTTGTCATTGGAGCTTTGTGTAGCTCTTTCTCAAGCCTTATTATCTTTTTTGCAAATAATGCGGAAGGGATTAAGACAGTTACTTTTTGGTCAATGGGAAGTTTAGCCTCTGCAAGCTGGGATAAAACACCGATTTTAGCGATTGTAATTGTACTTGGAGCATTGTTGTTCCTTTTCCAATATCGAGTGCTCAATACAATGCTATTAGGTGATGAATCAGCTATAACGTTAGGTATCAATTTAAGCGTATATCGTAAATTTTATATGATTCTCACGTCGCTCATAACAGGCACAATGGTTGCCTATGCAGGCATGATAGGCTTCGTAGGATTAATTATTCCTCATATTACAAGAGGTCTATTTGGTGCAGATCATAAACGATTAATGCTAGGGACATTACTTTTAGGCGGACTTTTCATGATTTGGGCAGATGTTTTGTCGAGAACTTTAATACAAAATGTTGAATTACCTATTGGGATCATTACTTCTGTTATAGGATCACCATTATTTATCTATATGATTGTAAAAAAAGGTTACAACTTCGGAGGGTAGAAAAATGGAATTAGTTGCACAGGAAATGGAAGTTAGGATCGGCAAAAAGGAAATCGTTAAAAATATATCTATTCAAGTTAAAAAGCAACAATTTGTGGGCTTAATCGGACCAAACGGATGCGGAAAATCGACTTTATTAAAAAGTATATATAAAAGCCTTGTTCCACAGAAGGGAATGGTGTTTTTAGATAATCTAGATGTTTTAAAAAGCTCAGAAAAAAAGATTTCAAAACACTTAGGTGTAGTTGGTCAGTTCAATGAGATGCATTTTGATTTAACGGTTCAGCAAATGGTGTTGTTAGGCAGAACACCACATAAAAAAATGCTTGAGTCTGACACACAACAGGATTTTGATATTGTAGAGGAAGCGTTGGTACGTACGAACTTACTAGATTACAAAAATCGTAGTTTTTTATCATTGTCTGGTGGTGAAAAGCAACGTGTCATTTTAGCAAGAACAATTGCACAGCAGCCAAAATTTATGATTTTAGATGAACCAACAAACCATTTAGATATTCGTTATCAAATTGAAATTTTATCTTGTGTAAAGGGGTTAAACATTGGTGTACTAGCAGCGCTGCATGATTTAGAGATGGCAGCACAGTACTGCGATTATCTTTATGCAGTAAAGGATGGGGAAATTTATGCACATGGTACACCAGAAGAAGTACTTATACCAGATACAATTGAAGCTTTATATCAAATAAAATGCCAAACATTCATTAATCCTGTAACAAAGGGATTAGGATTTGCATATGGTCTTTAGGAGGATCTCAATGATGAAGAAACTATTAGTAGGCATCAGTTTAGTAGCGATATGTATATTAACAGCATGTGGTAACACAGCAAAAAATACAACGGAGGAATCAAAAGCAACAGAGCATTATCCGCTGACAGTTGCTAATTATTCCAAGGCAGAGGGTGGCTCTACTTGGGAAAAGAAAGATCAAGTATTTGATAAGGCACCTGAAAGAATAATGGCCAATACACGGCCAGCAGCAGAATTATTATTGCATTTAGGCTTAGGTGATAAAATCGTCGGTGTTGGTGCAAACTTTGGAGCGGTTGATAAAGCTGTAGAGAATGAGTATTCAAAGTTAAATATTTTAAGTAATGAGTACGTTGGAAAAGAAGTTACATTAGGTACGAATCCAGATTTAGTTTTTGGCAGAGGCGGTTTGTTTGATAATGCTGAATGGGGAGTAGGTACAGTTGATTCACTTAATGAATTAGGCGTGAAAACTTATGTATTAGAATCATCAGTGACAGGTGGTACGTATGATTCTATTTATAATGACATTAAAAATATCGGTGAAATCTTTAATGTTCAAGACAAAGCAGCGAGCTTTATAAAAGAGTTAAAAGATAGACAACAAGATATTTCTTCAAAATTAGCAAGCATTAAAGACGAAAAAACATTTGCTTATTTGCATACGAACGATCCAAAAGAGCTTTTTGTTTATCCCGCACATGATGAGACGTTTTTTAACGATGCATTTAAAATGGTGAAATTAGATAATATTTTTAAGGATGAGACAGGGGATGTTAGCATTGAAACGTTAATTGCTGCAGATCCAGATGTTTTAATTATTCCTAACTGGGATGGTTCAGATCTGACAAAAGTGAGGGAAGAGATTTATGCAAATCCGAAACTATCTAGTATGAAAGCCATTAAAAATAAGCAGATGTATATTGTTGATTACAATTATATGTTCGGATATGGTTACAACACGATAGATGGTATGGAAGCTTTAGCAAAAGAAATGTACCCTGATTTGTTTAAATAATGGAGATAGTTTTTTGAATGGGAAACGTTGATTGAGTGCCTGGCACTTAGCCATAATGTCGGCTCCTAAAAATCGGAAAAATCCACTACGCTTTCCGTGGGCACGATGTAAGCCGCAACCCTCGCTGACGCGCGGCCTGTTGCGTCTTACAACTCGTGCTGTGCCCGCAGGAGTCTACGTGGATTTTTCCTTAGAGCTTAAAAAAATGCAAGGAAATTGTTTGAGTGCCTGACACCAAAAGACAAAAAGGCATCACTTCAGTGAAGTGATGCCTTTTGCCATACGCAAGCAGTTAGAGAAGCTGATGTCTATGCAAAACGGTTAAATTTATATGGGGTGCGCAATCCCAGCAGATGGAGACAGGGTGTCGTTCATCAAGATAAATCAACTGTGTAGATATACTTTGAAATACCTGTTCATCCGTCGTATCGATTAAGTGTGGTGATGGATGTGGACATAAGGTAGTTTTAAAGAGAGCTTCCTTTAATGTCCACAGTTCATAAAATTTTTTTAATCGTAGCGGTTCCACAATTTCGTCAATGCCTGCTATTTCATTCTCTGTCATGGCATAGTGCATAACATCTTTCGTAACAGGCTTAATTTCCTCCACATCAATGCCAACATGACCATTTTTCGTTAAGGCCATGACAAGCCAATCTCCTGAATGGGAAAGATTAAAATCACCATTCCAATCATCATTTCCTACAGCATAAGGTCGACCATGTTCATTTCTTACAATTTGTACATCTTGTGTGGCAGTCAAATGCTGAATTGCCCATCTGGAAATAATGCTTCCTAATAAGGCTCGTAGTCGATCCTGCCACTGTTGATATTGCAAAATTTTAGTTTGCTCAACAGGAGGAAGTTTTGCATAATACTGTTCCCATTCAAATGTTGCTAATGGTGGTCCAATGGGGAGTGCAAATACTTGTACACCATTGAATTTTAGCATTATCGAACAGCTACTGGCTTAGGTTCAGGGAAATAACCTAATTCGATACCGTACATAATCATCTTGCGGATAAATGCTGAATTTGGTTCTGCACATGAAATATCCGTGCCCATTAAAAATTGCTGTGTTTTTTCACTATTAAATATAAATGGTGAATCACTTGCGCCATCACCTTCAAGCTGTGCTATTGCTAATGATAAATATTCTTGTAATTCTTTAGGGTGCTCCGAATGTAAAAGCCAATCTTCATATTCATTTGCTGCAACAATATCTAGCTCATAGCCCATATCTTTTATTGCATCTATCAAGTCAAGATAGGCTAAGGGTACAGGGTTACATAGGTGGAATATGTGCCCATTGGATTTTGGTTGACGTGCTAAAGCTATAAGTGCTTGGCTAGCATAATTGATTGGCGTAAAATCAACATGCCAATTTGCTGTCGGTGTTTTTCCTAAATGAAGCATCGATTTCATCATTCGGTAAAATGCATTATCATCTATATTGCGCTGGAATTTTCCTGTTTGGGAATGACATGTTAAATTGCCAACACGATAAATGGAAACAGGAATGTTATCGTTCACTGCATTTCTAACAAGATTTTCAGCCTCTAACTTGCTTTGGGTATAAACATTTGAAAGGGAAACATCGTAATCAAATTCACCAAGTGCTTGTTTTTCTCCCCATTGTGTTGCTGCAAGTTCCTCTGGAATACCAATCGTTGAAACATAGTGGAAATGGACACCTGCTTTTCTTTTAGCAAGCTCTAGTAAATATCTAGTCCCTTCCACATTGACATCATTAAAATGCGTGGCAGCCCCGAAATGTCTTACATCTGCTCCGCAATGGATAATAGCATCAATTTCTTCAGTCAGTGTAGCGTAATCTTTAGGTGATAAATCAAGTTTTTCTTTACTCAAATCGCCTTGGATAACAGTTACACGATTTTGCAGCAATGCCACAATGTCTTCATTGAAGTAAAATGCCATGCTATCTTTTAGTTTTTCATCAAGTGTAGTATGTGCGCTTTGTCTTATTAAGCAGTAAATATGAGTATTTGTATTATTTAAAAGCTCATATAAAATATGACTTCCTAAATAGCCAGTAGCGCCTGTCAACAGTACCGATTGCATGGCTAAAGGTGTTGATGTTTGAGCAATAGCAAGACGGCTTGGTTCCATCAAATCTTTACGTACAAAGTCTTCAAGCTGCTTTGGTGTATCATTCGTTTCTGGTTGATAGTTACAAATGTAATGATCTAGTTCTGCAATCGTTTGATATTGGAAAAAGTCTTGGATTTTTAAAAACGGAATATGCTTTTTCACTTGTACTAAAATTTCAAGTACTTTTAATGAATGTCCACCGATATGAAAGAAATTATCATGAATACCGACACGTTCAATACCAAGTACATGTTGCCAAGCAGCCGCTAGTAGTTCCTGTATTGGATTCTCAGGTGCATCATAATGACTTGGTAAAGGCGTTGTTACCTCGATAGCTGCTAATTGTTTTCGATCGATTTTGCCAGTAGGGGACAACGGCATTTCCTGCACTTCAATTAATCGTTCGGGCACCATATAGTCTGGTAAATGACCAGCTAAATACTGTCTAATGGCTGTTTGTTCTTCCTTACTACCGCCGATTAAAGTGTAGTAGGCAAACAAGCTATTATTTCCATCGCCCATTTTCTTGGCAAGTATAACAGCCTCTTGAATGCTTGGGTGATTACTTAATACCGTTTCAATTTCCCCTAGCTCGATTCGGAACCCTCTTACTTTAATTTGAGAATCTTTACGTCCAACAAATTCAATTACACCGCTCGGTAATAAACGAACTAAATCACCTGTTCGATACATTAATCTTCCAGGTTCATTTGATAATATATGTGGGACAAATGCTTCAGCAGTTTTTTCAGGTTGATTTAAATAGCCAGCAGCAAGACCAGCACCTGCTATGTAAAGTTCTCCTGCTTCATTGACAGGACAAAGCTGACCATCGTTATTGATAATATACATTTCGTAATTGGCAATAGGCTTACCAATTGGAATGCTTGATTGATTATCAATTACAGTATCTTTCACTTTATGGTAAGAGGACAGTACTGTACATTCTGTCGGTCCATATACATTAATAATTTCAGTTGTTGTGCCGAATTTTTCTTGCCACTTTTGTATAACGGCAGGCATAAGTGCTTCGCCCCCAACAGATAAATATTTAAGAGACGCTAATTTATCTCGGTGATCACTTGAAAGGTGCGTAGCTAGCTGCGTAAAGAATGCATTTGGAATTGTGGCGGTTGTCACTTTTTCACGCTCAATCATCTCCGCAAATGCTTCTATTGAAACACGTTCAATACTTGTGAGCATATGTAATCGTGCGCCAGAGAAAAAAGCAGTAAATGTTTCAGTGACAGATGGATCAAAACTATAGGAGATAAATTGTGAAAAGACATCATATTTAGTTGCTTGGTAGATTCTTTGATTATCAGTAATTAAGTTGATTACAGATTCATGCTTAAGCATTACGCCTTTTGGCTTGCCTGTCGAGCCTGATGTATAAATAATATAGGCTAAATCAGCAGGGCTGAGCTCGGTATGGATATTGTCTTTTGAAAATGTGATTTCCATTTGATTAAGTGTAAACACTTTACGAGATTGGGAATCGTTATGTAGTAAATCATTGAGTAATTGAGTATGTTCTTCTTTTATTAATATGAATGGTGCACCTGTATCGTTTAATAGGTAATGACAACGTTCTTTTGGATAGCTAGGATCAATCGGTACATATATACCGCCTGCTTTTAGAACACCAAGTAAACTGATAACAGTTTCCGGACTACGTTCCATGACGATTGCTACTTTGGCACCTTTTTGTAAACCATTGTTTTGCAACATATGAGCGATTTGATTAGATCGTTCATTAAGCTGACGATAGTTCATGGAACCACCATTAAATGATAATGCAATTCTATCAGCAAACTGTTCTACAGCTTGATAAAATACGTTAGGTATTGTTTGATCTTTCGCATAGAAGGCTTTTGTTTGATTTAAAGCTTGATATACTGCTTTATCTTCTGCTGTTAACAATTGCGTACAATGGGCTGGTAGCGGTTGTTGCTCATTATAGTTCGTTTGATAATCTGCTGTAAGTAAATTAAGTTCTCTATTCAATCATCACAACTCCTATTTTTGAAAGTAGAGGGACTGTGCCCAATTAGTGCAACTAGAAGTAAATATTATCGTGAGGAAACAATATGAATAAATACATCGCCGATGCCGTAGCATCGACGATAGGTAACGCTATAAGATTTTTCGTACATTATTTCACAATAAAGGTATTTACAACAGTTAATAATTCATCTGATAAATCTGTTAATACTTGTGCCTCTTCTGAAACTCTTTGTACTGTGTTGAGCTGTGTAGCAGATGTTTCGGCTACTGTACTTGTATTGTTTCGAGAATTTACTGAGAATTGTTCCATATCTTGAACAGCGGATGTAACTTCTTCCATCCCAGCTGCCATCTCTTCAATAGTTGCTGATAATTCTTGAATCTGACCCGTAACATGATGGATTGAAGTTAAAATTTGGCCAAATGATTTTTCGGAATCATTAATCATAATTAAGCCATTATCCACTTCTTCTACCGCATGTATCATGACATTTACTGATTCATTTGTATCATGTTGAATACGCGAGATTAACGTAGAAATTTCTCTTGCGGATGCCTCTGATTGTTCTGCTAGCTTGCGCACTTCGTCAGCGACTACAGCAAATCCACTACCAGCTTCACCTGCACGAGCAGCTTCTATTGCGGCATTTAATGCTAGTAGATTTGTTTGAGACGCAATACCTGTAATAATACCAACGATTTCTTGGATTTTATTTGAGTGTTCACCTAGCATTTTGACAGATGATGCCGATTGATTTACAGCTTTACTAATGGCATTCATTTGAGCGACAGATTTGTTTGTAGAATCATTACCTTTTTCAGCTTCCTCAGAAGCAAGAATAGAAGATTCAGATATTTGATTTGATGTCATGGCAATACGTTGAATGCCAATACTCATTTCCTCAATCGTAACTGAACTTTCTTTCGCCTTTTGCACTTGTAAATCTGCAACACTTGCTATTTCTTGCATTGATGAAGCTACACTATTGTAAGAATCCGTTGCTTCCTGCATATTGCTTGATAAAATTTGTGCAGTATTGGAAACACGTGAAGAAACATTTGTTGCGCTTTGAATAACTGTTCGTAAACTACCAATCATTACATTGAAATTATTTGTAAGCACACCAATTTCATCATTTGATTGAACAGGTAAAGCTTCTAGCTCCAAATTACCTTCAGCAACTTTTTTAGATTGCAAAGATAGCTGTTGAATAGGAGTTAGTTTCTTTTTTAATAGAGAGTAAACGACGATAGAAGACCCGATAAGGAATAATACAGTAATTAACAACACCCACATTGCTTCTGAAAGTGCTTTAGCCGTTACCATGGATACATCATAGTCGATGGCATAGGCAGCTAACATTGAACCGTCATCATCTAATATTGGCGTAAGCCCTGTTTTATAGCTTCCAAACTCATCTTTATAGATTTCTGTAGCCGTTGCCTCTTTTGTTTCAAAAACTTCCTTTATGCGTGCAAGAAAATCTGGTGAAAGACCCATGGCAATCATATCTTGGTTATATTCTGCACCAACTTCAAGAACACTTGAAGATAAAACAGGCGCATTAATATTTTCACCATCTACTGTAATAAGAAAGAGATTTGTAATAATATCTGATTTATCATTGATGGCATCCATTTCTTCAGTTAAACGAAGGACATCGTTATTATTAGCATTTGGTTGTTTCAATGCCGATTTCAATGCTTCTTGATCTATTGTTTTTGATAAAATCATGCCTTTATCATAGAGGGATTCATCCATATCTTTTAAGTTACTGTTTTTCACTATATAATAAGAAAATCCCATAGTAACTAGTCCAAATAGCAATAAAATACTAACCATGGTGAAAGTTAATTTTTTGCTTATGGACATTTGCTGCTTCTTACTTTTCTTCATACTCTTCCTCCTAAAATTGTAAAAAACATATTTCAAGTGAAAAAGGGACGGCCGATAATGTGAAAGCCAAATGTAATAGGAATAGTACAATGTTACAATTGACCGTCATGATAAAGTCATATATAGAAGTTCATTCCTATACTATTTATCATTATTTCATTGTTAGTAAAATAATCCATTCATCCCCTAACCATAAACAACTATACTGCCAAAAAATATGATTCACAACCCAAAAATCCTACTATTTCAACTGTGAAATTTAGGAGTGAGAATTAAAAATATAGTGTTTTTATATCACTAAAAAACGGAGTACAGGCATATTATTAATAGAAAAAACACTAATAATAGTACAATTTGTTTCTGGTGACCAACTTTTAAAATTCTTAATTGTTATTTTAGACAAATATTATGACAAATGTTTGCAAAAAGTTGTGTACACTTTATGTAAAATAATAAAAAGGCTTTCCAGCAGTTCAGTTATGAACAAGTGGAAAGCCTTTTTTTATTATCTCGGATTACCAAAGATGCCAGGTAAAATATTGGGCATACCTGGTAATAATGGAGGGAGTCCAGGGAGTCCAGGGAGTCCAGGTAATTGACCGCCTGGATATTGTCCACCAGGGTATGGCATAGGCGGGTACGGTTGCGGGTATGGACGTGGTGGATATGGCTGTGGTGGATATGGTTGTGGCGGGTATGGACGCGGTGGATATGGCTGTGGTGGATACGGTTGTGGCGGATAAGGTTGCGGATATGGTGGTGGATAAGGGGGCGGATATGAGCCACCGCCAGGAGGGAAACCTGTCCCTGCTGCTGTAATTTGGTTCACATCAACCGTTATTACTTGACCAGAATCTAACTGAATTTCGGCAGTTCTTCCGTCTTTACCAAATGTTCGAATCAATGTACCTGAATATGTGCCTGTAGGGAGAGTAACCCATATTTTCATTCCAGGACGGAACTGTTGATTAAAATCTTCTGGCGCTAATCTAGGATTAACCAATGAAACACACCTTTCTTCATTTTTCTTCTCTAACATATGTCCCGTATTATATTAATCATAGGCAAATGGCTCAGTATATAAATAAGGAAGCAATAATATTAAATTTCAAATTGTTATAAAAAATATCAATTTTAATTATAATAAAAAGAAAAGACTTAAAAGGGTGTTTTGATGGCTATTATAAAAATAAAAAAAATAAAGGTACAAAACTTAAGGAATGTAAAAAATGGCGAGCTAACATTAGCAGTGGATTTCACTTCGCTTATGAAGGCGAATGTTGTTGGCGTGTACGGTCAAAACGGGTCTGGGAAAACGACTATCGTTGACGCATTTAGTTTATTAAAGACAATTATTTCTGGTTGGTTAGCTGAAGTGAAATTACCGTCACAAGACAAGCGTTTAATCATGGCAGGGGAAGATACAGCTAAGATAGATTTTGAATTTTTAGTGGAAAATCAATTCGGTACATTTTTTGTGAACTATCATGCTACTTTATGTGAAGATGAAAAACGGTTATTTATTATTGCGGAGCGACTAACTTATAGAGAAAATGAAAAAGGAAAGCGATCAAAAGTTTTAGTAAATGTTACAGATGAGGACGTTCAAATACGAAAAAGCTCCTTACGTGATCTGAGTGAAAAAATGCGTATAAAAACGCTCGTCATTCAACAACTAGCACGAAAACAATATCTATCATTTATTTTCCATAAAGATTTAAAGCCATTACTACAAGAAAAGCTTACAGAATTAGAAATACAGCTACTGCATAATTTAGCAATTGATTTTAATCGTGATTTGCATGTAATCAGTAATCAAAATATCGCGCCTTTATTTGAAGAACGTATTATGCCCTTTAGTATCCATCTGGAAAAAAAGCGGGGTTCAATTCCTTATGATTTGAAAGGGCCAGCATTACTGCCAAAAAATGCTTTCAATGTATTATGTGAAGTGATCGAGCAAAGTAATCAAGTGTTATCGACTATTATACCTGGGCTAACTATTAAAATTCATGTCATTACAGAACAAATATTAGATAATGGTGAAAAGGGTATACGATTTGAATTTCTATCACAACGGGGTGATCGAGAACTACCGTTGCGAACGGAATCGGAAGGGATTTTGAAAATCATTTCTGTGCTTAGTGTACTGATCGCTGTTTATAACAATCCAACTGCGTGTGTTGTGATTGATGAATTAGATTCGGGTGTTTTTGAATATTTGTTAGGCGAGTTGTTAACAGTGATTGATGAGGGCGGAAAAGGACAGCTTATTTTTACGTCTCACAATTTACGTGTGTTAGAGGTGCTTGCGATTAAAAACTTATGGTTTACTACAACGAATGAGAATTACCGATATATGCAGCTAAAAGGTATTAAAGAGGTTAATAATGCACGAGACGTTTATTTGCGTGCCATCCAACTAGGTGGACAGGATGAAGAGGTTTATAAAGAAACGAAAACATTCAAAATTAAACGTGCTTTTAGAAAAGCTGGTGTACAACATGACTAAAAAAGTACTTTTAGTAATTGTAGAAGGACAAACAGAGCAAATAATTTTAGAGGATTTTTTAGATGAGCATTTTGCTGATTCGACTATCCGTTTTGATGTGCAACGTGAGGACATTTTAACGAAATGGGATGCGAAAAAGCGAATCCCCAATATTAAAAATAGTGTCAGTCGAGTCATTCATAACTATCTACAAAAGTATAAGTTTTTAGCGAAAGATTTATCAGCAGTTATTCATATTACAGATGCTGATGGTTGTTTTATTGCTCCAGAGTTTGTCAAAATCGATGCAGATATGGAACAAAATCTATATTATACGGAGGAAGCCATTTTTGTAAAAACAGAGAGGCGAAAAGAGCAAATCGAACAACGAAATGAAATGAAGGCTAATAATGTGAAGATTTTGCTAGCAAATGACCATTTCAGTATTGAGCGATTAAAAGTTCCTTACCAGTTGTTTTATTTTGCTACGAATTTAGAGCATGTATTATGGAATGAGCGCAATGAAGTTGCCACAGAAAAAGTGCTAAAAGCAGATGAATTTATGGAAAATTTATCGGGCTCTATTAAAGAGTACCTTTTGGAATTTTTACATGTAGATACAGCACAATCTTACCGAGAAAAAATGAAAGAAAGCTGGGCTTATTTAACAAAGGGATGTAATTCTTTGCAACGCGGAACGAATGTGCCATTATTATTTGAAATGATTACATCCAATACGCAGAAATAAACAATACACAAACCTCTCATGTAAATGGAGAGGTTTTTTCACCTTTTTTCATCAAACTGCTGTAGATTTCCGCTACGGGCGGACGCTTTCTGCGGGCAAAAGTATGCCACAACCCTCGCTAACGCGCGGTTTATTGCGTCTTACGTGATGTGCTGTTCCCGCAGAAGTCTACGTGGATTTTTTCTTTGGCAAGTCATATCTTAGAAATTGTTTAAGTGCCTGACACTTATCATCTCTTAAATCGTAAAAATCCAATACGCTTTCCGCGGGCACGAAGTAAGCCGCAACCCTCGCTAACGCGTGGTTTATTGCGTCTTATGTTGCGTGCGTCTGAGCAGGAGTTTAAGTGAATTTTTACTTTGTTAATTATAAAATACAATTCCTTACATATTAAATTGTTTGAGTGCCTGACACTTTTATTGGCACTTTTATTGTGATTGCTTCTAGGTGACATGTTTTCTTATTTTATATCATAAGCTTTATGGCTATGGTTTCATTACGTAAAAAGGAGGCAAATCGCATTCAAATACATGTTGTACGAGCAGGAGAGTCCTTATATGGAATTGCAAATGCGTATGGCACGACGGTTCAAAGTATTGTAGATGCCAATCAAATTCCAGAGCCTAATCGATTAGTAGTTGGTCAAGCTCTCGTCATTCCAATCGTCGGCAGTTTTTATTATGTACAGCCTGGGGATAGTTTATGGTCGATAGGGCAACGCTTTGGTATTAATTATTTAACACTTGCACAGGTCAATGGCATTCAGCCAAACCAGACTTTATCAGTTGGTTTGCGACTTTATATCCCACCACCACCGAAAACAAGAGCAGAAACAATGGCTTATTTAGAGCCAAGAGGGACAGCCGTTAGTGAAGCATTATTAAATCAAGCGCGAGAAGCATCACCTTACTTAACTTATCTTGCATTATTTAGCTATGAAGTACGGAGAGATGGGACGTTGAAGCAGCCTCCTAGAAATGGTGTGTCTGAAATAGCGGAAGACTCAGGAGCAGCTGTTGCAATGGTAGTATCGAATTTGGAGAACTTTCAATTTAGTGGCGATTTAGCAAGGGATATTTTCCAAAGTACAGCAGTGCAAGATTTACTTTTTGACAATATTCTTATAGAAGCAAAGCGTTTAAAAAGCATTAAAGATATCCATTTTGATTTTGAAAATTTACCTGGCGATCAGCGAGAAGCGTACAACAATTTTTTAAGAAGAGCTGTGGAGCGGTTCCATGCAGAAGGGTATACGGTTTCAACAGCCCTTGCTCCAAAAACAAGTGCCAATCAGAGAGGTCCATGGATTGAAGCACATGATTATAAAGCGCATGGAGAGATTGTGGACTTTGTATTGTTGATGACCTATGAATGGGGTTATTCCGCTGGCCCCCCTATGGCTGTTTCACCAATTCGGGAAGTTGAGGCAGTTGTTAAATATGCCGTGACCGAAATACCAGCAAATAAGATTTTACTCGGACAAAACTTATATGGCTATGATTGGACATTGCCTTTTGTACAAGGAGGTCCATATGCAGAGGCGGTAAGCCCTCAAAGAGCAATTGAGATTGCGAAAAAATATAATGCGGCTATCCAATACGATTGGAATGCACAAGCACCTTTCTTTGAATATTATGACGAGCAAGGAAGAGCGCATATAGTTTGGTTTGAAGATGCACGTTCGATTCAAGCGAAGTTCAATTTAATTAAGCAGTACAAGCTCAGAGGTATAGGTTATTGGAAGCTTGGGCTACCGTTCCCGCAAAATTGGCTATTGATCGGCTCAAACTTTAATGTGGTGAAGAAATGACTTTGATAGGGATAATGATATACCCAATCTATTTTCTTCTTATTGGAAATAATCTGTAAATACTATTTCCTATTTTGGGAATATAATATATAATTAGGTAAATTGTATTTTAGGAGGGATATTTTGGGTAAATTTAAAAAATTGGGGATTATTCTAACGTCTACTGCATTTTCTGTAGGAGTACTTTCTCCAATGGCGCAAGCTTCTGCTAATGTAAAGGATTCTCCAGAGAGAATAGAGATTCAAGTAGCCTCAACAGAAACAAAGGTAACAAAAAGTACACTTATAAAAAAATTACGTGAGCTTTTCCCAGAGAAGTTCAATTTTTTAACAGATAATGATTTCTATACGGGGCGTGGACATTACTATAACGACGATAAAACAATCCGTTATGATTTGAGTTTCCAAAAAACAGTAAATGGTAAAGATGTGTATGGTAGTATTACCTTTATGGGTGATGATTTAGAGCTTGAAAGCTTCTATTACCAGCCAGCTAATGTGGCAGATGCGCTATATCCTGCTAAATATTCAAAGGATGACGCACAAAAAATTGCACAGGATTTCTTAAAGAAATTCCCAAATACAGCAAACTATAAATTACAAGAAAATGATTTTGATTATGGATTTAATTACACACGACCATTATCAGAGCCAATTACTTATTCATTCTCATATGCACCGACACATAACGGTGTAACGCTTAGCAACCACACAATTTCTATTGGTGTGCTTGCTAATGGAGAAGTTGTACAAGTATATCGCAATTCAAGTGTATCTAAAAAGGCAACGTTCGATGGCGTAGAACAGAAAAAGAGCGAGGCAGATGTTCTAGCACAAGTTCGTGATAACTTTGCTGTAGAGTTACGTTATTATTTAGACTATAACTATCCATCTGATAAGCGTGAAGTGAAGCTAGTGTATATGCCAACATCAAGCTTCTATGGTGTACATGCATTAACAGGACAATGGCAAACAGCAAATGGCTTCGTGGCACAAGCACCAAGTGTAAAAGGTGTTGAAAAGCTATCTTCAGAACAACTTGATCCGAGAAAGCCTGGTATGACGGTTGATGAGGTAGAGGAATTTGCTAAATCCTTCTTAAAGGTAGATCCTGACAAGGCAAAGCTACAAATTGATATGGTTGATGAAAGAGAAAATGAAAATGGTGAAACACTTTACTCTGTAAGTTACATGTATATGTATGAGAATGGTGGTTCAGGTGCTTCATTTGAAATTAATAAAGCAACTGGTGAAATTACGCAATATTACGATGTAAGTAGAGATTTCGTGCAGTCAGATAGTAAAGCAGAAAAGATTACGAAAGATGCTGCGTTGGCGAAGGCTATTGACTACTTAAAAGAGTGGGCACCGTCTTATATCCATAACTATGCAAAACCGTTAGAAGATTATGGATATGATAATTATGGCAACCAATATGGCTTCTCATTCCCGCGTGTTGTAAACGGAATTCCTGTTGTTGGTGATGAAATTTATGTGAGCGTCGGTACTGACGGTTCATTACGTGGATTAAACATTAATCAACAAAAAATTGATAACTGGCCATCTGTAAGTAAGGCAGTCTCAGCTGATAAGGCAAAGGAAACATTTAGCGATGCGTTAAAGCTGAAGTTACAATACACTAAACAGGATAAAGAAGATAGCAATCATTATGATTTAGTGTATGCACCGTCATATGAGGGCAGCATATATAATCAAATTGATGCACTAACAGGCAAATGGGTAAGTAGTGCCGATGATTCAAATAATAAACCGCAAATTTCTCACCCAACAGCTGCAGAGGAATTAAACTACTTGTTAGCACAAAATGTGTTGGAAGTGAAAGATCCAGCAAGCTTTAATGCTGATACTGCTATAACGAAGGGTGAAGCGTTAAAAATTATTCTTAAATCATTGACATATGGCTACTATGGATATGGAAATGAAGAAGAAACATATCAATCGTTTAATAATATTGATCCTAAACATCCGTTATATGGAATAGTTGAACAAGCAGTAAGAATGGGCGTTTTACAACCAGCAGATGAATTTGCTGTTGATGCGACATTGACTCGTCAAGAGCTTGCAGAATGGTTTATTCGTGTACTGCGTCTAGAAAGTGCTGCAAAGCATAACGATATTTACAAGTTGAACTTCGCTGATGCAGGTTCTATTGATCCAGCTTATGCAGGTTACGTAGCATTAGCAAGTGCAATGGGCTTAATCGATGCACAACAAAACAACTTTAATGCAACTGAAAAAGTAAGTTATGCAGATTTAGCTGTTTCAACACTTCGCTTGGCTCGTGCCATTCATGAAAATAATACTGGTCGCAATTACTTCTATTAATACGAATTGATTGACGGTCTTTCATCTAAATAGATGAGAAAAAGGGTATCTCCTAATTTAAGGAGATATCTTTTTTCGTTTATTTCATGTTTTTTTAGGGAAGAATACTAACAGAAAAGGAGTGGAACATGATGCGTAATTATAAAATGTTATTAGTATTCTCAGTAGCAGCTGGATTACTTTATGGCTGTAATAAGGATGAGGTAAAGGATGTACCTACGAATGCTCCAACAGAGCAAAACACAAACCAACAGGCTGGTGAAAATGTAACGGATCAAGTACCCTTTAACTTTATAGAATTTTCATTGGACGTCGACTATTCAGCAACAGAATCTTATGAGGTTGAATATGAGAATAAGAAGAACGGTATAGAGTCTAAAATAGAAGATGACCGCAATAATGAAAAAATTCAAGGTGATGAGGCTTATACGAAGTTAGAACCACTATTTAAGCAACTAACTTTTGATTCCACAACATCAAATGATGAAGTAATTGATCAAGTGATTAAAGTGTTCAATATTACAGATGACTACCAATCGATTGAGGTAGAGGTAGAGTTTGCAGATGGAACAGAAAAAGAATTTAAACGACTGAAATAATAGAAACTCCCTATACATTTAGTTGTATAGGGGTTTTTAGCTTTGAAAAAGGTTTTCTAATGAAATAAATTAGATAAAATGATTGATGTGAGGGAATATATATGATATTATTATCTCGAATTAAAGATATTTTATTTCGAGGTAAATAGAAAGAGGGCATCTTATGAAGGAAGAAAATCGTTATTTAAAAGCTTTTACGATTATGTTCCGTGCTTATCAATCGATTCAGGATGCGACCAAAAAAGATTTGCTTCAATATGATTTAAACCAGACTGAATTTGGGGTATTAGAATTTTTGTACCACCATGGCGAGCAGCCTATTCAAGTAATTGGTAAAAAAATTTTAATTGCAAGTAGTAGTATTACGTATGTTATTGATAAGCTGGAGCAAAAAAATATCGTATGTCGACGTGCTTGTCCTAAAGACCGACGTGTTACGTATGCGTTGTTAACAGATGAGGGACAGGTCTTAATGGATAGAATTTTTCCACTCCATGAACAAAAGATCAATGAAATTTTTGAAGTATTAGACCAACAGGAGTTGGAGACAATGAATGTAGCTTTAAAAAAGGTCGGTCTTAATGCCATTAATAAATAAAATTTTTTTAAACATATATCTCGAATTCGAGATAATAGGAGGAACTTAAAATGAATCATTTAAAAGGTATTCACCATGTAACAGCTATTACAAGTAGCGCAGAAGAAAATTATAAATTTTTTACGTATGTATTAGGTATGCGTTTAGTGAAAAAAACAGTAAATCAGGACGATATACAAACATATCACTTATTTTTTGCAGATGACAAGGGCAGTGCTGGGACAGATATGACATTCTTTGACTTCCCTAACATACCAAAAGGTGTACATGGAACAAATGAAATTTCGAAAACATCATTCCGCGTACCAACAGATGCAGCATTAGCTTACTGGGTAAAACGATTTGACCGTTTAAATATTAAACATACAGGCATAAAAGAACAATTCGGTAAGCAAACATTAGCTTTTGTTGATTTTGATGATCAGCAGTACCAACTAATTTCTGATGAACACAACGAAGGTGTTGCTTCTGGTACTCCTTGGCAAGATGGTCCGATTCCACACGAATATGCTATTACAGGATTAGGTCCTATATTTGTACGTGTTGCAAATTTTGATTATTTCAAAGAAATGCTAGAAAAAGTAATGCTCTTTACAGAAATTGCAGCTGAAGGTGACTTCCATTTATTTGAGGTCGGAGAGGGAGGCAATGGTGCGCAAATTATTGTGGAATATAACACAATCTTACCAGCAGCTCGTCAAGGTTTTGGTACTGTGCATCACGCAGCATTTCGCGTAGCAGATCGTGCTGTTTTAAACGAATGGACAGAACGATTAGAAGGCTTTGGTTTCAATACATCTGGCTATGTGAACCGTCACTTCTTTGAATCACTGTACGCTCGAGTAGCACCACAAATCTTATTTGAATGGGCAACAGACGGCCCTGGTTTTATGGGTGATGAGCCATATGAAACATTAGGGGAAAAATTATCGTTACCGCCTTTCTTAGAGCCTAAACGTGCACAAATCGAGGGGCTTGTTCGTCCAATTGATACAGTAAGAAGTACGGTTTCATTTGAAAAAGAATATGAGTAAGGTGATATGTAGTATTGCGCAACACAATTTTACTAAAGCATAATGGATGATTGGAGTACGTCAACATGGAATTTACAAAGTTAATTGATAAACGTCGATCGGCAAATAATTTTATAGACGGTGTTGTAATGACAGAGGAGGATATCCGACCGATTTTAGAGGACGTCAAGCTTGCACCTTCAGCATTCAACTTGCAAAATACAGAATACATTGTTGTGTTAGATAATGAATTAAAAGAGAAAGTTCGCGAGGCTGCATATGGGCAATATAAAGTACATTCAGCTTCAGGAGTTATTTTAGTATTAGGTGATAAAGAGGCTTACAAGCAAACGGCTCACATTAGTCAAGGTATGGTCGATTTAGGCATTATTACAAGCTGTGAGCTTGATAGTCTCATCGATGATAATACGAAGTTTTACGAAGAACGTGGGGAGGCGTTTATGAAGGAAGATGCGATTCGCAATGCATCACTTTCAGCTATGCTCTTTATGTTAGCAGCAAAAAATCGAGGCTGGGATACATGTCCGATGATTGGCTTTGATCAGCAACAAATGCGTACATTATTCAATGTGCCAGCAACACATGAGATTGTCTTAATGATGACAATTGGCAAGGAAAAGGAAAGTAGTCAACGTTTACGTGGGTATCGTAAACCAGTTGAAGAATTTGCAACCTATTATTAGGGCGGTATAAAATAAAATAGCTTAACAAATATTAATGGCAGTAACCATTTAGGAGGAAACAACATGAAAGTAGTAGCAATCGTAGGTAGTATCCGTAAAGAATCATATAATATGCAATTAGCAAAATTTATTCAAAAGCGTTATGCAGAAAAGTTTGAGTTAGAAGTATTAAGCTTACGTGATTTACCAATGTATGATCAAGATATTGAAAATGAAGCACCACAAACAGTATTAGACTTTAAAGCAAAAGTAAAAGCAGCTGATGCGGTACTTTGGGTAACACCAGAATATAACGGAACTGTGCCAGGAGTTATGGTGAACGCTATTGACTGGCTATCTCGTGTAGATAAAGTAATGGTCGGTAAACCATCTTTCATGATGGGAGCATCAATGGGGAATTTAGGTACTGTGAAAGCACAATTACATTTACGTGATATTTTATTCTCACCTGGAATTAATTCTCCATTACTTAGTGGTAATGACGTCTATATCGGTGCCGTACACACAAAATTCGATGCTGAAGGCAATTTAACTGATGAAGGTACTGTAAAATTCCTTGATGTAGTTATTGACAACTTCTTAGACTGGGTTAAAAAATATATTTAATAATTATGAAAGCCAATAAGTATTTGACATACTTATTGGCTTTTTTTTATAAAAATCTAAGCATCAGTGGCTCCTTAATCGTAAAAATCCACTACGCTTTCCGCGGGCACGATGTAAGCCACAACCGTCGCTGTCGCGCCGCCAGTTGTGTCTTACAATGCGTGCGTTCCCGCAGGAGTCTACGTATATTTTTACTTAGTATAAACATCTTGCAGTTTTCAGAATTGTATGGGTGCCTGGCACGTCTCGAAGAATCCTAGCATAATACCCGCTCCTTAATCGTAAAAATCCACTACGCTTTCCGCGGGCACGATGTAAGCCACAACCGTCGCTGTCGCGCCGCCAGTTGTGTCTTACAATGCGTGCGTTCCCGCAGGAGTCTACGTATATTTTTACTTAGTATAAACATCTTGCAGTTTTCAGAATTGTATGGGTGCCTGGCACGTCTCGAAGAATCCTAGCATAATACCCGCTCCTTAATCGTAAAAATCCACTACGCTTTCCGCGGGCACGATGTAAGCCACAACCGTCGCTGTCGCGCCGCCAGTTGTGTCTTACAATGCGTGCGTTCCCGCAGGAGTCTACGTGGATTTTTACTTAGTATAAACATCTTGCAGTTTTCAGAATTGTATGGGTGCCTGACACCTCTCTCCCCGTTCAGAATTGTGTGAGTGCCTGGCACGTCTCCCAGACATGATGAAAAATTCATGAGCGAGAAGTTTTTATTTTATAATATTGATAAAAGTATCTTTCTTCTGCATAAAATCTTCACACTTGGACGTTATCATTTTGAAATATAGGTGGTTAAGGCATGAAAAAACTTTCATTAAAGCTTGGGATTATTTTTTTTATTACATTGTTTTGCATAGAAACATTTATGATGTTTTTTTTACATGTATCATTAACTAATTCGCGTGTGGAAGAGGAATTAACAAACTTACAGACAACTGGAAATTCACATCGAACGATATTAGAGCAAAATTTCGATGAAGAAACGCTATCACATATTTTAATAATGGAATCAAGAGAAAATACAGACGTTGTGATAACAGACAACGCTGGAACAATTTTAGCTGCTTCTTCTGCACACCCCGAAGTACAAGTTTATTTAAAGAAGCTCGAGGGTAGTGTGCCTTATAATGGGCGTGTATTGGAGAACAATTGGCAAGATGAAAAATATATTGCCACAATTAGTCCTATCCTAAAACAGCAAAAAACGATTGGTTATGTCTTTATGTTTCAAAATACAGATTCCATTCATGCGTTAATGGAACGATTAAACAAACATTTTCTAATTGTCGGCCTCGTTTCAGGATTGGTGACCATTGCCGTTATTATTGTGCTATCGCGAAAATTAGCCCAACCTTTGATGGCTATGAAGGAAGCGACATTGAAAATGAATAAAGGGGATTTTACTGTCGCCCTTTCAACTAATGGCAAAGATGAACTTAGTGATCTTGCCAATGCTATTCAACAGTTATCCGATGATTTAAATCATTTAAGAGAAGAACGAAAGGAATTTTTAGCTAGTATTGCTCATGAGCTAAGAACACCCATTACCTTTATAAAGGGCTATACAGATATTCTTTACAAACGAGATTTAACGGAGCAGGATCGTCAAAAATATTTAGGCATTATTATTGAAGAAACGAATCGGCTCTCAAGGTTAATTAAAGACTTATTTGATTTAGCAAAAATGGATGAAAATGCGTTTGTCATTAACAAAGAATGTCTTCATTTGGATGACCTAGTGGCAAGTATAGAGGTGAAGCTACGGCCTGCATTTCAGGAAAAACGAATCCACTTTTTTGTTCAATGTGATGAGGGATTAACATTAATGGCGGATGCAGTAAGACTAGAACAAATTATTTTGAATTTGTTAAATAATGCTTTAGCTTATTGCTCTTCAGGAGATTCAACGTTCTTTATAGTAAAAAGAGACAATAACTTATTAAAAATGATTGTGAAAGATACTGGAAAGGGGATACCGAAGAAGGAATTACCTTATATTTTTGAACGCTTTTATAGAGTTGAAAAATCTCGTGCGCGTGCATACGGCGGTTTGGGATTAGGTCTTTCTATTGTGAAAGAGCTTGTCCATGCACACGGAGGCGAAGTGACCGTTGTTAGTGAAGAAAACAAAGGGACTACTTTTGAATTATTATTTAAGGGGTAGGAACGAGTGAAAACATTATTATTAATTGACGATGAACCAAGAATGTTAGAGTTACTAACGCTTTATTTAGAACCTTCTTTTTATTGCATAGCCATGTCCACGGTGAAAGATGCTTTAGACTATTTAGAAGAGCATCATGTAGATTTAGTACTGTTAGATATTATGATGCCTGATATAGACGGTTGGCAAGCATGTCAGGAAATAAGGAAGTTTTGGGATGTGCCGATCATTATGCTAACAGCAAAAGCGGAACAGGTTGATATTATAAGAGGCTTAAATATGGGGGCAGACGACTACATGTTAAAGCCTTTCGATGAGGAGGAGTTATTAGCACGTATACATGCAGTTTTAAGAAGAACAAAAACAGAAGAAACAGTAGTTGTTTTTGAAGGGCTACGATTAAATAAAGAATCCGTTGAATTGTCTTTTCACCAAGAGGATATTCTTTTAACGCCAAAAGAATTTGCCATGATAGCGTTATTTCTTGAATATCAAAATAAAGTTTTTTCAAGAGAACATTTAATTAATACTGTCTGGGGATATAATGTAACAATTGAAGATCGAACAATTGATTCACATGTGCGTAATTTACGGGATAAACTACGGAAAAGTGGCTTTCCTGTAGATGATTATTTACAGACAGTATGGGGAATCGGCTATAAATGGCATAAGCTAGCTGACAAAAAATATTAGACAAATAATTAGCAACAACCTCTGAAGGAATAACCGTCAGAGGTTGATTTTTTATTTGGACGCTAGTTCGTCTTCTGTAACCCATTTATGATTTTTCATTTCTTCCCCTGTAGTTGTTGAAGGGTAATCAATCATATAAACGGTTGTTTGGACTGCTTCATCAATGTGAACAGTGGCATTTTCCATGCCTTTCATATGCGATGCAGTTGTTTTAACTTCTGTGCCTGGAGCCAACGGGGCATCACCAGGATCTATTAATTCCTCATGTATAACCCATTTATGATTTTCTATTTTCTTTCCTCCAGTAGTCGGTTCATAGGAAACAATATAGGCTGTTGTATCATATGCCCCAACAATCGTTGCCTCTGCTCCTTCCATCCCAGACATATGTCCTTCCGTAATAACAGCAGTAGTGCCTACTGGAAATTTAGGATTTTCAGCAGTTTTTAAAGTAGAAGGAACATCACCAGAGCTTGAATGATCCATCTCTTCGCCATGATCCATTACTTCACTATTAGCAGGTTGTGACTCGACTGTATCCTTAGAGCAAGCTGAAAGTATTAGTAAAGTGATTGCCGCCATGAAACCGAGAAATAAATTTCTTTTGAATATCATATGAATTTCCTCCTTACTATTTATTGTTTTTAATGTAACAAGTAAATGTGCAGAAATTATGGATAAGGTTTTCTACGAAAATTTATATGTATGAAGTTGAAAAGAGGAAAGATTGATTCCTAGATGAAAGAAGCTATAGACTAGCATAATTATGTATGATAGAATCGTCATAATTTTAAAATTTCAGATACTATTGGTGTGACACTTGTTAATGAGTGCCACTTAAAAGGGAAGTCGGTGTAAGTCCGACGCTGTCCCGCAACTGTAACGAGGAGTTCTATGATGTAGTAGCCACTGTGCTTTAAGGAATGGGAAGGCAATCATAGTTACGTAGAATCGAAGCCAGGAGACCTGCCAATTAGTTTTACCTGTAATGCCCACGAGGATGCAAGCAATTACGGACAATTGATGGATACTTCTCCAACTTTGTTTAACCTAGGGTATTTCTATGCATTATTGCGTAGAATACCCTTTTTTATTGCTTCGTATTTATCATGATTGATAAGGAGTTAATAAACAAATGAACAAAAAATTTATGTACTTTTCATTGATCCTTCTTTTAGTGCTGATAGCTTCTATGACAGCTGCTATTATGATTGGATCTGTGTCAATTACACCGCTACATGTCTGGAAGGTTATTTTCTCGAAAATTCTAATTTTCCCAAATACGATAGAGCCTGATTGGAGTCGCTCACAGGAGATTATTATATGGCAAATACGTGTCCCACGTGTCATACTTGCCGCCATTGTTGGAGCAGGCTTAGCTATTGCTGGCGCGGCTGTGCAAGCACTTGTCCGTAATTCAATTGCGGATCCTTATATTTTAGGTATTTCTTCAGGAGCGACAGTCGGAGCTACGGCTGTCATTATTTTAGGTGCTTTTTCATTTTTAGGTATCTACGCACTTTCAGTAGCAGCCTTTTTAGGTTCCTTTATAGCGATTGTGTTGGTATTTTTCTTATCACGTGTAGGGGGACGTATTTCTATTTTCCGTTTGCTGTTAGCGGGGATGGCGGTATCATTTATATTGTCTGCAACTTCCAATTTTATGTTAATGATGTCCAAGGAAGAGGGCGGTATAAAAGCCGTTATGTATTGGATGCTAGGAAGTCTTGCAGGCGCAAAATGGAGTAATGTATTCATTCCGGCCATTATATTTTTCATCGTCTTTAGTTTGCTCTGGCTACATTATCGAAATTTAAATTTATTATTACTTGGAGAAGAAGCGGCAGTCACGTTAGGTGTTAATCTTCAACAATTTCGAATTCAACTGATACTACTTGTATCATTACTAACAGGTGTGCTTGTTGCAGTAAGTGGTTCCATCGGGTTTGTCGGTTTAATCATTCCACATATTGTGCGCTTAATTGTAGGATCTAATTATAAATACGTGATCCCTATTAGTGCATTATTAGGAGGTATTTTCTTAGTGTGGGCGGATGCGATTGCGCGAGTATTAATCGCACCAGAGGAAATGCCTATTGGAATCATTACTGCCTTTTGTGGCGGACCGTTTTTCATTTGGCTACTACGCCGTAACAATTATTCATTTGGTGAAGGAGATTAAAGGCTATGACATTAGAGGCGAAGCATGTATCATTCTCCATTCATGATCAGCGCATATTAGATAAAGTAAGCATTCAAATAAAAGAAAAGCAATTTGTCGGTTTAATTGGTCCTAATGGTAGTGGAAAGTCCACACTATTAAAAAATATGTATCGTTTATTAAAGCCTGAAAGTGGAACAGTTTTATTAAATGAGGAAGATATTTTTAAGCAATCAAGTAGAGTGATTGCAAAAAGATTAGCCGTTGTGAGTCAAGAAACACCTGTGTTATTTGATTTTAAAGTGAGAGATTTGGTGAGCATGGGAAGAACGCCACATAAGAAGCTTTTTGAGATGGACGACAAGGAAGACTATAAAATTGTCAAAGAGGCATTGGCGCAAACAGGTATTACCCATTTAGAGACGCGCAGCTTTAGCTCCCTTTCTGGAGGGGAAAAAAAGAGAGTAATGGTCGCTCGTGCATTAGCACAACAGGCGCAAGTGCTTATATTAGACGAGCCAACAAATCACTTAGATATTCAGCATCAATTACAATTAATGGACTTAATTCAAACACTTCATTTAACTGTTGTCGCTGCTTTACATGATTTAAATATGGCAGCTATGTATTGTGATCAGATTTATGTTTTACAACAAGGAAGTATTGTTCATTACGGCACACCAGAGGAAGTATTAACGCCTAAACTATTGCGTGATGTTTTTGGCGTTTACGCCGATATTCAAACACACCCACTGACAGGCAAACCTTATTTAACTTATGTATCAGATCAATTCACGAAAACTACATAAGTGCCAGTCACCGAAACAATTCAGAAGATTTTTGCAATTTAATTTTTGTATAGTTGTGAGATATTCGGGGAACGTTACTTTTGAAAGGATGCGTGACGAATATGGATGAGATTAAATTTGCACAATTAGATGACACACAGCTAGAAAAAATTAATGAGCTAGAAAAGAAAATTGGCGTTACTTTAATTGCTTATGATGCAGCGACGACGCCAAACCAAGGTTCAGGTTCATACGAGACGGATAATGGCACACATCAAAACCATCCATCTTAAATCATGAAAATGCCTTGCAGCAATGTAAGGTTTTTTTTATTTTATAATGAAACAAAAAAGGAGCTGTATACATGTTTCACGACTATTATACGGATTTACATATTCACATTGGTCGAACGATGAGTGGGCGGGCAGTAAAGATTACAGGAAGTAAAACTTTAACATTATCGCGCATTTTAGAGATGGCAAGTGCAAAAAAAGGGCTCGATATAATTGGTATTATAGACTGTCATTCGCCAGAGGTGCTTGCTGAGATGACGATGATGATACAACGAGGTGAACTAGAAGAGCTAACAGAAGGGGGACTTCGTTTTCAAGAAACGACGCTTATTCCAGGCTCGGAAATTGAAATTTATGATAGTAACTGTCAGGGCCCGATTCATGTGTTAGCTTATTTTCCAACTATCGAAGTGATGGCGGATTTTTCGAATTGGATGAAAGGCTTTATGAAAAATATTCATTTAAGTTCACAACGTATTTATTGTGATGGACGCGTACTACAACAAAAAGTTCGGGAATTGGGAGGTCTCTTTATCCCTGCGCATGTTTTTACCCCATTTAAAAGTTTATTTGGAAGAGGCGTTCACAACAGTTTAACGGAAGTATTCGATCCACAGCTTATAGATGCAATAGAACTTGGTTTAAGCTCTGATACCAGCATGGTAAAAAACATTCGAGAAATTCAGCAGTATACATTTGTAACTAATTCTGATGCCCATTCACTTGTTAAAATTGCCCGTGAATATCAAAAACTACGACTAAAAGCAGCTAATTTTAACGAATTAAAGATGGCACTCCATGAACAAGAAGGGCGTGCCGTAGTAGCGAATTATGGGTTAAACCCTTTGCTTGGCAAATATCATCAAACAGTATGCGCTAAATGTGGTGAACAGTTAAACGATGAAGATACCATTTGTAAGTCATGTGGAAGTTCGCAAATTGTAAAAGGTGTTGCAAGTCGAATTATCGAACTATCTGATCCAGATAGTGCTGAACGTGAGAGACCACCGTATATTCATCAAGTACCGCTTGATTTTATACCAGGTTTAGGTCCGAAAATGATGGATAGATTAATTCGTGCATTCGGAACAGAAATGGCAATTCTACATCGTATTACTACCGAGCAGCTTGCAGAAATTGTACCGCTTAAAATTGCTAAAATGATTGATTTAGCAAGAACAGGACAATTAAATATTGCAGTTGGTGGAGGTGGCGTCTACGGAAAGGTTCAGCCTGAATAGGGTAGATCACTAGGAGTATAGAGGGCAATTTCAGGAATTTACTATTATTGTTCCCATTTTTATCCTCAATCTAGTAAAATTGAAATTATTAGATGTGCAGGAGGAGTGGGGATATGCAATTTACAAAGAAATTTCGTTTTTTAGCTGCTAGTGTACTAGCTTTACAGGTAATAGTCCCTGTAGGAGCAAATGCAGAAAATAAGCAAGATGACATTGCGCCAAGCTGGGTCGTACAAGCAGATTATGTAGCACTAGGTGATTCATTGGCACACGGTATGAATGAGGTTGGAGGCATTGGCCTTGGGTATACAGATTTTGTTGCACAAGCATTGCAACAAGAGGGTTTGTTAACTTCGTATAATAAAGGTTTTGCCTATTCAGGCTATACAACGAAAAATGTCTTGGCGGACTTACAAGGTGATGTAGAAAAACCTGTGAACGGGTTTGGTTATACAAATGATCATGCAAAGCTTAGAGCATCGATTCAAGAAGCCGAGCTGGTTACGTTAACGGCTGGTGCAAATGATTTATTACCAATTATAAAGGAAGCAGCTACAACTGGTATAAATACGGCAGCCATTTTAAAGGCATCACAAGAAGCTATACAAAATATAGCCGCCATTTTAGCGGAAATTAAAAAGCTGAATCCGCAAGTACAAATTTACGTGATGGGATACTATAATTCTTTCCCTTATTATAATGAAGAGTTACAGACACAATTTAAAATGCTATTAGGTGTTATGAATGCGTCTATTAAAACAACCGCAGAAAAAGCAGGTGCAATATTTGTGCCGACTTTAGACGTTGTAGCAAAAGATGTACCGACTTATTTGCCAAATCCTGAAAACATTCATTTAAGTGAAGCAGGCTATCTAGCTGTGGCAAATCAAGCATTTTTACCAATTATAAAAGCAAGTCCACTATGGGATGCCTCTTCCGCTATTCAAGTCAATGTTGAAAGTAGTACGGCGGCAAAGGTAAAATGGCAAGCAGCAACAGATAATGAAGGTGTTACGCAATACAATATTTATGTAAATAATAAGCTCTATTCTACAGTCGATGCTGAGCAATTGATGATTACGCTTGATCGTTTAACAGAAAATACGGCCTATTCAGTTGCTATAAAAGCGCTAGACGCGGCTGGTAACGAAAGTGTTCAAAGTCCAACTGCTACATTTACAACAGGTAGTAAAGTCCAATTTCTAGATATAAAAAATCATTGGGCAACGGAGTTTATACAAAAAGCAGCTGAAACAGGCATTTTAAAGGGCTATGCCGATGGAACATTTAGACCTGAACAAAATATAACACGTGCCCAAGCAGCAGCAATGCTCGTTAGAAGCTTAGGTTTAACAACGGAAGACAAAGCTCCATTCATAGATATTGCAAGCTACGATGCAGAAACACAAGCAGAAATTGCAGCAGCTTACGCACATGGGCTTGTGAAAGGGTCTGATGGCAAGTTTAATCCGAGTCAGCCAATTACACGTGCACAATTAGCACTAATGATTAACCGCGCATATGATAAGCAGTTCAATCAAACATATGTTGCGAAGGGGAATATACCATTTAACGATATAGATAGCTATAATGAGGAGACGAAAAAGGCAATAACAATGCTATATGAGCTTGGTATTGTCGTAGGCAATGAAGGGAGATTTTCTCCAGAAGCGCCAACAAAGCGTAGCCATGCGGCTAAAATCTTTGTTACCTTTAGTGAGCTACTAACGAACAAACAATAGAACGATAAGTATGACTTAAAAGAGTTTGTGAGGGCACTGTCATGCCGCTCATATCGTTGAGCATTGCGGCAATGAATTTTACAAAAAAAGCCGTTCAATAAATCGACTAAATGATTTATTGAACGGCTATTCTTTATGTTATAAATTATGATAATTTGGCAATAATGCCTTCTTCATCATCCAATAGTAGCTCAATACCTGTTGAGAAAGGGTCTCCGTGTAGCACATCTTTTATCCATACACGTAAAGCACCAATCATAGCAGCGGTATTTAAAACTTCTAATTGACCATTTGTTTCAACTTCTGCACCGAAGCCTGTTTCATCATCATAAGTTAACTCAACAAGTACATCTTCTGGGCGAAGATTTTTATGATATGCCTGTGATAGGCAGATTGCATTGATAATATCTTGTTCGTTAATTATTTGTGCCATTGTGTAGCTTCCTGTTCTTTACGTTTTTTATCTTTAAACATATTGATAATTTTAACGACAAGCATCACAATAACAACAATTGCAGCAACGTTGATTAATAAGCCTAAAATATTACCAAGCATACCTAGTCCACTAAATAGACTACCGAATAATAGACCAGCTAAACCACCTAGCATTAAGCCTTTCATTAGACCACCAGAGAAAAAGCCACCTTTTTTCGCAGTAGTATCTGTTTTGTTTGTAGACGTTGTATTATTTTTATTTGTTGTTGCATTATTTTGATCTTTAGAATTATCCTGAGATTTTTGGATATTTGAACTATTGTTATTGTTTGAGAAGCCTTTTTTACCTGACTTATAAGATTTTGCTTCAGCAGTCGGTGTGTCCGATATTAATAATGTTGCACCAACTGACGCAAACATAAGTGTCGCTGCAAAAAGAGCAGCAATAATTTTTTTCATTACTTACATTCCTCCAATATAATTTTATATTTTGTCATAAACTAGTTCTTAATAGTAATTTTACATGAACTATAGTGAAAAATAAAATATTCACTACCTTTAATTTAGGAATTTTGCAATATATGAACAAGTAGTGTCAGCATATTGATGAATGGGGAATAGAAAGGAAGGAAAGGAGTAAATGCAATGCTTCCAACAATGACATTATTGATTTCAGTATTTTTAATGCTATATATTACGGAAAAAAGACGATTCTTTAATGCAGTAGTTTTAGGATTAATTGGTTTAGCTGTATTTGTAGGAATAACAACAAAGTATGAGCTATTTATTAACGAGCAAGGGTTTGTATCCAAGATGGGTATAATGACGTTGTTTGGTATTATCCCAAGTATAATGTTGTTGTTATCCATCGCGATGTTTTTCAATAGCAAAATCCTACTTGAAAAAGAAGGGCGAAGGATACGAAATTTATTATTAGCTGTTTTCGGATTGGCTTTTTTATTAATGATGATCGGATATGTCTTCGTGTTTTTTACCAATATCGAAAATGGATTTTGGCATATTCTTTTCTTCTATGCGTTTTTGATTTTTGCCTATACAGTATTTTTATATACAAGTGTGATGGTCTACGCTATTATTTATCATTTTACGCCAATAACGTATGAGCCTCGTTACATTATTGTGCTCGGATCAGGCCTTATCGGTGACAAAGTACCCCCTCTATTAGCAAGCCGTTTAGACGAAGCTGTTAAGCAATATAAAAAATATGGGGAACGTCCCTTTATTATCGTCTCGGGTGGGCGTGGAAATGATGAAAAAGTTTCAGAAGCATTAGCGATGGAAACATATATAATAGATAAATACCAAATACCGCATCGGAAAATATTAATAGAAGATCAGTCAACAAATACAGAACAGAATTTGGTTTATTCTAAAGCAGTCATGAATGCGCATGCGCAAGGAAGACACTATCGCTCCCTTTTTGTGACGAATAACTTCCATGTATTTCGCGCAAGTATTTATGCAAGAAAGGCAAAGTTAGATGCACAAGGTGTAGGTTCTAAAACAGCGTTATATTATATACCAAATGCTTTTACTCGTGAATTTATCGGGTTATTAGAAATGTACAAATGGGTACATGTAACGGTCTTTTTTGTTATTACTTTATTTATAGGCCTTATGTTAAGAGCATATGTGTAACCATTCTTGAACTGCCTTCCATATAATAGTAGCAAGGCAGTTTTTTTACATAGTGTGCAAGGGGGGAAAACAAATGTATGGGCAATTTTTAGCAAAGCAAAATAAGGAACGAACGGAGTCCTTACAACAGCTAACACAAATACAGAATACGTGGTTTGCACAAAATTTATCTTTACTCATTTTGGATGAAGTACAACTGACGACCTTGCAAAAAATGCTGTATCAAGTTATTCAAGGATTGTTAAGAAAAAAACAACAACGCCATTTGCAAATTGTACATCCAGAGCAAACACAAACAGTACAAGATAATGTTTTAACACTGTTGGCAGAATACGATGATTTATTGCGTGAAGCGATACCACTCCCAATTTATATTTTAATTTGGCAAATTACTTCGTTAGAGAAGTTAGCTTATACAACTGAAGTTGTGGATGATGTGCTTGATATATTGGAATGGTACGTAATCCATCAGGACGAAGCGGTCGAGTTATTAGATGAGGAAGATTTAGATCATGAAGAAATCATTGATTTATACAAAGCAGCAATTGAAGAACAAGATGCAGATGCCCAGTTTGAGCTAGGAGAATATTATAGTACAAACGATGATACACCTTTCCAACCCGAAAAATCGATAAAGTGGTTTGAAGTAGCAGTAAAACAAGGTAATGCAAATGCTCAATATGCACTTGGTAACTATTATTTTGAGGGTATTGGTGTAGAGGAAAATTATGATCGAGCTTTCCAACTGTATGAAGCTGCTGCGAAACAGGGGCATGCCGATGCAGCCAATAACTTAGCTGATATGTATTTTAATGGTGAAAGTGTAGCAGAAAATATGGCGCTTGCTAAGAAATGGTTTGATGTCGCTGCATTACAAGGTGTCGCTGAGGCAATGTTTACACTAGGTATTATGCATGAGCAAGGACTAGGAATGGCTATAGATGAGCAGCAGGCATTTAACTTCTATAAAAAAGCGGCTGAGGCAGGCTATGTTGAAGCGGAATACAGACTTGGTGGAATCTATTTAGAAGGCCATTTAGGGCAAACACGCGATGTAAATCGTGGTTTATATTGGTTTGAAAGAGCTGCTGAGCAATATCATGTAGATGCATTTTATGATTTAGGCTTTATTTGGAGCAAAGGGTTAACAGGTATCCGTAATATTGAAAAAGGTATTCATTGGTTTAAGCAAGCGGCACTTCAAGGAGATCCAGAAGCAAAACTACAACTTGGCCATATTTATAATAAAGGCGAAGGCATACCGCGAAATGTTAAAGAGGCAAAGAAATGGTATGGACTTGCTGCAGAAGCAGGCATAGAAGAAGCTTCCCAATTACTTGAGGAGTTAGATGATTTGTAAATCCCATTTGCAGTTATACTAAAATTACCCGTAACGGTTAGCGATAAACTAACCGTTGCGGGATTTTTTTGTTGCAAAGAAAATAATGCTTGTACGATAAATACTGTGCGAAATGGACTGAAAATTAATAAAGAAGGTCAATGATTGTTGTGGGTATTTTAAACTAATTAAAAATAATTTCAATTATAGTTATTTAGACTTGTTTTTAGACTATTTGTTAGGTTAAATGACCTTTGCGAAATGAATAAATGAAAGATGGTGAAAATGCTGATACTTAATTATACTCGTCGTAAATCAAACAATATTCGTAATTTAGTAAAAAGACGATAGAAATAGCTAGCGAAAAATGTTGAAGTAGACTTTTTATCACATTATCATGATGGAAAACTTTTTTGTATAGTATTAAATAATATAGTGTTAAATGGTAAAAATAGGTTATAATAAATTGACAATTTTATTTAAAATGTATAATGTAAATGAGTAATTTTAAAATGTAAAATTAATGAATTATTGATTATAATGATGTTATTTTGTTATATTATTTTCTTGTTAAATTATAAGCGGTCGTGGTATTTTTTCGTATATTTATAAATATATTTGGGTAAACGGAAATAGATTATGCTCAGCTCTTCAAAAGAACATGTAAATGAAAGAGGGAAAAGTGTGATTTTTCAAAAACAGAAAAAGGCAATGGCATTAGATTTACAACAATACTCAGTGACAATGGAAGTTCCGAACTCACGAACATTGGTAAAGCAGATTGAAATGTTAAATTTGACCAAAATAGATTTACAATATTTAAAAGCTTTTAAACCATTTGTGGAGGACAACATCAATCAAATCGTCGACCGATTTTATGGAATGATTGGAACTGAGCAAAGTTTAGTAGATATTATTAATAGACATAGTTCTGTAGATAAGTTGAAAGTCACCTTGCGTCGACACATTATTGAAATGTTTAACGGTACAATAGACGAAGAGTTTTATAAAAGACGAGTAAGTATCGCAAAAGTGCATGTACATATCGGGCTTAGAACACAATGGTATATTTGTGCATTCCAGGATTTAGCCATTTCATTTATAGACTTAGTAGAAAAACATGTAGAGCATCCGATGGATCAATTTAACACGATTCGCGCCATCTCTAAAATTTCTAATTTTGAGCAACAGCTTGTATTAGAAGCTTTTGAAAGTACAGTCGAACGTTTAAAGGAAAATGTCGAACGAGAAAAAGAGGCAGTTGAGAAAAAAATTGTGGAATCTTCAGAGGGGCTTGCTGCTATTTCTCAAGAAACAAATGCTTCATTCCATCAATTAAATAATCAATCGCATGAGATTAAGGAATTGGCGAAAAAGTCACTTCAGGTTAGTACGCTCGCCGAAAGTCAGGCGGTTGAAGGTCGGGAACGTTTACAACATCAATCCAAAAATATGTGTAATATTATTCAATCGGTAGATGATATTACAGATAATATTAAGCAATTGACAGATATGTCGAAAGAAATGGAATCGATTATGGATGTTGTAACAAACATTGCAAATCAAACAAATTTATTAGCTTTAAATGCAGCTATTGAAGCAGCTCGTGCTGGAGAGGCGGGGAAAGGCTTTAGTGTTGTAGCAGATGAGGTTCGTAAATTATCAAGTCAAACGAAGGAATCTGTTACATCTGTTGCTAAATTATTGGAAAAAACGACGGAGCGAACGGATAAGCTTGCCCTCACACTTAGCCATATTCAGGAAGAAGTTGCGTCAGGTGAGGAAAACATGGCCCAAACCGAGGGGCAATTTAATAAAATTTTAGATGCCATGACACAAGCGAAGTGTCAAAATGATCGTATGGAAAAAGAAGTGCAAGCTGTGGCACTCATTCTGAATGAGCTTGGCCTTGCATTTAATGAAGTCACAAATTCTGCAGATAAATTAGCGAGTGTTGCCCAAAACTTAAACTAATTGAAATTATTATTAATGGGAGGACCTTATTAAAATACTTTCAATTAAAATTTAATTTAAAATCCGCTTTGCTTTCCGCAGGTAGGATAAGAGCCTTATGAATATTGTGCTCTTGCTTACTTTTACAGAAAGTGAAGCGGATTTTTTTTTGAGGTGCCTGTCTGTGGAGTGCCAGGCACACAAACAATTTCCCGTATCTGAGGTGTCAGGCACACAAACAATTCCCGTCTCTGAGGTGTCAGGCACACAAACAATTCCCGTCTCTGAGGTGTATCTGAGGTGTTATCTGAGGTGTCAGGCACGCAAACAATTCGCCGTATCTGAGGTGCCAGGCACGCAAACAATTCCCCGTACTTTATTTTTGCTAAATTTGTAATGGGTTGAACGTAAATGTTTGCGAAAAAAGTTTATACTAATAGGAGATAAATAAAGAAATTAGGGGCGATTCTTCATGGAAACAATAGTTGTATTAGGTGGCGGAATTACTGGTTTATGTACGATGCATTATTTACAACGTCAAGTATTGGAGAAAAAAATAGATGTAAAACTAGTACTAGTTGAAAAAAATGCTTATTTAGGTGGAAAGCTTCACTCTGCGTATGACCAAGGTTTTATAATGGAAACGGGTGCTGATTCAATTGTTGCTCGGCATAAAGGGGTCATGGAGCTAGTGCAGGAGCTTAATTTTGAACAGGAGCTCGTGTACAACGAAACAGGGGTTTCTTATATCTATACAAATGACGAATTACATGCAATACCAGCAGATTCAACATTCGGTATCCCTATGAGCTTATCTTCTCTTGAAGCGAGTACACTTGTATCAGACGCTGGTAAGCAAATTGCATTACAGGACTTAACGATGCCAAATAAAGGATTTACTAAAGAAAGCTCAATAGGTGAGTTTTTAACGTATTACTTAGGAGAAGAGCTTGTACAAAATCAAATAGCACCAGTATTAGCAGGCGTATATTCTGGAGATCTACATCAACTTTCAATTGCTTCTACACTGCCGTACTTAATTGATTATAAAAATGATTACGGAAGCATCATTAAGGGGTTTGATGCAAATCGCGAACAATTTATGAAAGCTTCCAATAAAAAATTTATTTCGTTTAAAGAAGGCTTATCATCACTGATTGATCGCCTTGAAGAAACATTAACGGAAGTAGAAATTATTAAAGGTGTAGCAACAACAAGTGTAAAGAAACATGAAGGGCAATATACAATTACTTTGGCTAATAATAGAAAGCTTGAGGCTAATCACGTTGTATTAGCGCTACCGAATGATGCGGTGCAAAGCTTATTACAGGACCCATCATTGGATCGTTACTTTAAAGAGTTTACGACAGCTTCTGCCATAACAATTTACTTAGGCTTTGATGTACCAGATGCAGTGTTACCAGCAGATGGAACGGGTTTTATTGTATCGCATAATTCAAATGTGCAATGCAATGCGGCAACGTGGACAAGCCGAAAATGGAAGCATACATCTACTAATAGTAAATTACTTGTACGACTGTTTTATAAGAGCATTAATCCTGCGTACGAAAAATTACGAAAGATGACAGATGAAGAACTAGCAGCTGTCGCATTAGAAGATGTGAAGAAAAGTTTAGGTATTGATGAAAAGCCAACTGTTGTTAATGTTGCAAAGTGGATCGACCAAATGCCGAAATACGATTTAGCACATCATGAAGCATTGAAGGGCTTAACAGCTGAGCTTGCAGAAAAGTATCCCAATTTATCGATAGCAGGTTGCTCTTATTTTGGAGTAGGTATTGGTGCTTGTATTCAAAATGGTAAAAAAATAGGCGAAGAGCTTGCAGAAAAACTAGTATAGTAGTGAAATAAATACGAAAATAGGTATTTTTCTGGAGAAATCTCCTTTGTTAAGTGAAATAGTCTTGACTCTATCGCCTGTAAACGATATGATTCTTTTAATTATTTGAAAAATTCATACTACATTCTTATCGAGAGAAGCCGAGGGACTGGCCCAATGAAGCTTCAGCAACCAACTCATGTCAGGTGCTAAATCCAGAAGACCTTATTGGTCGAAGATGAGAAGGAAAAACAATTACGATTCGTTAAAGCCTTCTTTTTTGTAAAAGAAGGCTTTTTATATTTTGGGAAAAAGGAAAGTGAGGCTTACGTTTATGGGATTGCTAGAAAAGTTAAAAACACATGTGTTAACTGCAGATGGTGCTATTGGTACTGTTTTATATGGCTACGGCTTGGAGTACTGCCATGAAGAAATGAATGTACAGAAACCAGAATTAATTGAAAAAATTCATAGAGAATATATTGCTGCTGGTGCAGATGTAATTCAAACAAATACTTATGGGGCTAATGCTATTAAATTAGCACGCTACGGCTTAGAATCGCGAGTGCAGCAGTTTAATGAAGCAGCGATCACGATTGCTAAACGTGCTGCAGCAGATGGTGGACAATTTGTGTTAGGCACAATTGGGGGTATCCGCGGTATTCGTAAAAGTGATGCTACGTTAGAGGAAATTTTAACGACAGTTGAAGAGCAAGCTAATGTGTTACTTGCAGGCAATCCAGACGGCCTTTTACTTGAAACGTATTATGATTTCGAAGAGTTAAGCGCAACGTTGAAAATGTTACGTGCCAAAACAAAGCTACCAATTATTGCGCAGGTGTCAATGCATGAACCTGGCGTGTTACAAAATGGAATGGCATTAAATTATGCATTGCACGAGCTTGAGATGCTTGGTGCAGATGTAGTTGGCGTAAATTGCCGTTTAGGTCCGCATCATACCATTCAAGCATTCGAAGGTGTTGAACTTCCTGAAAAAGCATTTATGTCTGCCTATCCAAATGCATCATTGCTAGATTTAGAGGATGGGCGTGTCGTATATGAATCAGAAGCAGATTATTTTGGTCGAGCAGCGGTTGCACTAGTTGACCAAGGTGTTCGTTTAATAGGTGGCTGCTGTGGCACAACACCAAAGCACATTGCGGCAGCGAAAAAATATTTAGAAGAGTTAACACCTATTGAAGAAAAGTTAGCTAAGCCAGAAAAAGTGGAGATTGTACGAGAAGCAGAGCCTGCAACATATGAGCCGTTACTTGAAAAGGTGAAACGTGAGCGCTCAGTTATCGTGGAGTTAGATACACCAAGGCATTTAGAGATTGATGGCTTTATTCAAGGGGCGAAAAAATTATATGAAGCAGGCGCTGATGTAGTGATGATGGCAGATAACTCACTTGCATCGCCACGCATTAGTAATGTGGCAATGGGTGCGTTATTAAAGGAAACACATGGTGTTCGACCATTAACGCATATAACGTGTCGTGACCGTAATTTAATTGGATTACAGTCGCATTTGATGGGCTTAAATGCACTTGGTATTCATGATATTTTAGCAGTTACTGGAGATCCGACTAAGGTAGGCGACTTCCCTGGTGCAACAAGTGTTTATGATGTATCTTCTATGGAGCTAATCCAACTGATTAAACAGTTGAATGAAGGTATTTCATTTTCTGGAAAGCCACTTCGTAAAAAAGCAAACTTTTCTGTAGCGGCAGCATTTAATCCGAATGTCCGTGTGTTAGATCGAGCGGTAGCCCGTCTAGAGAAAAAAATTGAACATGGCGCCGATTACTTTATTTCTCAACCTGTTTATACGAAAGAGAAAATTATTGAAATTTATGAGGCGACGAAGCATTTAGATGCACCAATTTATATTGGGATTATGCCAGTAACAAGCTATAAGAGCGCTGAATTTTTACACCATGAAGTACCAGGTATTAAACTATCGGACGATGCACTGTCACGTATGAAGGCATGTGGTGAAGATAAAGAACGTTCAACATTAGAAGGGATTGCAATTGCTAAAGAGTTAGTGGAAGTAGCTGCAGAGTATTTCAATGGTATTTACTTAATTACACCGTTTTTACGCTATGATATGACGCTAGAGTTAATGAAATTTATAGAGCAATTGGATGAACAGAAAAAAGGGGTAAGTATAGATGGCTAAGCACTTGATTGAAGAGCAACTAGAGAAACGAATATTAATTCTTGATGGCGCAATGGGTACAATGCTTCAAAATGAAAACTTATCAGCAGAAGATTTTGGTGGCGAGGAGCTTGATGGATGTAACGAGAACCTTGTTTTAACGAGACCTGATGTGCTTGAAAAGGTTCACCGAAAATATTTAGAGGCTGGTGCGGATATTATTTGTACAAATACGTTTGGAGGTACGCCTCTTGTATTAAATGAATATAATCTTGGCTCTAAGGCGGAAGAAATTAATAAACGTGCGGTGGAAATTGCGCGCAAAGTAGTAGATGAGTTTTCTACTCCAGAATGGCCTCGCTTTGTAGCGGGGGCGATGGGGCCAACGACGAAAACATTATCAGTAACTGGCGGTATTACCTTTGATGAACTGGAAGAAAACTTTTATGTACAGGCAAAGGCGTTAATCGAAGCGGGTTCGGACGTACTGCTTCTTGAAACGAGTCAAGATATGCTCAATGTAAAAGCGGGGACGCTCGGGGTATCACGTGCATTTGAAGACACTGGGAAAGAACTACCTGTTATGATTTCTGGTACGATTGAGCCTATGGGCACAACGCTAGCGGGGCAAACGATTGATGCCTTTTACATATCAATTGAGCATATTAAGCCGTTATCTGTCGGCTTAAACTGTGCGACTGGTCCAGAATTTATGACAGATCATATTCGTTCGTTAGCAGAGCTTTCTACAGGCTATATTAGCTGTTATCCAAATGCTGGTTTGCCAGACGAGGAAGGATGCTATCATGAATCGCCAGAATCATTATCTCAAAAATTAAAAGGTTTTGCTGAAAAAGGCTGGCTAAATATTGTCGGGGGTTGTTGCGGAACAACGCCAGCGCATATTGCAGCCCTTCGAGAAGTGTTAAAGGATGAAAAGCCTCGTCAATTACCAGAAAGCACACATGGTCATGTGGTATCTGGTATTGAACCTTTAGTATATGATGATTCGATGCGACCACTATTTATTGGTGAGCGGACGAATGTAATTGGCTCTCGAAAATTTAAAAATTTAATCATTGACGAGAAATATGAGGAAGCTGCAGAAATCGCACGTGCACAAGTGAAAAACGGGGCACATGTTATTGATATTTGCTTAGCGAACCCAGACCGTGATGAATTAGCTGATATGCGTGGTTTTATGCAGGAAGTTGTAAAAAAAGTAAAAGTACCACTTGTAATTGACTCTACAGATGAGAAAGTAATTGAGGAAGCGCTGAAATTCTCACAAGGGAAAGCGATTATTAACTCTATTAATTTGGAGGATGGAGAAGAACGTTTTGACGCAGTTATGCCATTAGTGAAAAAATATGGTGGCTCTTTAGTTGTCGGTACAATTGATGAACAAGGGATGGCAGTAGATCGCCATCGTAAACTAGAAATTGCCGAGCGTTCTTATCAATTATTAACAGAGAAATGGGGCTTAGCACCAGAGGATATTATTTTTGATCCGCTTATGTTCCCAGTTGGTACAGGTGATGAACAATATATAGGCTCAGCACTCGAAACAATCGAGGGTATTCGTCTTATTAAAGAAAAAATGCCTCGCACGTTAACGGTTCTCGGTGTAAGTAATATTTCCTTCGGCTTACCACCAGTTGGGCGTGAAGTATTGAATGCCGTCTATTTATATCACTGTACACAGGCGGGCTTAGATTATGCGATTGTTAACACGGAGAAGTTAGAGCGTTATGCATCGATTCCTGAAGAGGAAATTAAGCTTGCAAATGACCTATTATTCAATACAAATGATGAAACATTAGCGGTATTCACTGATTTTTATCGTGATAAAAAGAAAGAGAAAACTGAAGCAGATATTCCAAAAACAGTGGAAGGACGCTTAGCTTATTATATTTTAGAAGGTACTAAAGAAGGGCTTATTGAGGATCTTGATGCTGCCCGTGAAATTTTTGACGCACCGCTTGATATTATTAATGGACCATTGATGGAAGGGATGGCTGAGGTTGGCCGCTTATTCAATGATAATCAGCTTATCGTAGCGGAAGTATTACAATCTGCAGGGGTCATGAAGGCAGCTGTAGCGCATCTTGAGCAATTTATGGAGAAAAATGAGGACAGCTCAGGTAAAGGTAAAATGGTGCTTGCCACTGTAAAAGGTGATGTGCATGATATTGGTAAAAACCTCGTAGATATTATTTTAAGTAATAACGGATATAAAGTTGTTGATTTAGGCATTAAAGTAACGCCATCTCAGTTAATTGAGGCTATTCGTAAAGAAAAGCCTGACTTTATCGGTTTATCGGGTTTGCTTGTTAAATCTGCTCAGCAAATGGTTATCACTGCGCAAGACTTTAAAGCAGCAGGAATTAATGTGCCTATATTAGTAGGAGGCGCAGCATTATCTCGTCGCTTTACTGAAACGAAAATTGCAAACGAATATGAAGGACCTGTTATTTACTCAAAAGATGCGATGCAAGGTCTAGAGCAAGTGAATCTTTTAATGGGTACAGAGACTAGAGAGAACTTTTTAGCGGAAATCGCTGACTCGCGTCAAAAACGATTAGAGGCAGACGAGAAACGAGCAGCACGTCCAGCGAAAGAAATCACTGTGAAGCCTGTACGGACAGTAAAAGATGCGCCAGTCTTTCTGCCTGCGGATGTTCGTCGTCATGTCAAAAAGGATTATTCGGTGTCGCATTTATATCCATACGTGAATATGCGAACATTGATTGGTCACCACCTAGGATTAAAAGGGCAGGTGCAGCAATTACTTGATGCGGGAGACGCACGTGCAACAGAACTAAAACAATTAGTTGACGAATATTTACAAAGTGATTTATTGAAACCTTCAGGCTTGTATCAGTTTTTCCCAGCGCAAGCAGATGGAGATGATGTAGTCGTATATGATCCAGCAGATAGTAAAACGGAAATTGAGCGTTTTACATTCCCTCGTCAGCAAGTGGAACCGTTTATGTGTTTAGCGGACTTCTTGAAAACAGTAGATAGCGGAGAGATGGATTATATTGCACTGATGGTTGTAACTGCTGGACAAGGTGTGATGGCGACAGCTCGTCAGTTAAAAGAGGAGGGGAAATTCCTTGAAAGTCATGCCCTTCAATCAACAGCTCTTGAGCTTGCCGAAGGCTTTGCGGAGCGTATGCATCAAGAAATTCGTGATCAATGGGGCTTCCCTGATAACACAGATTTCACAATGCGCGACAGATTTGCAGCCAAATACCAAGGGCAACGTTTCTCATTTGGCTATCCTGCCTGCCCGAACTTAGAAGATCAAGAGAAATTATTTGGCTTATTAAAACCTGAAGATATTGGTGTGCATTTAACAGAAGGCTTTATGATGGAACCAGAAGCGTCCGTATCTGCAATTGTTTTTGCACATCCAGATGCAAGATATTTTAATGTGTAATTTTAATTACATGTCAACGTCTACGAAGGGTTTGTCACGGCTTTTGAAATATGTAGTCAAAGTCGGATATACCCTTAGTGGCTTGGTGAAACGAATAGTTGCATTATGTATGAGCCCTGCCGTTGTCGGTAGGGTCTATTTCTTTAATAGAAGGACGTGAACAAGAATGATTCGATTTATGGAAGAAAAAGATTTATCGGAAGTTTTAGTTATTTACAACGACATTATATTAACGAGTAAAGCAGTATATAGATATGAAATACAATCATTAGAGGAAAAGAAACAATGGTTTGTAGAGCAAAAGGCAGCTGGAAATCCGTTGTTAGTTTTTGTGGAAAATGGCGTAATTGCAGGTTTTGCAAATTACAGTCAGTTCCGTCCTTATCCAGGTTATAAGTATACAATGGAACACTCAGTATATGTGCACAAGGATCATTATAAAAAGGGCATTGCAACGAAGTTAATGGATCGATTGATTGAGATTGCACAGGAGCAAGGGATTAAAACATTAGTTGCGGGTATTGATGGTGAAAATATTGGAAGTATTAAAGCACATGAAAAGCTAGGATTTGAATATGCAGGAACAATAAAAAATGCAGGCTATAAATTTGATGAGTGGCTTGATTTAGTATTCTACCAACTGCAATTACGTGGACCTGAAAAGTAATGTGAATTAGCTGAATGGAGTAAAGCATATTACCTGATTGGAGTTAAAAAAATTACTCGGCTTTCGTTAATGCGTATGACAAATGTCATGCGCTTTTTATGATGTTTGCGTCTGTTGTTAGTTATACTCTTGTTTTATGATGAGGTCATAAGCAAAAGGAAACGAGGGAAAAGGGAATGGCAACAGATAAAGAAAAAACGAAGAAATTGCGCCAAGATGTAGCACCATTTGCGAAATCCGATACAGGTAAAAGTATTTTTCAAATGGTCAATACGATTGTTCCGTTAATTGTCCTATGGATTGCTGGTTATATGTTAGTGGATGTTTCACCATGGTTAACTGCAGGTTTAAGTATTATTTCTGCTGGATTTGTCGTTAGAACATTTATCATTTTCCATGATTGTACCCACGGTTCATTTTTCAAAAGTAAAAAAGCTAACGACTGGGTTGGCTTAGTAACTGGGGTAATTACATCTTTCCCGTATGAAAAATGGAAGCGTGAGCATACAATCCACCACGCAACAAGCTCGAACTTAGATAAGCGTGGTATTGGTGATATTGATATGATGACAGTAGAGGAATATTTACAATGTTCTAAAGGCCAACGTTTATGGTACCGTTTTTACCGTAATCCACTTGTAATGTTCGGCTTAGGACCGTTGTACATGGTGTTAATCTTGAATCGTTTTAACCGAAAAGATGCGAAACAAAAAGAACGCACGAACACTTACGTAACGAATATTATTATTTTAGGTATCTGTGCAGGTCTTATTTACGCTATGGGCTGGCAAGCATTTTTATTAGTTCAAGGTATTACTTTATTTGTCGCTGGTTCCCTTGGAATTTGGTTATTTTACATTCAACATACGTACGAGGATTCTTACTTCGAGCACGATACAGAGTGGGATTATGTAAAAGCTGCTGTTGAAGGTAGCTCGTACTATAAACTACCGAAGCTATTACAATGGGCAACAGGCAATATCGGCTTCCACCACGTGCACCATTTAGCACCGCGTGTACCGAATTATAATCTTGAAAAAGCACATAATGAAACGCCACCATTGCACTCAGCTACTACAATTACATTGCGTACAAGCTTAGAATCTTTACGCTATAAATTATACGATGAAGAACTTGGCAAATTTGTAACGTTTAAAGATGTAAATGAAATTATAAAACGAAAAACGAAAGGCAGTATTGCTGCTTAGTAGTAAACAGCCATCTCTATTTGGGATGGCTGTTTTATATAAAATAGCATATGTCTGTTTACAAACTACAAAAAGCAAGTGAAGGCGCAATTATTCTTTTCTTGTTATAATGTAGGGAAAAGTAGGAAAGAGCGTGAGATTATGATGAAGAAATGGCATAGTATCATTCCGAATAGTCCTATGCTCAGTATTTATTTATGGGTTATTTTTTGTTTTCTACCGTTTTTCTTTATTTTTAGAAAATCATCGTCCATTGAAATATCAATAGGAATTACTTTTTTAATGCTCTATTTTATTTTTTATCGATTTTCTGTGAACTCTAAAAACGGACTAGTGTATATGTGGATTAGCTTTGAGATGGTCATTAATATTATTTTAACTATATTGTATGGTTATGTGTATTTATCCATTTTTACAGCCTTTTTTATAGGTAATATCCGAAGACCTGTTGGCTTTTACATAATGTATGGGCTCCATATCGGTTTTACAGTGATCTCTACAGGAGCTGGTTTCTTTGTCGAGCTACATTTGTTTTTATCACAGCTACCTTTTGTCGTATTAACAATATTGGCTGTAGTGCTTTTACCTTTAACGATTTATTCGAAAAATAAGCGTGAAAATTTAGAAGGTCAATTAGAAACCGCAAATGAACGAATTGCTGAATTAATTGTCTTTGAGGAACGACAACGTATTGCGCGTGATTTACATGATACGCTTGGTCAAAAGTTGTCAATGATAGGTTTAAAAAGCGACTTAGCTTCAAGACTTATTGCACGAGATCCAGAGCAAGCTTTAATTGAAATTAAGGATATCCGCCAAACAGCTAGTATTGCTTTGAAAGAAGTTCGAGAATTAGTGTCCGATATGCGGACAACGAAATTTGAAGACGAGCTTATGCGCATTTCTCAAATTTTGAAAGCGGCAGAAATGGAATTTGTTTTTGAGGGGGATAAGGACGCCTTGCATGTTCCACCTCTCGTAGAGAATGTTTTATCGATGTGTTTAAAGGAAGCGGTCACGAATATTGTAAAGCATAGCGGAGCAACTAAATGTGAAATTGCCTTCCATCAAAATTTTAAAGAATTACACCTAGTTGTTCGAGATAATGGACAGGGTATTGCAAAAAAACAAGCATTAAAGTCAGGTAATGGCTTAAAAGGGATGCATGAACGCTTAGAGTTTATAAATGGTTCATTTAAAATAGAAAGTGAAAACGGCACAACTTTAACGGTATCTATACCAGTGACAATTACACATCAAAAAGTTAAAGAAAATTTGAAGCACTTATAGAAAGAGGGGTATAGCATGATACGAATTGTAATTGCTGAAGATCAGGGGATGCTGTTAGGCGCACTTCGTTCCTTACTTAGTATGGAAGAAGATATGGAGGTCGTCGGTTTAGCAAAAAATGGTGAGGAAGCATTGGCGCTTGTAGAAGAGCATCAGCCTGATATTTGTATTATGGATATTGAAATGCCAGTGAAAACTGGACTTGATGCGGCTGAAGAATTGCAGAACTCAGACTGTAAAGTAATTATATTAACAACATTTGCTAGACCTGGTTACTTCGAACGTGCAAGAAAAGCAGGGGTAAGAGGTTACTTATTAAAGGATAGCCCTATCGAGGAATTGGTGAGTGCTATTCGGACAATCGTCGATGGTAAACGAATTTATGCACCAGAACTTGTAGATTTTGTTTATGAGGATGATAGTGAAAATCCACTAACTGATCGTGAGAGCCAAGTGTTAACACTTGTGGCGGAGGGGAAAACGACAAAAGAAATTGCGGCAGAGTTATTTTTATCGGCAGGGACAGTGCGAAATTATATTTCAACAATATTAGAGAAGCTTCATGTCGGGAACCGTATTGAGGCGATTGCACGCTTTAAGGAAAAAGGATGGAATAAGTAAGTCTTCTGAATGTACTTTTGATGGGTGAATAGGTATGCTAAAAAACATAGATTTTATCTATCACTATTCATAAGGGAGTAAGATATATGCAAACTATTTCTGGTAAAACGGCTTTAATTACGGGAGCAGGTCGCGGTATTGGCCGTGCAACAGCTATCGCCTTTGCAAAAGAGGGCATTAACGTTGGGCTAGTAGGACGTACATTAGAAAATTTACAACAAGTTGCAAATCAACTAAAGGCATATGATGTGAAAGTCGCGATAGCTACAGCAGATGTAGCAAATTTGCAATCCATCACAACGGCAGTAGAAAGTGTTCGAGCGGAGTTAGGTCCAATCGATATTTTAGTAAATAATGCGGGCATTTCAAAATTCGGTAAGTTTTTAGAACTTTCACCTGAAGATTGGACGAATATTGTAGATGTAAATGTTAAAGGTGTCTATTACACAACACGTGCTGTCCTACCAGAAATGATTGAACGTGAGTCTGGGGATATTATTAATATTTCATCCACAGCAGGTCAAAAAGGTGCGCCAATTACGAGTGCTTATAGTGCTTCGAAAGCGGCAGTGATTGGCATGAGTGAATCATTAATGTTAGAAGTTCGAAAACATAATATCCGTGTTGCGACGTTAACACCAAGTACGGTTGCGACAGATATGGCAGTTGAATTACAACTAACTGATGGCAATCCAGAAAAAGTCATGCAGGCTGAAGATTTAGCAGACTTAATGGTTGCCCAATTAAAATTACATCCGCGTGTTGTTTTAAAACATGCAGGTCTATGGTCAACGAATCCTTAAAAAGTAGTTGTCCAACAGAAAATGAGAAAAAGTGTTAGATTGATGGCAGTCAATCTAACACTTTTTTGCTATGCCATTGATGTTCGCTACGGCGGATGCGTTCCGCGGGCACACATGTAAGCCACAACCCTCGCTAGCGCGCGGTTTGTTGTGTCTTACGTTGCGTGCGTTCCAGCAGGGGTCACCGCCTTCGCTACCATCAACTAGTGTTCTAATCTTATTTACTGCAAAAGAATGAATAGTTATAGCTTCATTCATTTTACAAAGCGGAAAATTGTCATCGCATGAATCTAACACTTTTTTGCTATGCCATTGATGTTCGCTACGGCGGATGCGTTCCGCGGGCACACATGTAAGCCACAACCCTCGCTAGCGCGCGGTTTGTTGTGTCTTACATTGCGTGCGTTCCCGCAGGGGTCACCGCCTTCGCTAACATCAACTCCAATAATTTAAGAACTTCTTTGTGATATTTCTGAAATTTTAATAGTTATGTTCCAACTTCTTTTTATTACTTTTTACGCTTTGTTAAGCGGCCAAGAACGAATGCCCCAGCTGCTACAGCAAGAACAGTATTCGTTTTCTTTGTGAATACTTGTTTTGTTACAAGGTTAAGATTTTGAGGACGCTCTGCTAAGCGACGCATAAAGTAACCGTACCAATCTTCGCCAAATGGAACGTAGACGCAGAAGTTATAACCTTCCTTCGCAAGTTCCTTTTGCATATCTGTACGGAAGCCGTATAACATTTGGAATTCAAATTTATCGAATGGAATATTGTTATCAGCAACAAAGCGTTTTACGTGTGCAATGACGTTATGGTCATGTGTAGCAATCGATGTAAATTTGCCGTGTAATAAATGATATTCAATCAGTTCGATAAAGTTTAAATCAATATCAAGCTTATCTTGGAAAGCTACTTCCACAGGCTCTTTGTATGCACCTTTTACGATACGTAAACGGTAGTTTTTAAATTTCTCAAGATCGTCTTTTGCACGATAAAAGTACGATTGAATAACAGTGCCGACATTATTAAATGTTTTTGAAAGCTCTTCTACCATATCAAATGATGTTTGTAGACGGCCGTAATTTTCCATATCAAAGTTTACAAAAATATCATAGGCTGCTGCTTTTTCTACAATCTCATATAAATTGTCGTAACAAAAATCAACATCAATGTCTAAGCCTAATTGAGAAGGCTTTAACGAAATATGTGCATCCACACTGTTTTCATGAATCGCTTCAATGACAGCGAGGATTTGATCCTTAGCTTTAGTAGCTTCTTCTTCATTCGCAACAAATTCCCCTAGATTATCCACTGTGCAAGAGATATTATGTGCGTTTAGTTCTTTGATGCTTGCAATCGTTTCTTCTATATTTGTACCAGCTACCACACTTTGGGCACCTAATTTTAAGCCGTATTTTTTAGCAGCACTATTTAATAGTTGGTTTTCAGATAATTGGATGAAAAAATCGCGTAATAACATATGGGTCATTCTCCTCACTGCATTTTTCTTACTAGTATAACATATTTATAGAGAATGTCATGATATCACGAAAACAATTATTTCATTTCTAGCATCTGTAACCTATCATTAAAAAGCACTGGATAGCTTAAAAAGCCTATCATTATGCTCGATAATGTCGCAGTTGTTAATAGAGCGAAAATTATTAAAAGTTGAAATTGAACTGCCTGTATCGGGTCTGCACCACCGATAATTTGACCGCTCATCATCCCAGGTAATTGTACAAGTCCGATAGTTTTTTGGCTTTCAATGGTAGGAATCATACTTGCTTTAATGGCATTGATTAGCTGGCGATGAATTGCCTGTTTAGGTGTGCCTCCGAGAGATAAAATGAGTTCGATTTCATTATGGTGACTTGTTATTTCTGCAGTGAAACGATTTAAAAATAATATAGATAATACCATTGTGTTGCCAATTAACATACCACTAATAGGGATAATATACTGGGCAGTACTAGGGACAATACCGCAACCAAGTAAAACACCTTGTGTGACAACCTCCACTGCAATAAGTGTCACTATTATTTTCCAAGTAATTCCCTTAATTCCTTTCCCTTTTTTACGGGCATTGAACGCGGCAACTAAAATCATTAATGCAACCATTAGAAAGATATAAATAAAACTTTCAGCTTCAAAAACGAATTTTAAAATATAGCCGACTGCAAGTAATTGGATAATGGAGCGAATTGTTGCAATTATTGTGTCTTTTTCAAGCCCTAGCTTGAACGTTTTTGAAAGTATTAGCGGGATTAAAACAAAAATTAATGTTAATGAAAGCGATGTATAGCTCATACGTTTACCCCCTGTACAAATTCAGCGACTCTTGGATTAGTAGGGGCTTTTAATAATGAGCTTTCTCCTGTTTCAATCAGCTCACCATCCATCATGACCCAAGTATAATGCCCAATCGTTAAGGCTTGCTGTAAATTATGTGTAATCCATATTATCGTGACATCATATTTTTTGTTTAATGTCACAATGAGTGCTTCGATATCTTGTGAGGATTGACGATCTAATGCAGAAGTAATTTCATCTAACAATAATATCGAAGATTGATTGATTAAGGTGCGTGCAATTGAAACCTTTTGGCGTTGTCCACCAGATAATTCATTGCTATCACGAGATAAAAAGCTTGCATCAAGCCCGACGTCCAGTAAGTATTGAATGGCGTCGTGCTGTGAGAGCTTTTTTCCTTGTAACACAAGGGGGAGTGCTAAATTGTCAAAAACGGTTCCTTTTATCATAGGTGCTGCTTGAAGGGCAATACCTACATGTTTTCTTAAAGTAGTAGGCTCATAGGTTGTGATTGACTGATCGTCAATTAATATACTGCCTTCTGTTGGTGATAGTAGACCGTTGCACATTTTTAGTAAGGTTGTTTTGCCAGCACCAGATGGTCCAACAAGTGTTGTAACTTTCCCTTTTGGGAATGAGCCAGTAATTGATTTTAAAATGGTTTTATCGTTCACTGAAAAACGCACTTGTTGAAAGTGAATAGCGGGCTCAAATAACATAGTCATGTAGTTGAAACTCCTTTAGGGTTATAGGTAAAATAACTGTAGCATGAATTGATTCGACACTATAGTTATTTTACATTTTTATGTAGTGAACTTCTAATCGAGTTAGGGGAATGGAGTAATGGATATTTTATATGTAGATACACTAACATACGCACAAGGTGAGATGTATATAATTGCTTCGGATGAAGGGCTTGTGTATATAGGAACACCTAATGCAGCATTTGAAGAAGTTGAAACATGGGCTCAAAGGGCGTTTAAGGGTTACAGCTTAGAAGAAAATAAAGAAAAATTAATGCCTTATGTTGAGCAATTAACAGCTTACTTTAATGGAGAGCTAACTGAATTTAATTTACCTATACATGTGAAAGGAACAGCATTTCAGCTAGCTGTATGGGAAGCGTTGCAAGAGCTGCCGTATGGAACGACGACAACGTATTCTGCCATTGCAGAGCGAATTGGTAAACCTAAGGCAGTTAGAGCTGTAGGTAGTGCAATAGGTGCCAACCCTATACTGGCAATTATTCCATGTCATCGTGTCATTGGGAAAAACGGTAAGCTAACGGGCTTTCGAAGTGGGTTAACTATGAAAGAATTTTTACTTGAATTAGAAAGAGCTAAATAAATAGGTAATGTGATACTGAAACAAAAGAATCTGCTGGGTTCCCGCAATTTCGCCAGGGATATCTAGCAGATTCTTGTACTTGCTTTATATGTGGAACGAATTGATTTTAGACATGTTCCTCAGTTACACTCGTTTGGGTTTTACCAAAATGAGTTAAACGGTGAGCAAATGTTTCACCATTTATAGCTGAGCTTTTAAAAACTTCTTGATATTCATAAGCAGGTGTACCATGTTCGATAACATCTAGTCCTGTAATTTCTTCTTCTGCTGAAACTCGTAAAGGGACAAATGCTTTTATAATAAATAGACCTGCTGTGACAGAAACACCAACCCAAGCGATTGTCGCAATTACACCTATTGCTTGGATGCCTAACAAACTTAAGCCCCCACCATAGAATAGGCCTTGACCAGTAATATCGAAGAACCCGACTGCAAGTGTGCCCCAGATTCCACAAATACCATGAACTGCAATTGCGCCAACAGGATCATCCACTTTTAATTTCCATTCAATAAAGCGAACACCTTCTACTAATAATGGTGCTGCGATCAAACCAATAATGAGTGAACCGATAATGCTGACGTTTGCTGCACCAGCTGTAATACCTACTAGCCCTGCTAACGCACCGTTGAGAGTAAGTGAGCCATCGATGTGACCATAGCGGAATTTTGTATAAAATGCAGTAGCAACTACACCAGCAGATGCTGCGAAAAATGTATTCGCAATTACTTTTGGAACGAGAGTAGGGTCAGCAGCTAATGTGGAGGCACCGTTAAAACCGAACCAGCCGAACCATAGAAGAAACACGCCTAATGCGCCAAGTGGGATACTATGACCAGTAATAACGTTAACACGACCATTTTCGTATTTACCTAGACGAGGTCCAATCATGATTGCTGCTACAAAGGCTGCTACAGCACCAGTTAAATGGACGACTGTGGAACCAGCAAAATCGATAAAGCCTAAATCAGTTAACCAGCCTTGACCGCTCCAAATCCAATGCCCAACTACAGGATAAACAAGTAATGTCATAAGTATAATTACACCAATATAAGCAAAAATATTTGTACGTTCTGCTACAGCGCCAGATAAGATAGTTGCACCTGTTGCAGCAAACATTGTTTGGAAAATAAAGAAGGAAAGGTCATCTACACCGTTTAAAGCAAATCCACTTGTACCGAAGATGCCTCCAGCAGTGTCACCAAACATTATTGCATAGCCACATAGAAAATAAACAATGCCTCCAAGTGATATCGTTAAGAAGTTTTTCATAATAATGTTTACGGCATTTTTAGAACGTGTAAAACCAGCTTCTACCATTGCAAAACCAGCATGCATAAAGAAAACTAAAATTGTACCAAGCATAATCCAAACTAAATTTACAGATAAAATAACGTCATCCATAGTTATCTCCCCCTTAATCTACAGCAATTGATCCGACTTCTTTAGTACGGATACGAATTGCCTGTTCTACTGGATAAATAAATATTTTTCCGTCTCCAACCTTACCAGTTGCAGCATCACGTAATAAAACCTCCACAATCGAATCTACTTTTTCGTCGTCGATAATCATTTCTAGCTTTAATTTAGGTAAAAATTCAATTTCGTAGGCATTCCCACGAAACAAACCTGTATGACCTAATTGACGACCACAGCCAGCGATTTCAGAAATACTTAAACCTGCAATACCAACCTTTGCAAGTCCGTCTCGTACAACCCCAAATACCTCTGGACGAATAATTGCCTCGATTTTTTTCACTCACACCAGCTCCTTGCGTAAATTTAATTTACATACTATAGCGAGTGTTTAAACGGCGCAATTGTTTTTTTAATTTACATGTAAGGTATTATTACATGGTATATTTCGATTTTCGTAATAGTTTACTAAAAAGCTAATTATTAAGGGAATGAAAGCGGTACTAAAATTTGTGTCTAAATTATGAACAGTTCGTAATTTTCTGAATATTAATGTTAGGTAACCTAACATGAGATAGAAAACGTGTAAAACGCAAGATTTTGGGTATATAGTGTATACTAAGACTAACTATGATAGTGGAAGAAGGGATTTCCTATGAGATCAAACTATGCTGATGATAGCTTAGCGCTACACACAGACTTATACCAAATCAATATGGCAGAGTCTTATTGGGCTGATGGTATACATAATAGAAAAGCGGTTTTTGAATTATATTTTAGAAAATTACCATTTGGCAATGGCTATGCCATTTTTGCTGGATTGGAACGTATGCTTGAGTATTTACGAGACTTTCGTTTTAGTCAGTCTGATATTGAGTATTTGCGTAAAGAAGTTGGCTATAAAGAGGATTTCATCGACTATTTAAAAAACATTCGCTTTACAGGTAATATGTATTCAATGGTGGAAGGGGAACTCGTTTTTGCAAACGAACCAATTATTCGCATTGAGGCACCGTTAGTGGAAGCTCAATTAATTGAGACAGCTCTTTTAAATATTGTGAATTATCAAACGCTTATTGCTACGAAAGCAAGTCGCATTAAGCAAATCGTAAAAGACGAAATGGCGATGGAATTTGGTACACGCCGTGCCCATGAAATGGATGCGGCTATTTGGGGAACTCGTGCAGCCTTTATAGGTGGATTTGCTTCAACTAGTAACGTTCGTGCGGGTAAACTATTTAACATACCAGTAGCTGGTACACATGCGCATGCACTTGTGCAAGCCTATAAAAATGATTATGATGCCTTTCATGCCTATGCTAAACGTCATCGTAATTGTGTATTTTTAGTGGATACCTATAACACGTTGAAATCAGGTGTGCCGACAGCGATTAAAGTGGCGAAAGAATTAGGGGATAAAATTAATTTTATTGGTATTCGTCTGGATAGTGGTGATATAGCTTTCTTATCAAAAGAAGCGCGTCGCATGCTAGATGAAGCTGGCTTCCCTAATGCGAAAATTGTTGTTTCAAATGATTTAGATGAATACACGATTTTGAACTTAAAGGCACAAGGTGCCCGCGTTGATATGTGGGGAATTGGCACAAAGGTCATTACAGCCTATGATCAGCCTGCGTTAGGTGCCGTCTATAAAATGGTAGCCATTGAAAATGCTGAAGGTCAGTTAGAGGATACAATTAAAATTTCTGCAAATGCTGAAAAGGTATCGACACCAGGTTTAAAAAATGTTTATCGTATTATCGACCAGAAAAATGGTAAAGCAGAGGGTGATTACATTACAATGCACGATGAAAACCCTCAATCAGAAGAACGTATTAAAATGTTCCACCCTGTGCATACATTTGTGTCAAAATTCGTGACGAATTTCGAGGCGAAAAACCTACATCAGCATGTGATTAATAATGGTGAAATAATTTATCAAAATCCTACGCTTGTAGATATGCAGAAATATGCAGCTGAAAATTTAGAGTTGTTATGGGATGAGTACAAACGTGCAATGAATCCAGAAGAATACCCAGTCGATTTAAGTCAAAAATGCTGGGATAATAAAATGCGCAATATAGAAGAAGTACGAGAAATGGTCAACCGAATAGTTAAAGGGTAAGGAGTGAAGAATGTGATGGCATTGCAACAACAAATAATTAATGAATTAAAAGTACTGCCAACAATTGATGCGCAGGAAGAAATTCGTAAATCCATTGATTTTTTAAAGGCGTATGCACGTCGATATAGCTTTGTTAAAGGGTTTGTACTTGGTATATCTGGCGGACAAGATTCTACTTTAACTGGGAAATTAGCACAACTAGCTATTGATGAGCTAAATGCGGAAGACGGCGAGGAGAAGTATTCATTTTGGGCAGTGCGTTTGCCATATGGTGTGCAATTCGATGAACAGGACTGTCAAGATGCCATTGATTTTATTAAGCCTACGCATACTTACACAGTAAATATTAAGGAAGCGGTCGATGCTAGTGTTCGTGCTTTAGAAAATGCGGGTGTTATGCTTAGTGATTTTGTAAAAGGGAACGAAAAAGCACGTGAGCGCATGAAAGTGCAATTTTCTATAGCTGCCATGAATGGCGCTGTTGTTTTAGGTACCGACCATGCAGCAGAGGCAATTACAGGTTTCTATACGAAATTTGGTGATGGAGGGGCAGATTTAATGCCTATTTTTCGTCTCAATAAGCGTCAGGGGAAACAGTTGCTAGCTGCTCTTGATTGCCCTCAGCATTTATATTTGAAAGTGCCAACTGCCGACTTGGAAGAAGATCGTCCATCACTACCAGATGAAGTGGCACTTGGATTAACATATGAGCAAATTGATGATTATTTAGAAGGGAAAGAAATTCCTGAAGCTGCTCGTAATACACTAGAGCAACACTATTTACATTCACAACATAAACGCCATATGCCTATCACGATATTTGATGATTTCTGGAAATAGCCTGAAGAATAGAGTTGTACAAAAAGTGATAGATACTTTTTAAACAATTCTATTCTTTTTATATATTTTGGTTCTGTTTGGTTAATCTCGAGCATATAATGTCGATATAAATACCTACAAAGTGAGTAAAATGAAAAGGAGGGTAACTAATTATGAGGACTTCTAGCGTAGGTGCGACGACAAGTAGTACTTTTCGTAATGAACAACAATATTTACATGCTGGCGATCTTAGTCATAACTTTAGCCATAACGCGCAGCAACGATTTAAAAAAAGTATGCAAAAAATGAAAGATAAAAAGCTATTAAGTAAGAAGAGACAAATTCAACAGCAAAGTCCCAATAAAATAGAGGCTGCTTTTGTTGATAGTGAAGACAACGTTCAAATCCATAATGAACTACATGAAACAGCTGGAAAGCTTAGCCGTCTTAGCAAGCAAATGAAGCGTCACAATAGTTACCGAACTTCTATATAAATTTAAAAAACACCCTATACCACACATGGTATAGGGTGTTTTTGCAAGGGGAGAAGATTCGTCATGTCTCTATCCTTTTAGCTTAACATGGAAGAGTTTTGGTTTCTTGATAATTATGGGTAATCAAATAAAAATTGTAACTTTATTGGAAGCGAAACGTTATACTACTAAATAGGGTTGTTTTATAAGGTAGTGCAAACAAGTTGTTATTTGAGGAATATAAGGGAAATACTATCGGAGATTTAAAATGATGTATGTAACGGCTAATGGCACATTAATTGTGTTACAGTGCAGTTTTCGATATGCTTAAACTAAAATTATCGTGCAATTCAAATAATTGGTTAGCGGAAATGGGAGGGATTTTGTTTATGAATTTACAAATACAAATGGTATTAGAAAATATAGAAAAAGTAATGATTGGAAAGAGGGAGGTTGCCGAACTTAGCATTGTCGCTTTGCTTGCGAATGGTCATGTATTACTTGAAGATGTGCCTGGAGTTGGTAAGACAATGATGGTACGTGCACTTGCTAAGTCGTTCGATGCCCAGTTTAAACGTATCCAGTTTACACCAGATTTATTGCCCTCAGATGTTGTAGGTGTTTCGATTTATAACCCTAAAACAATGGAATTTGAATTTCGTCCAGGACCGATTATGGGTGATGTAGTATTAGCGGATGAAATTAATAGAACTTCACCTAAAACACAATCGGCATTACTTGAGGCGATGGAGGAAGCATCTATTACAATAGACGGCAATACGCTTAAAATTACCCAACCATTTTTCGTTATGGCTACACAAAACCCGATTGAACATGAAGGAACGTATCCACTGCCTGAGGCACAGTTAGACCGTTTTTTACTGAAAATAAAAATGGGTTATCCAACTAGAGGGCAGGAAGTAGAAATATTGCGACGTGCAGAAAACGGTAAGTCCATTGAAAAAATTGATGCTGTCCTTACGCTTGCCCAATTAATTGAATTACAGGAACTTGTGCAGGGGGTATATGTCGAAGACTCCGTAAAAAACTATATGGTTGAGCTGGCTTCTCAAACGAGAGAGAACAACTATGTTTATTTAGGCGTTAGCCCTCGTGCGACGATTGCTTTAATGAAGGCTTCGCAGGCGTATGCGTTTATGAAAGGTCGTAGTTATGTAATACCAGATGATGTGCAGCATTTAGCGCCATTTGTTTTTAGTCACCGATTAGTGCTTAAGCCAGATGCGCGTTACGATGATGTAACCGCAGAGGAAATTATTGAGCGTATTTTGGCGAAAACGCCTGTGCCAACGAAGAGGTTTGCAGAGCAATGAAGAAATGGCGTGCTCTTTTTGAGAAAAGTAAACATTTCCTATTAGTGAGCTCTCTAATGCTTATAACATTTTGCTACGCAATGTTTCAAGGTGGTTTTGTAAGCTGGTTTGTATTTTTTACAGTAAGTCCATTTTTGTTATACGCCTTTATTTTTCAACTTGTAAGAGAGGACATCTACAGTATCGAACGGAAAATTGAACCTTCGCGTGTAGAAAGCGGACAATCTGTTAACGTGACAATTAGCATTGAAAGAAAAACACGTTTTCCATTTGCATATATCCTAGTGGAAGAGCTTGTTGGTAGCCCGATGCTAGTTCAGTCTAAAATACAAGAGAAGGACGCTATCAAATTTGTAGGTTTTAAAAAGGCTTTTAATTGGAGTTATACACTTGATAGCTTGCCACGTGGTGAACATCGTTATTTAGGTGCAAATATACTCTTCTATGATTTTTTCGGATGGGCAAAGAAACGCATTCAGATAGAAAAAGAACAAATAGTTCTCGTTTATCCAAGAGTGCATGAAATGAAATATGCTACATTACAAGCGAAATTAGATGTTGGGTCTATGATGGCTCCTTATTCCATTGTAAAAGATACATCAATGGCCATTGGTTTGCGAGAATATGTACCAGGAGACCGCTTTTCGTGGATTCATTGGAAATCTTTTGCGAAAACGCAAACGTTGCAATCGAAGGAATTTGAGGATCGGCAATCTCAGGAGTTGCTGTTAATGCTTGATGAAGGTGCTTCTCCCTTATTCGAAGAGAAAATTGAGCTGGCAGCTTCGATGCTTAAAGCAATCGTACAAGGTCGTGGAGATGTTTCTTTTGTGTCAACAGGCACAAAGACGAAAGTGTTTACTTCCATTCAGGGGGAAAAACAGCTAGATCGAGTAATGCATCATTTAGCTGGTGTAAATCCAATTGAAAATGCAGAAGTCCGATTGCGCGATCAACAAGTTTTTCAGCGTGTTGCAACACTTTTATATGTAACGAGTGATATATCAGATGAACTATTACATACTTTAGGTAATTCGGTGAAAAGCTGTATTTGTTTTGTATTGGCACAACAGACACAAGCGCAGTCTGATGTAATAAAGCGTTATAAACATATTCAAGTCGTACATGTAGATCCAACAGATTATTACCACTTGTTCACGGAGGTGATGAAGCCGTGAAAAAATCACTAGAAAGTTTTGTTGAGCTGACGATAGCCTATATCATTATTTTCTTTATGCTGCGTGAGTGGCTAATGCCTGTCATGCAATTAACCAATACAGGCGTAAGTCATTTGTTTCTAATTTTCATTGGCTTAGCGCTAGTATTATGCCTATTTAAAGTTAAGCCATTATTATCAGGGCTTGTAAAGTTAGGCTATATTACATGGTTTGTTATATATGTATATAGCGAGAATCCTTTTTTCTCAGGTCACACTATTCCATTTTTAGTGAATGAAGTGACGTTGAATATGGTGAACATTTTTTCGGGGAATTTTGGACAAGTATCAGATGCATTTAGAACAGTTCTGTTTTTGGCATTGATCTGGATGCTAATCTATTTAATTCACCATTGGATTACTGTGCATCATAATATTTTCTACTTTTTCATACTAACAGTATTTTTCATCGCTACACTTGATACGTTTAGCGAATATAATGGTAAACCAGCTATTATTAAAGTAGTAATACTTGGTCTTGTTATGACAGGTGTACTTTTCTTAAAACGCTTAAGAATTCAAGTAGATGCACCGAGTGAGATAGTGAGAAAGTGGAAAATTGTAATACCGATGTTAATTTCGGTTGTACTCGTTAGTATGGTGGCATTCTTTTTACCGAAAGCAGGGCCTACGTGGGCTGATCCAGTGCCATTTATTAAAGGTGTTACAGGACAAGGTGGCGTTGGGGATGGTCAAAAAACAGTCGGCTATAGTGATGACGATAGTAGATTAGGTGGACCATATAAAGGTGATAATACTTTAATTTTCACTGCATCTTCCCGCGATCGTCATTATTGGCGTATAGATACAAAAGATACATACACATCAAAAGGGTGGGTATTGTCTGGTGAATATATAGGAGAAGCGGTTTTTGAAAACGACACTCCAATCATTACTTCTCTGCCTGTTGGTCCAAAAAAGAATGAACGTCAAATTCAGATGGAAATGGCTGTACCTATGCCATTTTTAATTCAAACGTATGGTATGCTGTCTGTTTCCGCAGATGATCCAACTTTGTATGTACAGGATGGACAAACTGAAAAAATAGTTATGAAGCAACCAAGTGGCGAATTAATAACCATGAATAATGGTAGTAATAAATTACTGTCGAGTTACACGATATTTTACAGTGAACCAAACTATAGTTTGCAACAACTTCAAATGTCAGAGCCTGCTATGTTAGAAACATTAGATAGTTCGTATAATCGTTTTTTACAATTACCAGATACACTTCCACAGCGTGTGCAAGATTTAGCAATTGATATTACGCGCGATAAAACATCGATCTATGAAAAAATAAAAGCGATAGAAGGGTATTTTTCAAAAGGGGACTATAGTTACGATAAAACAGCTGCCGCCTATCCTTCTGAAAATCAAGATTATGTAGATCAATTCCTTTTCGATACGAAAGTAGGGTACTGCGATAATTTCTCTACATCCATGGTCGTTATGCTTCGGACTATAGGTATTCCTGCTCGTTGGGTGAAGGGTTTTGCACCAGGGAATGCAGGTGGAGTATCTGATGGTTATCGGGAATATAAGGTAACGAATGATAATGCGCATTCATGGGTAGAGGCGTATGTCCCTGGTACAGGGTGGATAGAATTTGAACCTACAATTGGTTTTTCTGGAAATGCGAACATTAATTATGATTTGCAAAGAGATACTCCACAGCAAGAACAGACACTAGAGCCAGAAGAAAAACCAGAGCAACAACAAAAGAAAGAACAAACAACGAAGAAAACAACTTCGCAATCAGCATTTAGCTTTGATAGCGTATGGACATGGGTGAAAACATTAAAATATGTTTGGTTGACACTAATTGCCTTGCTCTTAATTGCTGGTGTGACATTATTTGTACAACGTAAAACATGGATTCCTAAAATGCATGTGCGTGCTTATCGAAAAAAAGAAGCGGATTGGACGAATTTTGATTCTTCCTATCAGGCATTAACGAAACAATTAGTACGCATTGGTTTAAGTCGAAAACATGGTGAGACATTACGAGCGTTTGCTGAACGGGTGGATGCTGCGCTAGAAACAGAAGAAATGAGAAAGTTAACAGCGGTATATGAGCAGCATATTTATAGCAAGAATACGCTTGATGTTGACTATGTTAAACTGAGAGAAAGTTGGGAATATTTAATCAATCGCACAATCAGTTGATTTTAATGGGCACAAAGAGTAAAATGAGAAAAAATTATATATGATTAGGATGGCTTTCATATAAGTTCGAAAATAGGGTTCGGATGTTTCTACGAAATCACCGTAAATGATTTCTCTATGAAGGTGAATGTTTTGGTTAGGTGAGGAGTTTTATAAATCACTTTTCTTTGTTACGCATTCCCCTTTATATATCATGAACTTATGGACGCGTAGGAAGTTTTTTTACTTTCATACGCGTTTTTCTTTGAACATATGAAAACGTCCTTTAAAAATACAAGAAGAGGTGGAAATATTGTCAGCAAGCCCTTTATTAAAAGAGCAAGAAAAAATCGTCGTTCTAGACTTCGGTAGCCAATTTAACCAATTAATTACGCGTCGTATCCGTGAGTTCGGTGTCTTCAGTGAATTACATCCACATACGATTACAGCAGAAGAAATTAAAGAAATGAACGCAACAGGTATCATCTTTTCTGGTGGTCCTAACTCAGTTTATGATGAAAATGCTTTCCATGTAGATCAAGCTATTTTTGAATTAGGTTTACCAATCCTAGGTATTTGCTATGGTATGCAATTAATGGCTTATACTCAAGGTGGTAAAGTTGAAGGCGCAGATACACGTGAATACGGTAAAGCGGAAATTCAAGTAACTGCTGCAAATAAATTATTCGGTGAATTACCAACAGAACAAATCGTCTGGATGAGTCATGGTGACCACGTAACAGAAGTACCTGCTGGCTTTGAAATCATCGCAACAAGTGCATCTTGTCCAATCGCTGCTATGGCAAACGTAGAACGTAAATTATATGCAGTCCAATTCCACCCAGAAGTTCGTCACTCTGTATATGGTAACGATTTACTTCGTCAATTCGTATTCGATATTTGTGGCGCTAAAGGTGATTGGTCAATGGCGAACTTTATTGAAATCGAAATCGCAAAAATTCGCGAAATTGTTGGCGATAAAAAAGTATTATGTGCCCTTTCAGGCGGAGTAGACTCTTCTGTTGTTGCAGTACTGATTCATAAAGCAATTGGTGATCAACTTACATGTATGTTCGTAGACCACAACTTAAACCGTAAAGGTGAAGTTGAACAGGTTATGAAAACTTTCACAGAAGATTTCGATATGAATTTAATTAAGATTGATGCACGTCAACGCTTCATGGACAAACTTGCGGGTGTGTCTGATCCAGAGAAAAAACGTAAAATTATCGGTAACGAATTTATTTACGTGTTCGATGAAGAAGCTTCAAAACTAGAAGGTATGGATTTCCTTGCACAAGGAACTTTATACACAGATATTATTGAATCTGGTACATCTACTGCTCAAACAATTAAATCTCACCATAACGTAGGTGGTCTTCCAGAAGACATGCAGTTCCAATTGATTGAACCATTAAAAACATTATTTAAAGACGAAGTTCGTGCACTTGGCTTAGAGCTTGGTCTTGATGAAAAAATCGTTTGGCGTCAACCATTCCCAGGTCCTGGTTTAGGTATTCGTGTACTTGGTGAAATTACAGAAGAAAAACTTGAAATTGTTCGTGAATCTGACTTCATCTTACGTGAAGAAATTGCAAAAGCTGGACTTGATCGCGATGTTTGGCAATACTTCACGGTATTACCTGATATTCGTTCAGTCGGCGTAATGGGCGATGCTCGTACGTATGACTACGCAATCGGTATCCGTGCTGTAACGTCTATCGACGGTATGACTTCTGACTGGGCACGTATCCCTTGGGACGTACTAGAAAAAATCTCTGTACGCTTAGTAAACGAAGTAAAACACGTAAACCGCGTGCTGTATGATATTACGTCTAAGCCACCAGCAACTATTGAGTGGGAATAATAGCTAATAGCAGAGTCCTAAAAGCCCTAGTAACACAGGGTTTTTAGGGCTTTTTTTAGTTATCTGATGTGTCCCAAGAGACGTAACTATAGAACTTTTCTAGTCATTTTCAACTGGAAAGATTAATATAAACTAACGTAGAGAGGGTAAAATTGCTGGCAAAGCGTTGGATATAGTAAACTAAATTTATGAAAAATGATTACGCTGTTGTTTAATTTAGGGGGATTGAAATGGAGAAAAGTATAGCGACGATTTATACACTTGCTGTTGGTATGCCGAAAGAATTGGACTATAGTAAAGGGCGATCAATGATTACAGGGATTGCAAAACGGAAAGTGCACGAAGTTTATTTAGCTACTCGTGGATTTGAGGGGGATGATGTGGCAGATAAAAAGCATCATGGTGGACCTGATCGCGCTGTTTGTCTATATCCTGCGGAGCATTACGAACAATGGGAACAGGAACTTGGTATGTCATTGCCAACAGCAGCATTCGGTGAGAACTTAACGGTAACAAATATGCTTGAAGCGGATGTTTGTATTGGAGATATTTATAAAATTGGTGATGCAGTCATTCAAATTACGCAAGGACGTATTCCGTGTAGTACGATTGATAAATATACAAAGGCTGACACATTACTTAAACGATTAATTGAAACAGGTTATACAGGCTTCCTAGCGCGTGTACTAAGTGAGGGAACAATATGTGCAGACTCGAAAATTGAAATAGTTGAAAGACACCCTGCTCGTATATCGGTTTTACATTGCAATGAAGTATATTTTGAAAACAAAAACGCACTTGCGATGAAACGTATTCAAGCAGTAGATGCATTAGCGATGGATTGGAAACAAAAATTAGAAAAAAGAATTCAATTATTAGAGAGTCGAGTAGAGAAGTAAGGATAATGGTGGAAATGAGGGTGGGAGCTCTTACGTAATGGATTTCGATGGTTTTATATTTATTGCCTAAGTACTTCTTATTGTGTAGGAGTTGGGTGAGTAATTAGATATAAAAGCCTTTGATATATTTACATACATTTGAAAAACTCCCTTTTTCAAAATAAATGCAAAATGGTCGTTTATAGCCTTTAATCGTAAATAAAAAACAGGAAAAGCAACTTGTATAAGTTAGTATTTTTCCTGTTTTTTTACGCTGTTTTTACAAAAACAGAACATTAATACCGTATTTTACACGAACTTTCGTATTTTTTTTATAAGAAATGTTCGGAAATGGGGTTGAAATCTAAAAAACGAAATGATATATTACGATTGTAAAGTAAATAAGTCGTCGTATAATGTCGGGAATATGGCCCGTGAGTTTCTACCAAGTTACCGTAAATAACTTGACTACGATATAGTTTTTATACGAATGTATAATAACTAATTTATTTCACACATTATTAGTGGTGAAATGTATCGTAGACATGCGACTAGTAGTATAGTCGGCGTGTCTTTTTTGTTTTCGATATTGAAGACGACAATACGGAGGATATTTTCAAAATGAAAAAATATTTCATGTTCGATGAATTAGGTACTAATTATCGCCGCGAAATTATTGGTGGTATTACAACATTCCTTGCTATGGCATACATTTTAGCTGTTAACCCAGGGATTCTGGAAAGTGCGGGAATGGATAAAGGTGCTGTTTTCGTAGCAACAGCATTAGCAGCGGCAGTCGGATCTTTGATTATGGGTATTTTCGCTAAATTCCCAATCTCATTGGCACCAGGTATGGGCTTAAATGCATTCTTTGCTTTCACGGTAGTAGGGACGTATGGCATTCCTTGGCAAACTGGTTTAACAGGTGTATTCTTCTCGGGGATTATATTTATTATCCTTTCATTAACAGGTATTCGTGAAACAGTTATTAATGCAATTCCAGCACAACTTAAATATGCTGTATCAGCTGGTATTGGTTTATTTATTACATTTGTAGGGTTACAAGGAGCTGGTATTGTAGTTGATAGTCCAGCAACTTTAGTAACATTAGGAGCATTTACAGGTTCAACTCTTTTAGCAGTATTCGGTATTATTATTTCAATCATCCTAATCCTTAAATTCCGTAGTGTCGGCATTTTCTTAGGAATGGTTATTACAGCAATCGTTGGTATGATTACAGGTGTGATTGCACCACCAGAAGCTGTTGTATCATCAATCCCAAGTGTAGATTCTACATTTATGGTTGCACTTAATCCAATTATTCATGACTTCGGTTCATTACTAAACGTTAAATTTTTAGTTGTTGTATTAACATTTTTATTCGTTGACTTTTTCGATACAGCAGGTACATTAATGGCTGTGGCAACACAAGCTGGCTTAGTAAAAGACGATAAATTACCACGTGCAAGCCGTGCACTTATGGCAGATGCACTAGCAACAACAATTGGTTCTTTATTTGGTACTTCAACAACTACTGCTTATGTAGAATCAACTTCTGGTGTAGCAGCAGGTGCTCGTTCAGGTTTTGCTGCAGTTGTTACTGCTGTATTATTTATAGTAGCACTATTCTTCTCACCATTGCTTGCGGTTGTGACTTCAGCAGTAACAGCACCAGCACTTGTTATCGTAGGTGTGTTAATGGTTTCGTCACTACGATTAATTGAATGGGATAAATTCGAAATTGCCGTTCCAGCATTCTTTACTGTTTTAATGATGCCTCTTGGCTATTCCATTGCAACAGGGATCGCCATTGGTTTCGTATTCTACCCAGTAACAATGCTTTTAGCAGGACGTAAAAAAGAAATTCACCCAATGATGTACGGATTATTCTTTGTCTTCCTTGCATACTTTATCTGGGTTCGATAATAGAAAGCCGAAAAGGGCTCTGCTTAGTGAAAACTAGGTGGAGCCTTTTTTATGGAAAATTATTAGAGTGCCTGACACCAATGTAAGCTGTGGGAGACTACAGAAAGAATTCAAAATTGTTTCGGTGCCTGGCACTTTTATATAGAAGAAACTACTATCATATATTGACTGAATAGTTTTATTTCTATTAAACACTTGCAAACTATAATGTGAGATGATATATTTAAACACGTTGTTACGAAACATACGAACAACAACCTGAATGAAAAAAATAGTTGACATCATATTGAATGTATGTTAAATTATAAAAAGTTACTTAGTAAGTAACTAACAAATGAACCTTGAAAACTGAACAAGCAAAACGTAATCAATATAGTTTTTAGTAGCTAACTTCGTTAGCGAACCAAACAAAATTTTGGACATCAAAATTGATGCCAGCAAAACAATTTGAGCTAATCAAATTTCTTTTATGGAGAGTTTGATCCTGGCTCAGGACGAACGCTGGCGGCGTGCCTAATACATGCAAGTCGAGCGAACAGATAAGGAGCTTGCTCCTTTGACGTTAGCGGCGGACGGGTGAGTAACACGTGGGCAACCTACCCTATAGTTTGGGATAACTCCGGGAAACCGGGGCTAATACCGAATAATCTTTTGTCTCTCATGAGACAATTCTGAAAGACGGTTTCGGCTGTCGCTATAGGATGGGCCCGCGGCGCATTAGCTAGTTGGTGAGGTAACGGCTCACCAAGGCAACGATGCGTAGCCGACCTGAGAGGGTGATCGGCCACACTGGGACTGAGACACGGCCCAGACTCCTACGGGAGGCAGCAGTAGGGAATCTTCCACAATGGGCGAAAGCCTGATGGAGCAACGCCGCGTGAGTGAAGAAGGATTTCGGTTCGTAAAACTCTGTTGTAAGGGAAGAACAAGTACAGTAGTAACTGGCTGTACCTTGACGGTACCTTATTAGAAAGCCACGGCTAACTACGTGCCAGCAGCCGCGGTAATACGTAGGTGGCAAGCGTTGTCCGGAATTATTGGGCGTAAAGCGCGCGCAGGTGGTTTCTTAAGTCTGATGTGAAAGCCCACGGCTCAACCGTGGAGGGTCATTGGAAACTGGGAGACTTGAGTGCAGAAGAGGATAGTGGAATTCCAAGTGTAGCGGTGAAATGCGTAGAGATTTGGAGGAACACCAGTGGCGAAGGCGACTATCTGGTCTGTAACTGACACTGAGGCGCGAAAGCGTGGGGAGCAAACAGGATTAGATACCCTGGTAGTCCACGCCGTAAACGATGAGTGCTAAGTGTTAGGGGGTTTCCGCCCCTTAGTGCTGCAGCTAACGCATTAAGCACTCCGCCTGGGGAGTACGGTCGCAAGACTGAAACTCAAAGGAATTGACGGGGGCCCGCACAAGCGGTGGAGCATGTGGTTTAATTCGAAGCAACGCGAAGAACCTTACCAGGTCTTGACATCCCGTTGACCACTGTAGAGATATGGTTTTCCCTTCGGGGACAACGGTGACAGGTGGTGCATGGTTGTCGTCAGCTCGTGTCGTGAGATGTTGGGTTAAGTCCCGCAACGAGCGCAACCCTTGATCTTAGTTGCCATCATTTAGTTGGGCACTCTAAGGTGACTGCCGGTGACAAACCGGAGGAAGGTGGGGATGACGTCAAATCATCATGCCCCTTATGACCTGGGCTACACACGTGCTACAATGGACGATACAAACGGTTGCCAACTCGCGAGAGGGAGCTAATCCGATAAAGTCGTTCTCAGTTCGGATTGTAGGCTGCAACTCGCCTACATGAAGCCGGAATCGCTAGTAATCGCGGATCAGCATGCCGCGGTGAATACGTTCCCGGGCCTTGTACACACCGCCCGTCACACCACGAGAGTTTGTAACACCCGAAGTCGGTGAGGTAACCTTTTGGAGCCAGCCGCCGAAGGTGGGATAGATGATTGGGGTGAAGTCGTAACAAGGTAGCCGTATCGGAAGGTGCGGCTGGATCACCTCCTTTCTAAGGATATTTTCGGAATACAAACCTTGGGTTTGTAAGATTACGTTTTGCGTTCAGTTTTGAAGGTTCATCATTAGATGAAATACTTCAAAACTTGTTCTTTGAAAACTGGATAAAACGACATTGAAATTGTAACAAACACATTTATTTTTTAAATTAAGTTTTTTAGGCTTAATAACTAGGTTAAGTTATTAAGGGCGCACGGCGAATGCCTTGGCACTAGGAGCCGAAGAAGGACGGCACTAACACCGATATGCTTCGGGGAGCTGTAAGTGAGCTTTGATCCGGAGATTTCCGAATGGGGGAACCCACTACGTTTAATCGCGTAGTATCTTGACGTGAATACATAGCGTCTTGAAGGCAGACCCAGGGAACTGAAACATCTAAGTACCTGGAGGAAGAGAAAGAAAAATCGATTCCCTGAGTAGCGGCGAGCGAAACGGGAAGAGCCCAAACCAAGAGGCTTGCCTCTTGGGGTTGTAGGACACTCTATACGGAGTTACAAAGGAATGAGTTAGATGAAGCGACTTGGAAAGGTCCGCCAGAGCAGGTAAAAGCCCTGTAGTCGAAAGTTTATTCCCTCCAGAGTGGATCCTGAGTACGGCGGAACACGTGAAATTCCGTCGGAATCCGGGAGGACCATCTCCCAAGGCTAAATACTACCTAGTGACCGATAGTGAACCAGTACCGTGAGGGAAAGGTGAAAAGCACCCCGGAAGGGGAGTGAAAGAGATCCTGAAACCGTGTGCCTACAAGTAGTTAGAGCCCGTTAATGGGTGATAGCGTGCCTTTTGTAGAATGAACCGGCGAGTTACGATTACGTGCGAGGTTAAGCTTTAGAAGGCGGAGCCGCAGCGAAAGCGAGTCTGAATAGGGCGAATTAGTACGTGGTCGTAGACCCGAAACCAGGTGATCTACCCATGTCCAGGGTGAAGGTGAGGTAACACTTACTGGAGGCCCGAACCCACGCACGTTGAAAAGTGCGGGGATGAGGTGTGGGTAGCGGAGAAATTCCAATCGAACTTGGAGATAGCTGGTTCTCTCCGAAATAGCTTTAGGGCTAGCCTCGTGATGAGAATACTGGAGGTAGAGCACTGTTTGGACTAGGGGGCCATCCCGGTTTACCGAATTCAGACAAACTCCGAATGCCAGATATTTATACACGGGAGTCAGACTGCGAGTGATAAGATCCGTAGTCAAAAGGGAAACAGCCCAGACCACCAGCTAAGGTCCCAAAGTAATCGTTAAGTGGAAAAGGATGTGGCGTTGCACAGACAACCAGGATGTTGGCTTAGAAGCAGCCATCATTTAAAGAGTGCGTAATAGCTCACTGGTCGAGTGACGCTGCGCCGAAAATGTATCGGGGCTAAACGATTCACCGAAGCTGTGGATTGACATCTACGATGTCAGTGGTAGGAGAGCGTTCTAAGTGCGTTGAAGTCAGACCGGAAGGACTGGTGGAGCGCTTAGAAGTGAGAATGCCGGTATGAGTAGCGAAAGACGGGTGAGAATCCCGTCCACCGTATGACTAAGGTTTCCTGAGGAAGGCTCGTCCGCTCAGGGTTAGTCGGGACCTAAGCCGAGGCCGATAGGCGTAGGCGATGGACAACAGGTTGATATTCCTGTACCACCTCCTCACCGTTTGAGAAATGGGGGGACGCAGTAGGATAGGGTAAGCGCGCCGTTGGTTGTGCGCGTCCAAGCAGTAAGGCGTGTGTGTAGGCAAATCCGCACACTGTAACGTTGAGCTGTGATGGCGAGTCCGTATGGACGAAGTTCCTGATTTCACACTGCCAAGAAAAGCCTCTATCGAGGTGAGAGGTGCCCGTACCGCAAACCGACACAGGTAGTCGAGGAGAGAATCCTAAGGTGTGCGAGAGAACTCTCGTTAAGGAACTCGGCAAAATGACCCCGTAACTTCGGGAGAAGGGGTGCTCTTGAGCGTGCAAGCGCACGAGAGCCGCAGTGAATAGGCCCAGGCGACTGTTTAGCAAAAACACAGGTCTCTGCAAAACCGTAAGGTGACGTATAGGGGCTGACGCCTGCCCGGTGCTGGAAGGTTAAGAGGAGTGGTTAGCGCAAGCGAAGCTGCGAATTGAAGCCCCAGTAAACGGCGGCCGTAACTATAACGGTCCTAAGGTAGCGAAATTCCTTGTCGGGTAAGTTCCGACCCGCACGAAAGGCGTAACGATCTGGGCACTGTCTCAACGAGAGACTCGGTGAAATTATAGTACCTGTGAAGATGCAGGTTACCCGCGACAGGACGGAAAGACCCCGTGGAGCTTTACTGTAGCCTGATATTGAATTTTGGTACAACTTGTACAGGATAGGTAGGAGCCAGAGATCTCGGAGCGCCAGCTTCGAAGGAGGCGTCGGTGGGATACTACCCTGGTTGTATTGAAATTCTAACCCATGCCCCTTAGCGGGGCAGGAGACAGTGTCAGGCGGACAGTTTGACTGGGGCGGTCGCCTCCTAAAAGGTAACGGAGGCGCCCAAAGGTTCCCTCAGAATGGTTGGAAATCATTCGTAGAGTGTAAAGGCACAAGGGAGCTTGACTGCGAGACCTACAAGTCGAGCAGGGTCGAAAGACGGGCTTAGTGATCCGGTGGTTCCGCATGGAAGGGCCATCGCTCAACGGATAAAAGCTACCCCGGGGATAACAGGCTTATCTCCCCCAAGAGTCCACATCGACGGGGAGGTTTGGCACCTCGATGTCGGCTCATCGCATCCTGGGGCTGTAGTCGGTCCCAAGGGTTGGGCTGTTCGCCCATTAAAGCGGTACGCGAGCTGGGTTCAGAACGTCGTGAGACAGTTCGGTCCCTATCCGTCGTGGGCGTAGGAAATTTGAGAGGAGCTGTCCTTAGTACGAGAGGACCGGGATGGACACACCGCTGGTGTACCAGTTGTCTTGCCAAAGGCATCGCTGGGTAGCTATGTGTGGACGGGATAAGTGCTGAAAGCATCTAAGCATGAAGCCCCCCTCAAGATGAGATTTCCCATTACGCAAGTAAGTAAGATCCCTCAAAGACGATGAGGTAGATAGGTTCGAGGTGGAAGTGTGGTGACACATGGAGCTGACGAATACTAATCGATCGAGGACTTAACCAAAAAAGTTTGTAACATTCAATGAACCGTTTATCCAGTTTTGAAAGAACAACACTTTCAATTAAGAGGGTTTCAAGATACGATGTATATTGAAAGCCGTAAATAGTCTAGTGATGATGGCAAAGAGGTCACACCCGTTCCCATACCGAACACGGAAGTTAAGCTCTTTAGCGCCGATGGTAGTTGGGGGCTTCCCCCTGTGAGAGTAGGACGTCGCTAGGCAATAGAAAAAGTCAAGGATATATTCCTTGGCTTTTTTGTTTTTCATTTTTTGTACTTTCGTAGATGTTTACCTATCTTTCGTTTTATTACGGCAGTATTAATTGTTACAATTTCGTGCATTCTTGCAGTGTTATATCGGGTATAATGAAGTACAAGTAAGGCAGACTAAAAAACATGAGCAAGTGGAAGGAAGAACAGTTTGGGAAAAAAGCAAATTTGGTATGAAGTAGAGGAAAATGAAACAATTGATCAATGTTTAGAAAGAATGCGTCAGGATGGGTATATGGCGATGGGACGGAAAGAGGAACCGATCTTTCATCTGGTGAATGGTGAACCTACGTATTTACGTCAAAAAATACAATTTAAAGCGATGTTGTGTCAAGATTCTGAATAAACAAGACTTAAAACCGAACAATTTTTAATGCCAAAAATAAATTGTTCGCATTTTAGCATTGACGCCAGTGTGTGCAATTGTTAAAATGTGATAAGGAAAACAATTAAATCCCCATATATGCTAGAGAATTGGCTCTAGTGTCTCTACCCGGCACCGTAAATGCTGGACTATGCGGGAAAGCAACTTTTGGCATGTTACGGGAAGGTGTGTGTACAGATGTCTAAATCTGCATATTCTTTTCATAATAAGTCCTCAAGTAAGCTGCTTTCACGTGTAGTGTGGAGAGTAGCTTATTTGAGGATTTTCTTTGTTCAAAAAGTAAAGAAATGCAGTGACTATTGAATAATAGAGGCTTGCACAATAATCGATCATTTTTCTATCGTTTAAAAGGAGCGACAATTCATGAATCCGAAAATCGGTGTCATTATGGGTAGTTCAAGTGACTGGGAAACTATGAAACATGCGTGTGATATTTTAGATGAATTACAAGTACCGTACGAGAAAAAAGTAGTATCTGCACATCGTACTCCTGATTTAATGTTTGAGTACGCAGAGGCAGCACGTGAGCGAGGTATTCATGTGATTATTGCAGGTGCTGGTGGTGCGGCGCATTTACCAGGTATGGTAGCAGCTAAAACGACATTACCTGTCATTGGAGTGCCTGTACAATCTCGTGCACTTAATGGACTTGATTCACTTTTATCAATTGTACAAATGCCAGGTGGAGTACCTGTAGCAACCGTGGCAATTGGAAAAGCTGGTGCGACAAATGCAGGCTTACTTGCAGCGCAAATTTTGTCGACAACAGACGTAGAGCTTGCTAATAAACTAGATGCTAGACGCGAGGCGACGAAGCAACAAGTATTGGAAAGCACAGGTGACTTAGTGTGACGAAAATTATTTATCCTGGACAAACGATAGGAATTATCGGAGGAGGACAGCTTGGCCGTATGATGGCTCTCGCAGCTAAGGAGGCAGGCTTTAAAATAGCTGTTCTTGAACCGACAATGGATTCACCATGTGGACAGGTTGCAGATGTTCGTATTGTGGCACCTTATGATGATGAGGCCGCACTCGAGGAACTTGCCGAAGTCAGTGACGTTATTACGTATGAGTTTGAAAATATCGATTACGAAGGCTTAAAACGTTTAACTCAAATGGCTTATGTACCACAAGGAGCAGAATTAGTACGCATTACACAAGACCGTGTGACTGAGAAGGCAGCAATTGTGAAAGCTGGCTGTCCAGTAGCTCCTTATATTGTAGCAAATACATATGAGGAGTTAGTAGCTAGTATTGATCAAATCAACTACCCATGTATCGTAAAAACTGCAAGAGGTGGCTATGATGGCAAAGGGCAGCAACTTCTAAATTCAGCAGCAGATTTACCATTGGCAAAAGAGCTTTTTACTCATTCTCAATGTATTGCTGAAGGTTTTGTACCTTTTGTTAAAGAAGTATCAGTTATTGTACAACGCAACGGTGATGGCGAATTATATTGTCAGCCAGTTGGTGAAAACATTCATGTTCATCATATTTTACATGAAACAATTGTACCCGCTCGTATCCAAGAGGTGACAGCACAGGCTGCTGAACAAGAGGCTATTAAAATAGCTGATTACTTAAATCTAGTAGGGACGCTTGCAGTGGAAATGTTTGTTTTAGAAAATGGCGACATTATTATTAATGAACTAGCACCGAGACCTCATAATTCTGGTCACTATTCGATAGAGGCATGTAATATATCACAATTCCATCAGCATATCCGTGCTATTTGTGGTTGGCCACTGCGTAAACCACAACTTTGGGATTCATCTATAATGGTGAATGTATTAGGGCAGCATGTTATGCCACTTAGTAACTCAATTGCAAAATATCCTGAATGGTCATTACATCTTTATGGGAAAGCTGAAGCTAAGGTGAACCGTAAAATGGGCCACGTAACGATTATGACAAAAGACTTAGAAGCAACACTACAACAAATCGAGAGTTCTGGCATTTGGTCAGAATAGAAGGAGATAAGCGATGATTGAACGTTACACAAGACCTGAGATGGGTGCAATTTGGACAGAACAAAATAAATACCAAGCTTGGCTAGAGGTTGAAATTTTAGCATGTGAGGCTTGGGCAGAGATTGGCGATATTCCAAAAGATGATGTGGCTAAAATTCGCGAAAATGCTTCATTTGATGTAAATCGTATTTTAGAAATTGAGAAAGAGACACGTCACGATGTAGTTGCCTTTACACGTGCTGTATCTGAAACACTAGGCGAGGAACGTAAATGGGTACACTACGGTTTAACTTCAACAGACGTTGTGGACACAGCCCTTTCTTATATAATTAAACAAGCAAATACTATTTTAAGAAAAGATATTGTGAATTTTATTGATATTATTGCCGCAAAAGCAAAAGAGCATAAGCATACCGTTATGATGGGCCGTACACATGGCGTGCACGCTGAACCAACAACATTCGGTTTAAAATTAGGTTTATGGTACGAAGAGATGAAGCGTAACCTAGAACGCTTTGATGCTGCTGCAACTGTAATTGAAACAGGTAAGATGTCTGGCGCTGTTGGCACATATGCAAATATTGATCCACGTGTTGAACAATATGTTTGTGACAAATTAGGGCTTGCTGCATCGCCAATTTCTACGCAAACATTACAGCGTGATCGACATGCACAGTATTTAGGTGCTCTTGCATTAATTGCAACATCTATCGAAAAGTTCGCAACGGAAATTCGTGGTTTGCAAAAATCTGAAACGAGAGAAGTAGAAGAAGCTTTTGCAAAAGGCCAAAAGGGTTCATCTGCTATGCCGCATAAACGTAATCCAATCGGCTCTGAGAATATGGTTGGTATGTCACGTTTAATGCGTGGTTACATGGTGACAGCTTATGAAAACGTAGCATTATGGCATGAGCGTGATATTTCACATTCATCTGCTGAGCGCGTGATTTTACCAGATGCGACAATTACATTGAACTATATGCTAAATCGCTTCGGTAACATCGTGAAAAATTTAACAGTATTCCCTGAAAACATGAAACGTAATATGGGTCGTACATTTGGACTGATTTACTCTCAACGTATCTTATTAGCACTAATCGATAAAGGATTAGTACGTGAGGAAGCCTATGATACAGTACAGCCATTAGCGATGCAGGCGTGGGACGAGCAAGTGCAATTCCGTACGTTAGTCGATGCAAGTGAGAAAATCACTTCATACTTATCGAAGGAAGAGCTTGATGAGTGCTTTGATTACAACTACCACTTACAACATGTAGACATGATTTTTGAACGTCTTGGACTTAACTAACCGTATTGAATTGATAGACAGTTAGTGCCACGACGGATGTTACGGATTTTGAATCATATTGTAGATTCAAAATCCATAACATCAATACGTCGAGGCGTATTTCATAATAATCTGGGGGAATGACGACATGACGAATGACCAACTTTTGTATGAAGGTAAAGCCAAAAAATTATATGCAACAGAAGAGCCTACTATCCTTTTAGTAGAATACAAGGATAGTGCAACTGCCTTTAATGGTGAGAAAAAAGAAGAAATTGAAGGCAAAGGCGTGTTAAATAACCGCATTACTTCGTTAATTTTCGAAAAATTAAAAGCAAACGGAATTGCGTCACATTTCGTAAAACAATTATCTGCTACAGAACAACTAGTGAAAAAGGTTGATATTATTCCAATTGAGGTTGTTGTACGTAATATTGCAGCGGGGAGCTTAGCAAAACGTCTTGGCCTAGAAGAAGGCACACTATTAAAACGTCCGATCGTTGAATTTTATTATAAGGATGATGCGTTAGGCGATCCATTTATTACGACAGAGCATATTGATGTACTTGACCTGGCAACACCAGAAGAAGTGACGGCAATGTATAACGGAGCATTAGCTGTTAACAAAGTATTGCAACCAATTTTCGCTAATGTCGATGTTACACTAATAGACTTCAAGCTAGAATTTGGACGTGATACAAATGGAGATGTTTTACTGGCAGATGAAATCTCACCAGATACGTGCAGACTTTGGGATACAAAAACAAAGCAAAAGTTGGACAAAGATGTCTTTCGTCGAGACCTTGGTAATTTAACTGAAGTATATACTATTATTCTTTCTAGACTCGGAGGCAAATAACAATGAAAAAAGTTAAAATTTACGTAACATTACGTGAGAGTATTCTAGATCCACAAGGTTCAGCAGTACAAGGTTCTTTAGCAAAAATGGGCTATGGTGAAGTAGAAGATTTACGTATCGGTAAATATCTTGAACTAACTGTCGGAGATTCAGCGCGTGATATAGATACTCTAGTTAAAGAAATGTGTGAAAAAGTTTTAACGAATGTAGTAATTGAGGACTACCGTTACGAAGTCGAGGAGGCTAACTAATCATGAAATTCGCAGTACTCGTATTCCCTGGGTCAAACTGTGACATCGATATGTATCATGCGATTAAAGACGAACTAGGTGAAGAAGTAGAATATGTATGGCACACAGAATCAGATTTAAGTGGCTTTGACGGTATTTTAGTACCTGGAGGTTTCTCTTACGGCGACTACTTACGTTGTGGCGCTATGGCAAACCAATCAAACATTATGGTTGAAGTTAAAAAAGCAGCAGATGCTGGTAAGCCCGTATTAGGCGTTTGTAACGGGTTCCAAATTCTTACTGAGGCAGGATTATTGCCAGGTGCTTTACTTCGCAATAAAAATCTGAAATTCATGTGTCGTACTATACAGCTTAAAGTTGAAAACAACAATACATTATTCACAAATCAATATGAGCAAGGTCAAGTAATTAATATTCCAATCGCACACGGTGAAGGCAACTACTACTGTGATGAGGAAACATTACAAAAACTAAAAGATAACAATCAAATCGTGTTCACATACTCAGGAGAAAATCCAAACGGTTCTTTAGAAGATATCGCAGGGATTATTAACGAGCGCGGCAATGTATTAGGAATGATGCCTCACCCAGAAAGAGCTGTCGATACACTAGTGGGCGGAGCAGACGGTCTAGCAGTATTTAAATCAATTGTGAAGCAGTGGAGGGAAAATCATGTCAACAACTAAGTTTGAGCCAACAGCACAGCAAATTAAAGATGAAAAGCTATACGCTGGAATGGGGATGTCAGACGAAGAATTTGCAATGGTAGAAGGTATTTTAGGCCGTTTACCAAACTGGACAGAGACTGGTCTTTTCTCAGTAATGTGGTCTGAACACTGCTCATACAAAAATTCAAAACCAGTTTTACGTAAATTCCCTACAAAAGGACCTCAAGTATTACAAGGTCCTGGTGAAGGAGCAGGTATTGTCGATATTGGTGATGAGCAAGCAGTTGTATTTAAAATGGAGTCACATAACCACCCTTCAGCAATTGAGCCTTATCAAGGTGCAGCAACAGGTGTAGGCGGCATTATTCGTGACGTTTTCTCAATGGGTGCACGACCAATTGCAATGCTGAATTCACTACGCTTTGGTGAGTTGAAATCAGCACGTGGTAAGTACTTATTTGAAGAAGTTGTTGCTGGTATTGCTGGATATGGTAACTGTATCGGGATTCCAACTGTTGGGGGCGAAATTCAATTCGACCCATGCTACGAAGGAAACCCACTAGTGAACGCAATGTGTGTTGGTTTAATAGACCACAAAGATATTCAACGCGGTATTGCTGCAGGTGTAGGAAATACAGTGATGTACGTAGGTGCAAAAACTGGTCGTGATGGAATTCATGGTGCGACATTTGCATCTGAAGAATTAACTGAGGAATCAGAAAACCAACGTCCAGCTGTGCAAGTAGGGGACCCATTTATGGAAAAACTACTACTTGAAGCTTGCTTAGAAGTTGTTAAGTCTGATGCTCTAGTTGGTATTCAAGATATGGGTGCTGCGGGTCTTACTTCTTCGTCAGCAGAGATGGCTTCTAAAGCTGGCTCTGGTGTAGAAATGAACCTAGATTTAGTACCGCAACGTGAAACAGGGATGACTGCTTACGAGATGATGCTATCCGAGTCTCAAGAGCGTATGTTATTAGTTGTGAAAAAAGGTCGCGAAGATGAAATTAAAGCGATTTTCGATAAATATGATTTAGATGCAGTAGCTATTGGTGTCGTGACAGACGATAAAATGCTTCGATTACTTCACAACGGTGAAGTTGTAGCAAATGTACCAGCGGATGCACTTGCAGAAGATGCGCCAGTTTACCATAAGCCATCTGCTGAGCCTGCATATTATGCACAATTCCAAGGAATGGCTAACACAGAACCAGTAGTAACAGATTACAAAGAAACGTTAAACGCACTTTTAAAAGCACCGACAATTGCTTCAAAAGAATGGGTTTATAATCAATATGATTATCAAGTACGTACATCAACAGTTGTAGCACCTGGTTCAGATGCTGCAGTTATCCGTGTGCGTGGTACAAACAAAGGCCTTGCAATGACTACAGACTGTAACTCTCGCTACATTTATCTTGATCCTGAAGTGGGCGGTGCCATTGCAGTAGCTGAAGCGGCTCGTAACATTGTAGCAACGGGTGGTACCCCACTTGCCATTACGGACTGCTTAAACTTCGGTAATCCAGAAAAGCCAGAGATTTTCTGGCAAATCGAAAAATCTGCTGATGGTATTTCTGCTGCTTGTACAGCATTAAATGCACCAGTAATCGGTGGGAACGTATCTCTTTATAACGAACGTTCAGGAGAAGCGGTTTACCCAACACCAACAATTGGTATGGTAGGTCTAATTGAAGATTTAGCACATGTAACAACACAAGATGTAAAAGTGGCAGGCGATGTCGTATTCGTTATTGGTGAAACAAAAACGGAATTCGGTGGCTCTGAGCTTCAAAAGCTAGTAAATAACGGTGTGATTTCAGGAAAAGCGCCAGCTATCGACTTAGCGGTGGAGGCAGCCCGTCAACAAGCATTGCTAAAAGCGATTAAAGCGGGACTTGTACAATCTGCGCATGACGTAGCGGAGGGTGGACTTGCCGTAGCACTTGCAGAAACTACGTTTGGAGCGCAAGGTCTTGGTATTGATGTAACGTTAACAGGTTCTGCAACAACGGCTCTATTCAGTGAAACACAGTCCCGTTTTGTTGTAACAGTCAAAGAAGAAAATGCTGCTGCATTTGTAGAAACAGTAGAAAGTGCACTAAAAATCGGTGTCGTAACGAACGATGCGCTTGTTAAAATCAACGGGGACAACGGTGTGCTTGTAGAAGGTACAGTGGAGGAATTCCGTTCTAATTGGAAAGGAGCAATCCCATGCTTGCTGAACTCAGAGGCTTAAACGAAGAATGTGGGGTGTTTGGTATTTGGGGCAACCCAAGTCCAGCACACCTTAGTTATTACGGGCTTCATGCTCTTCAACACCGTGGACAAGAAGGTGCGGGAATCGTCGTTTCTGACGGTCTTCACCTTCGCGCGGTGAAAGGCGAAGGATTAGTAAATGATGTTTTCAATGAAGAGAAATTAAAAGCAGTGGACGGCAAAGCCGCCATTGCGCATGTTCGTTATACGACTGCTGGTGGTGGCGGTATTGAAAATGTACAGCCATTACTATTTCATTCATCAACAGGTAGCCTTTCCATTGCTCATAACGGTAACTTAGTCAATGCGACACACTTAAAGCAGTATTTAGAGCGACAAGGAAGTATTTTTCACTCAAGCTCAGATACAGAAGTGTTAGCGCATCTTATTAAGAAAAGCTCGCATTCACCTTTCAGAGCAAAGGTGAAAAATGCCCTTTCATTACTAAAGGGTGCGTATTCGTTCTTAATTATGACAAAAGATGAAATGCTTGTTGCGCGTGATCCACATGGTTTACGTCCATTATCTCTTGGCAAACTAGGAGATGGATGGGTTGTTGCTTCTGAAACTTGTGCGTTTGATTTAATAGGGGCAGAGTTTGTTCGTTCTGTGGAACCAGGGGAATTATTAATCATAAACGATGAAGGTGTAAAATCAGACCGTTTTGCTAATATGGAAAATCGCGCAATGTGTGCGATGGAATATGTATACTTAGCACGTCCTGATTCTGATATTGATGGCATTAATGTGCATATGGCACGTAAACGTATGGGGAAACAACTTGCACGTGAATGTGCACATATTGAAGCGGATGTCGTAACAGGTGTACCTGATTCAAGTATTTCTGCGGCTATTGGCTTTGCTGAAGAAAGTGGTATTCCGTATGAGTTAGGGTTAATTAAAAACCGTTATGTTGGCCGTACGTTTATTCAACCGACGCAAGAATTACGTGAACGCGGAGTGAAAATGAAGCTTTCGCCTGTTGTTCAAGTTGTGAAAGGAAAACGTGTGGTGATGGTGGATGACTCGATTGTTCGTGGTACAACATCACGTCGTATTGTCAAAATGCTAAAAGATGCAGGTGCAGCTGAGGTACATGTAGTAATTTCTTCTCCGCCAATGACTGACCCTTGTTATTACGGTATTGATACTTCGACACATGAAGAGTTAATTGCTTCAAGCCATAATGTGGATGAAATACGAGATGCGATTGGTGCTGATTCACTAACATTCCTTTCAGTTGAAGGTATGGTGGAAACAATCGCACGTCCATTTGAGGATGAAAATAAAGGTCTTTGCCTAGCATGCTTTACAAGCAAATACCCGACTGAAATTTTCCCAGATACAATCTTACCGCACGAAAAAGAACTTTTACGCTAAGTGTATGTTCATCAATGAAATTTTGTCGGACTGCCCATAGTTATTCGGTGGGTATCCGCTAAGAATGGAATGACATGGAGGAAGGATTGCTATTCCTTGCTGGATGTTGAACAGGCACATATCCTCTACTATTAAAAGTAATGGATTGTTGCGTATATAATTTAAAGGAGGATCTCTGCATGTCAAAGGCATATGAACAAGCAGGTGTAAATATTGAAGCAGGCTACGAAGCTGTAAAACGAATGAAGTCTCACGTTGAACGGACGAATCGACTAGGTGTGATGGGTACGTTTGGTGGCTTTGGTGGTATGTTTGACTTGTCAGAACTAAATCTTAAAGAACCTGTTCTTATTTCAGGTACAGATGGTGTTGGCACAAAATTAAAATTAGCATTTATGGTAGACAAGCACGATACAATTGGCGTGGACTGTGTTGCTATGTGTGTAAATGATATCGTAGCACAAGGTGCAGAACCACTTTACTTTTTAGATTATGTGGCACTTGGTAAAGCAGAGCCAGCAAAAATCGAACAAATCGTAAAAGGTGTTGCAGATGGCTGTGTGCAATCTGGTGCTGCCTTAATCGGTGGTGAGACAGCTGAAATGCCTGGTCTTTATGAAGAAGATGAATACGATTTAGCAGGATTCGCTGTAGGCGCTTGTGAAAAATCAGCAATTGTCACTGGTGACAATATTGTCGAAGGTGACGTGCTTATTGGTTTAGCGTCAAGTGGTGTCCATTCAAACGGCTATTCATTAGTACGTAAAATCGTTTTTGCCGACAACGGCTATGCAGTAGACGCAGTTGTTGATGGCTTTGAAGATTTAGGTCCAATCGGTGAAGCACTTCTAGTACCAACTAAGCTATATGCAAAACCAGTGCTTGCAGCATTAAAAGCAGCTGACGTTCATGGTTGCGCACATGTAACAGGTGGCGGCTTCTATGAAAACCTACCACGTATGATGCCAGAAGGATTAGCAACAGAAATTGACTTAGGCTCTTGGCCAGTTCTTCGCATTTTCGAATTTTTAAAGGAAAAAGGTCAGCTTGAAGACAAGGATTTATACAATGTCTTCAATATGGGTATTGGTTTCGTGTTAGCTGTACCAGCAGCAGAAGCAGATAAAGTAATTGCTACAGCTGAAGCAAATGGTGAAAAAGCATACAAAATCGGTCGCGTTGTGAAAGGCGAGGGCGTTGTATTTAACGGCTCACATGATGGGAGCTTAGTGTAATGACTGCACCAGTTAAAATTGCCGTATTTGCATCAGGGAGCGGCAGTAATTTTCAAGCTATACAAGAAGCGATTGAACGTGGAGAACTACATGCAAAAGTTGAGCTCGTTGTAACAGATAAGCCCGCTGCATTTGTTGTGACACGTGCTCAACAATTTGGTATCCCAGTACTCGCTTTAAGTCCGAAACAATTTGCATCGAAAGTAGAGTACGAGACTGCTATTATTGAAGCTTTACGTGAATGTGGAGTGCAGTGGATTGTACTTGCAGGGTATATGCGTTTAATTAGTGAAGTGTTGTTGGCGGCATATCCAAAGCGTATTGTTAATATTCATCCTTCGCTTTTACCATCCTTCCCAGGAAAAGATGCGATTGGTCAAGCAATCGAGCATGGTGTTAAGGTGACGGGTGTTACGGTGCATTTTGTGGATGAAGGCATGGATACAGGGCCAATTATTGCGCAAGCTGCTGTTGCTGTGATCGAAGGCAATCGCGAGGCAACAGAAACGGCTATTCATAAAGAAGAGCATGTACTATATACAAAGGCATTACAGCAATTATTAAAGTAGATTGGTAGGTAGTTAGGTCTGGCTTATTGAACGGGAACGCGAATGACTCCCGTAAGATTCGTTCCAATCATGATGAACTCCGCTCAAGTAGAATGAGTCATTCAATTTGCACCTAACTCCGCTAAATCAAGTTGGCTAGATATTTTCGTGGCTAAACACGAGACAAATTAGGAGGATTTCGTTGTGACAAAACGTGCATTAATCAGTGTTTCCAATAAAGATGGTATTTTAGAATTTGCAAAAGAATTAGTGGCATTAGGTTATGAAATTTTATCAACTGGTGGTACAAAAAAAATGTTACAGGACAATGATGTCGCAGTAACAGCAGTGGATGAAGTAACAAAATTCCCAGAAATTTTAGATGGTCGTGTGAAAACGTTAAATCCAATGATTCACGGTGGACTATTAGGGAAATTTGATGATGCTTCACATCAAGCACAAATGAACGAGCACGGCATTGAACCAATTGAAATTGTGTGTGTTAATCTTTATCCGTTCGTTGAAACAATTTCAAAGCCTAATGTAACATGGGATGATGCCATCGAAAATATTGATATTGGTGGACCGACTATGCTACGTTCTGCTGCTAAAAACCATCAATACGTAACAGTTATTGTAGATAGCAATGACTATGCAACTGTATTAGAAGAATTGAAAGCAACTGGCGCGACAACGATTGAAACACGTCGTAAGCTAGCGGCAAAAGTTTTCCGTCACACGGCAGCTTATGATTCGTATATTTCGAATCATTTAACTGAAGAAGCATTCCCTGAAAGCTTAACGCTTACTTACGAGTTAAAACAAAATTTACGTTATGGCGAAAATCCTCATCAAAAAGCAGCATTTTATCAAAAACGTCTCGGTTCTGATTTCTCTTTAGCGTACGCAACGCAATTACATGGGAAAGAATTATCATATAATAACATCCAAGATGGGAACGCAGCACTTCAAATCGTAAAAGAGTTCGAAATGCCTGCAGCTGTTGCGGTGAAACATATGAATCCTTGTGGTGTTGGTACAGGCGTAACACTAGAAGAAGCTTTTGACAAAGCATATGCAGCAGATTCTACGTCTATCTTTGGTGGCATTATTGCATTAAATATGGAAGTAGATGCGGCAACAGCAGAAAAGCTAAGTCATATTTTCTTAGAAATTATTATTGCACCTGCTTTCTCTCAAGAAGCATTAGCCATTTTAACACAGAAGAAAAACATTCGTTTATTAACAATTCCATTTGAGCAAGCTAAAAAAGACCAATTTAACGTTGTCTCTGTTGAAGGTGGTTTACTAGTACAAGAGCCAGACAGCTACGGCTTTGCAGACGCTGACATTAAAGTAGTGACAGACAGAGAACCGACTGAGGAAGAATGGGAAGCATTACAGCTTGGATGGTCTGTAGTGAAGCATGTGAAATCCAATGCAATTGTTGTAACGGATTCGCACATGACATTAGGTGTTGGTGCTGGCCAAATGAACCGCGTAGGTGCGGCGAAAATCGCCTTTGAGCAAGCGGGTGATAAGGCGAAAGGTGCATCTCTAGCATCGGATGCATTCTTCCCTATGAGTGATACTGTAGAAGCTGCACACGCGGCAGGTATTACTGCAATAATTCAACCAGGTGGCTCTATTAAAGACCAAGATTCGATCGATAAAGCAAATGAATACGGAATTGCAATGGTATTTACAGGCGTACGTCACTTCAAGCATTAATATTGAATTTGCAATTATAAACAAATCAAAAGAAAAAAGGTCTGTCCTAATAGGGAAAATAGTATACTGGACGTGTTTCTAGTATGCTATTTTTCATATCCACGTAAATGTCGATTAAACTAGCTATTGGCAAGTGCTATGCAGTGGAAAGCGAAGTGGGCTTTGCTAGAAAGATGATAGAGCGACATAGAAGACAGCCTTTACTCTTAAAGAGGAGGATTCACTAATTATGAACGTATTAGTTATAGGAAGTGGCGGTCGTGAGCATGCAATTGCCAAACAATTTAGCATTTCTCCGTCCGTCGAGAAAGTATTCGTTGCACCAGGCAATGACGGTATGCGACAAGATGTAGAGGTTGTAGCAATTGATACAATGGACTTTGCAGGTCTTGTACAATTTGCAAAAGAAAATGCAATAGATTTAACATTTGTTGGTCCAGAGCAACCACTGGCAGAAGGCATCGTAGATTTCTTTACTCAACGTGGTCTACGAGCATTTGGTCCGACAAAGGCAGCAGCGCAAATTGAAAGTAGCAAATCATATGCAAAAGATATTATGAATAAATATAATATCCCAACAGCAGCACATGCAACGTTCACAGAAGCGGAAGAAGCAATTCACTATATTCAAGCACAGGGAGCACCAATCGTTGTAAAAGCAGATGGCTTAGCAGCTGGTAAAGGTGTTGTTGTAGCGATGACAGAAGCAGAAGCGATTGAAGCAGTGCAAGATATGATTGGTAATCAACGTTTCGGTGAGTCTTCATCTCGTGTTGTCATTGAAGAATTCCTTGATGGTGAAGAGTTCTCCTTTATGTCCTTTGTCCATAAGGGTCAAATTTATCCAATGGTTATTGCCCAAGATCATAAACGTGCATATGACGGCGATAAAGGACCAAATACAGGGGGAATGGGTGCATATTCACCTGTACCACAAATTTCACAGGATGTAGTTGATGTAGCATATCAAACAGTCGTTGAACCTACTATTAAAGGGATGGAAGCAGATGGGGTATCATTTACGGGTATTTTATATGCAGGTCTTATTTTAACGAAGAGCGGACCTAAAGTAATTGAGTTCAATGCTCGTTTTGGTGACCCAGAAACACAGGTCGTATTACCACGTATGCAATCTGACTTTGGTGCATTTATGAGCGCATTAATGGATGAAAAACCATTTGATTTGCAATGGTCAAACGACGCTATGTTAGGTGTTGTTATTGCTGCTGAAGGCTATCCTGGTGATGTAGTAAAAGGAAATGCTTTACCGAACTTAGAAGCATTATCTGCTTCACATGCAGTCTACCATGCAGGTACGAAGCTAGTAGATGAAAAGTTTGTAGGGAATGGCGGACGAGTTTTACTAGTCGCTGCCAAAGCATCGACATTACAAGAAGCACAAGAAAAGGTTTATGCTGGTATCGCAACAGCTGAATGGGATAACTTCTTCTACCGTAAAGATATCGGCTGGCGTACATTTAAATAACAATTTTACCTGAAGTAATTATTTTTCATAGACATATCGTTTCTCTAAAAAAGTAAGGAGCCGTCTCATGTGGATTGAGACGGCTTCTTTGACTAAGAAGGATTTTGTGCTTTATTTGTAGAATTTTTACTGTCCGAGGAATTTTGTGTTGATGTGCTGGTGTCAGAAGCATTAAAACTTGCTGTCATATCTGACGCATTTCCAGTAATAGCAGAGGAGAAATCCTTCATTAGCTTATTGATTTGTTCAGAAGACATAGGATTTTGCTCAGAAGACATAGAATTCTGTCCTGAAGACATAGAATTTTGTCCACTGAACATACTTTGCATAGAGGTATTCATGGCACTTTCCACATTTGTGCTCAACATTGCCTTTGAAGGACAATACTTAAAAATACCTTCAGCCATTTTCATGGCTCCTAATGCAATCATAAGTCGTCCTTTCATACAGCTAGGATTTCTAGATACCTTAGCGATACCGAATGCCGTCATACTTGTCCCAAGGGCAAAGCGGCAAAAGGCATTTTTATCACTTAGATTAGCTTGTTGCATCATATAATTTCCTCCTTTAGTCATAGTGGAAAAAATAAAGCGGGGTGCACTTTGCTTTATGAAAGTGCTGTGTTACGATTGAAACAAGATGATTGCATAAAGCAGCATTATTTTATCCTCTTTTAGTAGATAAAATAAAAGAGGATATAAGGCACGGATTTTGAAAGGCGTCAATTAACGAGTCCTATTCAAAATGCGAATCATCATGCAAAAGACGCAATGAAATCAAATAAGCGTTTATGCAATAGTAGTATGTGAATTCAAGTAGGATTTACACAATGAAATTTTACGCAAATTAGGAAGGAGCGATATACATGGATCCGACATGGAGAATTTCGCAATTGCGTCAACATATAGCTGTTATAGATGGCAAAAAATCGCCTAGTATTGTCTTAAAAAATGCGCGTTATTTACATAGCATGTTAAAGCAATGGGTGATAGGTAATATATGGATTTTGGGAGACCGTATTGTTTATGCGGGGGAAAGAATGCCTCCTTTAACCGAAGGCACAGAAATTATTGATTGTACACATAAAACGATTGTTCCAGGTTATATTGAACCTCATGTTCATCCGTTCCAGTTGTACCATCCACAGTCCTTTGCTGATTTTTGTGGGCAACTAGGTACGACCACTTTTATCTCTGATAATTTAAGTTTTGTATTATCTTTAGAGAACAAGAAAGCGTTTTCAATATTAGATGAGCTAAAGAAATTACCGTTCTCTTTTTATTGGTGGACGCGTTTTGACTCACAGACTGAAATGGAACAGGAAGAAGAGATTTTTTCAAATACGTCTATTTTAGAATGGTTACAACGTGATGATGTACTGTTAGGTGGCGAGCTAACTGGTTGGCCTAAATTGTTGCATGGTGATGATTTAATGCTATATCGCATGCAAATGGCTAAGGCACATGGCAAAAAAATTGAAGGCCATTTCCCTGGTGCTTCAGAACGCACTTTAGCGCGTATGAAATTACTTGGTGCAGATGGCGACCATGAAGCGATGACAGTGGAAGAAGTGGAAAGACGGATTATGCAAGGATTTGCAGTAACGCTTCGTCATTCTTCGATTCGTCCTGATTTACCAAATCTATTAAAAGGAATCGTAGAAAAACAACTACCTATTTTCGACCATTTAATGATGACAACGGATGGCTCAACACCTTCATTCCATCAAGATGGCGTAATGGATAAATGTATTCAAGTCGCTTTAGATGCAGGCGTAGCTCCAATCGATGCCTACCAAATGGCATCATATAATGTAGCGCGTTATTACAATATGTCAAACTTACATGGCTTTATTGCGACTGGTCGCTTTGCCTCTCTAAATATTTTACAAGATGAATGGCATCCAGTTCCAGAAAGTGTACTGTCAAAAGGCGTATGGTTAAAACGTGATGGCGAACGAGTGCATCGCTTTAATGCAATTGATTATAAAGCAATTCCATCATTTAATTTGGATTTTTCACTAACTTCCCACGACTTCCAATTTTCAATGCCTTTTGGAATTGAATTAGTAAACGATGTTATTACCAAGCCTTATAATTCGTTAATCACTAGAGAAGGGCAGCTTGCAAGCCATGATGAAAGTTATTTAATGCTCATTAACCGAAGTGGTAACTGGCATGTTAATACGATGATTAAAGGATTTGCAACAAATGTTCAAGGCTTTGCATCGTCCTATTCAAACACAGGAGATATTTTGCTCATCGGGAAAAATAAAGACGATATGCTTAAAGCGTTTGAAGAGATGAAGGCATTGGGTGGAGGTATTGTCCTTGTAGAAAAAGGAGAAGTAGTAGCATCCATTCCACTTACAATTGGTGGTCTTCTATATCAAGGAGATATGGAGGAGCTTACAGTAAAAGAGCTTGCCTTAAAGCAAGCATTAGCAGAACGAGGCTATCGTTTAGGCGACGCCATTTATACTTTACTGTTTTTACAATCTACGCATTTACCATATATTCGAATTACACCGAAAGGAATTTTCGATGTAATGAAGAATAAATTATTATTACCTGCAGTTATGCGTTAGGTTTAGTAGCATATTTTTTATTAGCGCCAGAGCAACAGCATACACTTTTACATCAAGGCGGTATTGACTAAAGGAGAGTAATGCAAGTGTTGAAATCAAAGAAACTATTAGTTGGCTTAGCATTTAGCGCCTTGTTTATCGGCGGATGTTCTAAAGATGCCTCTGAACCAGAAGAAGATATATCCAAAATAGAGGATGAACCAGCTATTGAGGAGCCTGTGAAGGAAGAGACAATTTTGGCACCATTAACGGGAGAGGCTGTTACAGAAGAAGTGACACAGCGACCAATTATTGTGACTGTTAACAATCATCCTGCAGCTCGACCTCAATCAGGATTGGCAGCGGCAGATATGATTTACGAAATGTTAGCGGAAGGAAATGTTACTCGTTTACTAGCAGTCTATCAAAGCGAATTACCAGAAAATATTGGACCAGTACGAAGTGCACGTTCTTACTTTATTGATATGGCAAAAGGCTTTGGTGCATTTTATGTAGCACACGGCTACAGTCCAGAGGCTAAAACGATGCTAAGCAATAATGTCGTTGATAATATTAATGGTATGAACTATGATGGCACACTATTTAAACGTTCTAATGATCGAGTAGCGCCACATAACTCCTATATAACTTCTGAAAATATATTAAATGGTGCTGAAAAAGTAGGCGCTTCAATGAATTACAGTGAAAAAGTACATCAGGCTTTTTATGAACCCGATGAACGTGGTAAAATAGGCGTTGAAACAAGTCAAGTTGACATTTACTATGGGAATAGTAATTCTTTCCACAACACGTATGTATATGATCATCAAACAAATCGTTATGGACGACAATCGGCAGGCGTAGAAACAAAGGATATGTTGACAGGTGAAGCATTAACAGTTGCAAATGTTTTATTTTTTGAAATGAAGCACCAAACAATTGATGATGTTGGCCGCCAAGATATTGATTTAACCTCTGGTGGAAATGCGTATGTATTTCAAAATGGTTATTTAAGAGAAGTAAAATGGGCTAATATCGATGGATTACCAATGGCTGTCGAAGAGACTGGCGAACTTGTGAAGCTAGTTCCAGGAAAGTCATGGGTTCATTTCGTACCAGCTTCACCAGGGTTACAAGCAATGGTGAAAACGCAGCCTTAAGAGGGAGGAAAACCGCATGCAAATCGAAAAAATTCGAGGGCATCAAACAGATCAGTTATTTAAAGCAGTATTAGAACTGAAAGACATTGAAGAATGCTATAAATTTTTTGATGATTTATGTACGATTAGTGAGATACAATCGCTAGCACAACGATTTGAGGTAGCACATTTATTACGTTTAAAGAAAACCTATGAATCCATTAAAAAGGAGACAGGGGCAAGTACGGCAACGATTTCTCGTGTACGTCGATGCTTTGATTATGGAAATGATACATATGATGAAATGTTAGGTCGTTTGTATCCAGATGAAAAGCCTTTTCAAGCGCCAAAAGAATAGTAAGTATGAGGCTGGGTAGAGTTTCTGCTCAGTCTTTTTCATTCTTTTGTAGAGAGTCATAAGCTATACTTGTAAACGGATAGATAGAAAAAGATAGGTGGTAAAATAGATGGATTATTTACAGTGGAGACATGTGTTCAAATTAGATCCAGCAAAGGAAATATCAGATGAAGCATTAGAAAAAATTTGTGAATCTGGAACAGATGTAATTTTAGTAGGCGGAACAGATGGGGTAACATTAGATGGCGTATTAGATTTACTTGTCCGCGTACGCCGTTTTGAAGTGCCGATAGCGCTGGAAATCTCTACGATTGATGCCGTAACGCCAGGCTATGACTATTATTTCATTCCAACAGTATTAAATAGTGATGACCCGAAATGGATTAAAAATTTACACCATGAGGCAATCAAAGAATATGGAGATATTATGGTGTGGGATGAGTTAGTCGCTGAAGGGTATTGTATTTTAAATCCAAATTGTAAAGTTGCAGAAGTAACACAAGCAAAGACAGATTTATCAGTAGATGATGTGGTTGCCTATGCACGCATGGCTGAAAACTTCTTTAAGTTACCTGTATTTTATTTAGAATATAGTGGTCAATATGGTGATATTGAAATGGTACGTGCTGTAAAAAATGAATTGCAAAAAACAAAACTATTTTATGGTGGCGGTATTACTTCTACTAAGCAAGCCGCGGAAATGGCACAGTATGCCGATACTGTCGTTGTAGGGAATATTATTTATGAAGATTTAAAAGCTGCGCTTGCGACTGTTAAGGCAGTTAAAAATGCGATATAATTAGGAACAAACGTTTGTAAGGTGGTGCAAAATGGAGCATTTAACAAAAAATTTATTAGTAGGAATGAACCCTGAACAAGAAAAAGCAGTGAAAACAACAGAAGGGCCATTACTTATTATGGCAGGTGCTGGTTCGGGAAAAACAAGAGTATTAACGCATCGTATTGCGTATTTAATCATAGAAAAAGAAGTATACCCATCGAAAATTTTAGCCATTACGTTCACGAATAAAGCAGCTCGTGAAATGCGCGAGCGTATAGATGGTATTCTCGGAAATGGAACAGGCGACAGCATGTGGGTATCAACATTTCACTCGATGTGTGTACGCATTTTACGACGCAATATTGAGCAACTTGGTATCTCGCGCAACTTCACGATTTTAGATTCTACAGATCAACTTTCCGTCATAAAGAATGTCTTGAAGGATGAAAATATTGACCCTAAGCGTTTTGAACCGCGTGCAATCTTAAACGCAATTAGTTCAGCAAAAAATGAATGCATAACTGCAGATGAATATGCAGGGCAAATAAATGAAAATAATCCATATGAAAAAACGGTTGCTCGTGTTTATAAAGGATATGAAAAAAGATTACGACGCAATCAATCACTTGATTTTGATGATTTGATAATGACGACGATTACTTTATTTAAGCGAGTACCTGAAGTGCTTGAATTTTATCAAAATAAATTTCAATATATCCACGTTGATGAATACCAAGATACAAATAAATCCCAATACTTACTTGTGCAATTACTTGCGAAGAAATTCAAAAATATTTGCGTAGTAGGGGATTCAGACCAATCCATTTATCGTTGGCGCGGAGCGGATATTGGGAATATCCTGTCTTTTGAAAAGGATTATCCAAATGCAAAGGTTATTATGCTAGAGCAAAATTACCGCTCAACAAAACGCATCCTTCAAGCTGCGAATGACGTCATTCAACATAACACAAGCCGTTACCCAAAAGAGCTGCGCACAGAAAACGCACATGGTGAAAAAATTGCTTTGTACAAGGCTTATAATGAGCAGGAAGAAGCTCAGTTTGTCGTACAAACAATCCAACAGCTGATGGAAAAAGAAAATCGTTCATTCGATGACTTTGCCATTTTGTATCGTACGAATGCACAGTCTCGTGTAATGGAGGAAGTGTTAGTTAAGTCCAATATGGCTTATCAAATTGTCGGTGGTACAAAGTTCTATGACCGCAAAGAAATTAAAGATTTATTAGCTTATTTACGTCTCATTGCGAACAATGATGATGATTTATCACTTGCGCGTATTATTAATGAACCGAAGCGAAGTATTGGTGCTACCTCATTTGAAAAAATGGCGCGCTATGCAATTGATCAGGATCGTTCTATTTTTGATGCGATGAATGATCTCGTGTTTATGGGATTAACAGGGAAAGCTGCTGCTTCAGCAGAACATTTTTATGCAATGATTAAAGGCTTTACTGAAATGCAAAATTACTTGTCCGTTACGGAAATCGTAGAGCAAGTAATAGAGAAATCAGGCTATCGAGCAATGTTACAAAACGAAAAGAGCATTGAAGCGGAAAGTCGTTTAGAAAATATTGAAGAATTTTTATCTGTGACAAAATCATTTGAAGAACGTAGTGAAGATAAGAGCTTAATTGCCTTCTTAACTGATTTAGCGCTAATTGCAGATATTGATGCGCTTGATAAGGAAGATGCATCTAAAGGCAATATCATTTTAATGACGATGCATGCCGCTAAAGGATTAGAGTTCCCTGTTGTATTCATTATTGGTATGGAAGAAAATATTTTCCCGCATTCTCGTTCTTTAGATGATAATGATGAAATGGAAGAGGAAAGGCGCCTTGCTTATGTCGGCATAACGCGAGCAGAGGAACGGTTGTATTTAACATGTGCACAATCTCGAACGATTTTTGGTCGTTCAAGCTTTAACAATGCTTCCCGTTTCTTACGTGAAATTTCAGAGGACATTTTAGAGTCCATCTCCAAAGGTGGTACGAGACCTGAAGTACCGTTTGCATCAAGTAATCGTTCGGCAAGTGGTTATCAAAAACGTACACTTGGCGCGCAACAGCATACACAACCAGCAACAGCACGCCTGCAAGCAACTGGAGGTGACCAGTTTGGTTGGAAAGCTGGAGATAAAGCGGTTCATAAAAAATGGGGAACAGGTATGGTTGTAAGCGTAAAAGGTGAGGGTGATAGTACAGAACTTGATATCGCTTTTCCACAACCAATTGGTATTAAGCGATTATTAGCTCAATTTGCACCTATTGAAAAAGCGTAAGCGGAGGAACTTAAATGAACGAAATTGAACAGCGCATAGCGGAGTTAAATAAATTATTGCATGAATATGGGCATGCGTATTACGTGTTAGATAATCCTCTTGTGGCAGATAGTGTATATGATCAACTATTACATGAGCTCATTGCATTAGAAGAGGCCAATCCTTCACTGATTTATCCTGATTCACCGACACAGCGTGTTGGCGGTGCTGTCATTGAGGGATTTAAAAAAGTGACGCATGATTATCCGATGCTAAGTCTGTCCAACGCATTTGATGAAGCGGGCTTACGTGAGTTTGACCGAAAAATCCGTCAAGCAATCGGTGATCACTTTTCGTATGTATGTGAACTGAAAATTGATGGTCTTGCCATTTCCCTAAAATATGAGAATGGTGTTTTTGTCCAAGGCGCAACACGTGGTGATGGCGTAGTTGGGGAGGATATAACAGCGAATTTAAAAACAATTCGTGCTGTACCACTTCGATTAAAAGAGCCAATTACGATTGAAGTGCGTGGCGAAGCATATATGCCTAAAAAGTCATTTGAAAAATTGAATACACAGCGTGCTGAAAACGGTGAAGAACTATTTGCGAATCCTCGAAATGCCGCTGCTGGCTCATTACGTCAATTAGATCCGAAAATTGCCGCAAGTCGTCAACTATCAACCTTCATTTATGCAATTGGAGGAGATGGTGAGGCGTACGGTATTGATGGGCATGGCGAGATGCTAGATTATTTAGAAGGACTTGGCTTCCCATCAAATAAAGAACGTCAACGCTGTGCGTCAATCGAGGAAGTATTAACTTTTATCGAAACATGGACAGAAAATCGTCCGAATTTAGCCTATGAAATAGATGGTATCGTAATTAAGGTCGATCGTTTTGCGCAGCAAGATGAACTCGGCTATACAGCAAAAAGTCCACGCTGGGCAATTGCCTACAAATTCCCCGCAGAGGAAGTTGTAACGACATTGCTTAATATCGATTTAACAGTAGGTCGAACTGGCGTCGTGACACCAACGGCAATTTTAGCACCTGTACAAGTAGCGGGTACAACTGTGCAACGAGCATCTTTACACAATGAAGATTTAATTCGTGATAAAGATATTCGAATTGGGGATACAGTCATTATCCGAAAAGCAGGCGACATTATCCCACAAGTAGTCGGTGTATTACTAGAACAACGCCCAGAGGATTCAATTCCTTTTGAAATGCCAGCAAATTGCCCTGTTTGCGATAGTGAGCTTATTCGTATTGAGGGAGAAGTAGCCTTGCGCTGTGTAAATCCAGCATGTTTTGCACAAATTGCAGAGAGCATTAAATACTTTGTCTCCCGTAACGCCATGAACATTGATGGACTAGGTGAAAAGGTTGTTGAGCAGCTATTGCGTGCAGATTTAATTCATGATGTATCTGATTTATATCAGTTAACAGTGGAGCAATTAGTTGAGCTAGAGCGTATGGGCGAAAAATCAGCTACAAACTTAGTGAATGCTATTCAAGCATCGAAGGATAATTCGATGGAACGTCTACTTATTGGTTTAGGTATACGACATGTTGGCGAGAAGGCGGCGAAGATTGTCTCAGAAGAATTTGAGACGATGGAAGGCGTAATGGCTGCAACTGAGGATCAGCTCGTAGCCATTCATGAAATTGGCGATAAAATGGCATCTTCACTCGTTGAATATTTTGCTAATGAAGATGCACGTGCCGTTATTAAGCGTCTTGCTGAAGCGGGTGTCAATATGACATATAAAGGCAAAAAAGTAGAGGTCGTCTTAGGTGACAATCCGTTTGCAGGGAAGACAATCGTACTAACTGGTAAACTTGAGCAATTGACACGGAACGATGCAAAGGCGAAAATAGAAGAGTTAGGTGGAATTGTCACAGGAAGTGTCAGTAAAAAAACGGATCTTGTTATAGCTGGTTCGGATGCAGGATCTAAACTGACAAAGGCACAACAATTAGGCATTGAAGTTTGGAACGAGGACGACCTAATTGAGCAACTAACTTAAACAATAAGTAAAAGATAAGCACTGGCAGATATTTGCGCTTAAACGTAAGCGTAATAGAACAGTTGCCAAAGACGAATCTGATAATGAGTAAAGGGGTACTAAAATAATGAAGTCATTTCGACTCATTCCAGCAATTGTAGCTGCTGCAATGCTAGTCGGCTGTGTGCCTTCGAACAAGAAGGAGACAGAGCTTACACAGGAAACGCAACAGGAAAAAGCGGAAACAACAATTATTCCAAGTCTACAGATTGATGAATCTTTCTATAAAACACTAATACCATATAAAGAAAGTGCAAGCCGTGGGTTAGTCGTTTCGAATATTTACACGAAATATGATATGAAGGAAGTAGAAACAGGATTAATGCGCCTTTCTCAAAATGAGTTTGACACAGAAAACTACTATTTCCAAGAAGGACAATATTTAGCTGAAAGCACAGTAAGTTCTTGGTTAGCACGTAGCTCGCAAACAGAGGATGGTTTAAACCCACCAACTACTGATGCGATGACAGCAGAAGAGCGAGCAACGAAAGCGCCTATTTATTTATCTCATATTGTGGAGCAAAATTATTTAAAGAAAACAGATGATAATAAGGTGAAATTAGCTGGTATATCAATAGGGCTCGCTTTGAATTCTATCTATTATTATCAAAAAGAAAAATATGGTGAGTATTACGAGGAGCCTATTCCTGAGTCTGCGCTTGTAGAGCAAGGCAAAAAAATGGCGGCCGAAATTGTTTCCCGTATGCGTACACGTGATGAATTAAAAGATGTACCGATTGTCGTTGGGTTGTTTAAACAGCAAGCACGCAACGAAATAATTCCAGGTACGTATTTTACTTACGGTGTGGCAAAAGAGGGCCAAAATGATATTGGCGATTGGCAACCTCTTGATGAAGAATATGTGATGTTCCCAACAGATGACACACATGATACTTATCGAGATGTTAGTAATAACTTCAAAAACTTCAAGCAAGATGTCGATAAATATTTTTCTAACTATACAAGTGTTATTGGCACAGGCTTCTATCAAAATAAAAAAATACAAAAGCTAACGATTGAAATTCCAATCCAATTTTTCGGTACTGCTGAAATTATAGGCTTTACACAATATTTGACGGGCGCCCTTATCAATCAGTTTGATAATATAAATGTCGAAGTGAGCATTACTTCTATTAATGGGCCAGAGGCTTTAATTATGAAAGAAGCGAATGATAAAGACCCGTATGTACACGTTTATGAATAAAAAATAGTCAGCCTTGTGCTGGCTATTTTTATGCAAATTCGCGCTTCAATCCAATAGGTTTTGTTTAATAGAAGCGGACAATGTCCATCTTGTTAGGAAAGCCTCCATGAAATGGAGACAAGCTAACGGGGATAGTCTTTGTTCAACAAAAGAAGACATGTCAGGACAACACTTTGTTATAGTAGTGAAAGTTTCTGTATTTTTGGTGAAAGTTGTGATTTTTAATAGGAAAAATGTTATGATTATTGGCATGGTTAACTTTATTCAACCCTATTGTTATCAACAAAAACAATGAATTGGATCGTATTCGGAGGTGTAAAAAATGGCAAAATTAACAAAAGAAGAAGTTAAGCACGTTGCGAACTTAGCACGTCTTGCAATTACAGAAGAAGAAGCCGAAAAATTTGCTGAGCAACTTGGGAAAATTACTGACTTTGCAGAGCAGCTAAACGAGTTAGATACTACAAATGTTGAACCAACAACACACGTATTACCATTAGTAAACGTAATGCGTGAAGACGTGGCAACAAAAGGTCTAGACCGTGATGTAATGATGTTAAACGTAAAAGAACAAGAAGATGGTCAAGTAAAAGTACCAGCTATCATGTAATACTAAAAAATAGGAGGATTCCTCATGACGTTATTTGAACGTTCAGCAAAGGAGCTACAAGCTGAAATTAAAGCTGGTAACCTAACAATCGCTGACTTAACAAAAGAAGCATATGAACGCGTAACAAAGCTTGACGGCGATGTACAAGCATTCCTTGCTTCAAACGAAGAAAAAGCAACTGCACAAGCAGCTGAAATGGACAAAGTGCCATTTGAAGAACGTGGACCACTTTTTGGTCTTCCTATTGGTGTAAAAGACAATATCGTAACAGAAGGCTTAGAAACAACTTGTGCTTCTAAAATCCTTGAAGGATTTATGCCTATTTACGATGCGACAGTCGTTAATAAGCTACGCGAAGCTGGCATGATTACAATCGGTAAATTGAACATGGACGAGTTTGCAATGGGTTCATCAAATGAAAACTCATACTATAAAACAACAAAAAATCCATGGAACTTAAATCACGTACCAGGTGGTTCTTCAGGTGCGTCTGCGGCAGCAGTTGCAGCAGGAGAAGTACCATTCTCACTTGGTTCAGATACAGGTGGTTCAATTCGTCAACCAGCAGCATATTGCGGTGTCGTAGGGATGAAACCTACATACGGTCGTGTATCTCGCTTTGGACTAGTAGCATTTGCTTCTTCATTAGATCAAATCGGACCAATTACACGTAATGTTGAAGACAATGCGCTATTACTAGAAGCCATTTCAGGATTAGATACTAATGATTCAACTTCAGCAAATGTAGAAGTACCAAACTTCGCAGCAGCATTGACTGGCGATGTAAAAGGTTTACGTATTGCTGTACCAAAAGAATTTTTAGGTGATGGTGTTGGCGAAGCGGCACGTCAATCAGTACTTGATGCACTAGAAGTACTAAAAGGCTTAGGTGCGACAGTAGAAGAAGTATCACTTCCACATTCTAAATATGCACTTGCGGCGTACTATATCCTTTCTTCTTCTGAAGCGTCATCAAACCTTTCTCGTTTTGATGGTATCCGTTATGGTTTCCGCGCAGAGAACGTTAATAACTTAATGGACCTTTACAAAGAAACACGTGCACAAGGCTTTGGTGATGAAGTAAAACGCCGTATCATGCTAGGAACTTATTCACTTAGCGCTGGTACTTATGATGCTTATTACAAAAAAGCACAGCAAGCACGTACACTAATTAAAGCTGACTACGACAAAGTATTTGAAGACTTTGATGTAATCATTGGTCCTACAGCACCAACGCCAGCATTTAAAATTGGTGAAAATGTTGATGATCCTATGACGATGTATGCTAACGATATTTTAACAATTCCAATGAACTTAGCGGGTGTGCCAGCGATTTCAATTCCATGTGGCTTTGAAAACGGTCTACCATTAGGCTTACAAATCATTGGTAAATACTTCGATGAAGCAACAATTTACCGTGTAGCGCATGCATTCGAGCAAGCTACAGAATTCCATAAAGAAGTTCCTCAAATTTGGGAGGGAAAATAACATGAACTTTGAAACAGTCATTGGTTTAGAAGTACACGTTGAGTTAAAAACAAACTCAAAAATCTTCTCGCCAGCGCCAGCTCACTTCGGTGCTGAACCAAATACAAATACAACAGTAATCGACCTAGGCTATCCTGGTGTCCTTCCTGTCTTAAATAAAAATGTTGTAGATTTCGCAATGCGTGCAGCACTTGCACTAAACATGGAAATCGAGCAAGAAACAAAATTTGACCGTAAAAACTACTTCTATCCAGATAATCCGAAAGCATATCAAATTTCACAATTCGATAAGCCAATTGGGAAAAACGGTTGGATTGATATTGAAGTAGATGGTTATACAAAACGTATCGGTATTACGCGCCTTCATATGGAAGAAGATGCTGGTAAACTATCTCATGCTGGCGACCATTCTTTAGTGGACTTTAACCGTCAAGGTACACCGCTTGTAGAAATCGTTTCTGAGCCAGATCTTCGCACAGCAAATGAAGCGTATGCTTATCTTGAAAAATTAAAATCGATTATCCAATATACAGATGTTTCAGATTGTAAAATGGAAGAAGGTTCACTGCGTTGTGATGCCAACATTTCAATTCGCCCATATGGCCAAGAAGAATTCGGTACAAAAACAGAGCTTAAAAACCTTAACTCATTTAACTACGTACGTCGCGGTATTGAGCATGAAGAGTTACGCCAAGCGGACGTATTACTTTCAGGTGGCGTGATTGATCAAGAAACGCGTCGCTTTGATGAAAAAACAGGTAAAACGATTTTAATGCGTGTGAAAGAAGGAACGGATGATTATCGTTACTTCCCAGAGCCAGATTTAGTGCGTCTGTCAATCGACGATGAGTGGTTAGAGCGCGTAAAATCAGAAATCCCTGAACTTCCAGATGCTCGTAAAAAACGTTATGTTGAAGATTTAGGATTAACTTCATATGATGCTGGCGTGCTTGTTATTTCTAAAGAAATTTCTGATTTCTTTGAAGCAATGGTAGCTGAAGGCGCGGATGCAAAACTTTCTGCAAACTGGTTGATGGGTGATGTTTCTGCCTATTTAAATGCTGAACAAAAAGATCTTAAAGATACTGCATTAACTCCAGAAAACCTAGCAGGCATGGTGAAATTAATTACGGACGGTACAATTTCTTCTAAAATCGGTAAAAAAGTATTTACGGAGTTAGTCGAAAATGGTGGTTCAGCTAATGACATCGTGAAGGCAAAAGGATTAGTACAAATTTCTGATGAGGGTGCATTATTAGCAATTGTCACAGAAGTATTAGATAACAATGCACAATCAATTGAGGACTTTAAAAACGGTAAGGATCGTGCAATTGGCTTCTTAGTTGGACAAATTATGAAAGCTACAAAAGGCCAAGCGAACCCACCAATGGTTAACAAATTATTACAACAAGAAATTGCTAAACGCTAATTCTTTGTTTTTACAATGAGTCAAGAGAGTGAATTCACTTTCTTGGCTTTTTAAATGCAAAAATTGTACATACTAACAAATCGTATAACACTAAATAGTTGTCTAAAAAGAGTATTCATAGCAAAATATAGAATAGAACAATCACTTCACTAAAAAAGGGGATAAGTATATGAAAACTGAACAACAATATTTTGAAGAAGCCATTTCAATTCAACAATATATGGACAATATGACAACACTTAAAGAAGACAGCTTCCGTATTTATGATGGCTTTGAAGTGCCAATGAATGATGGTTTTGTAGCTTTATTGAAGGACAAGCAACCGAAAATTTTAACAATTACTGAAGATTGGTGCGGTGATGCGATGTTAAATAATCCGATTATACGCCGTGTTGCAGAGGCAGCTGGATTAGATATGCGCACAGTATTACGTGATGCAGATACAGATTTAATTGACCGTTATTTAACAAACGGTGGCCGTGCAATTCCAATGTATATTTTATTAAATGAAGCAGGTCAGGTTATAGGGAAATGGGGACCACGTGCGCCTGAATTACAGGATATTGTTGTGAAGAAAAGAGCGACATTACCAGACAAAGAAGATCCAACGTTTGAGGACGCACAAAAAGCACTTTACAGTGAAATTCGCGAAGATAATATTACGAACAAACAAAATTGGACATATGTATACGAGGATTTCAAGAAACATGTCACAGCAGCATTGCAATAATCGCGCATTGCTTAATCAAAGCTGTAACGTACAATACGTGTTTATTTTGGCGTATTAAAAGCATATGGTGTAATTTGAGTTGCAAGGCGTAGTACTTTGCATGAAATCATCAGTGCAACATTTCAATGGTTTATTCGTTGAAAGTATTAGAATCTTATGAAGCAGGAAGGTATGTTATGAAACGAGCAAGAATCATTTATAATCCTACATCTGGGCGAGAAGCGTTTAAAAAGCATCTACCAGAAGTATTGGAGAAACTAGAGGTAGCAGGCTATGAGACATCTTGTCACGCAACAACTTGTGAAGGCGATGCTATAGAAGCAGCAAAAAACGCAGTAGAACGTGGATTTGATATTATCATAGCAGTTGGTGGAGATGGTACGTTAAATGAGGTTGTTTCTGGTGTAGCCCAATTCGAAAAGCGTCCGAAGATTGGCCTAATTCCAATGGGGACAACGAATGATTTTGCACGTGCTGTCCATATTCCACGAAATATTGATGAAGCCGTTGATATTATTATTAAAGGCGATACCTTACCAGTTGATGTTGGATTGTTAAATGGAGAACGCTATTTCATCAATATCGCTGCTGGGGGACGTATTACTGAGCTAACATACGAAGTGCCAAGCAAGATGAAAACAATGCTAGGGCAGTTAGCATATTATTTAAAAGCAGTTGAAATGATTCCTTCCATTAAGGCATCACATATGCGTATTGAATATGATGGTGAAGTATTTGATGGAGATGCAATGATGTTTTTATGTGGCTTAACGAATTCTGTAGGAGGCTTTGAAAAACTTGCACCAGATGCAAGCATAAATGATGGCTACTTCACTTTATTAGTATTAAAAAAAGTAAGCCTTCCAGAATTTATTCAACTTGCGGCAATGGCGTTACGAGGCGAACATTTAAAGGATGATCGTGTTATTTATAAAAAGGCAAGTGTTGTAAAAGTTACGACGGAAAACGAAGTGCATTTAAATCTAGATGGCGAGTATGGTGGAGATGCGCCTGCAACATTTGAAAACTTGAAACGCCATATTGAACTTTTTGTACCAATTGAAGACATTCGTGAGGAAGATCGTATTTAAATTTCATCATATGGAACAATTGGAAGATAGGTGTAAATAATTTTAGCGATTTTACACTTATTTGTTAATAATCTCCTCAGAAATTGGGATTGTGAACGAATTAAGAAAAATGTTTGGCGAATATACGTATATTAAATGAACAATATTTGAAACCTTTATATTAGGCCGAAGTTTCGGTCCATTATAAAGGTTTTTTGCGTTGGAATAGTAGAAAATATGGGTAGAGGTAAGGGAAAGGAAGTGGTGCAATGTGTATAAGTCACAGGAAAGAAAGCTTATCTGGTTAAGCTTTGGTGTTGCGATTATCATGCTACTTTCCATACTTGGAAGAATATTTGGTAGTTAGGAGGGCAATGAGATGATTAATGAATCAGCAGTCTTTTGGAGTCGTGCATTAACAGAGCTTACGTTATCATTCCACATCATTTATGCAACGATTGGTGTTGGCGTGCCGTTAATGATTATGATTGCGCAATGGACTGGTTATAAAAAGAATGATGAGCATTATATATTAATGGCACGACGTTGGGCACGAGGTTTCGTCATTACCGTTGCTGTAGGGGTCGTTACAGGTACAGCAATCGGTTTACAATTATCGTTACTATGGCCGAATTTTATGCAACTTGCAGGGCAAACTATAGCATTACCACTCTTTATGGAAACCTTTGCATTCTTCTTTGAAGCCATTTTCTTAGGTATCTACTTATATACTTGGGATCGTTTCGATAGTCAGAAAAAACATATGCTCCTTCTAATACCTGTTGCTGTAGGTGCATCGATGTCTGCAGTTTTTATAACAATCGTCAACGCCTTTATGAACGCACCACAAGGCTTTGACATAGTGGACGGTCAGCTCATTAATATTCAACCATTTCTAGCAATGTTTAACCCAGCAATGCCCACTAAAGTCGCGCACGTGCTTGTAACCGCATACATGACATCCGCATTTGTGTTGGCAGCAATCGCAGGTTATCGTATGCTTAGAGGTTCAGATCATATTTATCATAAAAAATCATTATTTTTACTAATGAAAATTGGCTTAGTTTCGTCCATTGCAGCAGCCATTATAGGAGATTTCTCAGGTAAATACTTAGCGGAATACCAACCAGAAAAATTAGCTGCAGCAGAATGGCATTTTGAAACAACAGATAAAGCATCGCTTATTTTACTAGGTGTATTGGATGGCGAAGAGGTGAAGTATGCTATAAAGGTACCATATGCATTAAGTATACTTGCACGTAATAATCCAAATGCAGAAGTAATCGGTTTAGATCAATTTGCGGAGGAAGACCGACCACCGCTCTATATCCACTATCTGTTTAACATCATGGTCTTTATCGGCATGTTCATGGTTTTAGTATCATTACTTTACGTAGTAGGTAAACCAAGAGGTTGGCAGTTTATTCATTCTCGGTGGTTTAGATGGGTTATCGTTGCGGGTGCACCACTGTCCATAATTGCCATTGAAGCAGGCTGGTGGCTTGCAGAGGTTGGACGTCAACCATGGATATTATACGGTATTATGCGAACACCAGAGGGAGCTACAACGAGCGATCACGTCGATTTAATGATGCTGTTATTCTCAGGTGTGTACGCCGTACTTGGAGTTGGTAGTATTGTCGTATTAATTCGAATGTTTAAAAAGAACCCGATTGAGCGAGAAATTGAAGATCGCAATACAGAAAAGGGCGGTGACATCATATGACATTAGAAGTATTAGGGATTTCAGTATTGTGGATTTTCCTTTTTGGTTATGTGATGATCGCATCCATTGATTTTGGTGCAGGTTTTTTCAATGCGTACAGTCTCCTTATTGGGAAAAACCATATCATAACGAATATTATTAAACGATATTTATCGCCTGTATGGGAAGTAACGAATGTCTTTTTAGTATTTTTCTTTGTAGGAATTGTAGGATTTTTCCCTCAAACAGCATTTTACTATGGCACGATTTTGCTTGTGCCAGTAAGTATTTCATTAGTGCTACTGGCGATTCGCGGCTCGTACTATGCCTTTGAATCGTATGGTGCACGAGGACATATCGGTTATTCTCTCACATATGGCGTAACAGGCTTACTTATTCCAGCCTCACTTTCTGTAGTATTCGCTATTGCAGGTGGTGGCTATGTGGATATGGTGGAAGGGCAACCAGTATTAAATTATTGGACACTGTATACGAGTACATTTGCATGGAGTATTGTCGTACTAAGCATAGCGGCTGTCCTTTATATATCCGCAGTATTTTTAACGTGGTATGCACATAAAGCAAATGACGCAGAGGCAACAAAGTTAATGCGAAAATATGCATTAATTTGGGCCGCGCCATTAATGATTAGTGCACTGGGCATTATGTATGAAATGAAATCCATTAACCCAGAAAGCTATCAACATATGGTCAACTTATGGTGGATGTTTGCCATTTCAGCAGTATTATTTATTATCACAGTCATATTGCTATGGATGCGAAAAAATTATGGGCTTGCTGTAGGATTATTAATCGCCCAATTCGCGGTAGCATTTTTTGCTTATGGTATTGCGCAATACCCATATTTACTGTATCCATATTTAACAATCTATGACAGCTTTACAAATACACAAATGGCCATTGCGTTAGTTATCGTATTCGTTTTAGGATTATGCCTGCTTCTGCCTTCACTCTATTTATTGTTGAAACTATTCTTATTTAACAAAAATTATGTGACAGGGAAAGAAGACCATCATGCATAGGAGGTTACAGCGATGGAAAAAATTGAAATTTTTTATGCACCATTTATAGTAGTGATTATTAGTATTATCATTATGTTTTGGTGGGCACCAAAAGATGATTATGTAAGGAACAATAAGAGAAAGAGTCGCGAATAGCGGCTCTTTTTTACACTGTATAGGCTAAAACTATTGATCAATTGAAGATACGCTAAGGAAAACGAGGAGTTCATTCACATTGCGAGTCATGGTGTTTCAGGCAGAATAGCATGATAATTCATGCCTTGTTCTTTTTTCCTCCGCTATCACATGCTACAATAAGAAGATTGAAATGGAGGATGTACGAATGTCAGCACCCGTAAAAAAGAATGACCAACTTACAGTTTATATAGAAGATTTAACACATGATGGCAATGGTGTCGCAAAAGTCGATGGCTATCCATTATTTATTCAAGGTGCATTACCGAATGAAACTGCAGAAGTACACGTTTTAAAAACGTTAAAAAATTATGGCTTCGCAAAAGTGAAAGAAATTATTAAAGCGTCACCAGATCGAGTAGATGCACCTTGCGATTATTTTAAGCAATGCGGTGGCTGTCAGTTACAGCATCTATCCTATGAGGGGCAGTTAAAGTGGAAGGAAAATATGGTGCGAAATGTTATGCAACGTTTAGGCAAAATCGACGCACCTGTTTTACCAGTGAAGGGCATGGTGGAGCCATGGCAATATCGCAATAAAGCTCAAATACCATTTTCCACAAATGACGCAGGACAAGTCATTGCTGGCTTCTACAAAACAAAATCACATACAATTGTTGATATGGACCGTTGTCTAATCCAAACAGGCGAAGCGGACGCGATTCTTTCTGGATTAAAAAAAGAATTAACGGCAATTGGTGTTCAACCTTATAATGAAGCATCACATGATGGGATGCTGCGTCACGTCGTTATCCGAACTGCACGTGCGACTGGAGAGGTGATGGTTGTACTCGTTACGAAAAAGAAAAAATTCCCGCAAAAAGAAGCGGCTGTAGCGAGCATTTTAAAGCTAGTGCCAAACGTGACATCTATTATGCAAAACATCAATAGCGATAAAACAAACGTTATATTTGGGGATGAAACGATCAACCTTTGGGGCAAAGATGTAATCATTGATTCTATCGGTGATGTGCGCTTTGAAATTTCGGCACGCTCTTTCTACCAAGTAAATCCTCAGCAAACAGAAGTACTATACAAGCAAGCGTTAGACTACGCTGATTTACAAGGGCATGAACGCGTCATTGATGCCTACTGCGGTATCGGTACCATTTCTTTATTCCTTGCACAAAAAGCGAAGGCCGTAATGGGTGTCGAAATCGTTCCACAAGCTATTGAAGATGCAAAACGCAACGCAGAGCTTAACGGCTTTACAAATACGTACTTCGAGGCAGGTCCAGCAGAGGAAGTGATTCCACGCTGGTATAAGAAAGGCAAAGAAGCAGATGTCCTTGTTGTAGACCCACCACGTAAAGGGTGCGATGAGGCACTTTTACAAACGATTTTAGAGCAACGTCCAAAACGAGTTGTTTATGTATCCTGTAACCCAGCAACACTCGCACGTGACCTTCGCATATTGGAAGATGGCGGATACAAAACACAGGAAATTCAACCTGTCGATATGTTCCCGCACTCCACGCATTGTGAAGCAGTTGCATGGTTGGAGTTAGCTTAATATATGGGTTACACATATAATTTTTAAACAATACGGATTATAATTTTAAAAATAGAAAAGTTCCATACAGACCCTGATTTTGCAAATAACTTTTGCGAAATGGGGGTCTTTTTATATGGAACTTAATTGGAAAATATCATTGATTTATTTCATGAAGAAATCCTATGCTTATCACAGGAAATTAGTTGCTTTTTATAGGGGCTTTCCATAAGTTTCGTGACTTTTTATAATGGTCTTCCTTCATGAAGGTTTAGAGAGTAATTTTTTATTTTACCTCATAATAAAATATGGTGTCAATAATAAATTTGTGATTTTTTTAAAAAATGTTATAATAGTCTTATAGTTGTTTTTTTCAAATCGTATTTCGAATTTCGCTGACCTTTTTTGCAGATAGAATTCGGATACGTTTTTTTTATATCCTTTATCTTAAGACAAAGGAAAAAATTTAAAACAGTTATTTAAGCTTTTAAGATAATAGGTCTAATTAATTTACTATCTAATAGTAACCGCGTTTTTATTCCAAAAGGAGGATTAGAATAATGAATCTAATCAATAAAAAAGTTACACATAAGCGTTTTGGCATGGGTAGTATAGTTAAACATAATGAGTCTATTATTGAAATACATTTTGCGTCGGAAAATAAAATGTTTGTTTTCCCTGATGTATTTGGAAAGTACCTAAAACTACATGATAAAAGTGATGCTCATTTAATCGAAAAAATAATACAAATAAAGGAAATGGAAAGAAAAGAGGAAGAAAGGAAGAAGGAAGAAGAAAAAAAACTACAGCGAAAAAACCTGAAACTTCGATTAGAACACGAAAAACTTATGAAACATTATAAACTCCATCCTGAATCACAAATGGTTTTTAGATGTGACATAGAAGAACAAAATAGTTCTGTTTCAGAGTGGAAGGTTTTTTCAGGCGCAATAAAAAGTGGTAATAACAAGGGGAAGCCAAACAAACCTATCCGCATGCACCAAAATAGCGCTGTCCTGTTAACAGCACTAGATCCTGGCATGCCTGAAAAAGACAGACGTATCATAGGTGTCTATATGGTGAATGAAGATTTTATCGGTAAGCTGTGTGAAGATGGAAATATTCCTGCCCATTCAAAATACAAACTCCAACTTTCAGAACAGGAATCGAATCAATTACTTTTATGGAAGTATTATACAGACAAAAAATCCCCTGACAAAATGACATGGAATTCAGGTAAATACCGTTATTTTGATAATGTATGGATGGCTCAAATTTTACTTGATATCGTTTCGTTGAAGAGTGAACCAACAGAACAAGAGCTAGCACAACGATTTTTTAAACATTTTTGTAAAATGAATCAAATAACAGATCATGATTTACCAAAGCCTAATGGCGCATTAATGCGTATTTAGACTTTAGCCTAAAGATAAGAATGACAGGACACTGACATAATCTCCTAACTATCACTAATGCCGAACAGTGCTTTGCTCTGTTTGCTAATTAACATGTGGAGTTAATATCATTATTTAGCAAGAACGAATTCTTATTAATGGGATTCGTTCTTTTTGTATTAAAAAATGAATAAAGCTGTTTTTTGTTGAATTTATTGAGCTAACGAAGTGGGACTTTAATAAAATAAGCAAAAACCAAATATGATGAAGAAAATTGGCTCGATTCCACTTCTTCGTGAGTGTGGAGCAATTTCATATATAAGGAAAAATGACTTGAAGTAATAAAACAATCTCCGTCTATCTTGACTAATTGTTTTCGTGTGAGCAACTGCTTAAAATTTTTTTATATAAGCTTAAAGCCATACTAGAAAAGGTTTCAAGTTGTTATTACCAAAATTTTCTTGTATAAAAATATAGATAACTTTGCTAAGATATCTTTTGAAATAAGTAACCTTTAATACGGTCCAGAGAGGCTGAGAAGGGCTATATGATGTTTTAAGTTATTATTTTTATAATATCTTTGTTTATTCATGCCCTTTTGTCCAATCTGACGAAAGGGCATTTATTTTGCATTTTAGCTGTGAGTACACAACTAACGTACCTCTTTTAAAGGAAGTCCCGTGAGGCTTAAAAGGAGAATGGAAACGTTATATTTATATAGATACATCCATTCATTCGTAAATAAAAGAGATTTATTTCATCTAGAACATACTGGAGGAGAGTAGAATGGATTATCGAAAAAAAACCGTGGTCGCATCGGTAGCAGGTTTAACATTAGAAGGCATGGACATCATGTTTATCTCATTTGCGATGACAATGATTATTGCGGAATTTAACATTGATTTAGCAACGGGAGGACTTATTTCTTCTATAACGAATGTAGGGATGCTATTAGGAGGAATTGTTTTCGGCGTTTTAGCAGATAAGTATGGCAGGGTAAAGGTCTTTACGTATACCGTCATCTTGTTTGCAATTGGTACAGCGTTAACAGGATTAGCGACTAGCATTGAACAAGTGTATCTATTTAGATTTATTGCAGGAATAGGTGCTGGGGGAGAATACGGTATTGGTATGGCGCTTGTTGCAGAAGCTTGGCCGAAAAATAAACAAGGGCGTGCATCTTCCTATGTCAGTGTAGGTGCGCAGTATGGCGTTATTTTAGCAGCATTACTAAGTGCAATCATTCTTCCTACTTTAGGATGGAGAGCATTATTCTTTGTTGGAGTAGTACCTGTTATTTTTGCCTTTATCGTAAGAAAAAATTTAGACGAATCTCCTGAGTGGCTTGCCGCTCAGAAAAATAAAAAGGCTAGTAAGAAAGCTGAAAAGGGTAAGTTGGTACAATTGTTTGAAACGCCACGAACAGCGATTACAACAATTTCACTAATTATAATGGCAACAGTTCAAATTGCTGGTTACAACGGATTAATGATTTGGTTACCATCAATGCTGCAACAGTCGCAAGGCTTATCTGTTTCAAGCTCTGCGATATGGACAATTAGTACAGCTGTAGGCATGATTGTTGGTATGTTAACCTTTGGACTATTTTTAGACCGATTTGGCGCAAAGCGTGCCTTTGGCGTCTTCCTTATTGCCTCAGCATGCGCTGTATTCTTATACTCTTATGCTACTGGTAGTGTGGGTGTTCTAATCGGTGGCGCAATTGTTGGATTCTTCTCAAATGGCATGTTCGCTGGATATGGAGCGTTGATTGGTAGTCTATATCCCGTTCAAATTCGAAGTACGGCAACAAACACAATCTTTAACTTTGGTCGAGCGATAGGCGGTTTTTCACCTATCCTTGTCGGCTATATTTTACAAAGTTATGATATGAAAGTTGCGATGCTTTACTTAGCAGGCTTATATTGTATGTCCTTTATTGTTATGTTAATGCTCAAAAAAGAGAATATAGCGAATGTAAGCGAAACTATATAACATTGATTTAACCATCAATTAAAATGCCCTTGCGTTTTAATTGGTGGTTTTTTATAAAATAGGAGTTGCTTTGAAGCTTTATCCATCCAGCTGAAATAGCAGGCACTCGGAAGAATAAATTGTTCGATTATTGTTATATTTATTTCAATTAATTATTGTATGAAAGCGTTTTATTTGTCATTTTTTTATAATAAGGCGCAGTAAATCTTATGAAACATAGTAAATTTATCGTTGACATAGAAAAAATGCAATAATATAATTATTTCAAACAATTAAATAAACCTCACTTTTCCGATAGTGAGGTAGAGGCGCGACAGTTAACAGTACCTAATGGAGTCCGAGAAGACGAAGAGATTAGGTAGAAGGAAATGTCGCCGAAGTGTATGGTGAGTTCTCGCCATCATATGCTGGGTCTGTAGCGAATAGCTGCAGGACTGTCTTCATAAACATAGCTGTTTATGAAGTTGTGCTATCTCTGTTTAGACAAACAGTGGGAATTTTAAATGGTCGATTCATTTTTAGTTTCTAAATGAGTAGATCATTTTTGTATTAGACAGATTCTTTTGCACAAAGAATCTGTCTTTTTATTTATCTATAACATATCGGAAATAGAGGGAATTTGGAGGAATTATTATGGAAAATACATCAACATTATATTATGAATTTTTACCGACTGACGGTCAAAAAATAAACGTGAACCCAGATAAAACAGCATTACTAATCGTAGATATGCAACATCAGTTTATTAGCCGAGATGGATTAGATGCACAAGTTGCAAGAGAAAAGGGCATGTTTGAACAATGGGAATACTTCTTTAATCGTATCGACACTTTAACAATTCCGAACAATAAAAAACTTTTAGAGTTTTTCCGTACAAATAAATTAGAAGTAACATTTGGTCGTATTGCTTGCCATCATAAAGATGGACGAGATCGTTCTCCAGTACAACGACGTCCAGGTTGGAACAATATTTTATTGCCTATCGGTGACCCAGGAGCGGAGATGGTGGAGGAGCTAAAGCCACTTGATGATGAAATTGTAGTCAATAAAACGACAGATAGCGTATTAAGTGGAACGAATTATGAATTTTTACTGCGCAATATGGGCATTGAAACAGTAGTTTGTACAGGCGTTGTAACTGACCAATGTGTTGCTTCAACCGTTCGCAGCTTAGCTGACGCAGGCTTTGAAGTTATTTTAGTTGAAGATGCATGTGCAGCAGCAACGCAACAGCTTCATGATGCAGAAATTATGATTATGAATCAAATTTATTGCCAAGTGATGAGCACTGATGAAGTAATTGATTTAGTAACGGAAGAACTAGCAAAAAGCAACCCAGTGAATGTGTGAGAGGAAATAGACTATGAGTCAAACAGCCAATAATCATACACCACAGTTAAAGCGTGTTTTAACATTAAAAGATTTAGTCATATATGGTATTGCTTTTATGACACCGATTGCGCCAGCTTATATTTATGGCTTTGCAGCAGAGTCTACAGGCGGCATGTTGCCATTAGCCTACTTGATTGCGATGGTTGCCATGATGTTTTCTGCCTATAGTTACGGTCGAATGGCTGCTGTTTTTCCAAATGGAGGGTCCACTTATACATATACGCAACGTGCAATTAATCCGCATTTAGGTTTTTTTGCAGGGTGGGCAATGTTTATGGACTATGTTTTAGTGCCCCTCATTGTATTTATGGTAGGTGCTTCATATGCGAATGCCTTAATACCATCTGTTCCGTATTGGGTATGGGTCTTATTAATTGCAGGTATTATTACGACTGTAAATATTCTAGGGATTGGTATCGCTGCAAAAACAAATCAAATCCTCGTTATATTTATGGGAATTGTAGTCGTTATTTTCGTGATTTTTTGTGTAAAGACAATTGTTGGTGGGGAAAGTAGTACGTCGCTCTTTTCTGTTGTACCATTCTTCAACGATGAAAAATTCGTTATGTCTGCCATTATTTCTGGTGCAGCAATGGCCTGCTTTTCATTTTTAGGGTTTGATTCGATTACAACGCTTTCAGAAGAGGCAGTTAATCCAAAAGATGATATTTGGAAGGCAGCTATTTTAGCTTGTTTAATTGGAGGACTTATTTTTATTGGACAAGCTTATGTAGCACAGCTCGTATGGCCTGATGTGACAAACTTTAGCTCAGCTGATACGGCTCTATTTGATATAGCGGAAAAAGCAGGTGGTGCCGTTCTTGCAACGCTTTATACTGTTGCAATTATTGTATCGACAATAACAGCTGGTTTAACAGGTCAAGCAAGTGCATCTCGTTTAATGTTCAGTATGGGGCGTGATGAGGTACTTTCCAAAAAGTTTTTCACACATTTACATCCAAAATATCAAACACCAATATACAATATTTTATTAATGTGTGTCATTAGTGTTTTAGGAGCGCTGTTTTTATCAGCGAATTTCGTAGCAGAATTAATGAACTTTGGTGGTCTGACAGGATTTATGTTTGTTAACTTATCAGTAATCGTATATTACTTCTTCCGAAAAAAAGAAAAGAAAATAATTCGATACTTATTAATTCCAGGGTTAGGATTCGGTATTTGTTTCTACTTATTTATTAATTTATCACCGATGACATTGAAGATAGGCTTTTTGTGGCTAGCAATCGGTTTTATTTATGCTTTTATTACGACAAAAGGCTTCAAGAAGAAACCACCCACTTTTTCGGATTTATAAAATACCTTTGCAAGCAGACAACAACGTCGCAGAAAAAAGTGTTAGATTGATGTAAGCAATCTAACACTTTTTCTCTTTTGTCCCAAATTAATTTTGTTTAAGGAAGTCTTTATCCAAATACGCTGGATTCGGATATTTATAAAAACCTTCCCCTGAAGAAGCACCCATTTTCCCTAAATCAATATACTCTGCTTTAATTTTTTCCGCAATGATTTTTGCCATTGGATCTATTTCCGCTTTCATCATATTTAAGTTATATGGTGTCTCCATGCCAACTATATCTAAAAAGCCGAAAGGACCTAATGGTGAGCCTGTTGAAATCATCCAGTTTTTATCAATTGTATGTGGGTCTGCAATATCATTTGCCCAAAGCCCCATCCCAGCACTTAAAAAGGGAACAGATAATGTATTTAAAATATAGCCTGGTTGTTCTTTCTTTAAATGGAATGGAATCATGCCAATCGTACGTGCAAATTCAACGACTTGTTCCGTGTACTGTGGATCAGTACCAGCATGACCCATTATTTCGGCTGTATTGTTTTTCCAAATTGTATTTGCAAAATGTAATGCTAAAAACTTCTCAGGTCGTCCTGTAAATTGAGCAAACTGACTAGGTAGCAGTGTTGAAGAATTGGATGCGAAAACAGTTTTTGCTGGTGCTACTTTTGCTAATTGCGTATAAAATGATTGTTTAATTTCAATACGTTCTGGTACAGCTTCAATTACTAAATCTACATCAGATACTGCCTGTGCTAAATCTGTGTAAAACGAAAAGCTTGTTAACGCTTTAGCTGCACGTGCCGTATCGTTAAAATATTCTCCGTATGTGTTCGATAACGATTCCATACGCTGTTGCGCTGATGCAATAGCATCATCGTTAATGTCATATACATGCACTTCATATCCAGAAAATGCAGTTTGAAAGGCAATTTGACTTCCTAATACACCGCTACCTGCAACTAATATTTTTTTAAATTCCATATTTAATACCTCATTTCTTGATTCGAATACCCTTATATAAATAGTTGAACGAAATAACAAAATAAAGTTGTTACTTATAGAGTGTAAATGATAGAGTAAACGCAAAGATACCTGTAACTGAGGGTATATAATTTTTAATTAAACATGTAAATGTAGGTGTGCTATGACTAAAATAAACTTTCAATATGTATTGTTTCATAAAATTCATCATCAAGATATTGCCTATGCGTGGAATAAGCATTTGCAGTCTAGAAAAGAGTTAAGTGAGCAAGAAATTATTCAAATTGGTTATTGGTATCGTTCTTGGCTGACGTTTTTAAATGGTCAGTTAAAAAATAAAACGATCCAGCGGGAGGAGCTAATTAACTGGGCGACAATGCATAGTCGACTTTTACCAGAAAAATTGCTTACAACATTTCCTTCATTGTCTTATTCCGCTACTAAAGATGTACTTGTCCAAATTAAGCATCCATATACAGATGAAATGTTAATGTATCATGAAAAAGTCCTTGATGTATTACGTCTTATAAACAGCAAAGTAGTACAGTCTCCGATAAAGGCTGATATGAATATAGAGAGTTTGCTTAAGCTACAGCACTTTAGTAAATTGCTTATTCAATTAGATGGAGTAGATCATATGCCAACGATTTTAACGAAAGCACAGGAGAACTTCGGCTATCAACGAGTTACTTTTCATAGCTATAATCCTTGGCTCAATGAATTTTCAGGTGTATATGGCTCTGAGCTACACAAAGTACAAATGCTAAAAGGCAAGCTGGAAGATGAGCCCGTTTTTGCTATTAAGAAGCCACTCTTTTTAGAGCAACCAGCACCATATATAAATGCTATTGCAATTGAATTATTGAATATATCTACGATTATTTTTATTCCAATAAAGCAAAATGGACAATTATTTGGTTGGTTAACGTTTGACCAATGTGGAATGCCCTTTTCCTATAGTGAAGAAGAAATGCAACTACTAGAGGAAGCAGGGAACTTATTAGGTTGTTATTTTTCACGGACACGCAGTACACAGCGTCTATTGCATGACTTAAAGCTAACGGATAAAGACTTGGCAGTGCTATTTTTATTAGCAGAAGGATTTAGTAATAAAGAAATGGCAGAGCTTCTCGTTGTTAGTGAGTACACAATTCGTGATTACATACAAAAGCTACAAACGGTATTTAATGCAAAAAACCGTACACAAATCATTGCGACGGCTTTTCGAATGGCAGTTTTAGAATAAATGAAAGCTTTAAAGGAAAGAACGGACGAATCCTAAGAGAGGATTCGTTCAGACTATAGACAACCTCGAAGATTTTCGAGTTTGTCTATAGTCCTTTTTTTATTTAAAATTAATATAGAAGGGATGTCTCCTGCCGTTGATTTCTGCTGTGAACGGGCGCTTTCCGCGGGCACACCGTAAGCCGCAACCCTCGCTAGCGCGGTCTGTTGCGTCTTCCGTACTGTGTGTTCCAGCAGGAGTCGCCCGTCCTCCGCTCCAATCAACTGGTGTCAACACGCTCTTTCGAATGAAAAAGTTAAAATACAGTACAATTATTGCACTTATTAATATATCTGCTAGTCGTCTGCTATAGTCATTAATTAAACTTAGAGGTCTCCTGCCGTTGATTTCCGCTACGAACGGGCGCTTTCCGCTGGCACACCGTAAGCCGCAACCCTCGCTAGCGCGCGGTCTGTTGCGTCTTACGTACTGTGTGTTCCAGCAGGAGTCGCCCGTCCTCCGCTCCAATCAACTGGTGTCAACACGCTCTTTCGAATGAAAAAGTTAAAATACAGTACAATTATTGCACTTATTAATATATCTGCTAGTCGTCTGCTATAGTCATTAATTAAACTTAGAGGTCTACTACCGTTGATTTCCGCTACGAACGGGCGCTTTCCGCGGGCACACCGTAAGCCGCAACCCTCGCTAGCGCGCGGTCTGTTGCGTCTTCCGTACTGTGTGTTCCAGCAGGAGTCGCCCGTCCTCCGCTCCAATCAACGTGTAGGGCGCTTTATTTGATTCGTTTTCAAATATGATTAAAAAGTGACTCTGTCAATTCTCTTCTTATTTGCTTAATATGCATTTCCATAAGTTGTTTCGCTTGATTAGCATCGCCCGCTGCGATTGCTAAGTAAATTTCTTTATGTTCATCAATCGTTTCTTGTGTACGTTCCTGATCTTTCAAGCGTTGTGTTCGGGTAACTCTGATGGTATCTTGCATATGTTCGCTAAGGGTTTGGAATAATTGCGAGAATATCGAGTTATGTGAGGCGAGTACAATATTTATATGGAAACTTAAATCCGCTTGAATGCCTAATTCCACATCATTTTTTACTTGATTCATCATTTCCAATGCCTGTCCAATTCGTTCTAAATCTTCGGAAGTGGCACGTTGTGAAGCTAAAAAGGCACATTCGACTTCAAGTGTTTGACGGAGTTCTAACATTTCATATACTAATTTTTTTTCAGTTTTTAAAATGGTAGAGGAAAGCTCTTTGCCTATTGAAAGGCTTTCCTTTGTTTTAATAAAGCTGCCACTGCCTTGTTTAATTTCAATAATTCCTTTGATTTCAAGCTTGCGAAGTGCTTCCCTTACCGAAGTTCGACTGACATTAAAACGACTTGCTAATTCTCTTTCTGTCGGCAGTTTTTCTCCAGGCTGTAAATCTCCATTTAAAAAATATTCATTTATTTGATCAACAATTACTTGATAGGCTTTTTTCTTAGGTTGCAGCATTCTCTATGTCCTTCCCCTCAATTACCTAGTATTATAAACGCTTTAATCATACAGAAATACTTCATTGTTATCAATTAATGAAAATTAATAATAATTGATATTTTCAGAATATTAAGTATAATAATAATGGTTGGACCAATATAATAGTTTAATAAATTGGTATGACATGTTTGTTTTAAACAACGAAAAACATGAAGGAATGAGAGTAAAAAGGGGAGAAATAAATGATTGCAACAAATGAAGAATTAGTAAATGCTCTACGATGTGCTCTTTCAGAAAGCCAAGTAACGATCAATCAAACAATTTTAGAACAACATAGTAGTGATGAATCTTATCATAGTGTCAGTCTTCCAGATATCGTTGTGTTTCCAACAACGACGGATGAAGTGAGCAAAACAATAAACATAGCAAACCACTACAAAGTACCGATAGTACCATTCGGAAGGGGAACAAGCTTAGAAGGGCATGTAATCCCTTATGATCACGGGATAACGATTGATTTCTCTAATATGAACAAAATATTAGAAGTGAGGGAGAAGGATTTTCTCGTAAAAGTTCAACCAGGGGTAACGCGTTCTCAGTTGAATAAAGAGTTAAAAAAATACGGTTTGTTTTTCTCTGTCGATCCTGGAGCTGATGCAACGCTCGGAGGAATGGCAGCAACAAATGCCAGTGGAACAACATCAGTTAAATATGGAGTGATGCGCGATCAAGTTCGAGATTTAGAGGTCGTTCTATCAGATGGTGAGGTCATTCATACTGGGAATTTAGCAGAAAAATCATCTTCTGGCTATCATTTAAACGGTCTATTTGTCGGGTCAGAGGGAACGCTTGGATGCTTCACCGAATTGACGCTAAAAGTCTATGGGCTGCCTGAATATGAAATGGCCGCACGAGCTTCCTTCAAAACTGTCAATGATGCTGTCGAAGCAGTCGTAAGTATTTTGCAAGCGGGAATTCCAATTGCACGAGTGGAGCTAGTAGATGAACATTCGATAAAACAAGTGAACTTGCATAGTCATACAGCTTATGAGGAGCAACCAACATTATTTTTAGAGTTTCATGGAAATGAAGCTGGATTAAAGCAAGACGTTGAATTTATGAAAGAAATTGTAGCAGAGCACAATTGTGAAAATATTGAATTCGAGTCCGATAATGCAGCGCGCAATCAGTTGTGGGAAGCGCGTCATAATTTAGCCTACGCCTATGTTCATGGACACCCAGGAAAAAAACTTATGGTGACGGATGTTTGTTTACCGATTTCAGAGTTAGCAGGGGCTATTAAACATGCAAGAAATGCACTGAATTTGTTAGCCCTTACAGGTGGAATTGTGGGCCATGTTGGTGATGGCAATTTCCATGTTCTTTTAATGATTGATATGAATGATTTAGATGAAATAAAAAAAGCTGATGAATTCAATGAATTGATAGTAATGTATGCGCTTGAACGTGGAGGAACATGTACGGGAGAGCATGGTGTCGGTATTGGTAAACAAAAATACCAAGAGAAAGAACATGGCAAAGCATTGCTTGTGATGGAAAAGATTAAGCTAGCGCTCGATCCTGATGGACTTTTCAATCCAAATAAAATATTAAAAATAAAGAAATAGGGAGTGGAAATATGAAAATTTTAGAAGCCATTAGTACAATAGCGGGAAAATACTTTGCTGTATGGGTCATTTGTATAGCTGTTATTGCCTTTATAATTCCTGATCCATTTTTAATATTTGGAGGATATATAACGATTTTGCTAGGCATCGTTATGTTTGGTATGGGGCTGACGTTAAAGGCGGTTGATTTCAAACTGATTTTAACGAATCCTGTACCAGTTATCATTGGTGTATGTGCACAATATATAATTATGCCACTGACAGCCTTTTTAATAGCTTATATTATGAACTTACCTGCGGAATTAGCTGCGGGGCTAGTCCTTCTCGGTTCTGTCCCAGGAGGCACTGCTTCTAACGTTATGGTGTATTTAGCGAAAGGCAATGTACCGCTATCAATTACAATGACATCTTTTTCAACGTTATTAGCCCCAATTGCAACACCATTAATATTACTATTACTTGCAGGTAAATGGATGCCTGTAGATCCAATGGCAATGTTTACATCAATTATTCAAGTAATTATTTTGCCTATTATTTTAGGTATTGTTATAAGAAGAGTTGCTCCACAAGCTGTAGAAAAAAGCATCAACGTCATTCCTCTTATTTCAGTAGTTGCTATTATCATTATTGTTTCTGCAGTTGTTGCTGGCAATGTTGAGAGCATTGCTTCGGCTGGATTCATTATTTTTACGGCAGTAATGCTCCATAATGCATTCGGATTGCTGTTGGGCTATTTAACAGCACTTATGTTAGGACTGAATGAAAGTAATCGTCGAGCTATTTCTATAGAAGTAGGTATGCAAAACTCAGGTCTAGGGGTGGCGTTAGCGACTGCCCATTTTGGTCCATTAGCTGCCTTGCCTAGCGTCCTTGGTGCTGTATGGCATAATATTTCTGGTCCGATTTTAGCCACTTATTGGTCGAAAAAATCGGAAAACGTAGAGAATCAGCTTAGTAAAAACATACAAGAAAGTAACGTCGGAACACATATTTAACGTGGTTGCTTACAAATAATAATAACGGCGAAGAGAGCTAGCTTCATAAATAAAAGAACGAATTTCCGATGAAGGAATTCGTTCTTTTTTGTTTGTTAAGTGTCGATTTCTTTTATGACAAATCCTCTTGCAAAGGTGTTAAAAATTCGATTGAGACGCTCTGTCATTTCACCAGGTGTCGCATCAAAATCTTGGGCAATCCAGTCCAAAATCAAGCCAGCTGTCCCGTAAGCCATATAGCGCTTTTGGGAATAATCATCAACAACAGATACTCCGTAATGAATATCAAATTTTTCCTTGAGCAAATTAAAAATCGCTTCAGGTAGTTGCTGGTGTATGCGAGGCAACGTATCTTCTAACAGTAGCAATGTGAAGTAATCACGGTGATCGTAAATGTAATATAACAATTCAAAGGAGTTCGTTGTCAACTCCTGTACTTTCACACGACTATTACTTTCATACTTAGACATACTGTTATATTGAATAGCTTCAAACATTTCTTCCATTAACTCTTCCACAAGATCATCTATATTTTGATAGTACACGTAAAAGGTAGTTCGATTATATTGAGCATACTCAACAATGTCTTTCACAGTAACAGCACTAAATCCCTTTTTATGTACCAGATCAATAAATGCCTTTTTCAAAAAATGTTTTGTACGTAAAGCTTGATTGGAATTAGATTTCATCAAATTTATCTCCTACATTAGACAGATTGATAAAAAGTGTTGGTTTCTTCGACATTATAGCAAATATTAAGGATGGCTTACAGAAAGTCAAACCGATTAAACTATATATGTAACAACAATGTTTAGGGGAGGTACAAAAGATGAGATTTGAAAATAAAGTTGTCATTATTACAGGTGCTGCAGGAGGTATCGGTAAAGAGATTGCTCGCAAACTTGCAGGCGAAGGGGCTAAGTTAACATTAGTGGATTTAAATGAAGCTGCTGTGAAAGCGGTTGCAGAGGAACTTAACTTAGGTGAAGATCGTGTACTGACTTTAAAGGCAGATGTTTCAAAAGAAGCAGAAGTAAAAAATTATGTAGACCAAACGGTATTAAAATTTGGTCGCATTGATGGCTTTGCAAATAATGCAGGTGTTGAAGGGCCAGCAAAAATTTTAGAAGAAATAACTGAACAAGATTTCGATTTCGTATATAGCATTAACGTAAAAGGTGCTTTCTACGGATTAAAATATGTACTGCCAATTATGAAACAGCAAAAAGCAGGTTCAATTGTCAATACAGCCTCTGTCGCTGGATTAATCGGTTCGCCAAATATGATGTTATATAATTCGTCGAAGCATGCTCTAATGGGCATTAATAAAGTAGCTGCATTAGAAGCTGCTCCATATAATGTACGCGTAAATACAGTAAACCCTGGTGTTATTAATACACAAATGATGCGCCAGATTGAAGCAAAAGTTGCACCAGGTGCAGCAGAAGCAGCACAATCCGCATATCAAGAGGCAGTGCCAATGAAGCGATATGGTGAACCAAATGAAGTAGCCAATGTCATTGCATTTTTATTATCAGATGAAGCTTCTTATGTAAGTTCTTCATCTTACACAGTAGATGGGTCACTATATAATATTTAATAATGGAGGAAAATAATATGAAACGTTTTGAAGAGAAAGTAGTCATCGTAACAGGTGCAGGATCTGGTCTTGGACAAGCAGCAACACTTCAATTAGCAGAAGAAGGTGCTAAACTAGTATTAGTCGACTTGAATGAAGCAGGTTTAAAAGAAACTGAAGAAAAAGTGTTAGCCGTTTCACCACAGGCTGAACTGTTATTAATTGCAGCAAACGTAGCAGATGAAAATGCTGTCAAAGATTTTGTTGATGCGACTGTTGAGAAGTTCGGCAAAATTGACGGTTTCTTTAACAATGCAGGTATCGAAGGAAAACAAAATCTAACAGAAGACTTTGGGATTGATGAGTTCCAAAAAGTTGTGTCAATTAACTTAAATGGTGTTTTCTACGGTATGAAATACGTTTTAAAAGTAATGAAAGAACAAGGATCAGGGTCAATTGTCAATACAGCATCTGTAGGCGGTATTCGCGGTGTTGGAAATCAATCAGGCTACGCAGCGTCTAAACATGGTGTTGTCGGATTAACACGTAACTCGGCAATCGAATATGGACAATTTGGCGTTTCAATTAAAGCAATCGCACCAGGTGCCATAATGACACCAATGGTTGAGGGCTCTTTACGTCAAATTGGTGGAGATAATTGGGAAGAGGTAGGGAAAGAATTCGTTAAACCAAACCCAATGCGCCGCTTCGGTAAACCAGAAGAAGTTGGTTACTTAGTTGCCTTCCTTCTTTCAAACCAAGCAAACTTCATTAATGGTGTTGTAGTGCCAATCGATGGTGGACAATCTTATAAATACTAATGATGGTGGAGAGCTACGATAGCAATCTCCAATAGTAAGAAAGGTGAAATTGACTACGTTCAATTTCACCTTTCTCTTTTTTAAATTGTTTTAGCGAGGCATCGAAATACTGAAATAAATGCTAACTAACAATAAATACAGATAGTCAGATATTCGCCGTATGTACGGAGACGGAGCTATTTTGGGCTATCAGTAAGATGAGTAAGGAGCGCCTTTCATTACCAATTTGAGTGACTTTGGGTCAAATGTAATGAGTAAAACAGATTATATAAAGAAAAGAAATTTAAAACGATAAGGTCCTTTTTGTAGATGGGGAATTTTAAAAATAGGGACAAAGCATAATATGAGTAAGCTGTAATTAGAAAGAAAAACCTACAAAATTTTTGTTATTTTATAAATTTTTCTAAATATTTGTCGATATTTGTATTACACACGTCGATTAAACTTGGAGGTTATAAAATGGATATTAAAAATTTAGGAAATCAATTTATAGGTGGGGAATGGAGAGAAGGACAAAGTAATAGCCTTTTACATGACATAAATCCCTATTCAGATGAAGTCATAACAGAATTTAAATTAGCAAACGTTTCTGATATTGATTATGCATATCAAGCCGCGCAACAAGCGAAGCAAGAATGGGATAAAGTAAACCCATATAAAAAGCGTGATATTCTTGAAAATGCAGTGAAATATATTGAAGAAAACGAAGAGGCCATTACATCGATTATTATGGATGAATTAGGTGGGACAAGATTAAAGGCTGCTTTTGAAATTGGTCTTGTTAAGAATATTATTAAAGAGGCTGCAACATTCCCAATTCGTATGGAAGGTAAGATTTTACCTTCAACAATCGATGATGTAGAAAACAGACTATATCGCATTCCAGCAGGCGTTGTTGGCGTCATTAGTCCATTTAACTTCCCATTCTTTTTATCGATGAAATCTGTAGCACCTGCATTAGGTGCTGGGAACGCTGTTGTATTAAAACCTCATGAAGATACACCTATTACAGGTGGAACATTAATTGGAAAGATTTTTGAAGAAGCTGGTGTCCCAAAAGGATTAATGAATGTTGTTGTAACGGATATTAATGAAATCGGGGATGCATTTGTTGAGCATCCAATTCCAAGAATTATTTCCTTCACAGGCTCAACAAAGGTAGGAAGTTACATTGGTCAAGTAGCGATTAAAAATTTCAAAAAGCCATTATTAGAGTTAGGTGGCAATAGTGCATTTATCGTATTAGAAGATGCAGATATGGATTACGCAGTTGGTGCTGCGACATTTAGTCGATTCACACACCAAGGGCAAATTTGTATGTCAGCAAACCGCATTTTAGTGCAGAAATCGATCTACAATGAGTTCCTTGACAAGTATGTAGCGAAAGTTTCTTCACTGAAAGTTGGTGATCCAAGAGATCCTGAAACAATCATTGGCCCAGTCATTAATGATCGCCAAGCAGCTAACCTAGAAGCAATGATTGAAAAAGGCATTGCTGAAGGTGCGAAAGCCGTTATTAAAGGTAATATTAAAGGTAGAATGGTAGAGCCAACGATTTTAGCAGATGTAACAACAGACATGAGTGTGGCACAAGAAGAGCTATTTGGCCCAGTTGTTTGTGTTATTCCATTCGAAACGGAAGAAGAAGCTATTCAAATCGCAAATGATACTCGTTTTGGATTAAGCGGTGCAATTCATACGGCTAACCTTGAACGTGGTGTAGAAATGGCTAAGAAAGTACATACAGGTATGATTCATGTAAATGATTTAACAATTAATGATGAACCAAATGTTGCATTTGGTGGCGAAAAACAATCAGGTATCGGTCGCTTAAACGGAGAATGGAGCCTTGAGGAGTTTACAACTTTAAAATGGATTTCTGTAAACTATAGCAAAAGAATTTTACCTTATTAAGGACAAAGGGGTCGGAAAATATGCAAGAAGCAGATGTAATTAGTGCGTTTATTAAAGTAGCTCCTTTGTTAAACGGGCTTATTCAAGACGATATTACGGTAGGCATTTACGATACTGAGAAACTAATCATTAATATTCCAGCGAAGACATTCGCTTTAAATGTTACGCCAGGGGATCCACTTGTTGAAGGTGATGTCATCACAAATGCGATTAAAGCGAATAAATCTTTATCAGCAGTTATACCGAAAGAATTATTCGGCTTCCCACTTGTTGCAAGAGCTATCCCGCTTCACGATAGTACTGGGAAAGTAATTGGTGGGGTAGGCATTGGAACAAGTTTGGAAAAAGCTCATAAACTATTTGAAATGGCTGAAAGTTTCTCTGCGATTGTAGAGCAAACGGCCGCTTCTATTGAAGAAATTAGTGGCTCAGTAGGCAATTTATCCGACCGCGTGAAAGATATGACCTCTTCAATGAAAGATGTGAGTTCAAGTGCGGAGGAAATTGGTCAGATTTCTTCTGTAGTCAAAGGAATTTCAGATCAGAGTAATTTATTAGGTTTAAATGCGGCAATTGAGGCTGCACGTGCAGGCGAACAGGGTAAAGGATTTGCAGTAGTGGCCGATGAAATACGTAAGCTTGCTACAAATTCGAAGCAAAATGCAGATCAAATTAATCATATTACAAAAAATATTCAACAGCTTCTAAAAGTGTTAAATCAATCATTTGCAGAAGTCAACACATTAACAGATACGCAATCGGGTTCAATCTACGAGTTTTCTTCAACGATTCAAGAAATAAGCTTGAAAGCTCAACAATTAGCACAATTTGCTGAAGAGATTTTATACGATAAGGAAAAAAAATAGAGAGAAATTTTAAAGATTAAAGATGTGCTCAAGGAAGAGCGTGTCTTTAATCTTTTTTCATTATCCCATATGCTGCTGTTTAATATATGAATTGTGAAAAACGTAATTACCTGTAGAAAAATTATTTGATGATAAAAAAAGCTCAGTTTTACTATAGCAGGAATTTGACCAACTGAAACTACCAACACATAGTATGAGGCTGTGGAGTGGTTGAATATAAGCGAGATGAAAAGGGAAATTTACCCCCGCAAATGTTAGTAAAAACTAACGTTTGCGGGGTGTTTTTATGGCAGGGTTTCCAGTAATAGTGAGGGACGAAACTTATTCACTTGCAATATCGTCTACAACTTGACAGAAGTATGAAAACGGGAGTATTATACATTAGCTGCCGAAAAAAAGCTATAGTGAAGTAATAATTTTCCGAAATTTATACTTATAATCTAATCTAGATTAATTTTAAATAAGTAATAGGTAGGTGCAAAAATGAAAAATCTAGTAAGTAAAAACTTTATAAACAAATTTTTAGGGATTTATATATTAGCTGTTTTAATGTTATGGGTTAAAACATATATCACTCAAACAGCACAGTTTGATTTAGGTGTAGAAGGAGCACTTCAACATTTCCTTTTACTATTAAATCCGCTAGGTTCAGCAATGCTATTCCTAGGGTTCTCATTTTTATTTAAAGGAAAGAAAAAATATACTTCACTCGTTGTAATTTACACGCTTATGTCTATTCTTTTATATGCAAATGTTGTTTATTACAGATTCTTTAGTGATTTCATTACATTACCGACAATCTTCCAAACACAGAACTTTGGCGATTTAGGTGGTAGTATTCTTTCTTTATTAAAACCTTATGATATTTTGTTCTTTGTCGATGTATTGGTCATGATATTCCTACGTTTCTCAAGAAAAGTAGGAAAAGAAACAACTCGTGTTGAATACAAAAAAGCATTCGCAATTATTGCTTTTGCGTTAGTTGTATCAGTTGTAAATTTAGGATTAGCGGAATCTAGTCGTCCGCAACTGTTATCTCGTGGTTTTGATAGAAACTATATTGTGAAATATCTAGGAATGTATAACTACACTATTTATGACACAGTAGAAACGATGAAGGCATCTTCAGAGAGAGCATTGGCAGATAGTAGTGATATTACAGAAGTAATTAACTATACAAAATCTAACTATGCCAACCCTAATCCAAAATATTTTGGTGCGGCAAAAGGAATGAACGTTATCTATTTACATTTAGAATCATTCCAAAACTTCCTAATCGACTATAAATTAAATGGTCAAGAAGTTACACCATTTTTAAATTCATTAGCAAAAGATCAAAATACATTGTACTTTGATAATTTCTTCCATCAAACAGGACAAGGTAAAACATCTGATGCGGAATTTATGTTAGAAAACTCTTTATTCGGATTACCACAAGGTTCTGCTTATATTACGAAAGCACAAAATACGTACCAAGCAGCACCAAGTATTTTAAAAAATTATGGTTATACTTCAGCTGTCTTCCACGGCAACAACGGAAGCTTCTGGAACCGAAATGTCATTTATAAATCATTTGGCTTCGACAAGTTTTATGATGCTAGTTATTATGATACAGCCTCTTCAGATAACATGGCTGAATATGGTTTATTAGATAAACCATTCTTTGAACAATCTCAAAGTCTTTTAAGTTCTTTACCACAACCGTTTTATACAAAGTTAATTACGGTAGGGAATCACTATCCATATAAAATGAATCAAGACTTAGTAACAATCGATAAAGCTACTACTGGAGATGCAAGTGTAGATAATTATTTCCAAACTGCACGTTATGCAGATGAAGCAATCGAGCAGATGTTCAATCAACTAAAAGAATCAGGCTTATACGATAATACGATGATTGTTCTTTATGGGGACCATTATGGTATTTCAGATAATCATAATGCGGCGATGGAACAAGTTATGGGTAAAGAAATTACACCATATGAAAGTGCTAATTTACAACGCGTACCACTATTCATCCATGTGCCAGGAATGCAAGGTGAAACAAACCATACTTATGGTGGACAAACTGACCTTCTTCCAACATTATTACACTTACTTGGAATTGATACGCAAAACTATGTTCAATTTGGTTCAGACTTATTATCAGAAGAGCACAATGAAATTGTACCATTTAGAAATGGTGATTTTGTAAGTCCTTCGATTTATTCAATTAATGAAAAATATTATGATAACAAAACAGGTTTACTATTAGATGATAGTCAATTAGAGTCTGCGAAAGCTATGAAAAAAGAAGTAGACTTTAAATTAGGCTTATCTGATAAAGTAGTGAATGGAGATTTATTGAGATTTTATACACCTACAGGATTCACGCCAGTAGATCCGTCTAAGTTTAACTACAACAAAGATGAGAGTGTAGAATCTAAATAATGACTAGAGGGCAGTTCAAGAAGAGGTATTAGATATTAAAGCGTTTATAATAAGACTGCTTTAGGATATCTTCCCGTCTACTTGAATGGCCCTTTTTTATATGAATACACACGGGGCTCTTCCTATTTTAATTTTCGTGAAAGCATAAAAAGCAGACGGTTTAAAAGTGCAAACATGCATTTCTAATTGGCTATCTGCTTTTATTTCTAAGTATCAAAATAAATCAAAATGAAAATCTAGTTAAAGATGAATCTGTGTGAAGATAAATTAAAAAAGCTAGGTTATACTATAATAATGACTTGCCTACTTGAACTTACAACATGGCATAACTGTGTAACAAGTAGAAGCATTATAGGGAGCAGAATGGAATAGTGTCTCCCATTATGAGAGGATTTGAAGGATATGACAGATAATTTTTGGCGGGATTTACCGCGACCATTTTTTGTACTTGCACCAATGGAAGATGTGACAGATGTCGTGTTTCGTCATGTAGTAAGTAAAGCAGGTAGACCAGATGTATTTTTCACAGAGTTTACTAACTCGGATAGCTATTGCCACCCTGAGGGTCAGAAAAGTGTGCGAGGTCGTCTACTTTTCACTGAAGATGAACAGCCAATGGTTGCACATATATGGGGAGACAATCCTGAATATTTCCGTCAAATGAGTATTGGAATGGCAGAGCTAGGCTTCAAAGGCGTAGACATTAACATGGGCTGTCCTGTACCAAATGTGGCAACGAGAGGAAAGGGTAGCGGTCTAATTTTACGCCCAGACGTTGCTGCGGAGCTAATCGAAGCAGCTAAAGCGGGCGGCCTGCCTGTAAGTGTAAAAACAAGACTAGGTTTCACTGAAGTAGATGAGTGGAAAGAATGGCTAACACATATTTTAAAGCAAGATATTGCCAATCTTTCTATCCATCTTCGTACGAGAAAAGAAATGAGTCAAGTAGACGCTCACTGGGAGCTAATTCCAGAAATAAAGAAATTGCGCGATGATATTGCACCTAATACACTTCTAACAATCAATGGGGACATTCCTGACCGTGAAACGGGCATGAAGCTTGTTGAACAATATGGTGTTGATGGGGTTATGATTGGTCGAGGTATTTTTAAAAATCCGTTTGCTTTTGAAAAAGAGCCGAAAGAACATAGTAGTAAGGAATATTTAGATCTTTTAAGATTACAGCTTGATCTTCAAGACAAATATTCGGAGGAGCTACCACGTTCAGTTACAGCACTACATCGCTTCTTCAAAATCTATGTTAAAGGATTCCGCGGAGCGAGCGAATTAAGAAATCAATTGATGAATACAAAGACAACAGATGAAGTACGCGCATTGCTTGATAGGTTTGAATAAAACGTGTGCCAGTCACTCAAACAATTTTGAATTGTTTGAGTGACTGGCACCTTTTTTTTCTTGACAAAAAATCACGTTTTTAATATATAATTGATAATGATTATCAATATCAATGAGGAGGTAATTTTAATGCTTTGTGCAATAAATAAATCGGGAGTTTTTTTAACATCTTTGTTTATTTTGTTGCTGTCAACAGTATTGTTTGGTTGTACAAAAGCTAATGAGGAGACTACACCTGCAACGGGTAAGAGCGAAGAGGTAAAAAATATACTGACGATGGCTTGGCCAAGAGATGTAGGTGAAATGAATCCACATGTTTATAACCCTACTCAATTATTTGCCCAGTCGATGGTGTATGAACCATTAGTAAGCTATCAAAGCGGTGGTGAGTTAAAACCGCATCTTGCCGAGGCGTGGGATGTGTCTGAAGATGGAAAAGTTTATACATTTCAACTTCGTAAAGACGTAAAGTTTTCTGATGGATCAGATTTTAATGCAGAAATTGTGAAAAAGAATTTTGATACGATTATGAACAATCTCCAATTACATAGTTGGTTGGGTTTTCTTTCTAAAATAGAGCGTACGGACGTAAAGGACGAAAATACGTTTCAAATAACATTAACCGAGCCGTATTATCCAACAATCCAGGAATTAGCCGTCGTTCGACCTGTTCGCTTTTTAGCTGAGGCTGGATTCCCGAAAGATTCCGATACTTCAAAAGGTGTTGAGCAAGCAATAGGTACTGGCCCGTGGATTTTGGATGAACATAAGGTTGATGAGTATGCAGTGTACAAACGGAACGACAATTATTGGGGTGAAAAGCCAAAAGTGGAGAAAATAATGGTGAAAGTCATTCCTGATACAGAAACAAGGGTACTTGCCTTTGAAAAAGGTGAGGTAGATTTAATTTTCGGTGAAGGGGTTATTAGTTTAGATTCCTTCTTACAATTACAATCGACTGGTAAATATAACACTAGTATTTCAGAGCCAGTTGCAACGAGATTATTGGTGATGAATACAAAGGTAGAGCAGCTGTCTGATGAGCGTGTTCGCCAGGCTTTACATTATGGGTTTAATAAAGAATTAATGGTTGAAGGAATTTCCTCAGGTTTAGAAAAAGTAGCAGATCGTATTTTATCAACGAATTTTCCGTATACATCCAACATTGAAGTGAAGTCGATTCAATATGATGTTGAAAAAGCCAAGTCTTTATTAGACGAAGCAGGCTGGATCCTTCCAGAGGGCAAAACAATCCGAGAAAAAGATGGACAACAGCTTGAAGTGGAAATAATGTACAATTCTGCGGAAACGATTCAAAAAGTAATGGCGGAAACGCTGCAATCAGAATGGACTGCCATCGGTGTGAAATTAAATATTGTGCCGCTAGAATTGGCAGAACAAATTCAAAGATTCAAAGATAATAATTTTGCAATTAATTTCTTTAGTAACTATGGTGCTCCTTATGATCCGCATACATTTATTAATATTGTCGCAACAGAAGGCTTTGGATTTAGTGAAGCCATATCTGCTTATCCGAACAAAGATGAATTGCTAAAACAAATGACAGAAGTTCCTAAAACTACAGATGAAAAAGAGCGTCAACAATTATACGCAGCTATTTTATCATCTCTACAAGATCAAGGAGCTCTTGTTCCTATTTCCTATTTAAGCCAGACAGCGGTCTATCAAAAGAACGTCTCAGACTTCACATTCCCTGCTAATCGAGACGAGCACCCATTCACAGGAATTATCATTAAATAGTGAGCTAGGGGGATTTGATGGGTACTTATATACTTAAACGAATTACGTCGATTATTCCCGTTTTTCTTTTGGCTACTCTTCTTACATCTGGAATGATCCACCTTTCGCCTGTGGATCCTGCTGAGGCGTATTTAGCAGCAGCTCATATTCAACCAACAGATGAAATATTAGCTCAAAAAAGACAAGAATTTGGCTTAGATCAACCATTTTATAAACAGTATATAAACTCTATTATAAAAATAATTCAGCTGGATTTTGGTAACTCATATGTTTCGAAAATGCCTGTTTGGGACGAGGTTACATCTAAAATACCAGCCACTCTTCAGCTAGCTCTAGGAAGTTTATTAATAGCGGTGGTGTGCAGTGTTCCACTTGGGTTCTTAGCGGGTGTAAAGAAGAACAGCGTGATTGATTATATTAGTCGCTTACTTTCGTATATGGGAGCATCGATTCCTTCTTTTTGGCTAGGATATATATTGATTTTTTTCTTTTCTGTCAAACTGAATCTATTTCCAGTGGAGGGCATTGGGACATGGCAGCATCTTGTTCTGCCCTCCATTACATTAGCTGTCCCTTTAGTGGCGATGTATACAAGGCTGTTGCGTGCAAGTGTATTAGAAAATTTACAGGAGCCATATGTATTATTCGCTCGGACGAGGGGGATAAAAGAAACAATCATTATGGCAAAGCATGTTTTAAGGATTGCGATTTCTCCAATGATTACTGGATTAGGAATAAATCTTGGAAAACTTTTAACTGGTGCAATTATCGTTGAAACGGTGTTTTCTTGGCCAGGGTTTGGTCGCTATTTTATTGAAGCAATCTTAAATCGTGATATACCGATTATTCAGTGCTATGTATTAATTGCCGCTTGTTTATTTATTATTAGCAATTTAATCGTAGACCTTATTCAAATGTATATTGACCCCCGTATTTCAAGGAAAGAAGGGCGTCTTCAATGAGAATAAGAATACGTACATTGTTGAAACATCAGAAAGCAATTACTATTTGTTCAATTATGTTAGCTATCCTATTTATTATCTCAATCTTAGCTCCTTGGATAGCACCAAATGATCCTGTTGCGGTTAATTTAGCTTTTAAGCTACAATCACCATCTTGGCAGTTTCCGTTAGGAACAGATCATTTAGGAAGATGTAACTTGTCACGGATATTATATGGTGCCCGCATTTCATTGGGCTTTGCTATTCTTATTTTTATTTCTTCATTAGTTATTGGTTTAATAGTAGGAACCATTTCAGGTTATAAGGGCGGATGGATCGACTATATATTGATGAGATTATGTGATGGTATTTTGGCATTTCCCAATCTCATTCTTATTCTTGGCTTAGTGGGCATATTTGGCCCAGGTCTCCCACAAGTAATTTTAGCGTTAATGCTTGTGCAATGGGTTTATTACGCCCGAATTTTCCGAGGAATGGTCCTTAGTCTGAAGGAGCAGAACTTTGTTGCAGCTGCAAAAATTAGTGGCTCTTCGCAACCAAAAATAATTAAAAAGCATATTATTCCTAATGTTCTTCCGCCACTAGTAGTAATTGGTACATTAGAAATTGGCTGGGCTATTATCGACATATCGGCGCTATCCTTTTTAGGCTTTGGGGTACAACCTCCTTTACCAGAATGGGGAGCGATGATTCATGAGGGCAAAGCATATATTCGGACAAATCCTGAATTAATGCTGTATCCAGGCTTGAGCATTATGCTTGTGATAATTACTTTTAATGTATTAGGAGAAGCTTTAGCGGAACGTTACGGTATTAAACGAAGATTTTAAAAAGGAATGAGAAGGTTTGGAAGCTGAACAAAGCAAGGTATTAGATGTAAAAAATTTATATGTCAAAGTTAAAACCCAAAATGGCGATGCTATCCTCGTTCGAGATATAAATTTTGAATTGAATCGCGGGAGAATACTTGGACTTGTTGGGGAAAGTGGAAGCGGTAAAACAATCACCAGTATGTCTATTCTTCAACTTTTGGATAAGAAGACAACTACCATTGTTGGGAGCGTTGCACTACAAGGAAGAGAACTGAATGGCTTAAATGAGAAAGAAATGCGAAAAATACGTGGTAAGGATATAGCATTTATTATGCAAAATCCTATGAATGCTTTTACACCTGTTTTTACTATCGGTCATCAGCTAATTGAAACAATACGCTCTCATACAAAGTGGAGTAAAAAACAAGCTAGAGAGCTTGCTATTGAGGCTTTGCAACATGTGAACTTACCTAATCCTGTAAATATTTTAAAACTGTATCCTTTTCAATTAAGTGGCGGTATGTTGCAGAGGGTGATGATTGCTACTGCTGCATGCTTACACCCAGCTGTTATTATTGCAGATGAACCAACAACTGCTCTTGATGTAAACAATCAGAAGAAGGTATTGCATCATTTAGATCAAATTCGGTCTGAATATGGCTCAGCGATTTTATTAATTTCTCATGATTTAGGTGTTATTTCAGAAATGGCCGATGAAGTAGTAGTTATGCAAAACGGCAAAATAGTCGAACAGGCTGATGTGTTCCAATTATTTAATAAGCCACAGTCTGACTACACGAAGAGGCTATTAAATGCGCGATCAATTTTTCATTTAGATGAATAAGTTTGGTTCTTGAATGAATAATGATGGACATTTAAGAGGGGTGAAACATGAGTTTATTACAAGTAAAAGATGTATCACATAGCTATGGATTCGAATTCCGCACCTTTTTCAAGTGGAACAATCGTCCTAAAAAAGTACTTTCTAGTATATCGCTTTCAATTAATGAGGGCATTTGCTTAGGCATGCTCGGGACGAGTGGTGCTGGTAAAAGTACTTTAGGAAAGGTGATTCTTGGTTTGGAACGGCCACAATATGGACAAGTACTGTTTCAAGGGTATGATATTTACACAGCAGATAAGCATACTCGTCAAAAAATTCGCCGAAATTTACAAGCTGTTTTTCAAGACTCTTACTCGTCCGTTAACCCTCGAATGACGGCAGAACGTATTATAGCAGAACCGCTTGAAAATTATGAAAAGCTTACAATAGCTGAGCAAAGGCGATTGGTTATTGAATTATTGGAAAGGGTAGGGCTTAGTGAAAACGATTTAAAAAAATATCCACATCAGTTTAGTGGTGGCCAATTGCAACGTATTAATATAGCAAGGGCCCTTTCACTTAAACCAAAGCTAATTGTTTTGGACGAATCTGTCAGTAGTCTAGATATGGTGAATCAAACGCTTATTTTAGGGTTGCTTAGAGACCTCAAAAAGGATTTTGGATTATCTTATTTTTTTATTACACATGATATTAAAGCTGCCTGTGCAATTAGTGATACATTAGGAGTATTAGAAAAAGGACAATTAGTCGATTTATATACATCAAAACAACAATTTTTTACTGCAGATCACCCTGTTGTAAAGGAAATGATAGGCTCTATGCTGCCTGAGCATCCACAACATCGGTGCCAGTCACTAAAACAATTCTAAATTGTTTTAGTGACTGGCACTTTTTCATATATTTTAGTAAAAGCCAATAGGAGTAGATTTAATGGACAAACAAAATAGCAAATACAGGTGGATTGTATTTGTTGTTGTATTGTTTACGTATTTGTTAATGGCAAGTCAGCGAACAGCTCCTGGATTAATTACAGAACAATTAATGCGTGATTTTCACGTCACAGCATCAACGATTGGCTTGTTAACGAGTATACAATTTTTTGTATATACGAGTTTGCAAATTCCAATGGGGATTTTAGCTGATCGTTATGGCCCGAATTTTTTCTTAATTATTGGTGCGACGCTCACAGGTTTCGGCACAATTATTTATAGTTTTGGTACCCACGAATTTGTCTTATTCTTTTCCAGAATACTTACGGGAATAGGGGATGCGACCATATGGGTTAATATGGTGCTTATTTTAGCTCAATGGTTTTATCGAAAGGAATTTGTTCGGTTAATTGGCATAGCAGGCATGACAGGGAGCCTTGGTTTTTTATTAGCGACAGTTCCTTTCTCCGAATGGATAGATTTACTTGGTTGGAGAGCAGCATTTTTCTCAGCGGGGTTATTATTATGTATATGTGGCATTGTTCTTTATTTTGTACTTGTAAAAAAGCCGAAATTACTTTTTAAGGATGAGCAAGTATTGGTCACAGCAGAGGGGCAACGAGAAAAACCATTTGTTTTAGTGAAAAGAATATTTTCACATCCGCAAGCATGGGCTCTATTTTTTTGTCATTTCGGTGTTGTAGGTGGCTATGTAGGGTTTATTAGCTCTTGGGCTGTACCATATGGGACGAATATGTATGACATGACACGTTCGGATGCAAGTCAATTCATTATGGTAGGTCTTATTGGGGCACTTATTGGAGCACCTTTAACTAGTTGGATATCAAGTAAGGTAGAAACAATAAAAAAGCCATATATAATCGTTCATATTATCGTTTTACTCGGATGGTGTTCGTTCTTACTATTCAAAGGGTATCCTTCCTTGTTTCTGCTCATGCTATTATTTTTTATTATAGGCTTTGGATACGGTGCAAGTGCCCTAACGTTTGCGGCTGTACGACAATCATTCCCGTTAAATGAAGCGGGTATAGTTTCAGGGTTTGCGAATACAGGTGGTTTTTTAAGTGCTGTCTTACTACCGATTATTTTCGGATATTTATTGGATTATTTTCAATCTACTACAGGTAATTTAGCTAATGGCTATTACTATGGATTTTTTGCGCCAGTTATTTTCTCCATTATTGGTTTGTTTGGCGTGTTGTTCTTTAAAGAAAAGCGTTGAGAACTACGACCTCATAAGGGAAATGTATACCTATTTAGTATAAGTGAAAGATTATAATTTACGTTTATCGGGAAAAATGAAATTAATGTGAATTAAAATAACGCTGTAGTTGGTAAAATTATTATAGTAATAGAGCAGTTTAGTTGAAGAAATAGAAGTAGAAGGGTATTTTAAATAGGTAAACTAAAGTGGTGGAATTTTATCAATTTCATGCATAGCGAAAAAATTTTGTTCCACTTTACGTATGGGAAGGAGCAACAACGTTTTGGGTATAACTAGTATGGTCGGATACGTAATTATAGGTGCGTTACTTATTCTTTTATTAGTCTTCGTTATTGTTATGATTAACGGAGCGAAGAAAAGTAAAAAATAAAATTAAGTGCCAGTCACTAAAACAATTCAGAATTGTTTTAGTGACTGGCACTTTTTTTAATTTAGTAACCTTTTGCTCTTTTTTCAGCCATTTCTACTAGTCGTTTTGTGATTTCGCCACCAACTGAACCATTAGCGCGAGAAGAAGCATCTGGCCCAAGTTGTACGCCGAATTCTTGTGCAATTTCATATTTCATTTGATTGACAGCTTCTTGTACGCCAGGTACTTGGAGCTTATTTGAACTTCGATTGTTATTAGCCATTTTTCTCACCTCCTTGTGCTATTAGAATGGTCGCAAGCATGTTTTTCATACATTTTAAAAGAAGGAAATGTGCAAACTATATACTATAGTTAGGAATAACAGGAAAGCAGCTAAAAATGCAATTTACTCTGTTATAATAAATCCTGGCTCTTAAAATTAAGGATTAGCTAGAAGATCAAGGAGGTTTTGATATGACGAATAATGATATTTTAATTCGTTTACGATATGCACTAGATATTAAAAATACGGATATGGTGGAAATTTTTAAGCTAGGTGGTATGAAGTTTTCAAAAGAAGATATATTAAACATGCTTATAAAAGTTAAAGATGAAGCAGAAGAGGACATTCCTGAAAATTACATCAAATGTAATAACAAAATGGTAGAGGCATTTCTAAATGGTTTAATTACATTTAAACGTGGTGCCCAACAATCTAAACAAGGGCAACCAGAAGGACCTCCAGCAGTGACAGGAAATGAAAGCCCGAATAATATGCTAATGAAAAAAGTGAAAATTGCAATGGCTTTAACTACCGAGGATATGCTGGATATTTTATATGAAGGTGGCGTGTCTGTATCGAAAGGGGAACTCGGTGCAATTTTAAGAAATCCTAGCCATCGTAACTACAAAGAATGCGGTGATCGATTTGTAAGGAATTTTTTAAAGGGATTAACATATAAATATAGAGACTAAGAAACAAACATTCCATAAATAAAAAATATATTGTAAAAGTACCATTTTTTTCTTTTATCCATTGCAATATGTGACGAAATTGTGTACACTTGAATTGACACAAAGCTGTCACAAAAGGGAAAAGAAATGTTCATGAACAGAGGGGTGCTTTTATGATATTTTTTGATCTTATTTTAATTGTTGTTTCTTGCATTAGTATTCCATTAATAGTAGCTATCATGTTAGATATTTTTTATGCAGAACACAAAAAAGTTCGTTTTTCATTACGCCGTACTTCAGTATGGTATATGTTTGTTTTTGCTCTATCCTTTATTCCATCTGTGTTACTCGTAACACAATTTACATGATTTTCTTTAATAAACATTTAGGGGTAAGTGTTTATTACTAGCTGAGCAGCGACACGTTTTATCACGTGTTGCTGCTTTTTTGTATTGTTCAGCTATTTAAATGAAGAATGAAAAGAGAGATGACTGAATAAGATTTCTAATATAAAGTTGTATTTTCCTATCTATTATTCATATTGAGGGTGGAATAATAATGAAAACAGTCTTTCTACTATTGTTAGGTATAATTTATTTGTTTTTAGCAAATGCAATGGAAGCTATACTCATTAAAAAAACCTATTTCTTAATTGGCATTGCTTTAGTCACAGTCGCGACAATTCGTTATATTAAATGGAAATATCATACTTATAAATTAATGACAGAGCTTAAAAGAGCAAGTGAAGAAGAGTTAAACAATATCCCCCATACACATAGCACAATCGCCAATAACGGTTTACAGGCGTTATTGCTAAATGAGCATACAAAAACATTATTAGTGGCGATGAAAGAAGATTGGGAAGCGGAGTTGACCAAGAAGGAAGTCCAATTTAATGAAATTTATGAAGTAGCCATAATGGAAGACGGTCATATTATTGCGATAACAAGTAATGGATTATTTAATGAATCTTTACTAGAGGAAGACCATCGCTCTTTAGGAGAGGAAGAGGATATGGACGAGGATGAATCGGAGGAAATAGAGGAGGTTTCACACTTAGCTATAAAGTTGGTAGTAGATAATATTACTGCTCCGATTATTGAATATGCTTTTTTGGAATTGGAGGATGCAATATCTAAAGAAGATGATTCGTATCAAGAAGCAATGGAGTTATGTGAACAATGGTTTCAAAAAATCAGTATTATTATAAAGCGCTATGAGTTGGAAAGGGTGCCTATTCGGCGTTGGCAGTAAAAAAAGCTATCCGCAAAAAATCGGATAGCTTTTTAACTGTTATAAAGTAAATTTTTGTAGTTGGGTATTTAGCTCTTCAGCCATTTCTGCAAGCTGATTAGCACTCTTTGTAATTTCATCCATTGTTGCCGCTGTTTCTTCGACAGTTGCAGTTGTTTGCTCTACGCCTGCTGCAGATTCTTGTGAAATAGAAGCCATTTCATCAATAGAGCCATTAATCATTTCGGAGTGTTGCGAAATTTTTGTTAAGTTATTGGAAATGACATTAATATTGTCATTCATATCTTCAATCGCTTGAGAAATTTGATCGAACGTGTTATTTGTTTGATCTAATTGTGCAGTACCTTTTCGAACTTCCTCGTAGCCTGATTGTAGAGAACTCGTTACATTTCCTGTTTCATTTTGAATACGATGAACAATTGTAGAAATATCAGTAACAGAGAATTGTACTTGTTCAGCAAGCTTACGTACCTCATCTGCAACAACTGCAAAGCCTTTGCCATGCTCTCCTGCACGTGCTGCTTCAATTGCAGCATTTAAAGCAAGCAAATTCGTTTGGTTTGAAATCTCATCAATTACTGAAACAAGCTTTGAAATTTCAGCAGACTGTTCGTTTAAGCCTTCTACCTTTTTCACAGAATCTAAAACAATGTCATTAATAGTCGCCATTTGTTTTGTTGATTGGACCATTAATTTTTTACCTGACGTTGTTAAGTCATGTACATGCCCAGAATGTTCTTTTAACTCCACTCCTTCTTGTGTTGTTTCATGAATGTTGCGTTGGAAAGTTGTCATTGTTTCTGCTAAATCACTAGCTGTGGACGCTTGTGTTTCTGTTCCAGTAGCCAGCTCTTGCATAGTATATGAAATTTGTTCTGTACCTGTTTGAACTTCGTTAGCAGATTGCGCTAATTCTTCACTGCTAGCTGCAACTGTTTCAGAAACATTATGAATAGAGCTAATCGTTTCCTGTAATTTATCATTCAAGTCATTGGCAGAAAGCATTAATTGTCCAATCTCATCTTGATTAGTAACTGAAAACTTATCATGTCGCAAATTCCCATCAGCTAATTCTCTCATACGATTGGAAACAATTTTAACGGGTTTAGAAATGCGACTTGCTGTAAAAATTGCTAAAAGAATGCCTGCAATAATTAGAATGAGACTGACAACAGACCCAATTGATTTATTGTTTGAACTTGTTGATACGACATCATTGCCGACTTGCGTAATCGAGTCATAGCGTTTATCAGACACTTCTTCATAGCCATCACGAACTTCATTTACAAGTTCATTCATAGCTGTTAAATTTTCTAATGCTAATTGTTTGTCGCCCTTTTTATAAACTTCAAAAACTTCACTATTAACACGGTTGCTCCATTCACGTGCCATCACTACTAGTTCTTCACGTTCTGCTGTTTTTTCATATTGCTCCACGATACTGTTATTATCCTCAGCAATTTGACGGTACTTATTAAAAGTATCTATGTATTTTTCATCGCCTGTTACAACATAACTTAAAGCTGCAGATAATCGTACACTTATAGACATAGACAAATTTTTACTTGCTTCTAAAACAACTAAATCTTCTTTCACAAGTACTTTTGCTTGTTTCTCCATGTTCGTGTTCGAAAAATAAGTATAAGTAGTAAAACACACAAATAATACTAATAAAATGATAAATCTACTTAAAATGCGTGCTTTGATTGATTTAAACTGAAATAAAGGGTTCATTTTTTCCATCCTTTAACTTTTTCTATAGAACGAGTCCTATCTTTTTATTTTATTACTATTTCATAAGAAAAGTAGAATTTTTTTGTTGAAAATACTAAAAAAGGTTTTTTGGCATAATTAATTTACATTATTATTATATTTTTGTTAGATTGCTAAAGGTGTATATCTATTTGCCTATGTTAATGTCATTTTTAGAAAGTGTAAAATTATTAAATTCCTACATCTGTGTAGACTGTCCATAAGGGAATTTTCAAAAAAAAAAGCAAGCCCTTGTGGAGCTTGCTTCTGCATCGTATTAATATCTAATGCTAATACTTGTACTTTGTAATTGCATTATTGCTTATTCTTTTTGGCTTGACGTTCCCATTGTAAAAGGGATGGGTATGGATCAAATGCCCATTCTGTACGGCCATTAAATTTGTATATTCCATAATGAAGATGTGGTGGGAATTTCCCTGAAGTTCCTTCTTTCCCATAGCCAGAGCTACCGACATAACCGAGTATTGTACCTGGCTCTACAACATCCCCAACCTTAATGTCCTTATTATAGCTGCCAAGATGGGCATAATAATGATAAGAATTATGATTATCACGAATCCCAATTCGCCATCCACCAAATTGGTTCCAACCTTTGATTTCGACTACACCATAGGAAGTGGAAAGTATAGGTGTACCATAGCTAGCAAATATATCTGTACCTTCATGGATACGCCTACCGCCCCAGCCTCTGTTATCGCCCCAAGTACCTCTAAAGCTGTAATTGTAGCGAGTTGGAATTGGGAACGTATGTGCATCTAGCTCAGTTGTTTTGAAATGTTTATACAAAGTAGAAATTGTTACAATTTGATTAACCGCTTCTTCGCTTTTGTAGTATTCCCATAATGCCAATTTGAAGTCCTCGTCGGTAGAACCAAATTTACTTAAATAGCTTGCCATGGAGTAAATAACATCTACATCATCTTTAGGACTGGCGATTCCATCATTATTGCCATCAAGTCCCATCCCACCGAAGTAACTGATTGTTTCGGGTATCGTATCTTCCTTGACAGGATTTAATGCGCCTGACCAATATTCATCAGAAAATTGAATGGCAATGTAGCCATCTCGCTTAGGGATGTCTTTCCGAACAGATTGGAGATTGCGCTCATATTGGTCGATTGCTGCTAAAAAGTGCCATGGAATCAGTAATTCATCGTATTGTACATAATAAGACATACGTTGTTGTAATATTTCTTCATTACTAGGTCCTTCATTTGCCAAAGTAACTGTTGGGAAGAAATAACTCCACACTAGCGTACATGTCAGAAGGAAAATAAAATGACGACTCAAAATTGAACCTCCTTTCTACAGATTAGAATAACCGAAATTTTATATTTCATAAGTCCGCTGTCAATACAGTAATTGGCTTTTTTGTAGCAAGAAAAAAAGAAACAATAAGAAGAAACTTAATCAAAGAAAAAGTAATGGGTATCATAATGTCTTTAACTTCATACTATGTTATAAATCAAGCCCTGAATGGAGGGAAGGCTATCAACATTTTAGATAAAGTGAAGAGCTATCGCGAAGAAGAAAATCGACTGAAGTGGGAAGGTACATTTGCAGATTATCTAAGCATTCTGAAGGAAAGACCTGAAGTTGCTCAAACAGCCCATTCTCGCGTCTACAATATGATTAAAAGCGCTGGTGTAGAGGAACGCGATGGGCAAAAAATGTATCAATTTTTCGGGCAAGAAATTTTTGGGCTTGAGTCAGCAATTGAAAGACTGGTGGAGGAATATTTCCATCCAGCAGCGAGAAGATTAGATGTTAGAAAACGTATTTTGTTATTGATGGGGCCAGTAAGTGGAGGAAAATCAACGATAGTGACTTTGTTAAAGCGTGGACTTGAACAGTTCTCGCGTACGGAAGAGGGAGCAGTTTATGCAATTAAAGGATGTCCAATGCATGAGGATCCCCTGCATTTAATTCCACATCATTTACGGAACGACTTTTTTAAAGAGTATGGAATAAGAATTGAGGGCAGCTTATCGCCTTTAAATACGATGCGTCTTGAAAAAGAATACGATGGACGTATTGAAAATGTCATCATTGAGCGTATCACTTTTTCAGAAGACAGACGTGTGGGCATAGGAACCTTTACACCTTCAGATCCAAAATCTCAAGATATTGCGGATTTGACAGGTAGCATTGATTTCTCAACAATTGGTGTATTTGGCTCAGAGTCAGACCCTCGTGCTTATCGCTTTGATGGAGAATTAAACAAGGCAAACCGAGGGATGATGGAATTCCAAGAAATGCTGAAACTAGATGAAAAGTTTTTATGGAATTTATTATCACTGACACAGGAAGGGAACTTTAAGGCAGGAAGGTTTGCGTTGATTAGCGCGGATGAGCTAATCGTAGCGCATACGAATGAAACAGAATATCGTTCCTTTATTTCAAATAAAAAGAATGAAGCATTACACTCGCGTATTATTGTAATGCCAATACCTTACAATTTAAAAGTGAGCCAAGAAGAACTGATTTATGAAAAGATGATTAATGAAAGTGATATGTCCCATGTGCATATTGCGCCGCATGCATTGAAGGCCGCAGCAATCTTTTCGGTCCTAACAAGACTGGAAGTTCCGAAAAAACAAGGTGTGGATCTTATAAAAAAAATGCGCTTGTACGACGGAGAAAATGTGGAGGGATTTAATTCCGTTGACTTAGAGGAGCTTAAAAAAGAGTTTCCGAATGAAGGCATGAACGGTATTGATCCACGGTATATTATTAATCGTATTTCTTCAGCTATTATTCGAAAAGAAATTCCATCGATTAATGCATTGGATGTTTTGCGAGCACTGAAGGATGGTCTTGATCAGCATGCTTCGATATCGCAGGAAGATCGTGAAAAATATATGAACTATATAGCTGTAGCAAGAAGAGAGTATGATGATATTGCTAAAAATGAAGTGCAAAAAGCGTTTGTTTATTCGTATGAGGAATCTGCAAAAACGTTAATGAATAATTACCTCGATAATGTAGAGGCATTTTGTAATAAGAATAAAATTTTTGACCGCTTGACTGGTGAAGAAATGAATCCAGATGAAAAATTAATGCGCTCCATTGAAGAACAAATTGGGATTTCTGAAAATGCGAAAAAGGCATTCCGTGAGGAGATATTAATTCGTATTTCGGCTTACGCGAGAAATGGAAAGCGGTTTGACTATAATTCTCATGATAGATTACGAGAAGCGATTCAGAAGAAATTATTTGCTGATTTAAAAGATGTTGTAAAAATTACGACTTCTTCAAAAATGCCTGATGAGTCACAGTTGAAAAAGATTAATGAAGTTGTGGCAAGACTTGTCGATGAACATGGATATAATACAACGTCAGCAAATGAATTATTACAATATGTAGGAAGCTTACTGAATCGATAGTTTTCATTTTAGTGGCAGCCACAATTATGCACTAGCGTAATTGATAGACGTAATAGGAGTGTCCCAATTTAAGGGCACTCCTTTTATTTCTCTAAAAAAGTTCAATAAAGCGGATTACTAGCATAGTATAGAAAAAGCGAATTTGATAGATGGGTGAGGATAAAAATGACTGAAAACGAAAATAAGGGTTTTGTCATCTCTCAGGAAAATTGGTCCCTCCATCGTAAAGGGCACCAAGACCAGCAACGTCATATGGAAAAGGTTAAAGATGCGATTAAAAATAATTTACCCGATTTAGTCAGTGAGGAAAGTATTGTCATGTCCAATGGTCGTGAGGTAATTAAAATACCGATACGCTCCCTCGATGAATATAAAATTCGATACAACTATGATAATTCTAAGCATGTCGGTCAAGGACAAGGTGATAGTAGTGTAGGTGATGTTGTTGCGCGTGACGGTAGTAAACAGCCAGGCAATGGAAATGGGAAAGAAGCTGGTGACAAGCCTGGTCAAGATTATTATGAAGCAGAAGTAAGTATGGAAGAAATTCAAAGTGTGTTATTTAAAGAGCTGGAGCTTCCTAATTTACAGCAAAAAGAAAAAGCAGATATTAAAACCGAAAAAATTGAATTTAATGATATAAGGAAAAAAGGGCTTATGGGGAATGTGGATAAGAAGCGTACAATATTGAATGCGCTGAAACGCAATGCCATGGAAGGGAAAGCACAAATTACACCAATTCATAATGATGATTTACGTTTTAAAACATGGGATGAAGTGGAGAAGCCTGAATCAAAGGCTGTAGTCCTTGCAATGATGGATACGAGTGGTTCAATGGGTGCCTTTGAAAAATATTGTGCTAGAAGCTTCTTCTTTTGGATGACGAGATTTTTACGGTCGAAATATGAAACAGTTGAAATTGAATTTATAGCACATCACACAGAGGCAAAAGTAGTGACAGAGGAAGAGTTTTTCACAAAAGGGGAAAGTGGCGGAACGATCTGTTCTTCGGCTTATATTAAAGCGTTAGAGTTGATTCGTGAGAAGTATAATCCTAGTCGTTATAATATTTATCCTGTGCATTTTTCAGATGGTGAAAACATTTCAATGGATAATGAAAAATGTTTAAAGCTTGTTAATGAATTGATGGACGTCTCAAGCATGTTTGGATATGGCGAAGTCAATCAACATAATCGTTTTTCAACATTAATGTATACGTATAAAAAAATTGATGATCCAAAGTTTAGGTATCATATTTTAAAGAAAAAAGGCGATGTCTATGATGCCTTAAAGAGCTTTTTCCAAAAACATGAGTTGCAAAATGAAAATTAATATTAGGAAGGTGCGAAGCATTCATTTTTCCAGAGGAGGAGGTTGAAAAATGGAGAAGGAGCTTCACCGTGCGATTGATGAAATAACAGAAATTGCAACAGGGTTTGGTTTAGATTTTTTCCCAATGCGTTATGAAATATGTCCTGCAGATATTATTTATACATTTGGCGCATATGGTATGCCTACGCGTTTTTCCCACTGGAGCTTTGGAAAGCAATTTCATAAGATGAAGCTGCAATATGACTTAGGGCTAAGTCAAATATATGAGCTTGTGATTAACTCAAATCCGTGCTATGCATTTTTACTCGATACGAATACACTTACACAAAATAAGCTAATTATTGCGCATGTGTTAGCACACTGTGACTTCTTTAAAAACAATGTACGATTCTCAAATACAAGGCGAGATATGGTAGAGAGTATGACGGCAACAGCAGAACGGATTGCTGGCTATGAAAGGGAATATGGTAAGGAAGAGGTCGAACAGTTTTTAGATGCGATATTAGCTATACAAGAACATATCGATCCTTCTTTATTAAGAACAAAGCTGGCTTCTGAAGAGGAAGAACAGGACGAAGAAATTATTGCTACCAAATCTCCGTATGATGATCTTTGGAGTTTAGATAATAAGGAAAAAGAACAGCGGTCGGTACGTAGAAAAATCAAGCCGTTTCCAATGAAACCTGAAAAAGATTTATTGCTATTTATTGAGGAGCATAGTCGTGAACTAGAGGGATGGCAGCGGGATATTTTAACAATGATGCGTGAGGAAATGCTATATTTTTGGCCTCAATTAGAAACGAAAATAATGAATGAAGGCTGGGCATCCTTTTGGCATCAACGAATTATGCGTGAGCTGAATTTAACGACAGTGGAGACGATTGAATACGCTAAGTTAAACGCTGGCGTTGTGCAGCCATCCAAAACATCGATCAACCCTTATTATTTAGGCTTGAAAATATTTGAGGATATTGAAAAACGCTATAATAATCCAAGTGAAGAAATGCTAAAACGTGGAGTACTACCAAATAGCGGACGTGAAAAGATGTTTGAGGTGCGAGAAATTGAATCGGATATTTCCTTTATTCGCAACTATTTAACAAAGGATTTAGCAAAGCAAGAGGATCTATATTTGTTCCAGAAAAAGGGCAATGAATATCGTATTACAGACAAAGATCATGAAATGGTTCGTGATCAGCTTGTGTCGATGCGCGTCAATGGAGGGTTCCCATATATCGTTGTGAAAAATGGCGATTATCTCCGAAATGGAGAGTTATATTTAGTGCATGGTTTTGAAGGGATGGAGCTAGATCCTCATTATTTAGAAAATGTATTGCCTTATATTTATCAATTATGGGGGCGTCCTGTGCATTTAGAGACATTTGTTGAGGGAAAACCGATGCTCTATTCGTATGATGGTACAAAAAATTATAAGCGCTCGGTCTAAAGCAAAACTTCTATCAGGTAGGATGAAAATTCCTATAGATAGAAGTTTTACTTTTTTATTGAGGTAAATTTATTAATTGTTTTCAGTGGGTTCATCTTCAACTGTGTCTTGTAGCGCATCTTCAACATCTAGGTGTTGAGTTGAAGTCGAATGTATATCACTATCGATTACTAAACTATCACGAACTTTTTGCCCCTGCTGGCCACCAGCTTCATCGTTATTATTTCCTGCGATACCACTTCTGCCATTGCCATCCGCAAATTGCGATTTAAGATTTCTTGTTTGGCTATGGTTCAGCGCATTTTGCCCACCTTGGTTAGCATTTGTGCCAACCTCCTTATTGATTTGCCCACCACCTTCAGCTCTTTGTTCAAAACGGTTTTCTGTGTTGCCAATATTAAAGGTAATATTTATGGTAATGTCATTTTTCGCTTGATTATTAGAATGATTTCTTTCAGGTTCATTAGGATTATGAGAATTTTTGCGGGGATTATAAAAACCTGTCATAGTTTTCACTCCTTTCTTTTAAGTATTATTATTAAAGTATTAATTTCTTAGATGTTTACTTGTACGTGTAGCCTTATACTTAAAAGGAAATATTAAAGATATTATGGAAAGCTGTAGTTATTCAAAATGAATTTCTGCAAGACATAACGAAAATTTGTTAAAATGAATAAGATTATATGAATATCTATGGAACTGGAACGGTGAATAAACGTTGAAAACATTTAAAAAGGTATATATAGAAATAACAAGTGTATGTAATTTAGCTTGTAGTTTCTGCCCGCCAACTGAGCGTGCAAAAGGGCTTATCAAGGTAGAACAGTTTAATAAAATTCTTGATGAAATACGTCCTCATACTAAATACATTTACTTGCATGTGAAAGGCGAACCACTTTTACATCCACGTATTAATCAGCTACTAGATGCGGCGCATGACAAAGGCTTTAAGGTGAATATTACAACGAATGGTACACTTATAAAAAAGAATCGTGAAAAGCTATTGGGCAAGCCTGCACTCCGCCAAATTAATTTTTCGTTACATAGCTTTGATGGTCATGAGGGCTCTGAAAATCGAGAAAAATATTTAGGGGATATTTTAGATTTTGTGCGCGAAGCAAAAGAATTTAACACAATTATTTCGTATCGCCTGTGGAATTTACAGCAGGATCATGTTTCAGATCTTGCTGCTAGAAGAAACCGTGAAACATTAGAAATTTTAGAAAATGAATATCATCTTGATTTTCGCATTGAGGAGAAAGTTCAGCCAGGTAAGGGCGTAAAAATTGCGAACAATGTGTATTTAAACCAAGATCATGAATTTAGATGGCCAAGTTTACTTGCGCCAGAGGATGAAGGCAAAGGCTTTTGTCACGCATTACGCAGCCAAGCTGCCATTCTTGTAGATGGTACAGTTGTGCCATGTTGTCTTGATGGAGAAGGTGTTATTAATTTAGGGAATGTACATGAGCAGTCCTTTAGTGAAATTGTAGAAGGCGAGCGTGCCAATAATTTAGTCGATGGCTTTTCACGACGAGAAGCGGTTGAAGAGCTATGCAAAAAATGCGGCTATCGTCAGAAGTTCGGTATGGAAGGCGAATAGGGTAAAAGAGAAACAGTTGACTGCAAAGTTGATTTGCGTTGCAGGCCAATGAAAAGAGCAATGTGAAGATGGCCTTACAACTTTCAAAATGCTTATCAAGTTGATTGAAGCAACGGGAATTTTTCCGCTTTAGGAGCCACTCTTATGCCGCGGGGCTATGCGGTGTGCCAGTCACACATACAATTTCTATGCTTTGCATTTGAAACTAACAAAGGAAAAATCCACGTAGACTCCTGCGGGAACGCACACAGCATAAGACGCAACAAGCCGCGCGTTAGCGAGGGTTGCGGCTTACGTGTGTGCCCGCGGAAAGCGAAGTGGATTTTTCCGCTTTAGGAGCCATTCTTATGCCATGGGGCTATGCGGTGTGCCAGTCACACATACAATTTCTATACTTTGCATTTGAAACTAACAAAGGAAAAATCCACGTAGACTCTCGCGGAAAGCAACCGTCCCTAACAAATATCTACTAACACTCTGTGAAAGGTGCAGACAAGTCCTGTTTACAGTCGAACAGCTCCAATGTTAATCAACATTGGAGCTGTTTTTCTTTGATTGAGCATCAATTGTATTTAAAAAATCTCTTGTGATGCGTACTACATATTTTACTTCGTCTAAATTGCGCTCTCTTAATAATGAGCGATGAATGTCGAGCATAAGATTTTTCTCTTCAATATCAGTAACACCCGATAATCTTTGGAAATTAAAAAGTTCCTCTGGTGCAATATCTAACGCTTTCATAAGCAACTCTAAAGTACTTAACGTAATATTGGATTGCCCGTGCTCAATATTGGAAATGCGACCTTTACTAAAACCTAACTTCCCCGTTCTCTCTGCTACTTCTTCTTGACTAAGCCCTTTGGAAACTCTAATGATACGGAGTTGTTCACCTACTAGCTTTAAAAAGTCTGACATATCACTCACCTCTATGTAAAAAGCTAGTGAAAAACAATGATTATGCATATACCATTAAAGTTATATAATGTAGATAATGTTACATTAAAATGGTACAATAATCATTATTAAAATGTTATGCAATAGAATTTCTAATTTTTTGGACCGTCTTCCCATGCATTTTTTGATTGGTTGTGTGGGAATTTGAAAGCTTTTTAAGAATGGAGGATTTAAACTTGTTGGAGCGTTATAGACTTGATGAAGTAGCTCTTATTGTTGCTAATTTAACAACACCAAATATTTCAGAGTGCTCAAAAATAGGTCAACCTCTTATTACTGCAGAAACTTTAAAAGGGTTAGCGCTTGACGGTGATGTTCGTAAATTAACTAATTGGAATGCAGTAGATAATATGCTTTTTACGTGTACGAAGGTGCCAGCAAAAACAATTATTCTTGCCCGAAATGACTTGGGTAGTGCTAAAAAATATATATTTCATTGTGAACAAGAAGTATATATTACGAATGATGTAATTGCGATTATACCGAATGCATCCATTCTATTAAGTGAGTATTTATATTATTTCCTCCAATGGTATGAGCCAAAAACAGATTGGAGACAATTGCATCATATAAAATTAGATGTACCATCTTTAGAAATCCAAGAACATATTGTAAAGCTGCTTAAAACAAGTCAGCTTTTATTGAAAAATAAAAAATCATTGCTTGCTGTTGTCGAGGAGCTACCAATGCATTTTCAAAACATTTCAAAGCAAACTGAACAACATGCTAACCAACTAAAGGACGGGTTTGACCAACTTCAAACGTTATATCATTTGGCACTACACAAAATCTTTACTGGAGAGCTATTTCGGTTCCAAAATAAAAATTGTAAAAGAAAGACTTGAGATGACATTAAAAAATAAGTCGGTGTTAAAAGGAATACCGCAACACCGACTTGCTAACATAAACGATATGCAGTTAAATTTCAATTATAATAGGTAAAATCATCGGTTTTCGTTTCGTTTGCGCAAACAAATATTGACCAACGGCTTTTTTAATTTCGCGTCTTAAAACAAATAGTTGTTGTTTATTTACCTCTTGTAACTCGTTAATAGTTACTTTTACAAGATCATTCACTTTATGAAGAAGTTCCTCTGACTCTTTTGCATAAACAAATCCTCGTGATGTAGTATCAGGTTCTAAAATAATTGATCCATCTGTCTTGCTAAGTGTTAACACGATGACGAGCATACCATCCTCCGATAGTTGTTTACGATCACGTAATACAATGCCTTCAACTTCACCAATACCAATACCATCAACATACGTATCACCAGATGGGATTTTTCGTGTTTGCCTAGCTTTCGATTTTTCGATATCAACAACATCCCCATTTTTCATAATAAAGGTATGTCCTCTTTTGACACCGACAGATTCTGCTAACAAACGGTGCTGATGGAGCATGCGGAATTCTCCATGGATAGGTATAAAAAACGTTGGTTTCATAAGTGTCAGCATAAGCTTTAAATCCTCTTGATAACCATGTCCAGAAACGTGCATGCCAGTGTTACTGGATGAACCATAAATGACTTTGGCCCCAAGCTGAAATAAATTATCAACAATTCGCGAAACACCTTTTTCATTACCTGGTATTGGAGAGGCAGCTAAAATAACAGTATCGTCTGGCAAAATTTTCACTTCACGATGATTGCCACTAGCTAAACGAGAAAGTGCGGCTAATGGCTCTCCTTGACTCCCTGTACATAACACAACTACTTCCTCTGGTGGGAGATACTTCACTTCACGGGCATCAAGTAACAAATCATCGGGCATCGTTAAATATCCGCGCTCTAATGCAACATCTACAACATTGACCATACTACGACCTAACAATGCTAGTTTCCGATTCGTTGCAATAGTGGCGTCTACAATCTGTTGAATTCGATTCACATTGGACGCAAAGGTAGAAATGATTATTTTGCGCTCAGCATGAAGAAAAGCCTCTTCAATATGATGCCCTACAAGCTTTTCTGATGGTGTTAATCCTGGACGTTCAGCATTTGTACTTTCAGAAATTAATAACAATACACCTTCAGATCCGATAGCTGCCATCTTGTGAATGTCAGCAAACTGATTATTTACTGGTGTTAAATCAAACTTGAAGTCCCCAGTATGCACAACATTGCCTTCAGGTGTTTTGAAAACAATACCTAAACAGTCAGGAATACTATGATTCGTTCTGAAGAAACTAACATCAATCTGTCCGAAATGTAGCGAGGAGTCAGAGCGAATCTCTATCAAGTCAGTCTCTCTTAGTAGCTTATGCTCTTTTAGTTTTAACTCAATTAGCCCTAATGTAAATCGGGTAGCGTAGATGGGCACATTAATTTTCTTTAAAAGGTACGGAATACCACCTATATGATCTTCATGCCCATGAGTGACAATCAAACCTTTAATTTTTTCTTTGTTCTCCTGTAAGTATGTGATATCAGGAATAATCAAATCAATGCCGAGTAGGCTTTCATCTGGAAACTTTGCGCCACAATCGACTATAAGTAAATCATTTCCGTACTGTACAACATACATATTTTTTCCGATTTCGTTAATACCACCTAGGGCAAAAATGGATAATGCATTATTTGCTGCGTTCAATTGAATACCTCCGTTTAAACGTTTTCCGATACGTTTTAGTATTGCTCGCGTTTTCAATCTTATACTTTTGTGGGCCTTTAAAACGTTTCTTATATAACAGAGAATGACAAAAACAGCTATTGGATATGATAAGTGCATTAATGGAGGAGTGTTGGAGAATGAAGGAATTTAAAATAACCTATTTCTTTGATGAGATTCATTATGTTAGACGATTTATTCATATTGAATCACAAGAAAAAGCACAGCAATTGGTTAAAAGTGAACGCGATCAATATATTGCTTTTACAGATAGCAGAGGAATATATCATGAATTACACACAAGAAATGTTCGAGTTATCCAAGTTTCCGAGTATCATCGGGTTGATAAAACGAAGGACACATAATCTTAGTATGTTTACACACATTACTATAAAGGAGTGTGACAACATGGATAAAGAAAATGTGCCACCTGAGAAAAGAATGTTTATGAACTTATCAAGCAAAGACAAGCCTGATATGGTTGATTCGGATACCATTAGTATTTTTGATTTGCATGAAGATATGCAAACAGTCGATATTATTCCAATTGAAGAGCTCAATAAAAGGGTGAAACGAGAAGGCGATGAATTGATTGAAATGCAGCCAGATGAATTATAGAGAGGAAGAATGCGCTTTTGTCATTCAAATGAAGAATTAAGAGAAACCTAACATAAATGGCAGTGAAGTTTAACATATAAATAGCAAAAACGAAAACTGGACTTAAACTGTCCAGTTTTCGTTTTTTTATTTTGGGCGGCTCATCCTACTTCCGCATTAAAAGGCCAATTTTTTATCAAAAATAAAAAATTAAAAAGAGAAATATGATTTTTAATATAGTCAAAATTATATGATGTAAATATTATTTAAAAACTTTAAATAAAAATAATATTTAATTTTACTAAATAAGTAGTAATTTTGCCTTTTTAATTTTCTCAAAAAAAAGATATAGGGGGAAAAAATAAGATTCTTCCGTGCTATTAAAATAATATATAGTTCAGATAATTGCAGAAATGAAAAAATAACTGCAGAAAAATTTAAGGAAGGGGTCTAGTAATAGAATGAAGAAAAAAAGAAATAAATTTAAAAAACTACAATTTTTGCTGCTGCTGCATTAGTAACACCAGCAATAGTAACTCCAATTAACGCGGAAGCCACTAAGCATAATCAACAGCGGACATTTGAAGTGAAAACAGACCTTCACATTTTAATGAGAATAGACGGTGAAAAGGGGACTGGTCAATGGTGTGGCAGAACGCTGCGTTTAGTCAATACAGCTGACGATAATGAATTTTATACAAATACATTACCGAATGAGCCTACAGTAGATAAAGAGGGAACATATTACATCTATGATTTAACAGACGCTGATTAAGGAGTAGATATTCATAAAAAGTTAAAATCAGGCGGTAAAATTACAATTCACAATAGTAATGGTATTACTGCTGTCCCTACTTTAGATTACTATACGGTAACATTTTATGGAGACAGTGAGTGAAGAGAACAAAATACAAGCCGAGGAGAACAAGTTATTGGCTGAAGAGAATAAGTTACAAGCTGAGGAGAACAAGTTACTGACAGAGCAGATCGAGGTAGTGGCTGAACAGTATTTGTTACAAGCCGAACAGAATGAATTACTAGCTAAACAGGATGAATTACAAGCCGAACAGAACGAATTACTAGCAAAACAGGATGAATTACAAGCTGAACAGAACGAATTACTAGATCAACGGAACGAGTTACAAGCTGAACAAGACGACTTACTGGCTCAACAAAAAGAGTTAATAGCTGAAAAGGATGAGTTACTAACGCTACAGAACGAGTTACTAACTCATCTAAACAAATAATATTTTTTGCAGGAAGCAAAGTTAAGGAACTAGCTATTTTTTAATGAAAGGGAAGACAGAGGTGGTAGCTCATTTGATGTCATTTAATCAATTACTGATCAAAAGGAAATCTTCTCTGTATGGAGCGAACCAGTTGCTGACAAAACAACAGTATCAGCAACCAAATCAACACAATCAATTGCTGTTACAACAAAACTACTTGTTGCTACAGCAAAATCACTTATTGACGCAACAAAACCAATTATTGCAGCAACAAAATCAGTTGTTGGTCCAACTACGGAATCCTTCACTGAGCCACCAACATCAGTTGCTGGCTCAGCGGTGGGAGTATGTGCCGTTGCAACTACAACAGGTGTCGATACAAAAGAAACGGTTGTTGGCACAACAACAGTATCAGTCGCTGACTAATCGGAAATATTTACGAGAAGAGCAGTATCAAATACTGATTTAACCTTCTTTTAATATTGTAATAAACTATTTTTAATATCCTTTACATAAAGACAAAGTCGATAATGGCTTTGTTTTTATGTTTTTTAAGAAACTTTAGTATTTAGATAAAATAAAAAGGAGCTGATAGATTATGGAAAGATTTTTAGATCGCCCAGAAAAAATACTGATTTATCTTTATTGTAAAAGCGGACAAGCGAAGATCGATGAGTTGGCAGAACATTTACAAGTTGGAAGATCCACTATAGAAAAAGAACTTCATTTTTTAATGGAAACATTAAGTAACACAAGTTTTTTTATAAAATCTGGGGAAGTCCATTTGGATATTGTTTCTCCTTCACTAATTGATGATGCATTGAAGTTACTATATAAAGATAATGTATTTTTAAAAATAATAACAATAATCTTCGAAAAAAATGTATATTCTGTAAGTGAAATTACACAACTCCTCAATATGAGCAAATCTACAGTGTACCGTAAATTTAAAGTTATAAAAGAATGGCTACAAGAACATAAATTAAAATTAGTTACTACTCCAGTGCTAATGGTACAAGGTGATGAAAAAAATATTCGGAATTTAATGCAACAATTTTATGATTTCTACTTATCTCGTTCTTTATCGGAAATAAGATTTTTTAACAAGGAACTCTTTGTGAAGAAAATTGATGAAATTTGTATTATAAATAGTTTTAATT